>JBJEHI010000022.1:0-5024 GCA_051875915.1 Bacteroides sp.
AGCTGTTCGCATTAGAATCATCGGAAAACGGATATGCTATATTGAGGTATGAACTATAATTCACTAATCACAGAACTCTATGAGAACAATTAAAGCAGTGCGGGCTCGAATAGGCAGGAAGTGGTTGGGCACGTGTGTTTCGGCTATAGCCACTGTAACGGCTGCCGTTTGCCTGTTTCTGGTATCCTGCAAGCAGGGAAAGGAGAATGCGTCCGATGACTATCGGCTGGAGGCGACAGGTGATGTCAAGGAATTCGTACTGGATTCGGATGTCAGGTACAATCTGTTTTATGCGTGGCTGTTCAAGGAAAAGACGGGCAAAAGCTACTTCTCCTTTCTGAACTATCGCACCAACCAAATCTACTTCTATGACTGGCAGACAGGCCAACCGGTCAAGAAACTGACCTGGCATGCAGAAGGACCGGACGGAGTGGTTCAGGTCAGCGGTTGCTACGTACAGGATTTCGACCACATCTATGTCTCCACGTATGCATATAGTGGCTTGATAAGGGTGGACACCCTTGCCCACATCGTACAGAAGATACCTTACGGAAAGACAGAAAAGGGGTATGATGTCCTGCCTTCCTATACTCCCTCTTCGCATCCTTATCTGCCGCCTCTCTTCATGGGGGACGAGACCTGTATCTCCCAATCCGGAGTGGAGCGTTTCTGCCCGCTTGAAAAGACACCGCTGACGGTGGCCGTTGATACCGTGCGACGTGTCTGCCGGGAACTCCTCCCGACCTATTCGATACTGACCGGTGAGGAGAAGGCTGCAAACGACCTCCGTTTCAGCCGCATCGCTACCGATCGGGGTATGGCCTACTCCTTCTATGTAAAGGAGGATCTTGTGATAGTACCCGACAATGCGGAGGAAGTCCGGCTGGTAAAGGCGAAGAGCCGCTACATCGCTTCTCCGACCGGTGAGCACAAGGACACGGAGCGGGGACCGCAGTTGGGGCTGGAACTGGCCCGTTACGGTGACATGATATACGACCCTTACCGTGAGGTCTACTATCGGTTTGCCTACCCGGAGACTACGTTGGACAGCCACATCCAGTGGTGGGGAAAGTCGGTCTATGGACGAAAGAAATTCTCAGTCATCCTGTTGGACAAGGATTTCCGCATCATCGGTGAGACGCTCTTCCCCGAAGGTATCTACAACTCGTATGTCTTTCTGGTGGCCGAAGAGGGTCTGTACATCAGCCGCGACTATCAGATGCTGACCGGCAATTCGGAAGATACCATTACTTTCGAGCGGTTTGAACTGAAGAAACAATAACTCATGTATCTTAATTGTAGATGAAAGAAACAGTGATGTGCCTATGAAACCATACAACCATTTATTATTTGTTGTGTTGTGTGCCTTGTTGTGTACACAATGTAGCCGGAAGAATCAGGACGGACAGAGCCGCATCGGCTATTCTTTTGAACAAACCGTACCGATGGCTTTTGAAGAGATTGACTATCCCGAGTTGTTGGGACTGACCATCCAGTTGGTCAAGAAAGATACCCTGCTGCTGGTGAACGACTTCCGGGGAGATTCGCTCGTCTCTGTTTTCAATCTGAACAGCGGTCGGATTGAACGGAAACTGTTTGCCGTAGGCAATGGCCCTAACGAAATGCAGTCGCCGCTCGACCTGCGTCTGACGGATGATTCCTTATGGATATTGTCCCGTCCGATGCATCTGCTCAGTCGGATATCCTGTGTGGAGATGGCAACAGACCGGCCTTGTACTCTGACCGGTCAGGTACAGCCGAGGGCCGACTGCTTCCTCCCTTTGGACAACCGGCTGTTTCTTTATTCAGGCTTTTGGGACAAACGCTATGCGCTGGAACGGCGGTCGGGAGAGCACGACATCCGTGAATTCGGTGACTATCCGGATTATTGGGACGAGGAGACGGATATACCGGCATCCGCCAAGGCAATGTTCCACCAGAGCCGCTTTGCCGTCAACCGCGAGAAGCATCTGTTTGCTTCCTGTTCGAGTCATGTGCTGGAAATCTACCGGTATGACCCGTCCGGCAGGCAGCTGCCTGAGCTGAAGTTCCGCAAGCAGCTGGGACGATACACCTACAACTATCAGAGCGGCAACATGGTGGTAGCGGAAGCCCGTCCGACATCCGACCCGGCTGCTATCAACATAGCCGCCGGCAAAAGACACCTCTATCTGCTGACACGCGACAGGAAAGAGAGCACGCATTGCAACGTCATGGTGCTCGACTGGCAGGGGAATCCGGTCAGACTGATGACATCGGACAAGAAGATTAGCTGTCTGGAGGTAGATGAAACGGAAGGTACAGGCTATTGCATCGTACAGGATCCGGAAGACAAATTGTGCAGATTTCGGTTGAACTAAGAATGTATATCACTTTTTATATTGTTGTATATGAAATGTTTGAAATGGGTCCCCATACTGTTCGGGGGAGTGCTGGCGGGTTGTAGCAGCCCGCAAAAAGAGTATGTATTCACCCAAAGCCTGCCTGCAAAGACTGAGGTGTTGCAGGAGATACTGGTATCCATCCCCATGGATATAAAGAAACAGGGCGACTTGCTGTATGTGAGTGATTTCAACGGAGATAGCCTTCTCTCCTGCTATAGCATATCGGAACGGCATCTGGTAGGCAAGATGCTGCCTCAGGGACAGGGAGCCGGCGAATTCCTCAGTCCCGTGGAGTTCTTCCCGGCAGACAGCACTTTCTTTGTACACAACCGCTGGCACTTCACGGCGCAGGACTATTCGTTCGACCTGCCCGCTCTTTCCATCCGTCCCCAAGGCGAATTGATGCGGTTGCCGATGGGTGCCGACCACCTCTGTCCCGTCTGCGGATCACGCTGGGTGGTATCCGGTGTTTTCGAGGAAGGGCGGTTCGTGTTGCTGGACGGCGAAGGTCATCCCATTGCCACCTGCGGCAGCTTCCCCGATTATCAGGAGGGGGAAGAGGCTGTGCCCAATACGGCCAAGGCCATGTTCCATCAGTCGCAGTTCGGTAGCCATCCCTCGCAGAAGCGGTTGGTCTGTGTGACAAGCCATGTGCTGGAACTGTGGGATTGCGATGGTGGGACGCTGACACTGAAGAGACGTGGATTGCTGGCACCCTATCACTACCGCTTCGAGGCGGGCCCTGACGGCGTGTTTGCGGAGAGCGACCAGGCGGATGCCGTTGTGGGCGCAAGAGGGCTGGCCGTCTCCGGCTCGTTCATCTATGTGTTGTACAATCCCAATACCCAGCAGATGCACGATGAGCGGAATGAGACGATGAACAGCGAAATCTGGGTCTTCGACTGGGAGGGAAATCCCGTCAGGAAGCTGCTGCCGGATGTGCAGGTGTCCTGCATCTGTGTGGATGAAACCGATACCTGCCTGTATGCCATCGTGGCGGCTCCCGACTACTGCATAGGACGGATTGCAATCCCTGACTGAAATGGTTCTATAGATAACGCCCTATACGGCAAGGTTCATTAAAAAGAGGGCGAAGCCAAATCACAATTGCGAGAGGGCATAGAGTGGGCAGATGCGCACACGACGGACGGCATCGTGGTCTTCCTTGTCGGTATATTCAAACGAACCGAAATTCTCTAATGAACAGCGGACGGCATCTGTAAGGTGCTTTTCACGCAGAAACATCCAGAGACTTTTCATGCCTCCCTGTGTGCCCGCTTTTACTTCCACGGGGAGTACCTTCATGTTGTGGATAGTCAGGTAGTCAACTTCCGCTATGCTCTTGCCGTTCTTTTCCCAATAAAATAGTCGGGGATGCTGTATGGTGCTGCGATAGCGCATTAGTTCCAGGCCGGCAACCATCTCAGTGATACTGCCTTTGTTGACGAGGTCTTGCGGAGTGCCTGTCATGATGAGCCGGATGAGTTGCTGGGACAGATCCCCGTCAAGATGCAACACCGCGAGCAGAAGACCGGAGTCTAGGAAGAGGTACTTGACACGGCGGTCATCAGCCTCGGCATCAAGAGGGAAGCCGTTGGCCGCGGTAGCCACTACAGGGGTCAGGATACCTGCCAAGGTAAGCAGTTGGAGGGCTTCACGTAACTGATAGCTGCGATGTCCTTCAGAAATCTGGGACAAGGTGAGCTTCTGCCCCATCTGATGGCAGACACCATGAAGAGTAAGGCGCAACAACTCGGGATTGACACGGCGGGAGTATTTGTTGAAGTCGTCTTCGTAAGTCAGGAGAATGTCATTGTGAATGTGCTGGCACTGCAGAAAATCGGAGGTGGCTTTCCAGGTGGCAACGGCTTCGGGCATTCCACCGACAAGAAGATAGATACGGAACTGTTCTACCAACAGGTCGTGGAAAGCCTCATCGAGGGGATGGGTGCTGTCCGCGCTACGACGCATGGCAAGAATACCATTCTTGTCCATGGCTACAAGGAATTCATCAAAGGTCATAGGGTGCATGAAAACGGAGTGGATGCGGCCCACGCCAAAGGTGGGCAACTCCTGCAAGGCAAACTCCAACAGCGAACCTGCTGCTACCACATGCAGGTCGGGGTAGTCTTCCTTGAAGAAACGAAGAGCCATGATGGCCTCAGGACAAGCCTGAATCTCATCGAGAAACAATAATGTCTTGCCCGGCAGAACAGGTACTTGCAGATAGTTGGAAAGTTTGGAGGCTATAAGCCGAACATCCAGATTGCCTTTGAAGAATGTGGCAACCGCTTTGTCACGTTCAAAATTCACTTCCGCAAAAAATTGAAAGCCGCTTCCCAAATGTCGCACGGCTGATGATTTGCCAACCTGACGCGCTCCGCGAAGCAGCAATGGTTTATGAACGGCACTTCCTTTCCATTCCAAGAGTGTCTTGTCTATATTTCGTTGAATATAATTCTTCATATTGCTTAATATCTTGGTTCTCATTGCAAAGATAGACACAATTGTCGAAATCCAAGAAATAATCACTGAAATATTGTCGAAATCCGAGAAATAATCTTCAGTAATTTGCTGAAATCCGAGAATAGGTATAGGCGTTTAGACCGCACTAAATTCGATTGTTTTATGTAACTTTGC
>JBJEHI010000023.1:0-21183 GCA_051875915.1 Bacteroides sp.
TTAACAACTAATTTACTTAAAGATTATGAAAATGGAAAAGGAAATGAAGTATGTGACTCCGGAAGTGGAAGTTCTGGAGGTTCGTGTTGAAGCCGGCTATGACTTGTCTGGTATGACGGAAGACCCTGAGGATAGATAATCTCATTAATAATTAAATATATTTAATATGAAGACTAAAATTTTATTTGGTGCCTTGATGGGTACGTTTGCCTTGGCGGCTTGTAACTCGGAAGAAGAGTTCACAACTCCCGCTCAAAAAACTTCGCCCATCACATTTGAAGTGACCTTGGATGGTGCAGACGCTGCCACCAAGGCTGAATTTGCCAGCGGCAAAATCAATTTTGAGCTGGGTGATTTGCTTTCTCTTTACCACGGTATCTCAGATGCCTCTACTGCTTTCACCGGCTACAGCAATGCAGTGTATGAAGCAAAGGCTTGTGGAGATGGCGAAGCATTGAAGTTTGTCAGCGCAGCCATGGTTAATGCTGGTGAAGCCGTAATGGTATGGCCGGCAGATACTATGTTTACCAACAACGGAACTGCTGAACCCGTTATCACTATTCCTGCTGTACAGGATGCCAAGACCAAGCTGCTGATGCCTTATGTTTCTGAAGTGCTGACTATTGATGCATACGACGATGAAGAGATGAAGAACGTAGCCGGCTACAACAAGACCTATCCGGTGGTACTGAAGCAGTTCGGTTCTACCCTGACTCTGAATACAAAGGCCATCAATGACGACGTGATTTCAAATCTGGATGTAGCTGCTTTGAAAGTAACGGATGTGGAACTGACAGCCAAGAGTACCTCTGCAAATCTGTTCAATACTTCAGTTGCACTGAAAGCCACAGGTGCTACCCCCACGACATCTACTGGTGACTTTGACCACTGGACAGATGTAACAGAGGCTGATTTTACTGCTCCTACTACTTCTGCTACGCTGAAGACTACAGATGCCACTAACACATCTGCCATCTTCACATTGCTTCCTGTTGCCAGCACGGCTAACGTAGCTGACGCTGCTGACAAAGCCAAGGTAGTTATCAATACCAACTATGGTACTGTAACGGTTGCTTATGCTGCCGGTGAAACACCTTGGGCAAAGAAAGAGGCTGAGTTGGGAACTGCAACCGCTATGACAGTGTCTGACGGTCTGGAGAATGTGCTGCAGAATGTTTATATCGCAAATACTACAACGTCTTCCAAGTTCAACGGTGAGAAGACCGGTGGTAAGATGACCCGTTGGATTGAAGCCGATATCAGCAAGTTGGATATGGACAACCTGCACATCAAGGATGCACAGCAGCTGATTGATGCTTTGAAGGTATTGGATGCTATGAAGGCCGTTGCCAGCTCTACCGTAGCAGGTGCCGCAACCATCAACTTCTACTTGGATGGTGATGCAGATGGCGTATTCACGATGACTCCTGATGCTGCCGCTGCTTACACAGCTCACCTGACTGCTACTGCTCCGGCTATCACATTCACTCCGTGCGCTGTTACCGATGAGGCTTGTACAGCTGTCAAGTTCGTTGCTGAGAGCGAGACCGAAGTTCCGACTACGCTGACATTTACGACAAATACTGTTGATGTACAACTGGCAGGTACTTGGAAGTGGAGCGCAGATGACAAGAACTATACCAATGTAAATGATATCGTTGTATTGGAGGATGCTACTTTGAACCTCTCGAATACAGTGAAGGATCTTTCTGCTGCAGGCAAGCGCATCTTGAACAAGGGTGCTATCAATGTAAGCGGCATCACTTACCTGGAGAATACAATCCTGCGCAACTTGGGTACAATCACTATTCCTGCCGATGCAGAATTCCGCATTAAGTCTGCTTTGGCCAACAGAGCTGAAACGTTGAATGACTTCGGTGAGATTTACAACTCGGGCGTTCTGGCAACTGTAGATGGTGGTAAGATTTATAACCACGGTGGCTATATCAAACAGGTGGTTGCTGGTGCCAAGACCTATATCACCAGCAACGAAACAGGTACCGGATTTGCTGCAGCATTCAATAGTACAACAACACCGAACAACCTCATCGGTACTATCGAACTGTTCGACAAGGACGATGACAACTACTCAGTAAGCAATACTGCTAACCAAGGCTTCATCATGATTACGACTACTGCTGCTGCCGTGGCTGCTGAAGATTTGGGTGTAGAGGCCAACTACGTGAAACTGACTGGTGACTGCACATCGTTCACTTACTCACAGACTTCTGCTACTGCCAGATTGCAGTATGTTGAAATCGCCAGCAACAAGGAAGTAGTTTGGACTTCTGCAAGTACAGTAACAGCATCTATGAAGGGTGTGATTGTACCTGCCGGCAAGAAGCTGAACATCAAGAAGGATAACAAAGTAATATCTGCTGCTACCTTCGTGAAGGGTACTATCTATCAAGGTGGTGCTTACACTCCGGGAGAATTCGTAACCTACTTGGGTGGTGCTTCAACAGACGCTGCTAACATCATCACTTACTAAGCAAGGGAGAACATCGTATAGCGTTTACGAATATACGAACTGAACGAAAGGCGTGTCGCGTGCTTTAGTGCACGGCACGCCTTTCTCCGTTTCGTCCGGCATGAACATTCGTACAGAACAGCCTGATACGAAATGCGATAAGTGGTATTCCGACCCCATCAAATCCGTATACAGCAATCGACCGCACGTCGTCGGTCAATCGACCGACCAAGGTCAATCACTTGACCGACCAAGGTCGGTCGATTGGCTGACCAAGGTCGGCCACCTAACGAAGTAGTATATTGAGGGGTACAAAGCGGCCTGTGGCGACCTGCGAAATACAAAAAGGGCGCATCAAATTGGACACCCTAATGTGTAAAGAGAACCGAATTCGAAAGCGGGACACAAAGTGCCTGCACCCTACACTAATCGAATGTATCTTATTGATGCATAGCTGTTTAACCGGGCGAATGTACAGCATAGTCCTACACCGTCCTACACCTGCGATGACGCATCGCTGCCTTCAACACAGCTGTCTACCCGGCAGAAGAACGTTTGTGTAGGGTGATGCAGGAAGGTGTAGGGTTATATGCTTCCTTCATCGCTTTATCATTCTCATTTTCAACGGACTGAATTCCTTTGATGTAGGGTGTAGGGTAAGTGCATCACAACGCTAATTTCCATGAATCCATCATGCGGCTTCTATCTCACTGTCAGTAGCCTGACAGTGGCACTGCAACACGTTGACAGTGATACTGCAACTGCATGAAAGCAGTGTGTCAAAGGTACGACAGCACGAAGATATAGAGTTTGCTTATTCAACTTTTGCGAAGTAAGGGATAATGAGGTGCTCAGACTGAAAAAAAAACGGGGCGCAAACATACCTCCCTGCGGAAGAATCTGTAACTTTGCACCGTTTTGATTATCAAACCAACCATCAACAATGAAGGAACATGTAACACCCATACTGCTCTTGACCGGCTATCTGGGCAGCGGGAAGACCACACTGGTCAACCATATCTTAGCCAACAAACGGGGTATCAAGTTTGCCGTCATCGTGAACGACATCGGCGAAGTGAACATCGATGCCGACCTGATACAGAAGGGAGGCATCGTAGGAAAGAAGGACGACAGCTTAGTGGCCCTGCAAAACGGATGCATCTGCTGCACGCTGAAGATGGACCTGATAGAGCAGATAAACGACATCCTGAAGATGAAGCGATTTGACTACATCGTGATTGAGGCCAGCGGCATCTGCGAGCCCGAACCGATTGCACAGACCATCTGCTCCATCCCCTCAATGGGAGGCGACTTCACACGCTACGGCATTCCCCGCTTAGACTGCATCACCACGGTCGTAGACGCCCTGCGCCTGCAAAGCGAGTTTGCCTGCGGCGACGACCTGAAGCGGCAGGGCATTGACGAGGAGGATATCGAGAACCTGATTATCCAACAGATTGAGTTCTGCAACATCATCCTGCTGAACAAGGCTTCGGAGGTGAAGCCGGAGGAGCTGGCCCGCATCAAGCAGATACTGAAGACCCTGCAACCGTCAGCCGAAATCATGGAATGTGACTTTGCAAACGTAGACATCGAGAAGCTGGTGAATACAGACCTGTTCCGCTTCGAGCGGGTGGCCACCTCGGCAGGATGGATTCGCGAGATAGAGCGGGAAGTGGAAGAGGAGGAACATCATCATCATCACGAGCATCACCATCACCACGAAGGCGGTGAGGTAGAGGAGTACGGCATCGGCACCTACGTGTACTATCGTCGGCCGGCTTTGGACATCCACAAGTTCGACCACTTCCTGGCAACCCGCTGGCCCAAGAATGTGATACGTACCAAGGGCGTATGCTACTTCAGCCACAACCACGACATGTCGTACCTCTTTGAACAGGCCGGTGTACAGAAGCGGCTGACCGAGGCCGGTCTGTGGTACGCCACGGCACCCGAAGAGGAACTGATGCAGCTGATGCGCGAGGAGCCGGGCTTGCTGCGCGACTGGGACGACAAGTATGGCGACCGGATGGTGAAGCTGGTGTTCATCGGCCAACATCTGGACAAGGAGCAGTTAGCTCGCGACTTAGATGCCTGCTTAGAGTAATCGGGAGAGATAAAAACGGAGAAGGGGTGCGTCTGCTACTTGCGAGACACACCCCTTCCCCGTTTTCGGATGCTGCTGTCAGTCAGCGGGCGACATCACTTGCGATAGCCGCACTTGGGACAAACGCCGTTCTCGTCCAGCGAAATGCCGCAGAGCGGACAGCGGTCAATCTCCTTGCGGGCATCAAACTCGCAAGAGGCAGCGTTCACACCGCTGGTAAAGGTAATCTTGGCAATGTTCAGCTTGTCCTTCAGCAGGTCGTACACAATCTTAATCATTCCCTCTACGGTCATGGTCTCCTTCGTCACCACCAGTCGGCAGTCGGGATAGGCCGTAGCCAGTTCCGTATGGAAAGCCTCCCCCTTCATGGTGTTCTGCGGATGGCCGTCCTTGATGCCCTGCTTCTCATACACATCCAGCACAGCGGGCAACAGGGGGTCGTCCTGACGGAGGATGAGTGCGTGGTCGAAGTTCTTCAGCACATCCCATGCCACCTTCTGGATTTCGTTACAGGGATATACCATGTTGACGCCTGCGTTCACGCTGTCTTCCACTTCAATGGTGAGCACGCCCGTATGTCCGTGCAGATACTGGGCTTCACCCTGGAAGCCATAGAAACGATGTGCATACTGCAAATCAAATGTCGTAATACTTCTCATGTCAAAAGTCTCCTATTCGTTTTTTATTAGTAAATGGTAATGTTATTTCAAGCTCTTACCTTGAGTAATGCAAATATAGCAAGCCTCAACGTCTGCTGCAACAGATAAAACCTATTAAAATATAGATGAAATCTATTCACCACTCTTTTATTATGTAACAAAATCTATTTATATTTGTTCGCGCAAACCCTTTATACATTATATATATACTCAAGTTTCAGATTTACATACTAAATGAAAAAGAGTAAGGTAAGTGAATTATCCGATGCGTGTAGACGAAAGCAAATTCAGGGCGCAAAATGTTGCGCCCCTACAGTATACGCACATCTAATCAATCTATTGAGTAAACTCGAAACATTAATACTATAATTATGACCCTGCAACAACTGGAATACATCGTAGCCGTCCATCGCTGCCGGCATTTCGCCAAAGCCGCCGAGCAGTGCGGCGTCACCCAACCGACACTGAGTGCCTTGATACAGAAACTGGAGACGGAGCTGGGTGTCAAGCTCTTCGAGCGGTCGGCCCAGCAAGTGACTCCTACGCTGATAGGGCAGAAGGTAGTGGCACAAGCCGAAGTCGTGCTGACGCAAGCCGGCCGGGTGAAGGAACTGGTAAAGGAAGAGAAGCACTCGCTGACGGGCGACTTCCGGATAGGCATCCTCCCCACCATCGCCCCCTATCTGCTGCCGCGCTTCTTCAGCCGCCTGCGCAAAGAGCATCCCGAGACTAACCTGCACGTCATCGAACTGAAGACGAACGAACTGCTCCGCCGGCTGCGCGAGGGAGAGGTAGATGCCGCCATCGTGGTGGATTGGGGCAAGATGGACGAGTTTGAGAAGACCGAGCTCTACTACGAACAGTTCGTGGCCTATGTGTCGCGCGAGAGCCGCTTGTCCGCCGGCAAGGCTATACGCACCGCCGATCTGGCCTCGGAACCGCTTTGGCTGTTGGACGAGGGGCACTGCTTCCGCGACCAGTTGGTGAAGTTCTGCAACCTGAAGTCGGCACGCGAGAGCCAGACAGCCTACTCGCTGGGCAGCATTGAGACCTTCATGCGTATGGTGGAGAGCGGACAAGGGGTCACCTTCATCCCCGAACTGGCACTGGACCAGCTTACCGAGCAGCAGAAGGAACTGGTTCGCCCCTTTGCCTTGCCCATCCCTACCCGCAGCATTGTGCTGCTGACCACCCGCGACTTTGTTCGCCGTTCGCTGCACGACCTGCTGGTAACCTCCATCGTGAGCAGCGTGCCGGCACGGATGCTGAAGCTGAACAATACCGAGCAGCGGGTATAGATGTAAGAGAAAGATGACAAATTGCACAATATTGTACCTAAAAGTGACATCGAATCGGAAATAGTCCTATCTTTGCGCCTGTGTTGACGCTTGCAAAAAGCAAGAGGAGTTGACCGTCACACTAAAGCAGACAAAGATATGTTTCAGAAGATTGTTGAATTCTCTATTCGAAGGCGCCTGTTCGTTGCGCTGATCACGCTATTTCTGTTGATTGGGGGTATCTACGCTATGCTGACGCTTCCCATTGATGCCGTGCCCGACATCACCAACAACCAGGTACAGATTGTCACCGTATCGCCCACGCTGGCTCCACAGGAGGTGGAGCAGCTGATTACCATGCCCATAGAGATAGCCATGAGCAACATCATGAACGTAGAGGAGATACGTTCGGTGTCGCGCTTCGGCCTGTCATTGGTGACGGTGGTCTTCAAGGAGAGTGTGCCTACCCTGCAGGCACGCCAGCTGATAAACGAGCAGATACAGAGCGTCGCGGGTGAGATTCCCTCGGAACTGGGCGTACCCGAACTGATGCCCATCACCACCGGTCTGGGCGAAATATACCAATACGTACTCCGTGTGGACGATGAGTACAAGGAGACGTACGACGCGATGGAGCTGCGCACCATACAGGACTGGATTGTGAAACGGCAACTCTCGGGCATCCCCGGCATTGTGGAAATCAACAGCTTCGGCGGCTACCTGAAGCAGTACGAGATAGCCATAGACCCCGATGTGCTGGCCGCGCTGCAGATAACCATCGGTGACGTGTTCGATGCCCTGTCGCGTAACAACCAGAATACGGGCGGCAGCTACATCGAAAAAAAAGGACGTGCCTACTACATCCGCTCGGAGGGTATGATTACCAAGGTGAAAGACATTGAACGCATCGTGGTGACCAACCGCGGGGGAATGCCTGTACACGTCAGCGACATCGGACGTGTCAGCTTCGGCGCGCCCAAACGGTTCGGTGCCATGACGATGGACGGCGAGGGAGAGTGCGTAGGCGGCATCGCCATGATGCTGAAAGGAGCCAATGCCAATGTGGTGACCCGCACATTAGAGGAGCGGGTGCAACGGGTACAGAAGATGCTGCCCGAAGGTGTACACATCGAACCCTACCTGAACCGCTCCGAACTGGTCAACCGCAACATATCCACCGTCATCTACAACCTGATAGAGGGAGCGGTCATCGTCTTCCTGGTACTGATTGTCTTCTTGGGTGATGTCAGGGCCGGCCTCATCGTGGCATCGGTCATCCCGTTGGCCATGCTCTTCGGCTTCATCCTGATGCGGCTGTTCGGCGTGTCGGCCAACCTGATGAGCCTGGGAGCCATCGACTTCGGCATCGTGGTAGATGGCTCCATCGTCATCGTCGAAGGCATTCTGGCACACGTCTACTCCAAACGGTTGGCAGGTCGCAAGCTGGCAGCCCACGAGATGGATCACGAAGTGGCCGAAGGCGCTTCGCACGTGGTGAAGAGTGCCACCTTTGCCGTGCTCATCATCCTGATAGTCTTCTTCCCCATCCTGACCCTGACGGGCATCGAGGGAAAATACTTTACCCCGATGGCCAAGACGCTGGTATTCTGCATCATCGGTGCCTTGCTGCTCTCACTTACCTACGTACCCATGATGGCCTCGCTCTTCCTGCGCCGCACGGTCTCTATCCGTCCTTCGCCGGCCGACCGTTTCTTCGAGCGGCTGACCCGTCTGTACGAGAAGGGACTGCATACCTGCATGAACCGTGTGGCATCTACCTTGGGCGTGGCATTTGCCCTGCTGGCTGCCTCCCTATGGCTCTTCACCCGACTGGGTGCCGAGTTTATCCCCACGTTAGACGAAGGGGACTTTGCCATGCAGATGACGTTGCCGGCCGGCAGCTCGCTGACACGAAGCATTGAGCTGTCGCAGGAAGCGGAGAAAGTGCTGAAAGAGCGGTTCCCCGAAATAAAACATGTGGTAGCCAAAATTGGTACTGCCGAGGTGCCGACGGACCCGATGTCGGTAGAGGATGCCGACGTGATGATTGTGATGAAGCCCTTCAAGGAGTGGACTTCGGCATCGAGCCGCGCCGAGATGGTGGAAAAGATGAAGAGTGCCCTTGACGAGGTAGAAGGGGCGGAGTTCAACTTCAGCCAGCCCATCCAGCTGCGTTTCAACGAACTGATGACGGGAGCCAAGGCCGACATTGCCATCAAACTGTATGGCGAGGACATGGAAGAGCTGTATGCCCGAGCCAAGGAGGCGGCTGAGTATGTGGCACAGGTGCCGGGTGCAGCCGACGTCATTGTGGAACAGGCCATGGGACTGCCTCAGTTGGTGGTGGAGTATGACCGCACCAAGATAGCACGCTACGGCATCGACATACAGGAGTTGAATGACATCATCCGTACGGCATACGCCGGCGAGACGGCCGGCGTGGTATTCGAGAACGAACGGCGTTTCGACCTGGTAGTCCGGCTGGACGACGAGAAGGTAAGCGATCTGGACCTGAACCGCCTCTACGTGCGCACCTGCGACGGACAGCAGCTGCCGATGAGCGAGGTCACCACCATCCGGTTGGTCAACGGTCCGCTGCAAATCAATCGCGATGCCACCAAGCGGCGCATCGTCATCGGTGTGAACGTGCGCGATGCCGACATCCAGCAGGTGGTAGCCCAAATCAGCGAAACACTGGAACGCCACATCCGGCTGAAACCCGGCTACTACTTTGAATATGGTGGACAATTTGAAAACCTTCAGAATGCCATTCGAACGCTGTTAGTCGTCATCCCCATCGCCCTGATGCTGATACTGCTGCTGCTGTTCTTTGCCTTCCACAGCATCACCTACTCGTTGGTGGTATTCTCCACCGTACCGCTGTCGCTCATCGGCGGCATTGTGGCCTTGTGGCTGCGCGGGTTGCCGTTCAGCATCTCGGCCGGCGTGGGCTTCATTGCCCTGTTTGGTGTGGCGGTGCTCAACGGCATCCTGATGATCAACCACTTCAACGACATACGTAAGAGAACCCGATATGCTATGTGTACAGACAGAATCATCTATCAAGGGTGCCGCCATCTGCTCCGCCCTGTCTTCCTGACGGGCTTGGTGGCCTCGTTAGGCTTCGTTCCGATGGCTGTGGCCCAGTCTGCCGGAGCCGAAGTACAGCGTCCGTTGGCCACGGTCGTGATAGGCGGCCTGATTGTATCTACCGTCCTGACGCTGATTATCATCCCTGCCTTCTACCGCTTGGTAGCCTCCACAACGGTCGTCTGGCGCAACCTGCGTAACCGACGGAGGGCATCCGCCCCTCGGACGCTCCTGCTGGCCATAGGTGCCATGCTGCTGGCTGGCGGAATGGAGGCGCAGGAGGCCGTGCCGCGCATCTCGCTGGACGAGGCGGTGGAAACAGCCTTGCAGAACAGTCCGCGCCTGAAGAGGGCCGAAGGCGAGATAGCACGGCAACGGGCTGCCCGAGGAGAAGTGTGGGACGGCGGAATGACGCAAGTGGGCTATGCGTGGGGACAGCTGAACGGCGAGATGCGGCACGACAATGAGCTGACCGTAGAGCAGTCGTTAGGCTCGCTGCTGACCCCTTTCTATCAGAATGCGCTGGTACGCACACGGATATCCGGCAGTCAGAGCTACCGCGACATGGTGCGCAAAGAGATTACCGCCGAAGTGAAACGGGCCTGGGTGGAGTGCCTGGCAGCCATGAACATATACCGGCTGGCACTGTCGAACGACTCGTTGGGCGAACGGCTGAAGGCCGGCGGTGAACTCCGATACCGGCAGGGAGACATCAACCAACTGGAATACCGCATGATGGCTACACTGGCCACCGACCTGCATACACAAGCCATGCAGGCTGCCGCAGATGTATCGCTGGCCCGGCGCCGATTAGCATGGAGCTGCTATCAGCAGACACCTCTGCAACCGACGGACAGCGTGCTGAGTCTGCCTGAGCCCACACTGCCGTTGGCCTTGTCGCAGGCGCACCTCCGCTACTTCGAGGCACAGATGCGCGAGAAGCGCGCGCAGGTGAAGGTGGAGAAGAGCCGCTTCTTCCCCGAACTCTCCGTGGGCTATGCACTGCAAAAGATTGCTCCGCTGAAGGGGTTGGACTCGTGGTCGGTAGGGGTCTCCTTCCCCGTCATCTTCTTCCCGCAAAGAAGCCGCGTGAGACAGGCCCGCCAAGAGGCCCTCATGGCAGGATGGGAAGCCGAGGAGAACCGCACGCAGTTGAGCAACAAGGTGGACGAGCTGCGTGCCCGGCTCAAGAAGCAACGGGAAACGATAGACTACTTCACCTCAGCGGCACTGCGTGAAGCGGACGAGCTGCATCGCAATGCGCTGACGCTCTATCAGGAGAGCGAAACAGGCATCGCCGAACTGATACAGAGCCTGAGCAGCGCACGCGACATCCGACGGAACTATATCGAGTCGCTACGCGACTACCTGATACTGACCATTGAACTGGAACTTTATACAGAAACCCTTAATTGACAAAAACAATATGAAGAAGCTATACACAATGATGGCGGCTGTAGCCCTGCTGGCCGCCTGTACGGGAGAGAAGAAGAACGACGCTGCCCAAGAACCTGCCGCCACGGCCCTCCAACCGGTTGCGGACAACGCTGCCGAGAGTGCCCCCGCCGCTGCTACAGAGGAGGTAGACGGCGTGACTGCTGCCACCAATGTGGCCAATCGGCCTACCTTCAACGGGGTGCTGATGGTGTCGCCCCAGCAGCAAGCCACCCTCTCGCTCACCATGGGAGGCAAGGTGAACAGTCTGCACGTGATGCCCGGACAGGCCATCGGCCATGGGCAGGTGGTGGCCACTATCGACAATCCCGAATACATCGAGCTGCAACAAAACTATCTGGATGCCGCAGCCCGGCTGGAGTATCTGGAGAAGGAGTACAACCGCCAGCGCACGCTGGGCGACCAGGATGCTGCCTCGCAGAAGAAGGTACAGCAGAGCAAGGCGGAGTATCTTTCGATGAAAGCACGCTTCGAGGCTGCCGGCTCGCGTCTGAAGGCACTGGGAGCAGACACGCAGCTCCTTGCCACACAGGGAATCAAGTCCTACTTAGAGGTGAAGGCTCCGCTGAGCGGATACGTCACCAACCTGCGGGTGAATCTGGGTACTTACCTCAATGCCGGCGAACCGATATGCGACCTCATCAACAAGTCGCAACTGCTGCTGCAACTGACGGTGTACGAGAAAGACCTCTCGCTGATGCAGGTAGGCGGAGAGGTGGAGTTCCGCGTCAATGGCATGGGGAAGGAGACCTTCAAGGCAACCGTTGTCGCTATCGACCAGTCGGTAAACGCGACCGACTATTCCATCAAGGTCTATGCCCGTGTACTGAGCAACTGCTCCGACTTCCGGCCGGGCATGTACGTGCGGGCACGCATCAAGAATTGAGAACACCTTTTACCGGGGAAGGAAGCTGCCCGACTGAAGCAGCTCTTCGTATACGGCCGGATGGAGGAAGAAGCGGATGTCGCGTCCTTCGGCCAATGCCTGACGGATAAAGGTGGAACTGATATCGAAGAGGGGAGCTTGCACCGGTCGGACGGAGGGGGGCAAGGATGCAGACTCTACAGGATAGCCCGGACGGGGATATACCAGCAACCGATGTTCCCGCAAGATGCGTTCGTGCTGATACCAACGAGGGAAGAGCTGCCAGTTGTCCGACCCGATAATCAAGTGGAAACGATGGTCGGGATACCGCTCCCTCAAAGCATCCAGCGTGTGTATGGTATAGGATGGGCGGGGCATCGAGAACTCGAAGTCGGAAGCCCGGAAGCGGGGATAGCCCTCAATGGCGCGCTGCACCAGCTTTAGACGCAGGCCGTCGTCCATCAGCCCGGCCTCCTCCTTCAACGGATTGTGAGGAGTGACGAGGAACCACACCTCGTCCACTCCCTCGTATTCGCACAGGTAGTTGGCCAATGCCAGATGGCCGATATGTATCGGGTTGAACGAACCGCTGAATATGCCGATTTCCATAGGCCGCTTTATAACTCCAGAAACTGACGGATAGCCTGCAAAGCCTCGGCTTTGGCCCGCTCCAGGTCATCGTTGACAATCACGCGGTCGAACTTCGGGGCAAAGGTCAGCTCGTAAGCCGCCTTGGCTACACGGTCGGCAATCACCTCGGGAGCATCGGTACCCCGTCCTTCCAACCGCCGGCGCAGTTCCTCGATGGAGGGAGGCTGGATGAACAGCGACAGGGCACGTTCGCCATAGAAGCGCTTGATGTTGCATCCGCCCACTACATCGACATCGAACACCACATTTTGTCCGGCTTCCAGCTGGCGTTCTACCTGCTCCTTCAAGGTTCCGTAAAAGCGGTCCTTATACACCTCCTCGTACTCCAGAAAGTCGCCGGCTGCAATGCGGCGACGGAACTCGTCGGGCGTGAGGAAGAAATACTCCACCCCATTCTGCTCCGTGCCGCGCGGTGCCCTGCTGGTTGCAGAGATGGAGAAGGCCAGATTCAGCTGCTGCGTCAGCAAGTAGTTGATGATTGTAGATTTGCCTGAGCCCGAAGGGGCTGAAAAGATAATCAGTTTTCCTGCCATTGTATGCTGTTGATTACAAGTTTCGATACGGTTGTTGGTGGTCATCAGTTCACGTTGAGTACCTGCTCCTTAATCTGTTCCAGTTCGTCCTTCATCTGCACTACGATTTTCTGCATCTCGGCATGATTGGACTTACTGCCTAAGGTATTGATTTCGCGTCCCATCTCCTGTGCGATGAATCCCAGTTTCTTTCCCTGTCCGCTGCCGTTCTCTAATGTATGTATGAAGTAGTTCAGATGATTGGCCAGCCGCTGCTTCTCTTCGTTGACGTCCAGTTTCTCGATGTAGAAGATGAGTTCCTGCTCCAGGCGGTTCTTGTCATAATCGATGCTGAGCGTCTTCTCCAGTGCGTCTGTGATGCGCTCTTTGATGCGTCCCACCCGTTCCTTCTCGTACGGTTCCACCTCCTGCAGCAGACGGGTGATGTTGGCAATCTTCTCGCGGAACTTACGCTCCAGTGCGGCCCCCTCCTGTTTGCGGAAGTCCACCAGTTGGGCAATGGCCTCTTCGATAGCCGCATGTGCCGCCTGCCATTCAGCCTCGTCCAGTTCCTGCGTCTCGCTCTTGGCCATCACATCAGGCAGCCGTAGCAGGTTATAGAACCAATCTGCCGGCTCGGGTATGCCTGTTACCTGGGATATCTCCTTGATGCGATGATAGTAGGCAAGCACCAAATCCTGGTTGATGGGAGTGGCCGGCTGGTCGGCATCCTTCTTCTCCACCCAAAGGGAGAAGTCCACCTTACCACGCTCCAGCGCCCGCGCTATCTCGTTCCGTATTTCCATTTCCTTCTCCCGATAGATGGGAGCGATGCGTGTAGACAAATCCATCGCCTTGCTGTTGAGCGACTTTATCTCTACATTGATTTTTTTATCGGGCATCTCGACTGTTGCCTTGCCGTAGCCCGTCATAGATTGTATCATAATGTTATAGTTTTGCGCAAAATTACACGATTATTTTAATTACTGAAAATAATCCCGTAAATTTGCCACAATAAAATAAAGAATCGAACGTATGTCATCCATTTTGCACATTGAAACATCCACTTCGGCCTGCTCGGTGGCCGTGAGCGAGGATGGTCAGAATATATTCAGGAAAGAGGATTTGAATGGTCCCTCACACGCGGTGTCGCTGGGAGTATTCGTTGACGAGGCCCTCTCTTTTGCCGACAGTCATGGGATGCCGCTCGATGCGGTAGCCGTCAGCTGCGGTCCCGGCTCATACACCGGGCTGCGTATCGGCGTCTCCATGGCCAAAGGCGTATGTTACGGACGGAACCTGAAACTGATAGGCATCCCCACGCTGAAGGTACTATGCGTACCCGTGTTGCTCTATCACGACGAGCTGCCCGACGATGCCCTGCTCTGCCCCATGATTGACGCACGCCGCATGGAGGTGTATGCGGCCGTCTACGACCGAGCCTTGCGTCCTGTCCGCGACATTGCGGCGGATATTGTGGACGAACACTCGTATGCCGACTATCTGCAGGAACACCCGGTCTACTTCTTCGGGAACGGAGCGGCCAAGTGTAAGGAGAAGCTGACGCATCCCAATGCCCACTTCATCGACGGCATCCAGCCGTTGGCCGGTATGATGTTCCCGCTGGCTGAAAAGGCCATTGCCGAAGGACGGTTTGAAGACGTAGCCTACTTCGAGCCGTTCTATCTGAAGGAGTTTGTGGCCGGCACACCCAAGAAACTGATTTGAAATCCATAATGTATAATCCATAATTCATTAATTGATGCAATATAACACTCAACAGAAGCGGATGCCGTTGCCGGAATACGGACGTAGCATCCAGAACATGGTAGACCACGCACTGACCATTGAAGACCGTGCCGAACGCCAACGTTGCGCCAACACCATCATCAACATCATGGGCAATATGTTCCCGCACCTGCGGGATGTGCCCGACTTCAAACACAAGCTGTGGGACCACCTGGCCATTATGTCCGACTTCAAGCTGGACATTGACTATCCCTACGAGATTGTACGCAAGGACAATCTGGAGAGCAAGCCCGAATACATCCCTTACCCTGTCACCAAGATACGTTACCGTCACTACGGACGTACGCTGGAAGTGCTCATCAAGAAGGCCATCGAGTTCCCCGAAGGTGATGAGAAGCAGAATCTGATTGCCCTCATTTGTAACCACATGAAAAAGGACTACATGACCTGGAACAAAGATACGGTAGACGACCAGAAGATTGCCGATGACCTGTTGGAACTGTCGGATGGCAAACTGCAACTGACCGACGACTTGTTGCGCCTCATGGACGAACGGATTGAACAGAACTATCGTCCGAAGGCACAGAATCCGAACAACAAGAACCAGGGCAACAGAAACCCGAACAACCGAAACAACAACAAACGGAAATACTAACTTAAAAACTCACTACCGAACCATGGCATCATTCATCATCGAAGGAGGGCATCGCCTGACGGGTGACATCTATCCGCAGGGAGCGAAAAACGAAGTGCTGCAGATTGTCTGCGCCACACTGCTGACCGACGAGGAGGTGACGGTACGCAACATACCGGACATACTGGACGTCAACAATCTGATTCAACTGATGCGCGACATGGGTGTCAAGGTTGCCAAGAAAGGCATTGACACATACAGCTTTCAGGCCGACAAGGTGGATTTCTCGTACTTAGAGAGTGATGCGTTCCTGAAGAAGTGCTCCAGCCTGCGTGGTTCGGTCATGCTGGTAGGTCCCATGTTGGCACGCTTCGGACGGGCACTCATCTCCAAGCCGGGAGGCGACAAGATAGGTCGGCGACGGTTGGACACACACTTCATCGGCATCCAGAAGCTGGGAGCTTCCTTCCGATACAAGGAAGAGCAGGGTGCCTACGAGATATGCGCCGACCGTCTGACAGGAACGTATATGTTGCTGGATGAGGCTTCGGTGACGGGTACGGCCAACATCGTGATGGCAGCCGTATTGGCACAAGGTACCACTACCATCTATAATGCGGCATGCGAACCTTACATCCAGCAGCTGTGCAAGATGCTGAACCGCATGGGGGCCAAGATAGCCGGTATCGCCTCCAACCTGCTGGTGATTGAGGGTGTAGACCGTCTGCACGGTACCGACCACACCGTGTTGCCCGATATGATTGAGGTGGGCAGTTTCATCGGTATGGCGGCCATGACCCGGAGCGAACTGACCATCAAGAATGTCTCCTACCAGAACCTGGGCATCATCCCGGAGAGCTTCCGCCGTTTAGGCATCCGCTTAGAGCAACGGGGAGACGACATCTTCATCCCCGCCCAAGAGGAGTATCAGATTGAGTCATTCATCGACGGTTCCATCATGACACTGGCCGATGCGCCCTGGCCGGGACTGACCCCCGACCTGCTGAGCGTATTGCTGGTAGTGGCCACACAAGCCAAAGGCAGCGTACTCATTCATCAGAAGATGTTCGAGAGCCGCCTTTTCTTTGTCGACAAGCTGATTGACATGGGGGCGCAGATTATCTTGTGCGACCCGCATCGGGCAGTGGTCATCGGGCACAACCGTGCGCTGCAGCTGCGTGGCGGCAACATGACGTCGCCCGACATACGTGCCGGCATCGCCCTGCTGATAGCGGCCATGAGTGCCGACGGCATCAGCCGCATCCATAACATTGAACAGATAGACCGAGGCTACCAGAACATCGAAGGACGACTGAACGCACTCGGCGCAAGGATTACACGAATATGATCAGACGAGAAGAGGTATATAAAATAGGTATATTCAACAAGCCGCACGGCATACACGGTGAGCTCTCGTTCACCTTTACCGACGACATCTTCGACCGGGTAGAGGCTGAATATCTTATCTGCCCCATGGATGGCATACTGGTACCCTTCTTTTTGGAGGAGTATCGCTTCCGCTCCGACAACACCGCGCTGGTGAAGCTGGAAGGGGTCGATACAGCCGAACGGGCCCGCATGTTCACCAATGTGGAGGTATACTTCCCCATCCGTCATGCGGAAGAGGCCGGGACGGACGAACTGACGTGGGATTACTTTGTCGGCTTCCGTGTCGAGGAGGTACACCATGGCCACTTGGGAGAGGTGACGGAGGTAGACAACTCCACCATCAATACCCTTTTCGTGGTCGACCGTCAGGGAGAGGAACTGCTCATTCCGGCCCGGGAGGAGCTGATTGTAGACCTCGACCGCAAGCATCGGGTCATCACCGTCGACTTGCCGGAAGGTATGCTGGCCTTGGATGAGGCCGAAGAGGTGTGAACCATCCAACAGAATCCGTTAATTTGTAGAGACAACCCACATGAAGAAAAGACGAAATAGAAAGGCCTTCTGGAAAGACTTCAAGTTCAAGTACAAGCTGACCATCATCAACGAGAATACACTCGAAGAGGTGGTGGGGCTGCACGTGTCCAAACTGAACGGTCTGTCAGTGCTGTTGTCGGTGCTGGCAGTACTCTTTCTGATAGCCGCCCTTATCATCACCTTCACTCCCCTGCGGAACTACCTGCCCGGCTACATGAACAGCGAGGTGCGCGAGCAGGTGGTGGAGAACGCCTTGAAGGCCGACTCGCTGCAACAGCTGGTGGAGAGGCAAAACCTCTACATCATGAACATACAGGACATCTTCAGGGGCACCGTCAAGACGGATACGGTCTACTCCATGGATTCGCTGACCCGGCTGCGCAAGGACTCGCTCATGGAGCGTACGCAGCGGGAAACGGACTTCCGCAGACAATATGAGGAGACGGAGAAGTACAACCTGACCAGCATCACGGCACGGCCGGAAGTAGAGGGACTGATATTCTACCGCCCTACACGTGGCATGATCTCCTCCTCCTTCGATGCCGACAAACAGCACTACGGCACCGATATCGCTGCCAATCCGGGTGAAAGCATTCTGGCCACACTGGACGGAACGGTCATCTTGAGTACATATACTGCCGAGACGGGGTATGTCATCGAGTTGCAACACAATCAGGAATTCATCTCCATCTACAAGCACTGTGGCTCGTTGCTGAAGCACGAGGGCGAAAGTGTAAAGGGAGGCGAAGCCATTGCACTGGTGGGCAATACGGGGCAACTCACGACGGGACCGCATTTGCACTTCGAGTTGTGGCACAAAGGGAGGGCGGTCAATCCGGAAGTGTACATCGTCTTCTGACAACATCATCAATAGAACAACGAACGAAAAACAGAGATATGAAAAAACAAATTGCCATACTTGGTTCTACAGGCTCCATCGGCACACAGGCACTACAGGTCATCGAGGAGCATCCCGACCGCTATGAAGCGTATGTGCTGACGGCCAACAATCGGGTGGAAGAGCTCATCGCACAGGCCCGTAAGTTTAAGCCCGAAGCTGTGGTGATAGCCAACGAACAGAAATACGGGCAACTGAAAGAGGCATTGGCAGACCTGCCCATCAAGGTGTATGCAGGCGAAGAGGCGCTCTGCCAGATTGTGCAGGAGAACCCGATAGATATGGTGCTGACGGCAATGGTGGGATATGCCGGACTAAAGCCTACCATGAATGCCATCCGCGCCCGCAAGACCATTGCACTGGCCAACAAAGAGACGCTGGTGGTGGCCGGCGAACTGATTAACGAGCTGGCCCGGCTGAGCGGCACGCCCATCTTGCCGGTCGATTCCGAGCATTCGGCTGTATTCCAATGCCTGGCCGGAGAGATAGGAAACCCGATAGAGAAGGTGATTCTGACAGCATCGGGAGGACCGTTCCGCACCTTTACACGCGAACAGTTGGCAAACGTCACCAAGACACAGGCTTTGAAACACCCCAATTGGGTGATGGGTGCCAAAATCACGATTGACTCGGCCTCCATGATGAACAAGGGCTTCGAAGCGATTGAGGCCAAGTGGCTCTTCGGCGTCCGCCCCGACCAGATAGAGGTTGTGGTTCATCCGCAATCGGTCATTCACTCCATGGTGCAGTTTGAGGATGGTGCCGTCAAGGCACAGCTGGGTATGCCCGACATGCGTCTGCCCATTCAGTATGCCTTCTCCTATCCCGAGCGTCTACACGCCTCGTTCCCTCGTCTGGACTTTGCCACGTGTACACAGCTCACCTTCGAGCAGCCCGACACCTCCCGTTTCCGTAACCTGGCATTGGCTTACGAAGCCCTTCACCAGGCCGGCAACATGCCTTGCATCGTCAATGCGGCCAACGAAGTGGTGGTTGCTGCCTTCCTGCGCGACCAGATTTCCTTCTTCGGCATGAGTGACGTGATAGAAAAGACCATGAGCCGTGTCGCTTACCTGCAGAAGCCCACCTACGAGGACTATGTAGCAACCGATGCCGAGGCCAGACGCATCGCGCAGGAGCTGGTAAACCTATAACTTATAAACTTACAAACTCATAAACTCATAAACTTAAAAACTTACAAACTCATAAACTTAAAAACTTACAAACTTAAAAACTTAAAAACTCATAAACTTAAAAACTCATAAACTTACAAACTTACAATAAATGGATACATTTCTGATTCGTGCATTACAACTAATTATGAGCCTTTCGTTGCTCGTCATCATTCACGAGGGAGGCCACTTCCTCTTCGCCCGTCTGTTCAAAACCCGCGTGGAGAAGTTCTGCCTCTTCTTCGACCCTTGGTTCACGCTCTTCAAGTTCAAGCCCAAGCGCAGCGAGACGGAATATGGCATCGGCTGGCTTCCCTTGGGTGGCTACGTCAAGATAGCGGGCATGATAGACGAGTCCATGGATACCGAGCAGATGAAGCAGCCGGTTCAGCCTTGGGAGTTTCGTGCCAAACCCGCCTGGCAACGCCTTTTCATCATGATTGGCGGTGTGTTGTTCAACTTCCTGCTGGCGCTCTTTATCTACTCCATGATACTCTTAGCCTGGGGTGACGAATACATCCCGGTACAGAAAGCCCCCTTGGGCATGGATTTCAACGAGACGGCCAAGGCCATCGGATTCCGCGATGGCGATGTGTTGCTCTCTGCCGACGGTGTGCCCTTTGAGCGTTACGACGGTGACCTGCTGACCAGCGTCGTCGAAGCCCGCCAGGTGACGGTGCTGCGCGACGGGGTGGAGGCATCGGTCTATATTCCTGAAGATTTGATGGACCGGTTGCTGGCCGACAGTGTGCGCTTCGCTTCGTTCCGCTACCCCTATGTGATTGACAGCATCATGCCGGGCCATCCGGCCGACATGGCCGGCTTGCAGTCGGGCGACAGCATCACACAGCTGGACGGACGCAACATCGCCTTCCTGGACTTTGTAGAAGAGATGCAACGCCGCCGCAACGCTGCCAATGGTGAGGAGGCTTCACACCTCGTCACACTGACGTATGTGCGCAACGGAGTGACTGACACGCTGACTTTCGCTACCGATTCACTCTATCAGATTGGTGTGACCGCCTGCATGAAGACCGAACGCCTGATGCCGGTCGTTCATCGTCAATACAACCTCTTCACCTGCATACCGGCAGGTATTTCGTTGGGAGTGAATACGCTGAAGGGATATGTCAGCCAGATGAAGTACCTCTTCTCGAAAGAGGGAGCAAAGCAGCTGGGCGGCTTTGGAGCCATCGGAAGCATCTTCCCCGCTACATGGGACTGGCATCAGTTCTGGTACATGACGGCCTTCCTCAGCATCATACTGGCTTTCATGAATATCCTGCCCATACCGGCACTCGACGGTGGCCATGTGCTGTTCCTCATTTACGAGATTGTGGCGCGTCGCAAGCCCAGTGACAAGTTCATGGAACGTGCCCAGATGGTGGGCATGGCACTGCTCTTCATCCTGCTGTTCTGGGCCAATCTGAACGACATCATCCGATTCCTCTTCTGATAGTTGTGGGGGCGCAACATCTTGCGCCCCCACACCAAAAAAGTATGCCCTACAGGCTTTGTTTTTGGTAGCCGTTTGGGTTTTTGTAGGAAGCAATGTGTAAAGAACGTTTATCGTGTCTAAATCCCTGCCGAAAGAGAAAAATTGGCGTTTTCAAGTGCTTGGTTATCAATCTGTTAAGATAGCTAACATTCAGTCGTATTCTGAATATGATTCATGATACGACTGAATGTGTTTCATGATACGACTGAATGTATTTCATGAT
>JBJEHI010000024.1:0-73476 GCA_051875915.1 Bacteroides sp.
TTCCAATGTGAAGAAGATAATATAGACGTATGGAGAACCAGTTTTCAAAAAAAGTATCAGACATCATAAACTACAGTCAAGAGGAGGCTTTCCGATTGGGAACCAGCTATATAGGACCCGAACATCTGTTGCTGGGCCTGTTGCGCGATGGCGAAGGAAAGGCAGCCGAAGCCCTGTTCCGCCTGGATATGGACTTCCCCAAGTTGAAAGCCCGATTAGAACGGTTGATAAGCCAAAGCAACAACCTGTTCAATGCCAACCTTTCTGCTCCTGCGCTGACACCCTTGTCTGCCAAGATATTGAAGATGTGCATTCTGGAAGCTCGGTTACTGAAGTCGCCCATAGCCGACAGCGAGCACCTGCTGCTGGCCTTGCTGAAAGAGGGAGACAATCTGGCCGCTATGGTGCTGCAGGAAAACGGAGCGACCTACCAACGGGTATACGAACAAATCTCGATGAAATCGACCAATCCGAACGCCGGCATGGGGTTTGCCTCCGATGAAGAAGAGGAAGAGGAGACCGCTTCTCAGTCGCAACAAAAGGCCGCCTCTACCCAATCCTCGCCGAAGAGCAGCCATGAAACACCGGTGCTGGACAACTTCGGCATCGACCTGACCAAAGTGGCTGCCGAGGGGAAAATGGATCCTGTGGTGGGACGCGAAAAAGAGATTGAGCGGTTAGCGCAGATACTGAGCCGCCGCAAGAAGAACAACCCTGTATTGATTGGCGAACCCGGCGTGGGCAAGTCGGCCATCGTGGAGGGATTGGCCCTGCGCATTATCGAGAAGAAGGTGTCGCGCATCCTGTTCGGCAAACGCCTTATCATGCTCGATATGGCCTCTGTAGTAGCCGGCACCAAGTATCGCGGACAGTTTGAGGAGCGTATGCAATCCATCATCAACGAGATACGCAAAAACCCCGATGTCATCCTTTTCATCGACGAAATCCATACCATTATAGGGGCTGGAGCGGCAGCCGGCACCATGGATGCGGCCAATATGCTGAAACCGGCCTTGGCCCGCGGCGAGATACAATGTATCGGCGCCACCACGCTGGACGAGTATAGGAAAAGCATCGAAAAAGATGGCGCATTGGAACGCCGTTTCCAGAAAATCATCGTCTCGCCTACCACGCTCGACGAGACCCTGCAGATTCTGCACAACCTGAAGGAGAAGTACGAAGAGCATCATAACGTAAACTATACCGACGCTGCGCTGGAAGCATGTGTCAAATTGACAGACCGCTACATCGCCGACCGTAACCTGCCCGACAAGGCTCTGGATGCACTGGATGAAGCAGGCTCGCGCGTACACCTCACCCACATCAGTGCTCCGAAGGAGATAGAAGAGCAGGAACGACTGATTGAAGAGGCCCAGCAGCAGAAAGCCGAAGCGGTGAAATCGCAGAACTTTGAGCTGGCAGCCAGCTACCGCGACCGTGAGAAGAAGCTGACGCAACAGCTGGAAGCGATGAAAGAGAAGTGGGAAGCCTCCATGAAAGAGGCGCGTGAGACGGTGGACGAGGAGCATATCGCACAAGTGGTCTCCATGATGTCGGGCATCCCCATACAGCGTATCGCGCAAGAGGAAGGTGTGCGGCTGGCAGGCATGAAGGAGGCACTGAAGGCCAGCGTAGTGGCACAGGATGCCGCCATTGACAAACTGACAAAGGCCATCCTGCGCAGCCGGGTAGGACTGAAAGACCCCAACCGTCCCATCGGTACCTTCCTATTTCTGGGTCCTACCGGCGTGGGCAAGACCCATCTGGCCAAGCAGCTGGCCCTCTGCATGTTTGGCTCGACGGACGCATTGATACGCATCGACATGAGCGAATATATGGAGAAATATACCGTGTCGCGCATGGTGGGAGCAGCTCCCGGCTATGTAGGCTACGAAGAGGGGGGACAGCTGACGGAGAAGGTCCGCCGCAAGCCCTACTCCATCGTCTTGCTGGACGAGATTGAGAAAGCCCATCCCGATGTGTTCAACATCCTGCTGCAAGTATTGGATGAAGGACGGCTGACCGACAACTATGGCCGGACTATAGACTTCAAGAATACCGTGCTGATTCTGACCTCCAACATCGGTACACGCCAGCTGAAGGAGTTCGGACGCGGCATCGGCTTCAGCGTACCCAGTCAGGCCAACGACAACGAACGTTCGCGTGCCGTCATCCAGAAAGCGCTGAACAAGACCTTTGCCCCTGAATTCTTGAACCGTCTGGATGAAATCATCACCTTCGACCAGCTCTCGTTAGAGGCCATTACACGCATCGTCGACATCGAACTGAAGGGTGTGCTTAAACGTGTGGAAGAGATTGGCTATCGCCTGACGATGGATGACAATGCCAAGAAGTTTCTGGCCACCAAGGGATATGACGTCCAGTTTGGCGCCCGTCCCCTGAAACGTGCCATCCAGACCTATTTGGAGGACGAACTCTCCGAGATGATCATATCGGGCAGCGTGCAGCCGGGTGACACCATTCAGGTATGTATAGAAGAGGGAGCCGATAAACTGTCGCTGCGAAAAGCATAAGACAATACTACACATCAATCAGACAAAATGTCAGTCTCTTTCGGGCTGGCATTTTTTTTGTGTATTCTGTCGCAGAACAAAAAATGTAAAACTATATATTCTATTTAAGTATGCAAAAAGGAAATATTGGGGTAACAACCGAAAACATTTTCCCCGTCATCAAAAAATTCTTGTATAGCGACCACGAGATTTTTCTCCGCGAGCTGGTTTCCAATGCCGTAGATGCCACCCAAAAGCTGAAGACGCTCTCCTCCATCGGCGAGTACAAGGGCGAGCTGGGTGACCTGACCGTCCATGTATCGTTAGGAAAAGAGACCATCACTGTGTCCGACCGTGGTATCGGACTGACAGCCGAAGAGATTGACAAATACATCAACCAGATAGCCTTCTCAGGCGCCAACGACTTTCTGGAGAAGTACAAGAACGATGCCAATGCCATCATCGGCCACTTCGGACTGGGCTTCTACTCGGCATTCATGGTGGCCAAGAAGGTGGAAATCATCACCAAGTCGTGCAAGGAAGGTAGCCAGGCCGTGAAGTGGACCTGCGACGGCAGCCCTGAGTTCACCATCGAAGAGACCGAAAAGGCCGACCGCGGTACGGACATCGTCCTCTACATCGACGACGACTGCAAGGAGTTTCTGGAAGAGGCACGCCTCTCCGCTCTGCTGAAGAAGTATTGCAGCTTCCTGCCCGTTGCCATCGCCTTCGGCAAGAAGAAGGAGTGGAAGGACGGCAAGCAGGTGGAGACGGACGAAGACAATATCATCAACGAGACCAACCCGATGTGGACCCGCAAGCCTAGCGAACTGAAGGACGAGGACTACAAGAAGTTCTACCGCGACCTCTATCCCATGGCCGACGAGCCCCTCTTCTGGATTCACCTGAATGTGGACTACCCCTTCCATCTGACCGGTATCCTCTACTTCCCCAAGGTGAAGAGCAACATCGAGCTGAACAAGAACAAAATACAGCTCTATTGCAACCAGGTGTATGTGACCGACTCGGTAGAAGGTATCGTACCCGACTTCCTGACGCTGCTGCATGGCGTGCTCGACTCGCCCGACATTCCGCTGAACGTATCCCGTTCATACCTGCAGAGCGACAGCAATGTGAAGAAGATTTCCACCTATATCACCAAGAAGGTGTCCGACCGCCTGCAATCCATCTTCAAGAACGACCGCAAGCAGTTTGAGGAGAAGTGGAACGACCTGAAGATCTTCATCCACTACGGTATGCTGACACAGGAGGACTTCTACGACCGTGCCAAGAGTTTCGCCCTCTTCACCGATACGGACGGCAAGTGCTACACCTACGAAGAGTACCAGACGCTGATTAAAGAGAACCAGACCGACAAGGAGGGCAATCTGATTTACCTCTATGCCAACAACAAGGACGAGCAGTACAGCTACATCGAAGCAGCCGTCAACAAGGGGTACAACGTATTGCTGATGGACGGCCAGCTGGATGTGGCCATGATCAGCATGTTGGAGCAGAAGCTGGAGAAGTCGCGTTTCACCCGCGTAGACGGCGACACCGTAGACAACCTGATTCGCAAGGAGGATAAACAGAAGGAGGCACTGGAGAGCAGCCGGCAAGAGGCCCTCTCGTCCATCTTCCAGAGCCAGCTGCCCAAGATGGAGAAAGCCGAGTTCCACGTCAGCGCACAGGCCATGGGCGAGAACGCATCGCCGCTGATGATCACACAGAGCGAGTACATGCGCCGTATGAAGGAGATGGCCAACATACAGGCCGGCATGAGCTTCTACGGCGAGATGCCCGATATGTTCAACCTCGTGCTCAACACCGACCACAAACTGGTGAAAGGCATCCTCGAAGGCGAAGAGCGCGAATGTAGCACTGCCATCGCCCCGCTGCAGAGCGAGATGGACGAGACGGACAAGCGCCGCCAAGCGCTGCGCAAATCGCACGAAGGCAAGAAGAGCGAAGAGATTCCTACGGCCGAGAAGGACGAACTGGACGAACTCGACAAGAAGTACGATGACCTGAAAGCAAAGAAGGAGTCTGCCCTGGCCGGCTATGCCGCTCAGAATCCGGTAGTGCGCCAGCTCATTGACCTGGCTCTGCTGCAGAACGGTATGCTGAAAGGAGAAGCCCTGAGCACCTTCGTCAAGCGGAGCGTCGAACTGATAGGATAAGCCGCAGGGGACAAACCTCCCCTCCCTACCCGCGATAGAGAGAATCCCGCCTCTGTTTTTAGGGCTCATTCTATATGAATGGCCGTAAAAATGCAGGCGGGATTGTTGTTTTTCAAAACAAATACCTATATTTGGAGGCTGAAAACAAGTATACAGAAGCATCGCTACAAACTCTAACAACAATGAACGACTCTATACGAACTATGACCAGACATCTGTTTATCCTGATGCTATTGCTCAGCCTGCTGCCCTCACGCAGCCAGGCACAGAAAGTAGGCCTCGTGCTGAGCGGCGGTGGTGCCAAGGGCATGACGCACATCGGCATCATCCGTGCGCTTGAAGAGAACGACATCCCCATCGACTACATAGCCGGCACCTCCATGGGCGCCATCATAGGATCTCTGTATGCCATGGGCTACTCGGCCGACGACATGGAAGAGTTGCTCCGTTCGCCCGACTTCAAACGCTGGTATTCGGGTAAGGTAGAGCCCAAGTACGAATATTACTTCAAGCAATCGCGCCCCGTGCCGGGATTCATCAACCTGCGTTTCTCCTTCAAGGACTCTATAGACACGAAACCGCAAATCATCCCCACCAGCATGGTCAACCCCATTCAGATGAATCTGGTGTTCGTCGAGCTGTTCGCCAGTGCCACGGCCTCCTGCGGAGGCGACTTCGACCGCCTCTTCGTCCCCTTCCGCTGCGTGGCATCCGACGTCTACAACAAGCGGGCCCTCATTCTGCGTAAAGGGGACTTGGGCGATGCCGTGCGTGCGTCGATGAGCTTCCCCTTTGTCTTCAAGCCCATCGAGATAGACAGCCTCCTCACCTACGACGGAGGCATCTACAACAACTTTCCCACCGACGTGATGCGCGAAGACTTCCACCCCGACATCATCATCGGCAGTGTCGTCTCCACCAACCCCAGCAAGCCTACCGAAAACGACCTGATGAGCCAGATAGAAAACATGGTCATGCAGAAGACCGACTACACCATACCCGACTCTTGCGGCATTCTGATGACCTTCAAGTACGATGATGTCAACCTGCTCGACTTCGACCGCCTGCAGGAGTTGCACGACATAGGCTACAACCGCACCATCAGTCTGATGGACTCTATCAAAGGACGCATCCACCGTCGCGTTCCTGCCGACGAAGTCCGCCGTCGCCGGCTCACCTACCGCAACCACTTGCCGCCGCTTCGGTTCCGCGACATCCTGATTGAGGGGGCAGACGAGCGGCAGCAGGCCTACATCCGCAGGGAGTTTCACGACGATGCCCGGCAGACGTTCACCTACGAGGAGCTGAAGCGGGGCTACTTCCGCCTGCTGGCCGACAACATGATATCCGAAATCATCCCCCATGCCGTCTACCGACCCGAAGACGACCTGTACGAACTGCATCTGAAAGTCAAGATGGAGAAGAACCTGACCGCCCGCGTAGGCGGCAGTGTATCTACCAGCAACTCCAACCAGATTTACCTGGGACTGGGATACCAGAACCTGAACTACTACTCCAAAGAGGTGATGCTCGATGGGCATCTGGGAAAGGTCTACAATAACATCCAGCTGTTAGGCAGGCTCGACGTCCCTTCCCACGTGCCCACCTCCTATCGCTTCATTGCCTCCTACAGCACCATCGACTACTACAAGCGCGACGGACTCTTCTCGAACAACGACCGCCCTTCCTTCAATTCCAAGGAAGAGAAGTTTGTCAAGCTGATGCTCACCCTGCCCTTTCTGGCCAACAAGCGGGCGGAGTTCAGCATCGGTTACGGACGGCTGCAGGACAACTACTACCAGTCCAACATCATCGACTTCGAGAAAGACCGTTCGGACTGCAGCGTCTACAAACTGCTGGGAGGTGCCATCGGATTCTACGGCAGCACACTCAACAAGCGTCAATATGCCACCAAAGGCTACTACGAGAAGCTGGTAGCCCAAGTCTTCCGCGGACGCGAGCACTTCACGGCCGGCAGCGGTACCGCTCCGTACGCGGCATCCCAGGAGCGGCAATCGTGGTTGCAGATTTCCTACCACAAGGAGGCATACCACACCATGTCGCCTCACTTCACGCTGGGGTGGATGGCCGAGGCACTGTACTCGTCGAAAAACTTCTCAGAGAACTATACCGCCACCATGATGCAGGCCGGCGAGTTCTCGCCCACTCCGTTCAGCCAGCTGATGTACAACGAGGCTTTCAGGGCCAACCAGTTCATGGCAGCCGGCATCAAGCCCATCTGTGTGTTCAACGACATCTTCCAGCTACGCACCGAACTTTATGGCTTCATGCCCATCTACCCCATCAAACGCAACGAGATGAACAAAGCCTATTACGGCAAGGCCTTCTCTCGCCTGGAGTATATGGGCGAAGTTTCGGTGGTCTGCCACTTGCCCTTCGGAGCGATATCGGGCTACATAAATCACTATAGCTCACCGAAAAAGGAGTGGAATGTAGGCCTCACGATAGGCTGGCAACTGTTCAACTATCGGTTTGTGGAATGATTTTTTTGAAAAAAAAGTCCTCCAAATGTTTGCCAATTCAAAAAAAGGCCGTATCTTTGCACCCGTTAAACAAAAAGGCCGCGTAGCTCAACTGAATAGAGTAGCTGACTACGGATCAGCCGGTTACAGGTTTGAATCCTGTCGCGGTCACTTTTTTAACACGGTCGCGTAGCTCAACTGAATAGAGTAGCTGACTACGGATCAGCCGGTTACAGGTTTGAATCCTGTCGCGATCACGAAGAGGATGTGTCCAATTGCAGATGCATCCTCTTTTTTTGTTTTTGTTCCAGACATTCAAGGATCGAATCGCAGGGTATGCCTGCCGAATATTATTAAAATTTAAAGTGTTTGTGCGGATTGGACTTTCCTCTGCTGCAAAGATACAAAACCACGCTCCACTTGTCAAGAGGCAGTGAAGGGAGTTGACGACACATTAACGTATGTTAACCCGATACAGGTATCTGTAGGCACGATTTGGCCATTTTTTAAGCAATCAGTTACGAGCTGTCAGTAGTAGGGGCAGACCTATGCGTCTGCCCACCCCGCACGCGATGTATTCGTACACATCGTTCACGAATGATACCCCGATGCGAACGGTATTCAGGGTGAAGCCGCACGGGAGCGCATTCATTGCAAACGGCATTTTAAATTTTAAATTGAAAGGATGCTGTTCACGATGAATACGCACGTATCTTGTCACTCGTATCTTGTCACTCGTAGCTCGTAGCTTGTAGCTCATAACTCGTAGCTAAACAGACGGTAAACAATCCATACATCACAGGGCGGTGAATCCGCTGCAGCCGTCCGCGCCCGCCGCCCTCTTTCTCCACTCCTCCTATCGGCGTGATTTTTTCATCATGTAGAAATTTTTTCTCTCACGTGAGAAGCGCGAAAATCTGAAAAGCGTCACAGATAACAGATAACAGTTTTTTTTGTGAGATGCACACTGAAGATGATAAAATATTTATATAATATTTTATATATATAATATATATATATTTATATATATATTATATATATAAATCCTTGTTCGCTGGCAAGACAGGAACTCGAAAAAAATAACTGTTATCTGTTATCTGTAACGCTTATTTTATAAACTACACTATATCAGCATATTATAAACATGTACTTGACACAGTTATTTTGCCATCTGTCACAAATGAATCTTTTTTGTCCCCTGAAAAGCGTTACAGATAACAGATAACAGTTTTCAAAATTCGTTTTTTACTCCTGTTTCCCGCATTTTTGCCTATAAAACTTGCATACTTTCTCTGAAAAAGCCTCTGTTTGCAACCAGACGAAAACGTAAAAAACGAAGTAAAACGAGCCGATTTTATGCTAAAAACAGAGCCAAAAGTGGTGCGGATTGATAAAAACAGGCAAGATTTTACTTCGGGGAACAGGGATTTTGTTGCTTTTTCATCGCTCTCACCACCCCGATTTACGAAAAAGCGCCTACTTGAGGCAGAGGGAGGCATTGCATTCCGCCCTCCCCAAAACGGGACATTTGTCAGGAAAAAAGAATAGCTACGAGCTACCAGTTACAAGCTACAAGTTACGAGCTACAAGCTACAAGTAACGAGCAGTATCTTTAGCGGCAGGGTGCAATAGCTTGCACCCCTACTGGTAACTCGCAACTCGTAACTTATAGTTTGCACCCCTTACTGGTAGCTCGTAACTGGTAGCTCGTTACTTGTAGCTTGTAGCTCGTAACTTGTAGCTCGTAACTTATAGCTACATCATGCGGATGACGCGGATGCCCGTCCAAGTGTCATGATCCTTCAGCATCTGCGACAGGGCAACGTTGGAGACCACCACCTTCTTTTCGACGGACGATGCGTGCAGCAGCGTGAGGCGGCCGTTCACATAGAGGGCAATGCCCATGTGGGCCACATCCAACCCTTCGGTGCTGGTAGTGATTGCGATGATATCTCCGTCCTTAATCCACGGCAAACCCTTGACGGGCAACTGTTCTTTCGGCAGGTAGCAGACGGATTGGCCGTTCAGCGCCTGCTCCACCTGACGGATGGCGGTGACATTCTGAGCCGATGCAGCCAACTGACGGTACATCTGAGGATGTGAGGACATGTACGAAAGAGCCAACGGAGCACAATGGTTGCTCTGCTGTGCGGTGACATCAAGCAGGAATCCGTTGCGTACGCCGTTGTTAATCCAGTCGGCCACGTAGTGCAGGCGCGAGGCGTAGCCGTTAATCTTGCCGTTTCGATAACGTATCTGCTGCAGCTTGTCCGCGAAGTCACTCTCCAGCACATCGCCGTCAGCCTGTCTGGGCGCGAGCGATTCGGCCAGGACATATTCCACCAGCGTGGTACAGTCCACCTCGTCACAGTTGATGACCAGCTCTTCTACCTCCCCCTGGTCAAGGGTGTGGGCTACGTAAGGCACTCCGATGTACTTCATGCCGTTCACCAGCATGGGGTTCTTTTGCTGTGCGGCTGCCCCCGTCGTCAGGGCGGCAGTCAGCAGGGTTGTGAAAATCCACTTCTTCATGTTATTTAGTTTTTGATGTTCGTTTTTCGATTAAAAGACCACCCCTTCACGCAGCCATTTCTCCAGTTCGCCTGTCCACTGGCGCTTGTAGGTGAAGGCATCGCGGAAGCCCCACCCATGTCCGCCTGTAGGATAGATATGCATGGAGACAGGCACCTGATGGCTACAGAGAGCCTGAAAGTAGCCGATGGAATTGGCGGGAACCACCACACGGTCGTCGGCCGAGAGCATGATGAAGGCTTGCGGTGTGCGTTCGTTCACCTGCTTCTGCAGCGTGTAGTGACGGACCAGCTCCTCCGAGGGATTGTCACCCAGCAGGAAGCTGCGCGAACCGGCATGCGTAATCTCCTTCTCCATAGAGATGACAGGATAGAAGAGTATCTGAAAGTCGGGACGGGTCTCGTCGCTGCTGTAGAGCGTAGACAGTGAGGCCGCCAGATGGCCGCCTGCCGATGCGCCCATCACACCTACGCGATGGGGGTCTACACCCCACTCCACGGCATGAAGGCGGATGAGGCGTATGGCCTGTTCGGCATCAGAGAGGGGCACTTCGTAGTGCGTATTGGGCATACGGTACTTCATGACAACGTACGTGATGCCTTGTGCATTGAACCAGCTGGCCATGTCGTGGCCCTCGTGCCGCAGTGCAAGGCGGGCATAGCCCCCGCCGGGACACATGAGGATGGCCATACCGTTGGGCTTCGCGGCCCGATAGACGGTGATGTTGGGGTGGATGACGTTGGCCATCCGTCCACCTTCCAGGTTCTCTTCGGTACCGGTCAGGCCGTTGCTGTTGGGGGCACCGTCAGGCCACAGGGGCAGTTCAATGGGTTGTTGAGCCGATAACATGGTGGCTACACATAACAGAGTAAAAAACAGAATCTTTTTCATATCTTCAATCATTGAATTATTTCTTCAGAGAGGCTTTCACAAAGTAGCCTATCAAGATGGCATAAGCGGCCAGTGCCACTACCTCGGACCAGCTGTCGGCCAGCCATTCGGCATGAATCAGGTTGATGCCTCCGAAACGCATGGCGGCACTTACCACACCCATCAGGGCACCGCCGGCAATGAAGCCGGAGGCCAGCAGCGTACCCTTCTCACCGCGTTCGGCATTGAGGGAGGCATCGGCCGAACGGGTGGTGACATACCAGTTGACGGCACCGCCCACTACCAACGGCACATTCAGCTCCAGCGGGATGAACATACCCAAGGCAAAGGCCAGGGCAGGAATCTTGCACAAGGTGAGCACGACGGCCAGCACGGCACCGATGCCGTAGAGCAGCCAGGGAGCGGCAACACCGTTCATCAGCGGCTCGATGACAGCTGCCATGGCATTGGCCTGCGGGGCAGCCAGCTGTCCGCTGGTAAATCCATAGGTCTGGTTGAGCACAATCATCACACCGCCCACGGTAGCGGCCGACACGATGGTACCCAAGAACTTCCAGCGCTCTTGCTTGATGGGGGTGGTACCCAGCCAATAGCCAATCTTCAGGTCGGTGATGAAGCCGCCTGCCATGGAGAGAGCGGTACATACGACCCCGCCCATCACCAAGGCTGCCACCATGCCGCCGGGACCCTTGAGGCCGACAGCTACCATGACGACCGAGGCCAGAATGAGGGTCATCAGCGTCATGCCCGATACAGGATTGGTACCCACAATGGCGATGGCATTGGCTGCCACCGTAGTGAAAAGGAAAGCGATGACTGCCACCAGCACAATGGCCGTCAGCGTATGGAGCAGGTTGCCCTGCATCACGTCAAAGTAGAAAAAGAGAGTCACCAGCAGCAGTGTGAGGATGGAGCCTATGGCGATGATCTTCATAGAGAGGTCGCGCTGCGTACGCTTCACGGCAGCCATGTCGCCCGACTTGCCCCCCATCTCCTTGGCTGCCAGTCCGACGGCACTTTTGATGATGCCCCATGACTTGATGATGCCGATGATGCCGGCCATGGCGATGCCACCGATACCGATACTCTTGGCATAGTATTTGAAAATCTCCTCGGGCGACATGGCACCTACGGTAGAGGTGATTTCGGGATTCCACTGGTTGAGCACCTCGTTGCCGAAGAGCAGGGACATGCCGGGTATGATGACCCACCACACCAGCAGGGAACCGGCACAGATGATGGAGGCATACTTCAGTCCCACAATATAACCCAGACCCAGCACGGCGGCACCGGTATTGACCTTGAAGAGCAGCTTGGCCTTTTCGGCCACCACGGCCCCCCACTCGCAACAGCGGGTGGTGAAGTTCTCGTTCCACCAGCCAAAGGTAGCCACGATAAAGTCGTACAGACCACCGATGACACCGGCTATCAGCAGAGGCTTGGCCTGATTGCCCCCCTTCTCGCCCGACACCAGCACCTGTGTAGTGGCTGTAGCCTCAGGGAAGGGGTACTTGCCGTGCATGTCGCTGACAAAGTATTTGCGGAAGGGGATAAGGAAGAGGATGCCCAACACACCGCCCAGCAACGAACTGATGAAGACCTGTGTGAAGGTGACAGCTATCTCGGCGGGATACTTGGCCTGCAGGATGTAAAGGGCAGGCAGCGTAAAGATGGCACCGGCCACAATGACGCCCGAACTGGCTCCGATGGACTGGATGATGACGTTTTCGCCCAAGGCACTCTTCCGCTTGGCGGCTCCCGATACGCCTACGGCAATGATGGCGATGGGGATGGCTGCTTCGAATACCTGCCCCACCTTCAGTCCCAAGTAGGCTGCTGCGGCCGAAAAAAGGATGGCCATGCAGATGCCCCATGATACGGACCATACGTTGACCTCAGGATACTCCTTTTGGGGACTCATCAGAGGGTTGTACACTTCTCCCGGCTTCAGTTCGCGGAAGGCGTTCTCCGGCAAGCCGGATGTTACTTCTTCTTCTTGTTTCATAATCTCTTTCGTTATGTTTTTTCGGTTTCACTTCATCGGTCGAGGCATACCGCAGAGGGGTGCAGTACACTTGCTGAGCACAAAGGTACTGTTTTTCTTCGGACAGGTCATTACTTTTGCCGCTAATTTGCACAAAAAAAAGGAGGAGACCCATTCGTTGAGCCCCCTCCCCTCTCTATGCTGTCGGGTGGAATCAGTTGTTCTCCTGCTTGGCAGTCATTTCGCCTTCAATGTAGAGTCGCATCATCTCCGTCTTTCCGTTGGTACGCAGGGTGATGGACTTCTTGAAGTGGCCGGGATACTTGCCCGTACCGTTGTAAGTGACCTTGATGGTGCCTTTCTTGCCCGGCAATACCGGCTCCTGCGTGTATTCAGGAACGGTGCAGCCGCACGAAGCGACAGCCTGATGGATGACCAGCGGCGCATCGCCCACGTTAGTGAACTGGAATGTATAGCTTACTATCGGGTCCTCTTCGGGGAAGGTGCCGAAGTCGTGCGATGTCTTCTCAAACTTGATGTCCGCTTTGCCTTGTGCAAGGGCGATGCCCATGCCTGCCACCAGCATCAACATGCAAAATAAAATCTTCTTCATGAATCTGTCCTCTTTAGTTTTCTATATTGTACGCTGCAAATGTAACCTCTTTTTCTGAAAGCAACGGTCATCTATATGCGAAATTGTATTAAATTTGCACCCGACCGGACAGATTAGCACTAATTTTGCCGAATCCGGCCATCAAACCGATAAAGAATATGGAGAAACAATCAGTAGAGATAGAAGGACTTTCTATCGGATATCAGGACAAGAAGAGGCGGCACGTAGTGGCGGAGGGCATCTCCGGCCGGCTGTGCGGCGGCGAACTGACTTGTCTGTTGGGAGCCAACGGTGTAGGCAAGTCTACGCTGTTGCGGACGCTGGCAGCCTTCCAACCCCGATTGTCGGGAAGCATCTATGTGAATGGAGAGGATATCGACCGATACAGCGACAAGCAGCGGGCACGCATCATCAGCGTGGTCCTGACGGAACGGGAGATGCCACAGAATCTGACCGTCTTCGAGCTGGTAGGCTTGGGGCGCACTCCCTATACAGGCTTCTGGGGAGGCTTGTCTGCCGAAGATGCCGTCGTGGTGCGTCAGGCACTGGATTGGGTAGGAATCCGCCCGTTAGAGCAGAAGAATGTACACAACCTGAGCGATGGCGAGCAGCAAAAGGTGATGATAGCCAAGGCCATTGCACAAGAGACACCGGTCATCTACCTGGATGAGCCGACGGCCTTTCTGGACTATCCCAGCAAGATAGAGACCATGCGCCTGCTGCACCGCCTCAGCCGGGAGACGGGAAAGGTCATCTTCCTTTCGACGCACGACATGGACATGGCTTTGCAGCTGGCGGACAAGGTGTGGCTGATGCAGCAGGGGGGGACGCTCTGCATCGGCACCCCCGAGGATTTGGCATTGCAAGGGGTGCTGTCTACCTTCTTTCCGACGGACGATGTGGTGTTCGACGAGGCGACTGGTCTATTCAGAATTTCCAATGCCTGCCATTCGTATATACAGCTGACCGAAACAGAGGGGGTACGTGCCTCCATGCTGCGCAAGGCATTGGCCCGCGACGGCATTCAGGCTACGCAGGCAGAGGCAGCAGGAAGGCTCAGCATAGCCTGGGGGGAGACGTCCGAGTACCGGCTGCGCTGTGCCGACGGCACGGTACTGACCCTACCCACCATCGGCGCACTGATGGAGACTATCCGTCAACACCTGTAGCCTGCAGATAGGCTTCGGCCTGTGCCAGCGTCTCCGGCCGGCCGATGTCAAACCAGTGGATGCCTTCGGCGGGCGCACCTTGGATGCAGACTTTCCGGCAGACGGAGAGGTAGAAGGGGGTGATGGAGAACTTGCCCTCCCACTCGCTCCCCTCCATGTAACGGAAGAGCGAGGGCGAAATCACATGAATTCCGCCGAAAGCCATCTCCTGAAAGGCTCCTTCGCGATAGCAGGTATCGGCAGGCTTTACTTCGTGTGTCTGCTTGTTGACCCATCCTTGCAGACGGTTGTCATCATCCAGCAGCAGGTAGCGCGACGTCTGGCGGCGGCTCACCAGCAGCGTGGCTTCCGCCCGGCTTTGCACATGCCGGCGGTAAAGAGCCTGCAAATCTACGTCCGACCAGATATCGGCATTGTGCACCAGAAACGGTTCGTCCCCGTCCAGCCAAGGACGCGCCTTCCGTATGCCTCCGCCCGTATCCAGCAACAGGTCGCGCTCGTCACTGATGTGTATATCTACACCGAAGTGATGGCGTGCTTCCAAAAAGTCGACAATCTGTTCACCAAAGTGATGGATGTTCACTGTCAGGTCTGTAAAGCCTGCCTCTATCAGTTTCAAGATGACCCGTTCCAGCATCGGCTTGCCGGCTACAGGCACCAGCGCCTTGGGCATTCGGTCGGTCAGAGGGCGCAGGCGTGTACCCAGCCCTGCTGCAAATATCATGGCTTTCATCGGCGGTCGTCAACGTGCTTTAAAAATCTGTTCGATATTCTGTTCACGATGCACCAGGTTCACCTGTACGCCGAACTGCTGGTTCAGATGCTCGGCCAGGTGCTGTGCCGAGTAGACAGAGCGGTGCTGTCCGCCCGTACAGCCGAAGCAGACTGACAGATTGGTAAATCCCCGCTCCATATAGCGTTTGACAGAAGCATCCACCAGAGCATATACATGCGTCAGAAACTGGGTAATCTCACCGTCTTCTTCCAGAAAGCGGATGACAGGTTCGTCCAGACCGGTGAAGGGCTTGTATCGTTCATACTTACCGGGGTTGTTCACCGCACGACAGTCAAACACATAGCCTCCCCCATTTCCGCTGGGGTCTTCGGGGATGCCCTTCTTATAGGCAAAGCTGGTGACCTTGACCACCAGCCTGCGCTTCTGCAGGTCGTCCGTAAACTGCTTCAGCTCCGTCAGCCTGCGCAACACATCGCAGAGATAAGGATATTCGGGATAAGGCTCCTGCAGCAGCCGGCGCAAGTTCTCGATGGCAAAGGGAACACTCTGTATGAAATGCGGCTTTTTCTCAAAATATCCGCGGAATCCGTATGCCCCCAGCACTTGCAGGGTACGGAAAAGGACGAAGTGCCTCAGTTGGGCGTAGAAGTAGCTTTCGTCCACCGGCTGATAGCGGCGCAGGGCATCGATATACTCCTTCAGCAGCTCCTGACGCAGGCTGTCGGGATAGTTGGCCTTGGCTTGCCACAGGAAGGAAGCCACGTCGTAGTAGACGGGTCCCTTGCGTCCGCCCTGAAAGTCGATGAGCCAGGGCTCTCCATCCTTTACCATCACGTTGCGGCTCTGGAAGTCGCGGTAGAGGAAGGTAGCCGACCCGCTACGCAACAGCACATCGGCCATCTTCTGGAAATCATCCTCCAGCTTGTCCTCCTGAAATTCGATGCCCGTAGCCTTCAGGAAGCAATACTTGAAATAGTTGAGGTCCCACAGGATGGAACGGCTGTTGAACTCGGCCTGCGGATAGCAATAGGAGAAGTCCATGCCTTCGGCACCGGCAAACTGCACGACGGGCAGCAGCCTCATGGTCTTGCGCAGCAGTTCCTTCTCGCGTTCGTCAAAGACACCCGTCTGCCGCCCTTTCTCAATGGCATTGAACAGCAGCCGGTCACCCAGGTCCTCCTGCAGGTAGAAGATGGAGTCGTCCGACTGCGCCACTACCTGCGGCACAGGCAGTCCCTTGCTGCGGAAGTGGGCTGCCATATAGAGGAAGGCACGGTTCTCCTCGGCCGACTCTCCGCTGACCCCAATCAGCGTAGGGTCTCCTGTAAGGCGAAAATAGCGGCGGTTGGATCCGGAGGAGGGCATCTCGTCTATCCGCAGAGCCTGACGGCCCGTATAGCGCGTATATAGCTGGTTGAGTTCTTCTGTTATTGTCATAATCTGCTATGGTTATTTATTACTGGGCGGCTAAGGTACATCTTTTTCAGGAGATTTGGAAGGTTTTTACGTGCAATTCTGTTAACGAATTTATTTTCAAGTTAATCCATGTTATAAACAAGGCATTTACGCCCGTATATTTTGGAGGATTGCAGAAAGTCCGTATATTTGCAGTGTGTTTTTCATAGTATTAGATTTAAGGTTAACAAAAGGATTGGCTGTCTGGGATAGATAGCCATTTTTTTGTACCTGTGCCAGTCTTTCTTTCGTAAACCGAAAAATAAATTCCCCAATCTGTTGTGAAATTCTAAACATTATCTTACCTTTGCCACCGCTTTCACGAAGAAACCCTGCGGCAATAGCTCAGTTGGTAGAGCATCAGCTTCCCAAGCTGAGGGTCACGAGTTCGAGCCTCGCTTGCCGCTCTCATTGAAAATCAGGCAGTTACAAGTTTTGTAGCTGCCTTTTTCATAAACAAATAAAAAGACAAAGAGAATGAAAAAGTTTATACACGGAGCACGTTTCACTCCAAAGAACTATTCCGACGACGTAGAAGCCAAAATCCAACACTATAAGCGGGAAGGCTACAAGCTGCCGCAACGTCACCTGCTGCGTACGCCCGAACAGCTGGAAGGCATCCGCGAAAGTGCGCGAATCAATACTGCCTTGCTGGACTGCATCTCGGCCCATATCCACGAAGGTATGTCAACGGCCGAGATAGACCATCTGGTCTATGCCTTCACCACCGACCACGGTGCCATCCCCGCCCCTTTCTTGTACGAGGGATTCCCCAAGAGCGTATGCACCAGCATCAACGATGTGGTATGCCACGGCATACCCAGCCCTACGGAATACCTGAAGAGCGGCGACATCGTGAATGTGGACGTAAGCACCATCTACAAAGGCTACTTCTCTGACGCCTCCCGCATGTTCCTCATCGGAGAGGTCACTCCCGAGATGCGCCGGCTGGTAGAGGTGACACGCGAGTGCAGAGACATAGGCATACGTGCCGCCCTGCCCTGGACCCGTCTGGGCGATGTAGGAGCGGCCATCCAAGAACACGCCGAAAAAAATGGATACAGCGTGGTACGCGACCTCTGCGGACACGGAGTGGGACTGAAGTTCCACGAGGAGCCGGACGTAGAGCACTTCGGCAAGCGAGGTACTGGCATGATGATTGTACCCGGCATGACGTTCACCATCGAGCCGATGATCAATATGGGACGCTACGACGTCTTCATTGACGAAGCCGACGGCTGGACGGTCTGTACAGAAGACGGGCTCCCCTCGGCACAGTGGGAAAGCATGATTCTGATTACAGAAGATGGGAATGAAGTATTGACGGAATAAGAAGAGGGAATGGAATACATACTGCTACTGATGGGATTGGCTGCCGGCCTGGCTATCGGGTACCTGCTGTCTGCCCGCCGAACGGCTGCACTGAAGGCAGAAGTGGAAGCTGCCCGGCAACGGGAGGAGATGCTGAAGCAACAGCACGCAGCCGACATGGAACGCGAGCGGACTGTAGCCGAAGAGCGTATAGCCACCCAAGAACGCCACTTCAACGAACGGCTGGCCGACCAGAAACGACAGTGGGAAGAGCGTATGAACGAACAGAAGGAGGAGGTGGAGGCCTTGCACAAGCGGCTGAACCTGGAGTTTGAGAACCTAAGCAATCGCATTTTCCAAAGCAAGGCAGAGGACTTCAAACGCCTGAATGCCGAGCACCTGAACCAGCTGCTGCGTCCGCTGGACGACAACCTGAAAGCGTTTCGTGAAAAGGTGGAACTGGCCTACTCTACCGAGGCCAAGGAACGTTTCTCGCTGGGCGAACGCATCAAGGAGCTGGTAGAACTGAATACCCGACTGGGAGAAGAGGCCAATAACCTGACCCGCGCTTTGCGAGGCGACTCGAAAGCACAAGGCAACTGGGGCGAGATGATACTGGAACGCCTGTTGCAGGCATCGGGGTTGATAGAGGGCGAGCACTACTTCAGACAGGAGTTTCTGAAGGACGAACGGGGTGAGGTACTGACCAACGAAGAGAGCGGACAGCGGATGCAGCCAGACATCCTCATCAGATACCCCGGCGAACGGGAGATGATTATCGACTCCAAGGTATCGCTGACAGCCTATACGGCCTATACGGCCGCCCAAGAGCGTGACGAACAGGCACGCAGCCTGAAGGCACATCTGCAGTCGGTACGCGCCCACATTGACGAACTCAGCCACAAGGACTATTCGCGCTATGACATCAAGTCGCCGGAGTTTGTCATGATGTTCATCCCTACCGAAGGTGCTTACCTGCTTGCCATCCAGAACGATCCGCACCTGTGGGAGTATGCCTACGACAAGAAGGTGGTGCTGATGAGCCCAACTAATCTGATTAGTGCCTTGCGTCTGGCCCTCGACCTGTGGAAACGCGAGAATCAGGTGAAGAATGTCCAGGCCATCATCAAGCAAGGCACTTCGCTCTACGAAAAGATTGCCGGCTTCACCGATACTTTCCTTGGCATCGGCGAACGCATTACAACCCTGCAGAAGGATTACGACAAAGCCATCCGACAATACTCCGAAGGGCCCGGCAACATTGTTCGTCAGGCCGAACAGCTGCGTGGCATGAGTCTGACCCCCAAGAAACGCATTGCAGCCAAGGTGCTGCCCAAAGAGGACGAGTAACTGTTCCTATCCAAATAATTGAAAACGGATTACAACTATAAGGGGCGTACTATCTTGCGCCCCCTAACCCCGATGTTCGTGTAGCTTTGGGCGGACACATTGGTCCGCCCCTACACACGACTTGAATCAGAAGAATACAATCTGTATCACCACATAGAGAGGCAGCAATACAATCAGTGAGAACTTGACCATGTAGCCAAAGAAGGAAGGCATCTTGATGCCGCTCTCCTCAGCGATGGCCTTCACCATAAAGTTGGGACCATTGCCAATGTACGTCATAGCCCCGAAGAATACGGCACTCACAGATATCACCTTCAGGAAGATTTCCGGCACACCAGCCACCATGGCAACACCTTCGGTAACAGGCAATCCACCTGCTACAGAATGGAAAGCGACAGCCGTAGGTGCATTGTCGAGGAACGAACTGAGCACACCTGTACTGTAGAAGAACTGCCAAGGCTGATCCAGCCCCATGGAGGGCGCATGTGCGTTGAGATAAATCAAGGCGGGTGTCATGGTGGCAAAGATGCCGACGAACAGCACAGCCACCTCTACAATGGGAGCCCATGAGTAGTGGTTGGCCCGACGAATCTCCTTACGGGTAGTCTTCAGCGAAAGGAGGATGATAGCCACCAGAACAAATTCACGCAACAGTTTGATATAGAACGGTGCATGCTCCTCACCCATGGCCGGAATGTAGCCCTGGTTGATGAACATCACACTGAGGATGATGCAGAGCAGCCACAGCAGATTGATGCATCCATCGAACGAAATCGGAGTGACATTGCGATTGTCGTGTTCGATGTTTTCCCTCGGCTCGCGTGCATAGTAATAGGTATCAAGCAGGAAATAGACAAGCAACAGCACACCACCAGCCAGCAACCATACGGGGAACAGATGGAAGAACCATCCGAAAGCGGCTCCACGCAGGTAAAGCAGGAACAAGGGAGGATCGCCCAGCGGGGTAAGCAGACCACCGCAATTGGCTACCACGGCAATGAAGAAGAGAATGGTGTGCGACGTGTACTTACGTTCGGAGTTGGTTGCAATCAGCGGACGTATCAGCAACATGGCGGCACCCGTAGTTCCCATCAACGAGGCCAGCACGAATCCGATACCCAGTATCAGGGTATTGACACGCGGAGTGGCGCGGATATCTCCATTTACCTTGATACCTCCCGTCACCACAAAAAGGGATGCCAGCAAGAGGATAAAGGGCACATAGTCGTATACCATCTGATGCACCAGATGATGCACGAAATGGTTTTCGTCCGTATTGTTCGCTACCATCCATATTGCAACGATGGAGCCGAGGACCATAGAGAGACAGAATTTGTTAAGGTTCTTTTCCCACTGTTTCTCTATCAGAAGAGGTGCCACCGCTATACAAAGCAGCATGGCGACAAAGGGCATTAATACCCATACAGGAATGTCCATTCAGTATAAAATGTAATTAGTTAATATAACTGCCTGCAAAGGCAGAATGTAAGTGAATCTTAATCCAGTTTCAATACGGCCAGGAAGGCTTTCTGCGGCACTTCCACATTGCCAATCTGTTTCATGCGCTTCTTTCCCCGCTTCTGTTTTTCCAGCAGTTTACGCTTACGGCTGACGTCGCCTCCGTAACACTTGGCAGTCACATCCTTGCGAACTTGCTTCACCGTTTCGCGAGCAATAATCTTCGCACCGATAGCGGCCTGTATAGCGATGTCAAATTGCTGCCGGGGTATCAATTCCTTCAACTTCTCGCACATGCGGCGCCCGAAAGCCTCGGCATTGTCAAAATGCGTCAAGGTAGAGAGCGCATCCACCGGTTCACCATTCAGCAGGATATCCAACTTCACCAGACGCGAGGGACGGAAACCGTTGGGATGGTAATCAAACGAGGCATACCCCTTGGATATACTTTTCAGCTTGTCATAGAAGTCTATCACAATCTCACCCAACGGCATGTCATAGTAGATTTCCACACGGTTGCCCGAGATATACTCTTGCTTCACCAGCTCACCGCGCTTACCCAGACAAAGGGTCATGATGGGGCCGATATAGTCGGTCGCCGTGATGACCGAAGCACGAATGTAAGGCTCCTCAATGTGGTCAATCATGGTGACATCGGGCATACTGCCTGGATTGTGTACCTCCAGCATATTGCCTTGCTTGTCAAAGACATGGTAAGATACGTTGGGGACGGTGGTGATGACATTCATATCGAACTCACGGTCCAGGCGTTCCTGTACAATCTCCATGTGAAGCAGTCCCAAGAAACCGCAACGGAATCCGAAGCCCAATGCCAGCGACGATTCGGGCTGGAAGGTAAGCGAAGCATCGTTCAACTGCAGTTTTTCCAACGAAGAACGCAGGTCTTCAAAGTCTTCGGCCTCAATGGGATATACACCGGCAAACACCATAGGCTTCACTTCTTCGAAACCGGCAATGGCCTCTGAACAAGGCCGTGCAATATGTGTAATGGTATCGCCAACCTTTACCTCCTTAGAGGTCTTGATGCCGGATATGATGTAGCCCACATCACCGGTACGGAGTTCATTGCGCGGCACCATATCCATCTTGAGTACTCCCACTTCATCGGCTTCGTACTCCTTGCCTGTATTGAAGAACTTCACCTTGTCGCCCTTACGGATGACACCGTTTTCTATCTTGAAGTAAGCGATAATGCCACGGAAGGAGTTGAATACAGAGTCAAAAATCAGTGCCTGCAACGGTGCCTCTTCATCGCCTACCGGATGGGGCACCCGCTCGATTACAGCTGCCAGAATCTCCTCTACGCCCATACCCGTCTTGCCGCTGGCACGGATAATCTCTTCGCGCTTGCATCCCAGCAGCTCCACGATTTCATCCTCCACTTCATCGGGCATGGCACTCTCCATGTCACATTTGTTAATAACAGGGATAATCTCCAAATCGTGCTCGATGGCCATATATAAATTGGAGATGGTCTGTGCCTGCACGCCTTGCGAAGCATCTACGATGAGCAGTGCCCCTTCGCAAGCGGCAATGGAGCGGGACACCTCGTAAGAGAAGTCCACGTGTCCCGGCGTGTCAATCAGATTCAGAATGTACTTTTCACCTTTATACAGATGTTCCATCTGGATGGCGTGGCTCTTGATGGTGATACCACGTTCCCTTTCCAGATCCATATCATCAAGCATCTGTCCTTCAGTGACTTGTATAGTATTTGTATACTCTAACAGGCGATCGGCCAGGGTCGACTTACCATGGTCGATATGGGCGATAATGCAGAAGTTGCGTATATTTTTCATCGTCAGAATTCTTGCTTTTGGTCGCAAAGATAGAAATATTTTTTGAAATATAAAAAAATGCGCAGGCTACAACGAGTGTGCCTACGCATCTTTTTATGACATTCTTATCACCTTTTCTATCAAACCAGCTTCACGAACAGTTCACCTTCCACTTCCGTTACAGCCACCTTGTCCTCTCTGAGCAACCAGCCAAGACCCAGATAGAGGTCCTTGTCCGTCAGCTTTCCGGCAGCTTTCTTCAGTTGCTTCGCAGTTAAACCTTCTGTTTCATTCAGTGCATTCCAGATTTTTCCGGCCAAATCACCGGCTTTTTCTTTCAACATTTTCTCTTTGTTTTTAGTTAGACATGCTTCCAATCTCTATCATCTTTCAGAGAATCAGAATTTATTTCGGTTGCAAAGATAGTTATTTTTATGTTATATAGCATATTATTTGGGGATAAAATCACAAAAATGTACGAAATTACGATTTTCCATAGTCTTTTCCCCTACAATTTCCCTTGTTTTTGCAAGTATTCAGCCCAGATGCGTGCTCCCTCTTCTACCATCTTGGCACAGGGACGCTTGGCATAATACTGCTCCGTACGAGCCTCAGGTTGAGCCGAACCTTCGGGTTTTTTCAATCCCAGCAGTTCGGCACAAATCAGTGAGCCGTTCCTGCGCTTGAACTCTTCGGCCAGTTCCTGTACCAGCGCATAATTGGCCGCTTTGCCGTCGCGGTCCTTTGCGTCAGTCGAGCCATTCTCCAGTCCGGCCAGCAGAAACATGCCACAGGCTGCACCACACGTCTGCCGCATCCGACCGATGCCCCCACCAAACGAGGCCGACATCCGAAGGGCCTGCTCTTCTGTGAAACCATACATATCGGCAAAGGCTGCCGCCACCGACTGTGCGCAGTTATAGCCGCTTTTGAACAAGGCTACCGCTTTTGCTATCCTTTCTTCCATATTTCTTCTTTTTAGTATTTATTACTTTATTAAACAGCTATTCGACAACGAATTAAAAGATTTAGTCAGACATTTTATTCTTATAAATTTCCGGACAGAGTCTCTATCAGCAACAGCACATTGAGTATGGTCACTACAGCAGCAATTGCATAGAGTACACAACTGCTCCACCGGCTGTTGGCATAGGGACCCATCACTCGTCTGGACGAAGTCAGCCCCACCTGCAGAAAGACTGTAAAGGGCAGCTGCACACTCAACATCATCTGCGAAATCAGCAGTCCCTTGAAGGGATCGCCGATAAAGAAGATAAGCAGCAAGGCTACTCCCAACGAGAGTACGACACCCACCTGCGAGTGGCTGTCCTTGATGTGATATGACTCGCCGAAAATACCGGCAAAGATAGAACCTGCCGCCATACCACTGGTGATGGTTGATGAAATGCCCGCCATAAGCAAAGCCAGTGCAAATACGATGGAGGCACCGTTGCCTAACAAAGGTTGCAGCAACGAGTTGGCTTGCTGAAGTTCCTCCACATGGACACCCCCTTTGAAAAAGGTTGCGGCTGCCAGCAAAATCATGGCACTGTTGATGGCCCATCCCACCAACATGGAGAAGAGCGTATCAAACAATTCATATTTCAGTACCCGTCGAATGGAGGCATCGTCCTGCTTGTTGTACTCGTGACTTTGTATCACCTCCGAGTGCAGGAACAGGTTGTGTGGCATCACCACAGCACCCAATACACTCATGACAATCAACATACTACCCTGAGGCAAAGAGGGAACCACCCACCCTTGCAACGCCTGCGACCACTCTATCTCCACCAAAAAGAGCTCGTAGATAAAGGAGAGACCTATAACGGATACAAAGGCGATGATGGCTCTCTCTATCCGTTTATAGGAATTGGTGAAGAGCATTATCAGGACAAAAAGCGTAGTCAGCACCGCCCCCCACAGCATAGGTACATCCAGCAACATCTGCAAGGCAATGGCACCACCCAAAATCTCTGCCAACGAGGTGGAGATAGAGGCCAGAACCGCCGTAGCCAGCACAGGACGAGACACCCACTTGGGCGTGTAGCGGGTGGCGGCCTCAGAAAGACAGAGACCGGTCACGATGCCCAGATGCGCCACGTTGTGCTGCAACACAATCAGCATGACGGTAGAGAGCGTCACCACCCACAACAGGGTGTATCCATACTCCGATCCGGCAGCAAAGTTAGATGCCCAGTTGCCGGGGTCAATAAAACCCACAGTCACCAGCAGTCCAGGCCCGATGTATCGGAAAAAGTCCAATCCGCCCAGATATCGCTTGTGGTCGTGCCGCTTCAGGTCTTTCAATATATTCTTCATAGCTGCTCTTCTACCTTGACCGCCCCTTTTTCATGAGCTTCGATGGCCCGTAATGCCTGACAGAGCTGGTCGGGGCACGATGTAGGGCGTGCTCCACAGCGGATGCCTTCCAGCCGATTCAACACTTCACTCACCTGCATTCCCTGCACCAGTCGGGATATACCTTGCAGGTTTCCGTTACATCCGCCCCAAAAGCGGACTTCCCTCAATACACCACCGTCTATTTCCAGTTCGATGTTGGTGCTGCATGTTCCTTCTGTCTTATAGAAATATTTCATATCTGTTTTGAATAAGTTGCATGCAAATGTATGTACAATATCTGATAAAACCACCTTTTTCATCGCATGAACCGACCTTTTTCCATGAAAAAATGAGGAAAAAGAAAAAAGAACGTGTGACAAATGCGAAAAACAGGCGACAGATGTAGCAAATATCAACCTAATTATTTATCTTTGTTAGCGCAAAAAGTTAGCAATACAAAAAAATGAAGTAACAATGAAAGATTTCTTCAAATTCATGTTCGCCACGGTTGCGGGCATTGTTGTATCGTGCGTGCTGTTCTTCTTTATCGGCATCCTGTGGCTGTTCAGCATGCTTTCGTCCTCTGAATCGGAGACACATCTGCAGGACAATTCTGTCATGATGCTTGATTTGCGAGGTGATTTGGCCGAACGCAGTCTGGACTCATCCTTGGAATTCCTGATGGGAGACACCTATACCGTCTACGGACTGGATGACATCCTCTCTTCCATCCAGAAGGCGAAAGAGAGCGACCAAATCAAGGGCATCTACCTGCAGGCCGACCTGCTGACGGCCGGCTTCGCCTCACTGAAGGAAATAAGGGATGCACTGCTCGACTTCAAGGAGAGCGGTAAGTTTGTGGTGGCATACGCCGATACCTATACACAAGGACTTTATTACCTGGCCAGTGCAGCAGATAAGATACTGCTCAACCCTCACGGTATGCTGGAGTGGCGCGGTCTGGCTTCTGCCCCCATCTTCTTCAAAGAGATGCTGGACAAGATTGGCGTAGAGATGCAGGTGTTCAAGGTGGGCACCTACAAGTCGGCTGTCGAGCCTTACATTGCCACAGAGATGAGCGATGCCAACCGCGAACAGGTCAATGCCTTCCTGACATCCATCTGGGGAGAGATGACCCAGGATGTAGCAGCGGCACGCAATCTGACGACAGAAGCACTGAATGCGGCAGCTGACCAGATGATGCTGTTCCGTCCGGCAGAAGAGAGTGTACAATGCGGACTGGTAGACACGTTGATGTATAAGAACGATGTCCGCAACTATCTGAAAGGCCTTGCCGGTATCGATGAAGACGACGACCTGCCCGTAGTAGGACTGAAGGAGATGATCAACGTGAAGAAAAACCGTCCCAAAGACAAGAGCGGTAATATCATTGCCGTCTACTATGCCGAAGGAGAGATTGTGAACGATGCAATCGCCTCTCCGCTGTCCGGAACCGAATCAGTTATCGACGGCACAAAGGTCATCAAAGACTTGCGCGACTTGAAGGAGGATGAAGACGTGAAGGCGGTAGTACTGCGTGTGAACTCACCGGGAGGCAGTGCTTATGCATCCGAACAGATCTGGTATGCCATCAGCGAACTGAAAAAGGAGAAACCGGTCATCGTCTCGATGGGTGACTATGCAGCATCGGGCGGATACTACATCTCTTGCAATGCCGATACCATTGTAGCCGAACCGACTACCTTGACCGGTTCTATCGGCATCTTTGGCCTCGTGCCCAACGTAAAAGGGCTGACAGATAAGCTGGGACTGGATTTTGATGTCGTGAAGACCAATGAATATGCTGACTTCGGCATGGTGGGACGACCCATGAACGCCGGCGAAAAGGCCATGATGCAGATGAACGTCAATCAGGGATATGACCTTTTCTTGACCCGTTGTGCAGAAGGAAGAGGGATAGAGAAAGAGGAGCTTGACCAAATTGCCCAGGGACGTGTATGGACCGGCAGCAAGGCAAAGGAACTGGGATTGGTAGACGAACTGGGCGGCATAGACCGTGCGTTGGAGATAGCCATCGCCAAAGCCGGTATTGATGCCTATACCGTCATGAGCTATCCCGAAAAGCCAGGCTTGTTTGATAGCTTCACCTATTTCCGTCCGGACAATTACATCCGCTCATTGCTGATAAAGAGTTGCATCGGAGAGTGGTACAAGCCTATCAGTAACCTGAAAGAACTGAATCAGTGCAGCCGCATACAGGCCCGGCTGCCGTTTGAACTGAACATTGAATAAACGAACATCTGCGGAAAAGGCCAGAAAAGGAATGACCGAAAGCAAAAACCATATATATAAATGGTTGCTTCCCCTCGCTTTCATCTATGGATGGGGAGTCAGACTACGCAACAAACTCTTTGACTGGGGATGGCTCCGGTCAAAGAGTTTTGGCATTCCTGTACTCTGCATCGGAAATCTGGCAGTAGGCGGTACGGGCAAGACACCACATACCGAATACCTGATCAGACTGCTGCATGACAACGGACTGAACGTGGCCACGTTAAGCCGAGGATATAAGCGGAAGAGCAAGGGCTATCGACTGGCTGATACCCATAGTACAGCCGCAGATATTGGCGACGAACCACACCAAATCAAGACCAAGTATCCATTCGCAAGAGTGGCGGTCGATGAAGACCGTTGTCACGGCATCGAGCAGCTGTTAGCACTGGATTCTCCTGCCGTCGATGTCATCTTGCTGGACGATGCTTTCCAGCACCGTTACGTCAAGGCAGGGCTTCAGATTCTGCTGACCGATTACCACCGTTTGCTATGCGATGATGCCTTGTTGCCGGCCGGCCGTCTACGCGAACCCGTCAGCGGAAAGAACCGGGCACATATAGTCATCGTGACCAAGTGTCCCGATGACTTAAAACCCATTGAATATAACATCATCAGCAAGAAGCTACACCTTTATCCTTATCAACGCCTCTTTTTCTCGCACTTCCGTTATGGGGAACTGCGGCAGCTCTTCCCTGCAGCATCCGAAGCAAAAAGTGAAGACCTCCTACCACTGACCAAGGAGCATCACGTGCTGCTCCTCACCGGCATAGCCTCGCCCGACGAACTGATTCATCGGGTAACCGACTGTGTAGGAGCAGACCGAATAAAGGTACTCTCCTTCGGAGACCATCACTCCTTTACAGCGCAGGATACACGGCAGATAGAGCAACAGTTCTTCACATTGCCAGACAAGAAACGCCTGCTGATTACAACGGAAAAAGATGCCGCCCGCCTGAAGGAATGCCCAGAGTTGAACAACCAGCTGAAACCGTTCATCTACGTATGGCCCATTGAAGTGGAATTCCTTCAGAACCAACAAAAATTGTTCAATCAAAATATCATTGACTATGTTAGAACGAATCCAAGAAACAGCCACCTTTCTGAAAGGAAAGATGCACACCCATCCTGAAACAGCCATTATCCTCGGTACGGGGTTAGGCAAACTGGCAGATGAAATCACCGACAAGCAAGAGATAATGTATGCTGATATACCCAATTTCCCCGTCTCTACCGTCGAGGGGCACAGCGGAAAACTGATATTCGGCAAGTTAGGCAACAAGGACATTATGGCCATGCAGGGACGGTTCCACTATTATGAAGGATACTCCATGAAAGAGGTTACCTTCCCCGTCCGCGTCATGCGTGAACTGGGCATCAAGACTCTCTTTGTCTCCAATGCCAGCGGAGGTACCAATCCCGATTTTGAGATTGGCGATCTGATGATCATCACCGACCACATCAACTACTTCCCCGAACATCCGTTGCGAGGAAAGAACATTCCTTATGGTCCCCGCTTTCCGGACATGAGTGAAGCCTATGACAAGGAGCTGATACGCAAGGCCGATGCCATTGCTGCCGAAAAAGGCATCAAAGTACAACATGGCGTCTATGTGGGCACACAAGGCCCCACGTTTGAGACACCTGCCGAATACAAGCTGTTCCGCATCTTCGGAGCCGATGCAGTGGGCATGTCTACCGTACCCGAAGTGATTGTGGCCAACCATTGTGGCATCAAGGTATTTGGCATCTCTGTGGTGACCGATCTGGGCGTAGAGGGCAAGATTGTAGAGGTGACACACGAAGAGGTACAGAAAGCTGCTGACGAGGCACAACCCAAGATGACTGAAATCATGCGGGAACTGATAAACAGAGCGTAAGCAAGAAAGATAGAATAGAAATAGTACTGAACATGAGAACAGAAATAGCCACCCTCGGCGAATTCGGCTTGATACGCCACCTCACCGAAGGCATTGAACTGCAAAACCGATCTACCAAATATGGGATAGGCGACGATGCCGCTGTCCTCTCCTACCCGGCCGACCGTGAAGTATTGGTCACTACCGACCTGCTGCTGGAAGGGGTACACTTTGACCTGACATACGTACCTCTGAAGCACTTAGGCTACAAATCGGCAGTTGTCAACTTCTCCGACATCTATGCCATGAACGGTACTCCTCGTCAGATAACGGTGTCATTGGGGCTGTCCAAACGCTTCAGTGTGGAGGATATGGAGCAGCTCTACGCAGGCATCCGTCTGGCATGTGAAGAGTATGGTGTGGATATTATAGGAGGTGACACCACTGCCTCAATGACAGGACTGACTATCAGCATCACCTGCATCGGCGATGCAGCACGCGGCGAGGCTGTCTACCGCAACGGTGCCAAGGAGACCGACCTTATCTGTGTAAGCGGTGACCTGGGAGCTGCCTATATGGGCCTGCAGCTGTTGGAACGGGAGAAAAGTGTATTGCGTGGTAGCGACAAGGATGTCCAGCCCGACTTTGCCGGCAAGGAGTACCTGCTGGAACGACAACTCAAGCCGGAAGCCCGCCGCGACATCATCGAGCGGCTGGCACAAGCCGGCGTACGCCCCACAGCCATGATGGACATTTCAGACGGACTCTCTTCCGAACTGCTGCACATCTGCACACAGAGCAAGGTGGGATGCCGCGTCTACGAAGAGCACATTCCTATCGACTACCAGACAGCCGTCATGGCCGAGGAGTTCAACATGAACCTGACTACCTGCGCCATGAATGGAGGTGAAGATTACGAGCTGCTCTTTACCGTCCCCATTGCCGACCATGAGAAGATGGAAGAGATGGAGGGAGTACGCCTTATCGGGCACATTACAAAAGCCGAACTGGGATGTGCGCTCATCACACGCGACGGTCAGGAGTTCGAACTGAAGGCACAGGGATGGAATCCGCTGAAGGGGGAAGAATAAATTTTGCATAAATATGCTCTTAAACATGAAGAATGGGAGAACAACAATTCTCCCATTTTTCGTATCTTGCGGCATGTTAAACCACAAAAATCTAAGGTCATGATTATCGGAGTACCTAAAGAAATTAAGAACAATGAAAACCGCGTAGGGATGACCCCTGCCGGAGTAGCCGAACTGGTGAAGAAAGGTCATGTAGTGTATATCCAAGCCACAGCAGGCATCAACAGCGGATTTGCTGATGAAGACTATACTGCCGTGGGGGCAAAAATCCTTCCTACCATTGAAGAGGTGTATGCCATTGCCGACATGATAGTGAAGGTAAAAGAGCCCATTGCTCCTGAGTACAAGCTCATCAAGAAAGGGCAAGTGCTGTTCACCTACTTCCATCTGGCTGCCGATAAGGAACTGACTGACGCTATGATAGCCAGCGGCGCTACTTGTATCGCTTACGAGACAGTGGAAGAGAAAGGACATTATCTGCCGTTGCTCGCCCCGATGAGTGAGGTGGCTGGACGCATGGCTGCACAGGTAGGTGCCCATTTTCTGGAGAAACCGCAAGGAGGCAAAGGCAAACTGATGGGAGGTGTACCGGGTGTACGTCCGGCACGTGTCCTGATATTGGGTGCCGGTACTGTAGGAACCAATGCCGCACAGATAGCAGCCGGCATGGGCGCAGAGGTCTTGATAGCCGATATCAACCTGCAACGCCTGCGTTATCTCAGCGAAGTGCTTCCAAAGAATGCCAAAACCCTCTATTCGTCGCTCCACAACATCCAGATGGAGCTGCCTAACATTGACGTCATCATCGGTTCAGTACTTATCCCCGGCGACAAGACACCTCATCTCATCACCCGCGAAATGCTGAAGGCCATGAAGCCGGGCAGTGTATTAGTTGACGTAGCCATCGACCAGGGCGGCTGCTTTGAGACCTCGCATCCGACCACTCACAGCGAACCCACTTATGTCATTGACGGTATCGTACACTATGCTGTAGCCAACATACCGGGTGCCGTACCTTTCACATCCACCATGGCGCTGACCAATGCCACACTGCCTTACACAGTTGCATTGGCATGCAAGGGGTGGAAAAAAGCCTGTCAGGACAATCCCGCACTGGCCGCAGGTGTCAATGTGGTCAACGGCAAGATTACCTATAAGGCCGTAGCCGATGTATTCGGTCTGCCATATACCCCTTGGAACGAAGCCTGAATCCACTCCTCGAATACTAAGGTAGTATAACACCCTTAATGCCCGCCGTCAGAGAGTCGCCATACGTGCGCAGCACCTCTAACGTGCGGGCACGTGTTTTCTTGGCTCTGAAACTCCAGAACTCGCGGGTGAATGGAGTCATGAAATCCATGCCCGATGCCTTTTGTTTCGGCTCGTGCGCCAAACGGGTAGCCAGATTAATCTTGAAAGAGGCAAACGGATCGGAACGCCAGGTGTTGGCATCGACTTTCATCTTCTTCTGATAGACAGGATCCCAATTGTACTTAGTGCGGGCGGTATAGGGATGCAGTGTCAGCACCATCTTCTTCCCAGGTGCGTCTGGCATAGAAGGCAGGGTGGCATCGGGTTCCATCCACTGCTTCTCTACCGACATGTGAGGTTTCCCCATGTAGGGAGAGTGTTCCACCTCCTGCAGAAGCGTCCGGTTCAGTTCTATCTCTTCCGTTCCCTGCAACAGCTGCTGCAGACGTAACGAGTCCTGTACCGTCCAGTTCTGGGCATACGAAGCACAGGCTACCCCCCAGAGTAACCCCAAATAGAGTAACAGACGTCTCATGACAGCTTACCACCACATATATCCGCTTCCGCACAGAGGCTCATCGTAGCAGGGATCTATCGTCCACATGGTGTGCGGCAACTTTCTTGCCTCCCACCAACGACGGTAGCGCACGGCAGCATCCAGCACCTCCTCATCCGAAAGGAAATAGATGCCTTCGTAGTTTTCGGCATCGGCATGTACCATCTTGCAGCCCATCGAGGCGTTATGTCCCAAGCGTATCGTCTCAATGGTCCAGAGAATGCACTCACCCAATCGCAGTTTTCCACCCGCCGAATAGGAGACCGGTGCTAACGGAAACGATGGAATCACACTTAAATCCTCGGCATACTTCAGCAATTCGTTGATGTCTTCGATAACAAATTTAGGGAAATTATTCACTTCATCCGGTGCTTGAGTGAGATACTTGCCTGCCTTCAGCTGTTTGACGAACACTTCTACATCCGGATGATTATAATCCAGCACTTCGTCACCGCAAGCGTGCAATGTACAGGCCAGGCAACAGAGCAGAATCATCTGCCCGACGTATCTATAGAGGGAATATATAGTTGTCTTCATATTCTAAGTCATTAAGGGTCAATAGCTCATCCGAACCCCACACAGCAGGTTCAAGTTCAACGGACGTTCACTTCGCAAGTTCTTAGTAGGCGAGTCTGTATCGAAATGATACGATAGTGCCGGCTCTGCAAACAGGGCAAAGCGATCGCTCATACGGTAGCGGAGTCCCAGTCCGGCAGACAGCGAAAGCTGTAGCGGTTCGGCCCGAAAGCCATTGTCCGGTGCACCGGCCACACACTTCTCCACCGCCCCACCTACCGTTGCATAGAAGTCCATACGCCTGTTAGTGGCCAATGTGGCATCCAGCTTCACCGGCACAGCCAGTGTATGCAACGTACACTCTTCCGAAGGCAACAGATTGTATTGCAGACCGGCCTCCAATGCCAGTCGGTTGTTCAACCTACGCTCCATACTGAGTTGTGCAGAGAAGGGCATGTGGCAGTCGCCCTTCGGCAAGGCAGTACCTACAGCCGCTTTCATAGCCCAATTGCGGGGACGGGGAGGTGCAGCCTGAGCGTGCTTCACTTCACTTTCAGGTGCAACGTTTCCATCATCTACTGCAGCAGCCTGTGCAACAGCTGTTTGCGACGCACGATAAGAAGTCTGCGGATTTCCGTATACCCGCTGTGTAATGGTGATGGATACCGAAACCGAAAGTCCTTCCTCCTCCTCTTGTACAGGAGCCGTAGCGGTTGGCCCTGCAGGAAGAGGCTGGTTCCGTTTTGGCTGCGTATGGGCCACCGCCTGCATAGGATGGAGGGGAGGTAGCGTCTCTTGTACCCTATCGCCCACCAATGCACCTTTCGAAGGCATCTGCTCCATTTGGGTAAACGCATCCTTTATCTCCTCCTGAGGCGAGAAGTACCAGAAGGCTGCCGATGCCACTCCCAACACCAGCAATACCGAAGCTGCAGCGGCCATGCGATGAAAGGAGGCATGCATGAACCATGGTTGCTGTACAGAGGTGTGCGGCAAGTCACGCTGCAGTTCCTCCCAGAAGCCATCACGAACCGTCATCTGCGTATGCGACAGGCGGTTACGGAAAAGGTTATCTATTCCTTTATCTGTTCTCATCTTTTTGTATATTCTTTAATTTTTTGTATCAACAAACATTTGGCACGATGAAATTGCGAGGTAGAAGAGTGCTCTTTGATACCCAGCAAGCGGGCAATTTCCTTGTGCGACTTCTCTTCGAACACATAGAGGTTGAATACTGTACGACATCCGTCAGGCAGCTGGGCCACCAGTTCCATCAATACCTCTTCCGTCAAGCTGTCGCCTGCTTCTACAGCAGCCGCCTCTTCATCAGCCACATCAGGCAACTGTTCTTCCATCACCACCAGATGCTCGAAACGACGTTTCCTGCGCAGGTAGTCAATGGATTGCGACACCATCACCCGTGTCATCCAAGTTGCCAGCGAACACTCTCCCCGAAAAGTGAAGTGAGTGAAGATGCGGATGAAACCGTCGTGCAGCACATCGTGCGCAGCATCCATATCGCCCGTATAGCGATAGCATACGGCCAACATCTGCTTGGCGTAGAGTGTGTACAGTTCTCTACGAGCGGCATCCTCTCCGGCCCGGCATCCTTCGGCCAGTTCTACTTCATTCTTCAACGTCAGAGTGTTCAATTTACAGGCACCGTTCGTGCCCTTTTACCTAATAGACGCAGCATACTCCCAAATGCTGCAATCGAAAATACAAAAAGATGTTAATTACAAAAAAGCCTCTCACAGACTTATGCAGAAGTTCATGAGAGGCTCTTTATGATAAGGTCTGTCCTGGTCAGCAAGCCTTAAAGCTCATATCCAACCCCTTGACAGAGTGTGTCAAAGCACCTACCGAAATGAAATCGACACCACATTCGGCATAGTCGCGCAACGTATCGAACGTGATGCCTCCGGAAGACTCCGTTTCATAGCGTCCGGCCACCATTTCCACCGCCTTGCGTGTCATCTCCGGTGTGAAGTTATCAAACATGATACGGTCTACTCCACCCAAGTCAAGTACCTGTTGCAGTTCGTCAAAGTTGCGAACCTCAATCTCTATCTTCAAGTCCTTACCCTTCGCACGGCAATACTCTTTGGCGCGGGTGATGGCTTTATCAATGCCTCCGGCAAAGTCCACATGATTGTCTTTCAGCAGAATCATATCAAACAGACCGATGCGGTGATTCACTCCCCCACCTATCTTCACAGCCATCTTCTCCAGTATGCGCATGCCCGGAGTCGTCTTACGTGTATCCAGCACACGGGTATGGGTACCGGCCAGACGTTCGGCATATTTATGAGTCATGGTAGCAATACCACTCATACGCTGCATGATGTTCAGCATCAGGCGCTCTGTCTGCAGCAGCGACTGTACCTTTCCCTCTACCACCATGGCAATGTCACCCGGCTTCACCTCGGCACCGTCGTTGATGAACACCTCGACCTTCATGGTCGGGTCAAACCGGCGGAACACCTCCTTGGCCACTTCGATACCGGCCAGAATACCGGCCTCCTTAATCAGCAACTTCGATTTGCCCATTGCCGTATCGGGTATGCACGACAAGGTGGTATGGTCGCCGTCTCCAATGTCTTCTGCGAAAGCAAGGTCTATCAACCTGTCAATCAATTCTTCTTCCTTATTCATATATCTATAATCTATGCTAAATGTGGTATAAACATTCCGTTCTATGATACGCAAAGGTAGGCAAATATCTCCAATTACCATAAAAAAGTCGTATTTTTGTGCGCTGAATTACTAAAATCAACGTTTATGAAAACAATCCTGCTGGTTGTAGGCCGCACTGTAGAAGCCCATTTTCAAACCGCCATCAACGACTATGTGCAACGTACCAAACGCTATCTGACGTTTGAGATGGAGGTTATTCCTGAACTGAAAAACACCAAGAGTCTCTCTGTGGAGACGCAGAAGGAGAAAGAGGGAGACCTGATACTGAAAGCCTTGCAACCGGGTGATGTGGTAGTATTGCTGGATGAAGGCGGCAAGGAGATGCGTTCCGTTGAGTTCGCCGACTACATGAAGCACAAGATGAACACCGTCAACAAACGGCTGGTTTTCGTAGTGGGAGGTCCATACGGATTTGCGCCCAAGGTCTACGCCGCCGCTCACGAGAAGATGTCTCTCTCTCGCATGACCTTCTCACACCAGATGGTCCGCCTCATTTTCGTGGAACAAATCTATCGGGCCATGACGATTCTGGCAGGAGGACCCTATCATCACGAATAATCCTTCGCTTCAAATGGCAGAATCCTTCCCATAATCCTGCCCAATGTACAGAATGCTCCAAAAGAAACGATTCTCAGAGCCTTAAATTTAGCATATCAGACTATGTATAAATAAGTTATACAGCTTTTTCTTGTTCAGAAAAAGTGTTGAAATAGAGAAATTGCTCCATTCGGCTTGAATAATTCCAGCTACTACCTACAATCCTCTCGGGCCGTAGTTCTATAATCCTTTGGAGAAATAACATGGAATGGCTGTCAAATAGTTCTAATGCCTCAGTACTCTTAGTAAGATTACACCAGTACGCTTACTAAGATTACACCAGTACGCCGTACGGAGTACTGCAGTACTTAGTACGGAGTACCAGCGTACTCTCACCGAGGTACTACCACAAAGATAGAGTATTGAGAAGTCACAAGGAGTAACGTATACTTTCTATCAGTTCAATATATGCCTCCGCGAAATATTGCCAATAACGGGAACAATATGAATCAAAAAGCGTTGGTTATATATTTCATTTCCGCTTTCTCTCGGTACACCTTTTTCACCTGATCCAGATATAAGCAGTTCACATTTATCCATTTTAGTGAAATCAATTCCACGTGATTTCCAGAATTCAGTAAGTTTCCATGCGCGTTGATAGCTGAGCACGTTGTTGTTCATATAGTCATTTTGGTTATATCCGTCTTTTGAGGCTTGCCCTTCAATGACTACAAGATATTTGATGTCTTGCTTTAAATTCTCCTTTTTTTGCAGATTCTCAATGGTTTGCTTTATCACTTCCCCAGCTTTGAATATTTCATCTCTCAGTCGTTGTGCTTCTAAAGGATTTGAATCGTCTGCTACAAGCCTATCAAGTTCAAATTGGCCGGTCTGATAGGTCACGTTGATTTTAAAGATATGCTTTACATATTCTTTTTTGAACTCAAAATAAGCCGTATCAATATTTTCCACAATTTCATAGATTGATAGCAATTCCTTATAATCTCTTACATAGGCATTCAAACTATCCTGTGCTCGTTTTAATTGGTCATTTGTAATTTTGAAGTGAGTAAACGTAACACAAAACAGAACCAACATAATGGCAAACAATGTTGTCATTATATCTACATAACTTGGCCAGAAGGAGGATTTATTTCCGCTAAATTCATCCATACTTATTTCTATATTATGCGTTTATACCATGGTATCTTTTTGATAGGGGTTTTTTCTTCTTCCTTAGAATCTACTTCTGCTTTCAGATCTTCTTTTTTAGGTGCTACATTTGTTTTTCCTTGGTATATTTTGTTGACATTCGATTCGGTCTGAGACCGTTTGGTTTCTTTTTGTCCTGCAATAGGCGATTGGTTTTGCAAAAATCTATCAGACGATGTATTCGGCTTCATTTGTTGCTGTTGAGATTTCTCTACAATCCGTTTGATTTCATCCACTCTTTGCTCCATTCGCGATACTACTTCCATTAAACTGGACATGCCATGAACTGAGCGCTGAATGGAATCAACTATTTTGGAAGACAGTTCATTGGAACTATTATCAAATGCAGCAGATTGCTGTACAGAAGTTGTTGGGGCTGATTTAATCGCCTCATTGACATTTGTCACCTCTACACGTATATCATTCAAATTCTTAGCAAGGATATTGGAATCTGTAAGTTTAGCTTCTATGGCTTCAATCTTTTCAAATATAGGTTTTAACTGCTTTAATTGATGCAACGATGTAGAGATGTCAGAAGTATTGAACAAGTTATCCATTTGATTCACAAAAACTTTCCAACGGCCCTGCATTTGCTCTTGCATTTGATTCACAATATTCTCATATTCATCACCATAATTCATCAACATCCGATTCCATTCCTTAGTTTTGCCTTTTAGACTTTCCTTTTGAGATTCAAAGAATGTGGTCAACTCTCCTGTCGTGATTTCAACATACGTTGAGGCAACAGCATTCTTATCTTTAAGTACCCTAAGTTGATTTTCAATCAAGTTAAGTTGCTGATTTCCGATAACTCCTGACTGCATTAATTCTTCTCCCAAACGATTCACATTGTCTTCGAATGTGCGAATACGATCCAACAACCGATTCACATCATTCACAAGCTCGGTTGGAATACGCAATGAATCATTGTATTTACGCTGCGCTTCTGTCAGTTCCTGAGTTGCTAAAATGACCTCACTCTTGCTTTGCTCAAACAGTGCCAATGATTGGGACAATTCATCCAGTTGATTGATTGAACTGACAAATTTATCCAATGTCTTATTCAGCTCCCTGGATTTAAGCGAATCTAGTATCTTTTGTTGGTAACGGATATTTTCATTCACCTTATTGATGTTCTCACCCATTGACGTTACGGCTTTGGCAACAACCTGTACGTTCTCTCTGAAAGCATCTCCAAACTGAGCTGTACAATGGTCGAATGTCTCTTCAAAACGAGTAATGACCCCACTGAATGCTGGTTCAAAACAATTAATGGTGTTCCTTAGTTTAACAATGGAACTGACCATGTCCGTTCCCAACTCAGGTAGTAATTCTGTTTGCAGGAAGTGATAAAACTCGTTTTTCCTCCTGTCCAATACCTTTTTGACGTTAGAAGCGAACCAATTTAGCCCGATGGAACACAGAAGCCCAAATACACTTGTCACCATGGAGACAATGACACCTTCTATCAGTTCCTGAATCATGGAACTTTGAATGGTATATTGAATGGAATCATTGTTTGTATTCATACCGGAATCCAACCCAAGCCAAAAAGCAAATAGTCCGATGAACACACCAAGGAAGGTTCCTAACAATCCGCAAAAGGTTGGAAAAGAAATCTTTGCCACCGCATCAGAATACAAGACATTAATCCTACGCTCCACCATGTGCATCAGAATAGAGAAGTCTGCAGTTCCCTCATTTTTTGATAGATAGACATTAATCTCCTGAATGATTTCTGAGAGTTCCTTACATTTCAAGCCATTCTCATCCAAGTTGACGGTTAAGCCGTCTTTCCTATACTTTATTCCATCTTTTGGAAAAAGTCGTCTAACTAAAATTATCTTACGTCTTGTCTCACTTGTGAAATAAATCTGAAAACACAGGACAAAAGCCAAGACACCTATAGCTATATATATCATCATAGTACTTTATATCTTTGTCAATTTAAGTATTTGATCAACAACTGGTAAGAAGAACAATGTATCTCCGTAAATCACGCTGTCGCTATTCTTCTCAACCACCTCTTTTTGGAAGTCTGTATTGATGGCATCCGTTACACCATCCGCAATTGATTCCTCAATGAGTGCCTTATTGATACCGCTCAATTCTTCCTCGCGTATTAGCAAATCCAGCATGGTGAGGTAATACCTGTTCAGTTTTTCAATCTCACTGACCAATCGTTCACGCAACCCATTCTCGAAAGCAAACTTCAACTCTTTGACATCTTTATACTGCTTGTCATCGACTCCCATAAAATAATACGTCTCGGCCCGCTGCGCCGTTTCCTCCCTGAAAAGTCCGCCATAGCATGTGCTCTCTTTACGATCTTCAGGCAAAATAATCTGCAAGTTTCCGTGATTAGGAAACTCTTGGTCTAATATGACATTTGCCAAACGCACCAACACACTACGGTCGTTATTCAAAAAGCCGTCAATATACTTACTTCCATTTCCTGAGAACAAGATTGTCTGAGGACATTGCATTCCCTTCGATTGCATCATCTTGGATAGATAATAGATGATAGAAGCGTAGTGATACAAAAAGACCGGCTTGAAGTTCCGTTTTAGATGAGTGATTACGTGACTATCGCGTTCGTTGTCTATCCAGAAATTGATGATATCCTTCGTTGAACATCCCGCTTTATCAGACTTCATGTAATCATTCAGTCGGGAAAGGTCGGCATTTTCTGCAAAGGTTATGACATCCTTCAGCTGGCTGAAGATACCATTCTCCTTGGCATCTTCAAACTGATTATATCCATTTCCCCACAAAACGTCGCATCCAAAATGTACTGAGTTAGCAAAGAGCGGTGTGTTATTGTTAAAGCACACCAAATCTGTAGAGCCGCCACCGATATCAATAAGAGCTACTGATTCAATCGCTTTAAATACACCTTTCTGCGAATAGTAATAGTATGGAGCTTCCGATTCCGAATAACACACGACTTGCGAAGCCGGAATGCCAAGAATTTCAGATGATGCGGTCTTCCATATATCCTCAAACACATCCCTTAAGCTTCCTTTAAAACTCAATGGGCGGAACCATACAATCTTAGTCCGACTGATATCAACCTGTTCCTGAAGCATATCGTACTTAATCAGCATCAACAATTCACGAATGAATGAATCAATATTGTCATGCTTCTCTTCGTTCCACTTTATATTGGTTTCCACTGTATTATTGCCCACCACTTTCTTCTTGCCGTATGAGAAGGCAATATTGCAATTGTCAAATAGGGAATGTCTGGAGTATGAGCTTTGCGATTTACTTAAAGCCGTACGCAACGGGAAACGATACCGCTTGCCATCAATGTAGGGAGGAATGAATTCCGAGAAAAAGTATTCCATCGCTTCCGGATGTGGTCCTTCTTCCCAACGATTAATTGCTTCCTTCTGCTGAACCGGCGATTTTTGGTGCAGATAGCTCATGATTGGCTTATCCATCTTAAGCTGCTCTGGCTCTTGCAACTTGGCGGTCAACTCTCTGCGCGAGATGAAGGTGTTGGATGTACCAAAGTCTATGGCATATACAAACGATCTTTTAGAGACATCACTCTCAACCCATTTCGGTTGAATCACACCAACATAATCTTTACCTTCCAGTTTTATTTTCAGATAGATAAAATCAAAAGAGGTACCGAACAGTTCATAGTACTTCGTGGAGTATTCTCCCTCTTCTTGCTGTGAACTGCGTACAACAGGTGGCTTGACACCTAATTCGTATGTATTATCCGATGCCTCTACCATTGCCACATAACCGTCCCCGCTCTGCTTATAGAACGTACAATTGGCATCCGAAATATCGAATGTTCGTCTGCGATTACAATCGGCCGCCACAATCATTAGTTTATAGTACTGGTTCAGCTTGTCATCCGCAGCCTTGATATTGGGGAATAGTCCCATATCAAGATAGATGCCCTGTTTTTCCAGGTCAAAAATCCTTCCCTGCTCAGGCTTAGTGGGATAACCAACATACTCTTTTGAGTATTCCCGACCACGAAGCGTCAAGGTAACTTTCACCTTGTCGAGACCTGGCTTATACGACACCTTCAATTGATTCATATCCAGTCCATCCAACGATGCCTCGGAAAGCGGGAGTAAATAAGCGAAATCATTCTTTTCGTCAAGAGGATAAACGACGAAGTTCTCTTCTGACATTCGATAAGGTAACTTGATGATAGAATCAGACAGATAATCCCCTACCTCATCGTTGTAGCATATAGATAAGCCATTGACAACAAGATCTTCATTATCTATGCTTTGACAAGACGCGAGCTTCAGCTGATAGTCATTACGGATATCAGAATCATGGGCAAAAGATTTGATATAATCACGAAGATACTCCAACCCTTCATTTGAGCTTCGGCTAAACAATTGGGACATATAGTTCTTGAACTCTACAGAACGGTCTTGGAACAATTTCCGTTCCTTAAAATAGAGCCCCTTATTGTCTTTTCTCCTGATAGTTGGCAAATTATCATAGCGATGGCCAATAAAGCAATACTCCCCATTCCTGCTTATTTTATCCAAATCAGGAGGCGTAATAAAGCCGGTCATAGGCGAACTGATGCCAAGCAGATAGTCTTTCCCAGCAGATTCCAGTATAATAAAGTACAGTATGGATGTCTGTGAGCCAAGGTCGCTATCAAAATACTTTTGTAAAGCATTCTCCAGTATAGGCATCTTTCCCTTCAGATTCTTCAAGCCGTCCTCTCTATTCCACTCTTTGATGACAATCTTTTCATTCTTCATTTGATGAAAACGCAGGTTGAAAAGCAGCTCAAACACATCGAGGCAATCAGAGACCAACCACTCATAAGCTAATCCGGCTTCATTTGATGAGTCACGTCTTTGGTCCAATAATCTGCGGAAAGCTTCTCTGACTACAAAGAAACGTGCAAAGGGAGTAGGCAGAGCATTCAACGCGCTGCTATTATCCGTCTTGTCCTCAGAAACTTCACTTAATTTAGCCTGATCTATTTTTCCCTTTTCAGCACTCCATTCGCTACCTGCTGTTCCTCTGCTAACTATACTTAAATCTATGGCACTCATGATTCAAATCCTTTGATTATTGTTCCTGTATATTTTTCGATAGTCTGATATGCGGTCTCCATGAGGTGACGCAACCGCAAATCGCAGTTGCGTGCTTTGTCTCTTTGGCTGAAGTTGATCATATCAAGCACATAATGACGTTTATCCCCCTCGATAGACAAACCTCGCACAGGGTCTATCATATTGTCGTGAATGTTTAAGGGAGCGAAGCCTCGTTCGTTATCAGCCATCTGACCATACCAAATAGAAAAGCGGTTCAAGAAGTTTTTCAAATCTGTATATGGCTCTGTAGAGAAAAATCTTTCATCCAAGCGCCATCGGGAACTCTTCAGAGGCGAATGATGTTCTTGTTCCCAAAAAGCAAGCAACTCCTTAAACAGCATCATATCCGCAAGACACTTTACGATAGGTTTATATCCGTCACCTGCCGAAGCCACATCCAGTACCTCTTTGTCATCTCTAATTGCCCTCGTCATGTATTGAGTCGTGTTCTGTCGCTTCTGCTGCAAGAAATCGAATAAGGCAGAAGCCGCCACCAGCTCGATGAAATGAGCAGGGTCTTCCTGTTCTTGTTCGTTATTCTTATATGACTTGCGCAGTTTCTGTTCACCTACATAATACAGATAGTCTGACAATACATTGTCAGCATAGTATGCCAATGCCGCCTTGGTTTTAGTCAGGAAGTTGGCTGAATCTATCGAACTGCCTGTTGTAGTAGGGTCGTCCAGTGCGAAATAGGGGAAAACTGTGACTGCACCCATCATGGCTGCCTTTAGTTTTGGACAACCGCTACAGCTACGAATACTCTTTTCCAGAAGAGGATAGCCCGAAGCACCCGTACCTCCAAAGATAGAACTGATAATGAAGATCCTGTCATTCTCATCGAACTGCCGTTTTAATCCTTCAAACTCATCGGCACCTTGTATCATATTTCCTAAGACCACTGTCCCCACGTTAGGGTTTCCTTTGAAGCCTACCGATAATTTATTGTTCAAGTTGGCCTCAGAATAGAGTGCTTGAATAAGGTATTGGTTCAGGTCGTCATCATCCAGTGCTCCCATCCCTATATATTCTCTGAAAGCTCTATTGTCAGCCATCGTAGAGCTGGTGGGATTCTGTTGGTCATCCAATTCCTGCAAAGTCACAATACGGGTGTTCCAGAATCCATCCAACGAGTTATCCTTATTCTCCGTCTTTTCGCCTACCGTGGCATTATAAATCTTTTGATAGCTGGCTATCAAAGCATCCAGTTCGGTTTTCTCTTTCAAGTCCTGATGAGGGTCTATGACAATAGGCACAATTTGATAGCCATTGGTCTTAAGACCTGATGCAAGCAGCATAATGATTGACTTCATCACACGAAGCCCGGTACCACCTATACAAAATACAAATACTCTATTCATAATCAATGTCCGATTTTAAAACAACGATAAGCATTGGTGGGCAAAAATTGGCACCACGCCCAAGAAGCGACAAAAGATGTGATGATGTATAAAACCACATTAGCCCAGTACAACCTCCATCCTATGCGTTCAATCTCTCCGAACCAAACCGTTCCCAATTCTTGTAGAGCCCAAATCCAAGCAACAGCTGTCATTACAACAAAGAAAGCAAACATCCAGCCGAACCAATGTCTCACTCTGTAATGATATCCCCAAAAACAGCATCTGGTATAAAGTCCATAATAGAGAAACACGGGTAACAGAGCACATAGCAAACAGGACGCAAACAGTTTTTCTTCACAAGTTAACAAGATGACATCAAAGCCTTCATTCTCATTGATTAAATCCATGATATTATCCGGCAAAAACAAGTTGTAGTATTCTTCTATCATAATTGTCTTTGATTATTTCGCTGTTGATATTAATATTCTGTTTGGAGTCTTGCTACAAAAGTTAGATTTTCCAGAAGACATTCCACCAATGAAGTTCTCAATTGAGAACGATTTATTCAGGTATGAGTCCGAAGGAGCCCCGAAAAATGACTGGAATGCGCTCGATATAAGTCCTTCCGGAACCACTATATTCCATTCAATCACATCGCCTTTTTGGGGCAATCTACTGATTTCAACAGTAACAATTGCTTTCGCACGACGTTTCAATGATTTGTCAGCATGATTGTCTATCTCGTATTCAATGGATTCCACTTCTACCGAACTTCCTACCGTACTCTGAAACTCTATAGCATTCCGAAGTACCTCTTCATCTTCCATAAACCAAGGATAGCCGGTAATGTCAATTTCGATATCAACATAACAGGCACCCTGATACTGTTTGCTTCTTCTATTCACACTGTAGATGGTTGGCTCGTCTTTCCATTTTCTACCATTTTTCACCTTGCCTAACCGATAATTGGGACTGCCGTAATCAAACCCATATTCCACCGCATCCACATAGCGACCTTTGTCATTAAGCAACGTTGCGATACAGTTCCGTAGCCATGTCACTTGCTGAGGTTTTCCTATGACAAGGTAGTAATAGGGTGATTTTGCTTCTATTTCTACACCTTTTTTATCCAGATAATTAGAAGTGGCAGCTATCAATGCAAAAGCAGCCTCTGTGTTCATCACTAAATTACGAATATCCGTAGAATATTGAGTCAGAAGAACATCCATAGCCTTTATACCTTCGGGGCTGTATTTCATGTCAGACACCAATACGGCTGCCTCCCCATTGTTACAGTCCAAGTCCTCGATAATGTAACGAAGCATATCGGGAACCATTGTAGATCTTGATGAATTAAGCTGACCACTATTCATTGCATTCCGAAACTTCTGCAAATCGAATGACTTTATATTTTTATCATCAAATGCAGTGACTGTATTTGCAAACTTGTCAAAGTCTGAAAAGATATTCCATACATCTTCCTTGAACAGGGTAGCTTTATTGGAACGAAAGAAACCGTTCATGCTTCCCGAAGATTCAACATAAAGTTTCAATGTAGAGCATCGTTCTTCCCGAAAATGAGAACAGGTAGAATCCGATTTAAGACGACCATCGGCAGTAAAATATGGGCTCCCAATGAGATTTATCTTTCGCTTTTTTTCTCCACCAATACAGGCTGTCAGAGTGAAAACTATCACCAATGCCGACAATAGCAATAAAAAGAATTTTGGTGTTCGAGTTTTAGTCATGGTAAAACGATTACTAAGGTTCCACCGTTCCCCATGGCAGACATTATTCAACTAATCTTATCCTGTATATATAAAAAAGAAGCGTGGGGAATCTGTACCTGTTACTCGTCCCACGCATAGAGGCTCTCGCATTGCCCACCAGTCTGAACGAGCAACGCCGATAGCCCACGCCGATATGTATAGTCAACATAGCATACTTGTTTGGTGCAAGTACACTACGGCTAAAACATATCCCGCAGACATCTACCGTTGCTTTGCTTCTGACTGGTTTTAAAGAATTTGCGAGATTCCTATGCGTCAAAAAGACAAAACGTAAAAGTAAACGTCCTTCTTTATATATGTCGGTTTCCACCCATCCCCTTATGCAACCCCTCTTACGAAGAGCGGCTATCGGCAGATGAAAACTGTGCAAATATAGTAATTGTTTTATGGAAATACACTATCTGACAATTATTTTTATAGGCTTTTGGCACGACTCTTTCATTAAAGACACAATCAAAGATATAGTGTCCCTTACCCGATGCGCAGGCAAAACGAGTATTTTTTCATGTTGTATATAAGCAATTTATCTGTTTCTAAAAATCTTACTTCCTTATGTTTGTAGTATGAAGTGAATGAGTTACGTAAAGCTCATTGGGACGTATCTCATAAGTTCAGCCATGTCTTTTCTTCTGTCGGTTCTCTTTTTACTCAGTCGTTTTCTGATCGAGAATAAAGTAGATTATTCTTTGGATTGCATCGAGATTGCATGCCGAGCTCTATCAGGGAATCGACTTCCTTCTCCCTAATCTTGTCAATAATGTCTTTCCGTATGCGTAGGAAGAAATTGCATGATTCAAAAATTATGGATTAGTCCGAAAAGTCGGTTGTATTGAAGTGAAACTGTTCAAGAAAGTATGTCAGAACTCAGATTGTCCATCGAGTCTGTAGGGCGGACACACAAATCCGCCCTACAGACTGCGGCTTGTGTATCCGGGCAGACACATAGCTCTGCCCCAGTCTTCGTCTTTGGTAGCCGTTTGGACTTTTGCAGGAAGCAAAATGTAAGGAACGTTTACTATGTCCGATTCTCTGCTGAAAGAAAAATTTTAACACCCATAAGTGCCTGGTTATCAATCTGTTAAGATGGCCAACATTCAGTCGTATTCTGAATGTGTTTCATGATACGACTGAATGGCATTCATGATACGACTGAATGTATTTCATGATACGACTGAATGATGCTCCCCTTAGGAGTGCCCCTCTGAGGGTCCCTTTTTGTCCGAAATGATTACTATTCTTTCTTTCAGCTGTGATGTTTTGCTATCAACATTCATATTGCCTATCCTATTGTCATCCTGAGTCCCCATTACACTTTGTGTGAAACCATCCGATGATAACATTGTAGGGGCGATAGGCGAATGGCTTTTGGCACCCTCTTGGCAACATACTTTTCGGACTGACCCAAAATTATTTGTAATTCTGTGGAGCATACAGAAACCTATACGCACCATGCACATGGCGAATGAGCCTGTACATGGTGCGTATACCATCTTCGCTACGATTCTCCGGCATGACAGCCGGAGAGCAAAGGGTCGTGTCGGGGAGAATCTATTAAATCACTTCGATGGCCTCGGCGGGCACCCACCCTACCTTGCCGTCTTCCAGCCGAATCTCCTTCCATTGGCGCATGGAGCCGTCCTTCACCTCTACCTTGTGACCTTCGTGCAGAATGAAGAGGCTGGTACCCGACTCGCTGGGGGTGCTACGCACCGTCACGCTGGGCTGCAGGACAATGGCATCGTTGCGATGAACCAACGACGACTTCTGCTGGGCAGCAAACAGGTTGCAAAGCACGGTCAGCAGCAGGAAGAAGAGTCCGGCAAAGAATCCGCTCTTCTTCCACACCGCACGTTTGGTAAAGAAGAAGAGCGCACATGCTGCCAGCAACAGCCAGAAGCTGAGGAAGCCACCGACGGCCCAAGCATCTGCGCTCAAGCAGTTGATGAGCGACTTGATCCAAGAGACAAAGAAAATCTCCGGAACGGGCACTACCTTGTCCACCGTCTTGGCACGGGCTATCTCCAGATTGGCACGGATGTCGCCGTTGCCGGGCTGCAGCAGCAGGGCACGTTCGTAGTTCAGGATAGCCTTGGCTATCTCGTCCATCTTGTAATAGCTGTTTCCCAGATTATAATAGAGTTCGGCAGCCTCGCCTTCACTCAACAACGTTTCATAAATCTGTATGGCCGATGCGTAGTCGTTGCGCATATAGGCACTGTCGCCCTGGGCTTTTGTCACCTGATCGGAGAGAGAGCCCAACGGTGCGCTCACTGCCTCCGAAGGGAGCGTTTCACCCGCAGCCACGGCCGTGGAATCTTGTGCGATGACATGCGCCGCAAGCAGCAGAGCCAATGTATATAACAGTATTCTTTTCATCCTTGCGTCCTCCTCTCTTTATGAATGTTTGATTGAATTTTCCATCTTGCTGATTACCTCCAGTGAGGCGCTGTACACCTTGTCCATGGCCTGGTTGTCGTCACCCGGAGCAAAGCGGGCAAACTCGCAGTCGTTCAAGGCACCGAGGAACTCGTGTACCAACGCATCGTCTACCCCATGAGCCTGCAACTCGTCTTCGATGTTGTCTTTCGACAGACGGGAGAGAGGGATGTTCAGTTTGTCACTGATGTAGCCCCAAAGTGCCTTCAGCACCTCGTCGTAGAAGGCATCCTTCTGGTTGTCGGCCAGCAGCTTGCCAGCCTGCTTCATCCGCTTCACAGCTACCTTGTTGGCCTTCTTGGTACGTACCCGAGCCACATTGGCATTGGCGGCAATCTGCTTCCGATAGAGCACAAAGAAGAGCAGGAAAGCCAGCAGAGGCACGATGTAGAAGAGCCAGCAGGTGAGCGAACCAAAGAAGAACTGTCCGCGCGGGTGCAGCTTCACGTTGTTCAGCTTGATGTAACGGATGTCTTCGTTGAGCACTTTCAGGTCTTCCTTGTTCGTGAAGTTGGCAATGGTCTGGGCTGCATTGCCGGCTCCCTTGGCCACATTCAGCGTGTAGGCTTCGGTACTCAACGTCTTGTAGCTCTGCGACTTGATATCGAAATAGCTGAAGGTGACAGGCGGAATCTTATAGGTACCCGCATTGCGCGGAATGGCCAGATACTCTATCACCTTGCTGCCCGTCAGGCCGGCATTGGTCAGACGGAACTTATTGTCTACCTTGGGGTCATAGACCTCAAAGTCTTCGGGGAACTTGATTTCGGGGTCGGCCAGCAGCTTCAGATTGCCTGTGCCGGAAATGACCACCTTCACCGTCACGGCATCGTTGGTCTTGACATCGGTGCTGTTGATGGACGAAGTGACATCAAACTCTCCCACTCCACCCGAAAAGTCGGCCGGCTTGCCGGAGGGCAACGCCTTCACGTCGATGGTGAGCTTGGGTGTCATAATCGTCTTCTTGACCTCCACATAGTTGTTTCCTCCGTTGAAGAAGGCCTCGAAGGGGTCGGACACCTGCGTAGCCTTGGCAATGGAAGCATCGAAGCGAGCACCATCGATGGTGAGCTTGCCGGCCTGTTGCGGGAAGAGCACAAACTGACGGAAGACGGTAGTCCGGTAGTTGCGTCCCTTGTAATGCTCCAGCCCCCAACGGCGGTCGTCAGGCAGTTCTACTTCCTGTGAATGGAATCCCTTGAAATCGGGCAGCTTGACATTGTCGAACCGTTGCAAATCGACCACGGTATAAATCTTGTAAGTCAGCAGGAAAGCCTCCTGCTCGTAGACCGTGGTCTTGCTGGCCGTACCCAGTATGAAGAGGTCGGAACCGGAAACTGCCGTACCCGACGAGGCACGTCCTCCTCCCTGCTGTCCGCCATCGGAAGATGCTCCACCGGCCTGGTCGGCCGGCAGTACCTTGATCTGTACGCCGTTGGATACCATCTGATTGCCGGCTGCCGTGATGGTGGCACCGGGAATGGAGTAGCTACCCTCGGCATTGGCCAACAGAATGTAAGTGAAGGTGATGCTGCTGGTGGACGTGGTCTGTCCGTTGATCATCTGTACGCTGCTCTGCGTAGAACGGGTAGGTCCCATCAATACCTCGAACCCCTTGATGGAAGGGGCACGGAAATCTCTAACGTTCTGTGTAGTGACCGTGTATGAGAGCCTGAACTGGTCTCCTACCACCACCACATCCGGAGCAGATGCCGTAAAGGAGACTTTGCCGTCGGCCCGCACCTGCATACTGACGATTGCCATCGCAATCCATAAGAACAGTATTTTCCTCATATATTACTCTTTGTATTAATTATCATTTTCATCAAAGACGTGCCACTTGTAGCTTGTAGCCCGTAACTTGTAGCTTGTAGCTCGTAACTTGTAGCTAAACTCACCAATCCTTCTCCAGTCGTCCTCCCTGAATGACTTGCTGCTTCTTGACTTTGTCCTGTACGTCCTTCTCGTCCTGCATCACCGACTTCAAGAGCTGCTCGGCATTCTCCTTCGACATCTCATTCTCCTTCTTGTCATTCTGTGGCGGCTGTTGCTGATTCTGCTGCCGGTCCTGCTGCTGTTGCTGTTGTTGCTGCTGGTCCTGCTGCTGCTCCTGTTGCTGGTTCTGCCGGTTCTGGTCTTGGTTCTGGTCCTGATTCTGTTGCTGGTCGTTCAGCATCTTCTGCGCCAAAGCCAGGTTGTAGCGTGTCTCGTCATCCTTCGGATTGTTGCGCAACGACTGTTTGTAGGCCTCTATGGCCTTGGCATACTCCTTCTGGGAATGGAAAATCACTCCCATATTGTGATAAATCTGGGCCAGATTGGCCTTGTCCTTCTCCAGATTGGCAGCATCGGCATACTCTTCCATAGCCTCCTTCAGCTTGTTCTGCTGGAGCAACGTGGTGGCCAGATTGTACATGGAGACGGTGGACTTTGGATTGACTTCCAACGCCTTCCGGTAATTGACCTCCGCATCTACAAACACGCTGTCCTTAAATGCACGGTTTCCCTTGCGGATAAAGTCCCGTTCGGCCTTCTGTGCCGATGCCATTCCTGCCGTTGTCAATAACAACAGGAACAGTGTCATATATCTCTTTGTTACCATATACATATCACCCTTTCTTTGTGGAGAATAAATGGATGTTGCGGAAGAGCGGATTCTTGCGTTCCAATATCAGCATCTCTGCCAACAGCAGCAGCAGGATAATCCATGCTACAGCCTGAAACTGCTCGTTGAACTCTGTGTAGACTTGCGTCTCTACTTCCGCTTTCGACATCTTATTGATTTCCTGATTGATTGCTTTCTGTGCATTGTTCGTGTTGTCTACCCGTACGTAGATGCCATTGCCTACCTTGGCTATCTCCTGACACATGACTTCGTTCAACCGGGTCACGATGACATTGCCTTCACGGTCGCGTCGGTAGTCGTTGGTACCCGGCACGGGGATGGGAGCGCCATCCGGCATGCCGACTCCCAGCACATTCACCTGAATGCCTTTCTCTACGGCAGCCTTGGCAGCCTCTTCCACACCGCCTTCGTGGTTCTCACCATCGGTGATGACGATGACCGTACGCCCTACCCCCTCTTGCGGCGTAAAGCTCTTGGTGGCCAAGTTGATGGCCGCTGCAATGGCTGTGCCCTGCTTGGATATCAGCGAGGGGTCGATAGACTCCAGGAACATCTTGGCTGAGATATAGTCGCTGGTGATGGGCAACTGGGTAAAGGCATCGCCGGCAAAGACTATCATGCCCACTTTGTCGTTCTGCATCTTGTCCACCAGTTGGGCCACCAGCCGTTTGGCCTTTTCCAGGCGGCTGGGCTGAACATCCTGTGCCAACATCGAGTTGGATATGTCGAGCGCAATCATCACCTCTACCCCCTGCCGCTTCACGGTCTCCAACTTGGAGCCGAACTGCGGACGAGCCAGCAACAAGGCAAACAGACCGATGGCAGCAGCCAACAGCCAGAACTTGACATCGGGACGATACTTGGAGACATCGGGCATCAGCTGCATCATCAGTTCCGGGTCGCCAAAGACGCGGATGGCCTTGCGCCGTCTGTAATTGGAATAGAGATAGAAGACCACCAGCAAAGGCAGTATCAACAACAAATATAAATAGGCAGGTTCTTCAAATCGAAACATCTTTCTATTGCATTTTACAAGTTATATATTCAAGCCTTATCATCTGCATCAAGGAATCTTCTTCAAGATGGAGTTGCGCAGCAAGACTTCCAGCAATACACACAGGAAGGCGGCCAATGCAAACCATCGGTACTCCTCCTGCCTCTTGCTATACTCTTTCACATTCAGCTTGGTCTTCTCCAACTTATCTATCTCCTCATAGACCTCCTTCAGCTTGGAGTTGCTGGTGGCACGGAAATAGTTGCCGTCGGTGGTACCCGCAATCTGCGTCAACGTCTTCTCGTCTATCTCGACAGGCAGATTGACATACTGCACGGTACCTCCTACCGGATAGGGATAGGGAGCCATGCCGTTGGTACCCACACCAATGGTATAGACGCGGATGCCAAAGCTCTTGGCTATCTCGGCTGCCGTCAGCGGGGAGATATCCCCCTTGTTGTTGACACCATCCGTCAGCAGAATCACTACCTTCGACTTAGCCTTGCTGTCCTTCAGACGGGTTACCGCATTGGCAATACCCATACCGATGGCGGTACCATCCTCTATCAGTCCGCACTTCATGTCTTTCAGCAGATTCAGCAACACGGCATGATCCACCGTCAAGGGACACTGCGTGAAACTCTCACCGGCAAACAGCGTGATGCCAATGTTGTCGTTGGGACGTCCGTTGATGAACTCGGCAGCCACCTCTTTGGCTGCCTCCAGGCGGTTGGGCTTCAAGTCTTCGGCCAGCATACTGGTAGAAACGTCCATCGCCAGCATAATGTCAATACCCTCAATCTCGCTGTTCTGCCAGCTGTTGGTGGTTTGCGGACGCGCCAATACAATGATAAGCAGCACAAGAGCCGCTACACGCAGTACAAAGGGGGCATGAAGCAGGTAGTTGCGATAGCTCTTCGGCGTATGCAGATAGACCTGGGCATCGGATACTTGCAAGGAAGCCTCCGAGTTTTTCCTCTTCATGATATACCATATTATATAAGGTATCAGCAGAAGAAGCAGAAATAAATATTCAATATTGGCAAAAACCATCATCTCAACATTTTATAAATTACGGTCGGGTAACCTGCTGTATCAGCCGGACCATCTGTGTCAGGCAAAGTAATTGTACAGTTCCAGACCTATATAAATCAGTGAAGCAATCAACGCAGCTGCCACAGCACACACACCGATACCCAGCAGAATCTTGGTACGGAGCGAACGCTTCTCCACAATGGTTATTTCTGTAGGTTGTGGCTTGGCATTCTCGTCTTCCTTCTCCTTCGTCTCATTGATAAAGTCAATGGCACTTACTAAATTCGCATCGTTCTCGTTCAGCAAAGGGGTATGTTTGGCAAACTTCACCAAATCGGCCGTCACAAACAGCTCGCGCAAATCTGCAATAGCTTCCTTATCCTTGATTTCCAGCAGTTTTTCAATGATTTCCGAAGAGGTCATCTCCAACGCATTGAAACCAAACCGCTTGTTGATGTAGGTGCGAATAGCATCGGTCAATTGGGTGTAATACACCTTCGACTCACCTTTCTGCCAGATTTTCTCACTCTTGATACGTTCTATCTCCTGCATAGCCTGCAGATGGGGCGGTAACGTTGGCTCTACCTTCACCTTGCGTATAATCGGCTTGTTGTCGAAGATGCGTTTCACCAAATAGACCAGCAGGAAGGCAAACGGTGCCAGCAGAATCAGACAGGCAATCGTTCCATACCAGTCCTTCCACACAAAGGGAGCCTTCATCACACTCTTCGGACCAAAGAACTGCTCGGGGTTTTCCGGGTCAATCGGCACATTCACCGAATAGACTTTCAGTGCCAATGCCTTCGAACGATAGGGCTGATTGTCAACCGTCACCTCCATAGGCGGCAGGTAATAAAGGGCCGAATCAAACGAGGTAACCGTATACTCTTCCGTTATCAGCATCCGTTTGCCACCATTCAGCAGCTGCGTATCCGGTTTGGCCACCTCCACAATCTCCACACCGCGAACTAACGTGTCGGTATAGAGCGGCAGGATGGCTCTTTTATCTGCGTCTAAGGAGACCTGCAGTGTGATTTTCGCCTGTTCGCCTATCAGAATCTGCAACGAGTCGATGGTGGCATCCACCGTCACCGACTGTGCCCGTCCCTGCTGCAGCGAGCATATTATACACGATATCAGTAATAATACAGTCTTTTTCATTTCACGCTCAATTTCGTTTCGCAAACAGGTTCATCAATGCCTTCACGTAATCCTGGTCAGTGCGTACCGACACATTGTCTACATTGCTCTTGGTAAACGTTTCGTGCAACTCGGTCTGGCGTTCTTCCCACCAGTCGTGATGAGCACGGCGCACAGCCTTGGACGACGTATCTATCCACTGCTCGCGACCCGTCTCGGCATCCTTGACCTTCATCAGTCCGATAGCCGGAAGTTCTTCCACCCGTCGGTCGTACACCTGAATGGCTACCACGTCGTGCTTACGATTGGCAATGGTAAGCGCATCCTTGAATCCTCCACGGTCGATAAAGTCAGACAGGACAAAGGCCGTACAACGACGTTTCATCACATTCGTCAGATACTCCAAGCCCAGCCGGATATTGGTCTGACGACTTTCCGCATGGAAATCAATCAACTCACGGATAATGTAAAGGATGTGTTTTCGCCCCTTCTTGGGCGGAATGAACTTCTCCACCTTGTCCGAAAAGAAGATGACTCCAATCTTGTCGTTGTTCTGTATGGCAGAGAAAGCCAATGTAGCCGCAATCTCTGTCACCAGTTCCTTTTTCATCTGTTTGACTGTACCGAACTCCAAACTACCGGAAACATCGACCAGCAACATCACGGTCAGTTCACGCTCCTCTTCAAACACCTTTACGTAGGGTTTGTTGAATCGGGCGGTCACATTCCAATCAATGTCGCGTATATCGTCCCCAAACTGATACTCACGCACTTCCGAGAAGGCCATACCACGCCCCTTGAAGGCCGAATGATACTGGCCGGCAAAGATGTTGTTGGACAACCCGCGCGTCTTTATCTCAATCTGGCGGACTTTCTTCAATAATTCAGTTGTTTCCATCAATAGCGTACTATCTCACTAACGAATCACAAACGGGGCACACATCAGGGCACCTCAACTTTGTTCAATATCTTGCTTACAATTTCATCGGAAGTCATGTTGTCGGCTTCTGCCTCGTAGGTCAGTCCGATACGATGACGGAGCACATCGTGTGCCACCGCGCGCACATCTTCGGGTATCACATAGCCGCGACGTTTGATGAAAGCATAGCTGCGGGCTGCCAAAGCCAGATTGATAGATGCACGCGGCGAACCGCCGAATCCAATCATATCCTTCAGTTCCTTCAAGTCATATTTCTCCGGATAGCGGGTTGCAAAGACAATATCGACAATGTACTTCTCAATCTTTTCATCCAGATAGACCTGACGGACAACCTTACGGGCCTCCAGAATTTCATCGGTCTTCATGATGGGACGGACGTTGAACTTGTCGCCATTGATATTCTGACGGATAATCAGCTTCTCTTCTTCCAGTTTCGGATAGTCAATCACTACCTTCAGCATGAAACGGTCTACTTGTGCTTCGGGCAATGGATAGGTACCTTCCTGCTCAATGGGATTCTGGGTAGCCAGCACCAGGAACGGTTCCGGCAACTTGAATGTCTCCTTGCCGATGGTGACCTGACGCTCCTGCATAGCTTCGAGCAATGCGCTCTGTACCTTGGCCGGCGCACGGTTGATTTCGTCTGCCAAAACGAAGTTGGCAAATACCGGGCCTTTCTTCACCTGAAAGGTCTCGTCCTTCTGGCTATATACCATGGTACCTATCACGTCGGCCGGCAACAAGTCCGGAGTAAACTGGATACGACTGTACTTGGCATCAATCAACGATGCCAGCGTCTTGATGGCCAGCGTCTTTGCCAAACCAGGAACACCTTCCAACAACACATGTCCATCGGATAACAGACCAATCATCAAAGACTCCACCAAATGCTTCTGACCTACAATCACTTGGTCCATACCGGTGGTAAGATTGGTCACAAAAGCACTTTGCCGTTCTATTCGCTCATTCAGTTCGCGAATGTCAATAGTTTCTGCCATAAAATCTATCTATTATTTAGTTCGTTTTTCATTCATCGCCGGCGCTCTTGCCGGTTTTTCTCATTTCCGAGCCCAAAAGTACGGCAATTAATGTACCTTAGCAACTAAAATTTATTAAAAAACAATAGAGGCGTTTTAAAGTCCACAAAGAAAAGAAAAGTTTTTGCAGCATTTCCCTCTCAATTCATTTTTTTGACCAGTTTGGGCACCTGCACGGTCGTGCCGTAGGGCACATTGTCCGGGTTCTTGATGACCGTTGGATTGTGCTTCACGATATACGGCCACAATGCCTTGGTTCCATAATAGCGAAGTGCCACCTTGGTCAGTGTCTCGCCCTCCTTGATGGTGTGGCGTGTCAGCGTGCCGGCTATCTCATACTCCTCCGAGGCCGACAACACCTGTGACACTTGTGCGGCAGATGACTCCGTCTGAAGTGCACGAGGGGCAGCTGGCTGAGATTGAATCGGAGGTTGGCCGGCAGGCTTCTCTACACTCTTCACAGGTTCTGAAACGGGCAATGAGTCCGGCATGGTTTCCGTGTCCTTCTGATTCGTCAGCTCTTCCTGAATCGGTTGGGACGGCACTTGGACAGCTACAGGTTCTTCCTTTGCCAAAACCTCGTTTGCATCGAACAGGTCGGGCCAATACATATAGGCGACCGCTCCTACACAAAGTAGCATCAACAGGACAAGCACCCCGAAGAAATACTTCATGGTCGACGATTCGGACGACGGGGATGAGTGGTCCGAAGCCGTTGTTTCCGCAACCGATGTCTCTATCACAGGAAGATTTACTGTAGGTTCTTTCTCCACCGGCACATCACCGAGAGAGGATGTAAGGGAAGCTACCGGTTCTTCGGGAGCAGAGACAGGCTCTTCAGTGGGAATTACGGAAGGTTCTTCTTCTACAGGCTGGGATTCTTCGGGAGTTGCAACCATCTCTTCCGAAGTAATTGTAGCAGGTTCTTCCGTCGCAGGCAGGGATTCTTCGGGAGCGGGGACAGGCTCTTCCGAAGTAATTGGAGCAGGTTCTTCAGAGGTGTCAGGAGTCACAGAAAGTGCAGGGGACTCCTCGTCTTCTGATTCAGATTCCATCGTAACCTCATCATCAAACACCGTATTTTCGTTTAGAAGAACAGTTTCAAAGTGAGCAAACGGTTTGTTGATGGTATTTTTGAGTGCAGGTTCCGGAGTAAACGACACTTTGGTATGTCCCTGAATCCAGAAACGTTCTCCCGTATTGACGTTGATGCTTTCCCGGCTTTCCACCTCTATCAACTTAAAGGTTCCCAGACCTTTTACTTTCACGTACTTGTCTTTCTCCAGTGCCTCCTCAATCAGCGCAAAGAATGCCCGAACGAAACCATCCGCATTTTTCCGGCTCATTTGGTGCTTTTCACCCAACCAATCAGCCAGACTCTGTATGTTCATTTTCTCACCCATAGCCACCACAACGAAGGTCCTATTTGAACTTATCCTTCAGAAATGCGCTGGGTCTGTAAGTCAACACCAACTTGGGAGGCACCAGAAAACGTTGTTTCGTATTGGGAGAAACGGAAATACGTTCCAATTTCTTTTTCACCTCGAAAGTACCGAACCCTTGGACAGATACCGCATTGCCCTCCTCCAGCATCTGCGTCATGCCGCTGAGCAAGGAGGCCATCAGCTCGGATGTATCCTTCAGCGTATAGCCCAGTCTTTGGGACAATTCAGAAGTAAATTCTTTATTATTCAAAACACTGTTTTTTAAAATACGGGGCTATATTAGCAAAAATTCGGCACTTACACAAACATTTTGAGAAAAATCATGAAATCACTCGTCCAAAAAGGTCGAAATCATCGGATTTTTCTATCATCACCTGATAAAAGTTACCGATATGCAACACACGGTCTTCACAAGCAATCAGCACTTCGGGATCCACTTCGGGCGAGTCAAACTCAGTACGCCCTACATAGTAATCTCCCTCCTTTCTATCGATGATTACCTTCATTTGCATACCAACCTTAGCCGCATTCAACTCGGCAGAAATTCCTTGCTGCAACGCCATCAACTCGTCCAGACGAGCCTGTTTCACCTCCTGCGAAATAGTGTCTTCATAGTGCTGGGCAGAATAGGTGCCTTCCTCTTCAGAATAGGCGAACGCACCCATCCGATCAAAACGGGCCTTTTGAACGAATTCTTTCAGTTCCTCAAACTCCTCCTCTCCCTCTCCGGGATGTCCCACCATCAGCGTGGTACGCAAACAGATGCCGGGCACCTCCTTGCGGAATTGTTCGATTAATTGGTATGTTTCCGCCTTTGTCACATGGCGACGCATCTTCGTCAGCACTTTGTCGCTGATGTGCTGCAGCGCGATGTCCATGTAGTTGCATACATTGGCACGTTCGCGCATCACACGAAACAAATCTGTAGGAAAATGTGCCGGATAGGCATAGTGCAGCCTGATCCATTCCACTCCGGGTATATCGGAAATCCGTTCAATCAATTCGGGCAGCATCTGCTTCTTATACAAATCTACTCCGTAATAGGTCAGCTCTTGTGCAATGACCTGAAACTCCTTGACGCCCTTGCTTACCAAGAACTTCACTTCGTCCAGAATCTCTTCCATCGGACGGGACACATGCGGTCCTGTAATGATGGGGATAGCACAATAGGAACACTTCCGATCACATCCCTCCGAGATTTTCAGGTAAGCATAATGTTTGGGAGTGGTCAGCGTGCGCTCTATATGCAAAGCATCTCGGTACTCTTGTCCCAAATCGTGCAACAGTTCCGTCCAATTGAATTTCCCATAGAACTTGTCCACCTGCGGTATCTCCACGGCCAACTCCTTCAAGTAACGTTCAGAGAGACAGCCCATGACGTAAAGTTTCTCCAAGCGTCCTTCCTCTTTGGCCTGCGCAAACTCCAGAATCATATTAATGGACTCTTCCTTCGCATCGCCGATGAATCCGCACGTATTGATTACCGCTATTTCCCCTTTCGGATGAGCGGCATCATGAGTAACGTGGAAACCGACCTCCTGAAGCTGTCTCAACAAACGTTCCGAATCCACCAGGTTCTTGGAGCAGCCCAGCGTAATGATGTCGATTGTCTTCCGTCTCATGCGTTGTCACCAAACAAAGATTCTACGAACTCTTTCTTGCGGAACAGCTGAAGATCTTCTATGCCCTCTCCCAAACCGATATATTTCACCGGAATCTTGAACTGGTCGGATATACCGATGACTACGCCACCTTTGGCCGTTCCGTCCAGTTTGGTCACAGCCATGGCCGTCACCTCTGTAGCCAAGGTGAACTGTTTGGCCTGCTCAAAGGCATTCTGTCCGGTAGACCCATCCAGCACCAACAGCACTTCGTTGGGCGTATCGGGCACAACCTTACGCATCACATTCTTGATTTTCGTCAGCTCGTTCATCAGACCCACCTTGTTATGCAGGCGACCGGCCGTATCAATGATAACGACATCCGCTCCATTGGCCACTGCCGAACTCAATGTATCGAATGCCACAGAAGCCGGGTCGGCCCCCATCTTCTGCTTGATTACAGGTACGCCTACCCGTTCGCCCCAAATCATCAGCTGTTCCACTGCGGCAGCCCGGAACGTATCTGCCGCTCCCAGATAGACCGACTTACCAGCCTTCTTAAACTGATATGCCAGTTTACCTATCGTAGTAGTCTTTCCTACCCCGTTGACACCGACAACCATAATGACATAAGGCTTCTTCGTAATAGGAGCATCAAAGTCATCCAAATCCATTGTATTGTTTTCGGTCAGCAATGCCGCAATTTCATCGCGCAGGATGCGATTCAACTCAGTGGCATTCATATATTTGTCTACAGCCACTCGTTTCTCAATGCGTTCAATAATCTTCAGAGTTGTCTCCACTCCCACATCCGAGGTAATCAGCACCTCTTCCAGATTGTCCAGCACCTCGTCATCCACTTTCGACTTACCGGCCACGGCACGGGCTATCTTCCCGAACACGCTTTCTTTGGTCTTCGACAACCCCTTATCCAACGTCTCTTTCTTTTCCTTAGAGAAAAAACTAAAAAATCCCATACGCGCAATGTTTTCTTAAATATCGGTTATGCAGGCAGATGGTCCTCAATGCCACTCCCTACTTTCTGTGCAAAGATAATACAAAGTATTGAATTACAAGAAACTATTTCCCACAAATGTGTGAATAAAAGAAATCCTCTCATCGGGATGAACCGAAAAGAGGATTTTTATGAGACAATCTGCCGTTTTGACCGGCTCGCTTTGTACATCAATTATTTCTTGAAGAAGCTCTGTACATCTTCGTTACGTACCATCTGCTCATCAAAGATATAAGCACCCGTCTTCGGAGACTTCACCATCTTAATGACCTTGGTATAAGCACGACCTTCTTTTGAACCTTCGTGCAAGGTTGCTACTGCTTTCTTTGCCATGAGTTAATCGTATTATTTAATTTCTTTATGTACTGTTACACGCTTCAGGATGGGGTTATACTTTTTCAACTCCAATCTTTCAGTGGTATTCTTTCTGTTTTTCGTTGTGATATAACGAGAAGTTCCCGGCATACCGCTATCCTTATGTTCTGTACACTCCAGAATAACCTGAACTCTGTTACCTTTTGCTTTCTTTGCCATAATCAGTTTTCTCCTCTTCTTTATTAACCAATCACTTTAATGGTTTTCCAATCACAATACCCCTTAGCTACTGCATCTTTCAGTGCAGCATCCAATCCTTTCTTATTAATCACGCGCAATCCGTTGGCGCAAATGCTCAGGCTGATCCAGCAATCCTGCTCTACATAGTAGAACTTCTTGTTAAACAAGTTCACGTCAAAAGTTCTTTTGGTTCTTCTCTTCGAGTGTGAAACATTGTTGCCAACCATGGCCTTCTTTCCGGTAATTTGACAAATCTTTGACATTTCTATCTAATTTTTATAGTTTTCAGTTTATGCCTATTTCAAACAGAGCGCAAAGTAAGCACTTTTATTGTTATAAAACAAGTTTTTCGCAAAATAATTCATTGTCTGATAGCTTTTTTCCCATTTTCAGCCGTTCAAGAAGCATCAAAAGGGCATTCTCTATCGTTTTTTTCACGTTTTTATCTCGTCCCTCATCACCGGTTTGGCACTTGGTCACAATTTCGTTTTTATAGGCAACGGCTATCCAAATTGTCCCCACCGGTTTCTCCGGAGTGCCTCCTCCCGGACCGGCAATACCCGAGGTAGCGATGGCACAGTCCGTTTTCAGTGTTTTCATCGCTCCTTTTGCCATTTCAATGACGGTTTCCCTACTCACAGCACCCTGTTTTTCCAGCGTTTCCATCGAAACATGCAGCAACTCGTGTTTCACTTCGTTGGCATAAGCCACAATGCCACCCATAAAATAGTCGGAACTGCCCGGTACCGAAGTAATCCGTGCAGCCACTCCTCCACCGGTACAACTTTCTGCGGTGGAAAGGGACAAATTGGCCGACCGCAGCAGGCAACCAATCTCTTCTTCTAATTTCATATACCTATTATATATATGTCACTGCAACACTACTCTTGAATAGGCAGGAGCCTCCATCGGACAGAACTCCTTATCCTGATACTTGAAGTATCCGGTCATGGCAATCATAGCTGCATTGTCGGTTGTATAACTGAATTTAGGGATAAAGATGTTCCAGCCGAACCGCGCAGCATGTTCCCGAAACGCATTCCGCAACCCATTGTTGGCCGACACACCACCTGACAAGGCAATCTCCTTGATTCCATATTGTTTGGCAGCCTTGCGCAACTTATCCATCAAGATGTCCACGATGGTTGCCTCCAGCGAAGCTGCCAAGTCCTCTTTATGATGTTCGATGAAATCGGCATCATCCTTCAACCAATTGCGTAGCGAGTAGAGGAAAGAGGTCTTGAGACCACTGAAACTGTAATCCAATCCCGGGATATGCGGCTTGCTGAACGTAAAGGCTTTCGGATTGCCCTGACGTGCCAGTTTGTCGATAATAGGCCCGCCGGGATAGCCCAGCCCCATCACCTTGGAACACTTGTCGATGGCTTCTCCGGCAGCATCGTCAATGGTCTGACCCAATATCTCCATATCATTATAGGCCTTCACCAATACAATCTGTGAGTTACCGCCCGACACCAGCAGACAAAGGAAAGGGAAATGAGGCTGTCTGTTTTCATCGCCTTCTGCTTTAATAAAATGAGCTAAAATATGTCCACTCAGATGATTAACATCAATCATCGGAATTCCAAGTGAACGGGCGAAACCCTTTGCAAACGATACACCTACCAACAGCGAACCCATCAGTCCCGGCCCACGGGTGAAAGCCACTGCACTCAACTCCTCCTTCGTTACTCCGGCACGTCTTAACGCCTCGTGTACCACCGGTACGATATTCTGCTGGTGTGCTCTCGAAGCCAATTCCGGCACTACACCACCGTATGCTTCATGCACGGCCTGACTGGCTACCACATTCGAAAGCAGATATCCGTCCTTGATGACGGCAGCCGAAGTATCGTCGCAAGAAGACTCTATACCCAAGATTACTGTACTCATACTGTTTATTTACGTTTAAACGCTGCAAAAGTAGTGATAAAAGTAGATTCATAACGTAATATTTCATATTTTTGTTGGCCGATTATAAAAATTAACCGCCCTATCAAAAGAGTAGAAAAAATAGTCCGCTGGATACTCGGTATCACCTTAGGATGCTATATCGGGACAATCCTTCTGCTGAACATACCTTTTGTTCAGCAGCGTTTGTCTGCGTCTGTAGCCAAAGAGCTTGGGACGGTGTTAGGAAGCCGGCTTTCCATCGAGCGTATTGATTTGGGATTGCTGAACCGCATCATCATCCACAACCTGCTTTTGGAAGACCAGAAGGGTGAAGAGTTGCTGAAGGCTACCCGGCTTTCTGCCAAATTCGACATCACTCCCCTGTTCAGAGGAAAGATATCCATCAGCAACGTACAGCTCTTCGGATTCAACATCCAACTGAACAGAGCGCATCCCGAAGCAACCCCCAACTTCCAGTTCGTGCTTGATGCACTTGCATCCAAAGATGACCAGTCCAAGGAGAACCACCTTGACCTGCGTATCAACTCCATCTTGATACGTAGAGGACGGATTTCATACGATGTCCTTTCCGAAGCCGAGACACCCGGCAAGTTCAACACTTCCCATGTACGGCTTCGCAACATCAGAGCCAACGTATCACTGAAGGCTTTGCAGAACGACTCCATCAATGCTGCCATCAAGAGACTGGGTATGGAGGAAGCGCATTCCGGCTTTGAACTGAAGGCATTGGATCTAAAGGTCATTGGGAATCGGCAGGGTACGCATATCGACCAGTTTTCCATTGCACTGCCTCACACCCAGCTCTGCACTGACACCATCCGACTGGAGTACGACAGTCTGGCTGCATTCAAAGACTTTGCACAGCAGGTTCGCTTCTCCTTCCATCTGCAACCTTCGCAGATAGCCCTACAGGATTTGGCAGCCTTTGTCCCCACCTTCGCTTCGTTCAAAGAGAAGATTGCGATAGAAGTGCTCACCTCCGGTACTCTCGACCAACTGGAATGCCCCATTCTTTCCATTTCCTCCGGCAATCATTTCCGACTGATGGGGCATCTGTTACTAAAGGATCTTTCGGATCCGAAAGAGACATACGTATCCGGCAACCTCTCCCAGCTGTATGCCGATCAGGAAGGCATCGGCTTCTTTCTGCACAACTTCAGCAACAACCACCAAGGCATCCCTACTCCATTGAGACAATTAGGCACCGCACAGTTCACCGGTGAGATAGCAGGTCACTTGACCAATCTGTCAACCTCGGGACTGGTGCGCACCGACCTTGGTAAGGTAAAGAGCAACCTCAAGCTCAAGTCGGACAGAGAGAAGGGAGTATTTGCGTATGCCGGTGGCATTCAAACAGAAGAGTTTGAAATAGGCAAACTGTTATCCAATCCTCAGTTGGGAAGCGTCACATTCAATCTGCAAATAGACGGCCGTCACGGTCAAGGGCGATATCCCACCATTCTGATGAACGGACTCATATCCTCCATCGAATACAGCAGACACACCTATGAGGAAATCCGACTGGACGGAGCGTACGACAAGGGTGGTTTCAACGGACAACTGTCTCTGAACGATCCCGATGCCGCGCTGCAGATAAACGGCTCCATCAACACAGCCAGTCTGCTCCCCACCTTCAACTTTCAAGCCAGCCTCGACCATTTCCGTCCGCATAAATTAGGTCTGACTCCCGATAAATACGAGGAGAGTGAGCTATCCGTCAAGCTGAAGGCTGACTTTACCGGAGGATCCATTGACGAGATGAAAGGAGAAATCAATATTGACAGTCTGACGTTCCATTCGCCCGACAAACGTTATTTTCTGGACAACCTGAAGATTGCAGCTACCCGCGAATCGAATTCACAGAAGCATCTGACCATCTCCTCTAAATTCCTACAAGGCAACATTGACGGAGATTATGCCTACCATACACTCCCCGCCAGCCTTCAGAACATCCTGCATCGGTACTTGCCGAGTGTGGCACCTGCCTCGAAGCAAAGTGACCAGACCGACAACAACTTTCGCTTCTCTCTGCATGTATACGATACCGAGTTGCTATCAGCTCTCTCCCTCTTTCCACTGAAGGTCTATACCCACTCCACATTGCAAGGCTATGTCAACGACAAAGCGGAACGTATGCGCATCGAAGGCTATTTCCCGCGCCTCCGATACAAAGAGAAGTACATAGAATCCGGCATGTTGCTGTGCGAGAACTCCAACAACCGTTTCCATACGCATCTCCGTTTCAGCGAACGCAAGTCAGAAGGTACCGTCAATGTCGTGATGGAGGCCGAGGCAAAAAATGACTCGTTGCAAGCTACCTTGAACTGGGGAAACAACCGCTCCACTACCTACTGCGGCAAGTTGTCTGCACTTACTCACTTCAGCCGTCCGCAGGAAGAAGCGTCTGCCCGTTCACACCGGAAGGAGGCCCCTCTGAAGGCACACATCGACATACAACCCACTCAAATCATCCTGAACGACACCCTCTGGCAGATACATCCCTCGAAGATTCTGCTCGATTCGGGAAAGGTATATGTCAACAACTTCAACTTCAGCCACAAGGACCGCCATCTGCGCATCAACGGGACGCTCTCCAAACTGCCGCAAGACACCGTTCGGCTCGACCTGAAGGACATCAATATCGGTTATGTATTTGACATAGCCGACCTCGGGGTCAACTTCAAGGGCGAAGCCACCGGACCGGCCTATGCCAGCGGTGTATTGGAACATCCCGTCATGAACACCGACCTGTTCATCCGCAACCTGGGACTGAACGACGGTCTGCTGGGCGACAGCCACATTCATGGCGAATGGCATCACGACGTCAAAGGCATCCTGCTCGATGCACAGATACAAGAGAAGGACATCGCGCATACACATGTTCATGGCTTCGTTTATCCGCTGAAACCTACCAGTGCCCTTGACCTGCAGATAGAGGCAGACAGCACCAACCTGAAGTTTATCCATTACTTCATGGGCGATATCACCCCCGACTTCCACGGACGGGCCACCGGCCTTGTCCATCTTTATGGCAAATTCAAGGCACTTACGATGGAAGGGCGCGTTTTCGGAGACGCCTCTTTCAAGATTGACGCACTCAACACCACTCTATCCGTCAAGGACAGCATCTTCATCGAACCGGGCGGACTGACCTTCAAGGGCAACCGGGTTTTCGACCCCCAAGGTCACCAAGGACACATGAACGGCTATGTACACTACCGGCACTTTAAGGACATCTCTTACCGGTTCAACTTCGACCTGGCCAACATGCTGATCATGAACACGAAAGAATCGCCCGACATGCCATTCTACGGAACCATCTATGGCAATGGGACGGCCACCCTGTCGGGCAGCGGGCCGGAAGGCATGAACATCGACCTGGCACTGACAACGGGCCGCAACAGCACATTTACCTACATCAAGGACAATGTAACGACTGCCATCAGCAACCAATTCATCAAGTTTGTAGACAAGACTCCCAAACGGGCTCTGCAAGACTCCATCCTTCTGACCGACTACGAGCTTCGTCCGCAAGAACAACAAGAAGATGAAGAAGGCGATACAGACATCCGCCTGAACCTGCAAGTGGATGTCACGCCCGACGCCACCATGAGGATTATCATGGATCCGGCTGCCGGCGACTATATCAGCGGACGTGGCAGTGGCAATATACGCACGGAGTTCTATAACAAGGGAGACATCAAGATGTTCGGAAACTACCGCATCAATCACGGAGTCTACAAGTTCAGTCTGCAAGAGGTCATCCGCAAGGACTTCACCATCAAAGAGGGCAGCACCCTCTCCTTCAACGGTGCTCCTTCGGAGGCCAACCTCGACATTCAGGCCAGCTATACGGTCAACTCAGCCTCGCTGAACGACCTGATGCCGGCCCGCGCAACCGAATACATGAGCCAGACCAATGTAAAGGTGAACTGCATCATGAATCTGAGCGGACAGCTGACTGCCCCCGACATCAAGCTGGACATCGAACTGCCCAACGAACGCGACGAGGTACAAGCACTGGTCCGCAACTATATCCCTACCGACGAACAGATGAACATGCAGATTCTCTATCTGTTGGGTATCGGCAAATTCTACACGCCGGATTATGCCGATGTGACCCAGAACTCGGACATGATGTCCAGTGTGCTCTCTTCTACGCTATCCGGTCAGTTGAACAATGCCCTCTCCAACCTCATCAACAATAACAACTGGAACATCGGCACCAATCTGAGTACCGGTGAACGTGGCTGGACCGACGTGGAGTTTGAGGGTATCCTGTCCGGACAATTGCTGAACAACCGACTGTTGATAAACGGAAACTTCGGCTATCGCGACAATCCGCTGGCCAATACCAATTTCGTAGGCGACTTTGAAGCCGAATGGTTAGTCAACCGTTCGGGCGACATCCGTCTGAAAGCCTATAACGAGACCAATGACCGTTACTATACCCGTACCAACCTGACCACTCAGGGCATTGGCATCATCTTCAAGAAGGACTTTAACAAGTGGAACGAACTGCTCTTCTGGAACCGCTGGAAACTGAGAAGGTTGAAAGCCGGCAAGACGCTCACCACGCCTTCCGATTCGCTTTCAACCTCCCCTTCGTTACCCGAGGCACAGTCCAAACGGGAACGGAATCAGTAAAATAACCCCTTACACTGTTATCTCATGCTGTGCATACAGATTGTCTATGATGCCATCGGCCAGGCCAATGACCGGCACATGCACAAACTCGGCCCGCACCACCTCAGCGATGGCCAGAAAGATTTCGGCAGCCGGCACAATGACATCCGCCCGGTCGGCTTTCAAGCTGAACTGTTCCATCCGTTGTTCGGGTGTCAACGGTTTCAGCAGATTGTACAGGGTCTGTAGCGACTCTATCGGCAACCGCAGTTTTTTCTTGTCCTTCTTGTCGGCCAGCCGATAGAGCTTATTGATGTTTCCTCCCGAACCGATAATGTTTACTTGCTGGAAGTTGGCCGTCAACCGGCTTAGGTCGCTCTTCATCTTTGCCCATGTCTCCTCCTTCACGGCATGGCTCAGCATACGCACCGTACCTATATTATAAGAGAGAGACTGCACCAACTCTCCGTTAGCCAGCAGATTGATTTCTGTACTGCCGCCACCTACATCCACATAGATGTAGTTACCCGTCCGATCCTCCAGACATTCTATGTGATTGCTATATATCATGCGGGCCTCTTCCTGACCGTCAATCACGTCAATGGATATGCCCGTATCTTTCCGTATCTGCCGGATTATCTCTTTGCCGTTCTTGGCATCACGCATTGCCGATGTGGCACATGCCCGATAGTCGTTCACCTCATAAATCTTCATCAACTGCTTGTAAGCCTTCATCAGCCGACGCAGCTTCGTTTCCTTCTGCCGCGACACTTCGCCCAATGAAAAGACATCGAACCCCAGACGCAGAGGCACACGCAACAGCAGCACCTTCACCAGACGTTTGCTATCCAGATTCTCCTCTTCATTGACTCTCTTCACCAACAGCCGTACCGCATTCGAACCAATGTCGATGGCAGCATAACACTTCTCGTTCATACTTCCTCCCCCTTTTGATAACTTTTGTACAATTCCTCTTGCGAACGGAAGGGAGCCTCCTCCCCGGTCGTCCAAGGTCTGTTTTCACCTGTACCGTCAACAATGCTGCCCTGACAATTATCCCGCAATCCGTAATCTATCACCTTACGCAAGTCGGCCTTGATGGCCGGGTCGTACACCGGAGTCACCACCTCCACCCGGTTGTCCAGATTGCGCGGCATCCAGTCAGCCGAACCGATGAACACCTTCTCTTCTCCGCCGGCAGCAAACAGGAAGATGCGCGAGTGCTCCAGATAACGGTCGATGATGCCACAAATGTGGATGGAATCGCTGATACCGGACAGACCCGTCATCAACGAACAGTTGCCTCTGACCAGCAGGTCTACCGGCACCCCGTTTGAAGCGGCCTCATAGAGCATCTTCACCATAGTCATATCCGTTATATGATTGATTTTGACACGTATATAGGCCGGCTTTCCAGCCTGTTTGTTCTTGATTTCATCACGTATCAGCTTGATGAACTTCTGCTTCATCTCGTTGGGCGAAACCAGCAGTTCCTTGAAGCGGATAGGCGAATAGGGCTTTTCAATGAAATTGAACACATTGGCCACATCGTCCACTACATTCTGGGCAGCCGTCATCAGCATGAAGTCAGTATACATCCGGGCATTCCCTTCGTGGAAGTTGCCCGTACTGATACATGCTATGTCAGCTCCGTTCTTCATGGTGATATGTGTAATTTTGGAATGGACCTTCAATCCCTCCACACCAAACACCACATGGATGCCCGCATCCTGCATTTTCTTGGACCATCCGATATTGGAGGCTTCATCAAAGCGGGCCAACAGTTCGATGATGACTGTCACCTTCTTCCCGTTGCGAGCCGCACCAATCAGCGCTTTCACCACTTTCGAGTCGCGGGCCAGCCGATAGAGGGTTGTCTTAATACTCTTTACCTCCTTGCTGATGGCAGCCTCCTGCAACACGCGGATGTAGTAGTCGAAACTGTGATAGGGCACATGTATGAAGCGGTCGCCTTGCTGAATCAGATGCAGCAAGCTGACTCCACTGTCCAGTTCCGGTTTGATGACCGGTTGCCATACCGGATACTTCAGGTCCTTTCGTCCGCAATCCGGGAAAGCCATCAAGTCCTTGTGATTGTGGTACCTTCCACCACCCAGCAGTGTGTCCAGCTTGTCCAGGTTCAGCTTGTTCATCACCCGTTTCAGCAAGTCCTTCGGCATCTCTGCATCATAGATGACCCGCAGGGCATTCCCCTTCCGGCGACTCTTCACCCCTTTTGATATCTTTTGCAACAATCCGTTGCGCAGGTCGTTATCAATCTCCATCTCAGCATCCTTTGTGAACTTGAAGGCATAGCTGCGGAAGGATACATAGTCCAGTCCGGCAAAAATCATCGGCAGGCAGTAGCGCACCACGTCATCCAAATACATCAAATAGCTTTTCCCCTCTTCATCGGGCAAACGGACAAAACGGCCGCACTCGGCCACAGGCAGCGCAATCAGTGCATAATCATAACTTTTCTTTCCCGCTCCCAACATCTTTACAGCCAGATAGATGTTCTCGTCGGTTTCATCCGCCAGCTGCTTGACCGCCGAGAGCCACAGCACACCGACAAAGCCATTCAGTTTCTGCCGATAGAAATCCCGTACAAACTCCTGTTGCCGTTCGTTCAGTTCATTCTCCTTCAGCAGGAAGATGTTCTCTTCCCGCAAACGCGCCATCACCTCGTGTACCGCTTGAGCGTACTCTTTCGAATACCGGCTGTTCAGCTTGTTAATCTGCTTAATCAGCCGCACGGCATGTTCGCGTTCGGCATGTACACTCTTTTCGTCACACTCCGCAATGCGGCTCAAGGTAGCCATGCGCACGCGGAAAAACTCATCCAGATTATTGGAGTAGATACCCAGAAAGCTGAGCCGTTCCAGCAACGGTACTTGCTCCTTCGTTGCCTCGTTCAGAATGCGATGATTGAAATACATCCAACTGAGGTCACGGTCGACGTATGATTCGGACACTGTTTTCTTACTAACCATTTCTTCCTGTTTTTTTGAGAGACAAAACTACAGGAAGCAGGTTACAAAGTTGTGTCAGTACTGTGACATTACGAAAAAAAAGAAGCACGGAACCCCGAGAGCCGCAGCCCGTTAAGGCTTGCAATCGTCTCAGGATTTCGTGCTTTATAAAGTAAAGGAACGTCGTACCTCCCGACGGCTTCCGCTTACTCCTCAGCCGGCTTCATGTTGGTATAAACCGTCTGTACGTCATCAAATTCTTCCAGACGCTCCACCATCTTGTCAATGGTTTCACGCTGCTCGGGAGTAATCTCCTTCAAGTCGTTGGGAATGTAAGTGAACTCACCGCCGACATCCTCAAAACCGCCCTCCTCCAGATGCTTCTGGATGGCCGAGTAGCTCTTGGGGTCGCCATAGATGGTTACGGTACCCTCTTCCTCATCCTCCTCGTAGTCCTCATCTACATCGAAGTCAATCATATCCAGGATGAATTCCTCCATATCCATATCGGCTTTCTTCTTGAAAGTGAAGACGCACTTGTGGTCGAACAAGAATGCCAGCGAACCGGTAGTACCCAGGTTGCCTCCGAACTTGTTGAATACCGAACGGACATCGGCTACAGTACGTGTTGTGTTATCGGTCAACGTATCCACAAAGATGGCTATGCCGTGAGGGCCATATCCCTCGTACGTCATGCTCTTGTAGTCACTCTGGTCCTTGCCCATCGCATTCTTGATGGCACGTTCGATGTTGTCCTTCGGCATGTTTTCGCGCTTACATGTAGCGATGACCGAACGCAACGTCGGATTGTTCTCCGGCTCCGGACCTCCTGCTTTCACTGCGATTGCAATTTGTTTACCCAGTCTTGTAAAGGTCTTTGCCATGTGACCCCATCTTTTCAGTTTGGTAGCTTTTCTATATTCAAACGCTCTTCCCATTGGTAGTATATTTTATGAGTTTTACTGTTATTATCGTTCATTATCTCAGCTTGGCACCCAGTTTGCTTTCCAGGTTAGCCACCAGTTTCGACATTATCTTGTCTATCTGCTTGTCGTTCAGCGTAGCCGTTTCGTCCTGCAGCAGGAAGCTGACAGCATAGCTCTTCTTGCCGGCTTCCAGATTCTTGCCTTCATATACATCGAACAGTGCCACCTCCTTCAACAACTTCTTTTCTGTCTCGAAGGCAATCTTTTCGATATCGGCAAACGGCACGTTCTTATCTATCAGCAGAGCCAGGTCACGCTTCACGGCGGGGAACTTGGAGAGTTCCGTATAGTTCACCTTCACACTCTTCACAGCCTTCATCAACTCTTTCCAGTTCAAGTCGGCGAAATACACCTCGTTGTCTATATCAAAGGCCTTCAGAATCTTTTTGGTGACGACACCGAACGTAGCCAGCCGTTTTCCACCCCGGGTCTGCACCGAGAGTGCTGTAGCAAACACATCGTCAGCCAAGACACCGACCACCAGTCCGCGCATGGCCACGCCCAGACGGGCAAAGATATTCTCCACGTATGCTTTCAGTTCGTACACCGAGCTGTTTTCATCGGCATGTGCCCACGAGTTGGTCACCTTCTTGCCTGTCACCCACAATCCCAGATGGCAGTCTTCCGAGTAGGCAGCCAACGACTTTTCGGGATTACGTCTCTCTTCATCGTAATAGTAGCAATTGCCGAACTCAAAGAATTTCAAATCCGCATTCTTGCGGTTGGCATTGCGCACGATGCTTTCCAGACCGCCGAAGAGCAACGTCTGCCGCATCGCGTTCAGATCGGCACTCAACGGGTTCATCAGCTTCACCAGACGTTTGGCCGGATAGGCCTCCAGCCCGTCGTAGTAGGCAGCTCTCGTCAGCGAGTTGTTCAGTATTTCATTGAATCCACAACCTACCAGCTGCTCGGCCACCAGATTCTGCAGTTTGTTCGACCGGTCTTGTTCCCCTTTGGTAGTCAGGCTGGACTTCAACGTATCGGGTATCTCCACATTATTATATCCGTAGATGCGCAGGATGTCCTCTATCACGTCGCAATCGCGCTGCACATCCACCCGATAAGGCGGAACGTCCAGCGTCAGTCCTTCGGCAGTCTCTTCCACCACCTTCATCTCCAGACTGTTCACAATGCGCTTGATGGTTTCGGCCGGAATCTCCTTGCCTATCAACGAGTGCACCTTTGCATAAGGCAGCTCCACGCGGAAGTCCTGTGCCGGTGCTGCACACACATCCTTAATCTCAGATGCAATGGTGCCACCAGCCAGTTCCTTCACCATCAAGGCAGCCAGTTTCAGGCAGTAGATTGTTGCGTTGGGGTCGATGCCACGTTCGAATCGGAACGACGCATCTGTACTCAGGCCATGACGGCGAGCCGTCTTGCGCACCCAGGTAGGATGAAAGTAAGCACTTTCCAGAAAGACATCCTTCGTGGCCTCAGTCGAACCCGAATCCAGTCCGCCAAACACGCCGGCAATGCACATGGGCTCCTCTTGATTGCATATCATCAGGTCGCGTTCGTCCAGCTTGCGCTCCACGCCATCCAGCGTCACGAACGGCGTTCCTGCGGGCATGGTCTTCACAATGACCTCTCCCCCTTTTATCTTGTCGGCATCAAAGCAGTGCAACGGTTGTCCGAATGCGTGTACGATGTAGTTTGTGATATCCACCACATTATTGATGGGACGCAGTCCGATGATGCGCAGCTTGTTCTGCAGCCACTCGGGACTCTCCTTCACCGTCACCCCTTTCACCGACACACCTGCATAACGCGGACAAGCCTCCGCATTCTCCACCGTCACCCGGATGTCCAGGTCATGATTCTCCACCGCGAAAGCATCCACCGACGGTTTCTTCAGGCTGGTAGCTTTGCCGTTCTGCACCAGATAAGCGTACAGGTCGCGAGCCACTCCGTAGTGCGAGCAGGCATCTGCGCGGTTCGGTGTGATGTCCACCTCCAGCACATAGTCGCTCTTGATGTTGTAATACTCCTTGGCAGGCGTACCCGGCACAGCCGTATCAGGCAGCACGATGATGCCTGCATGATCCGTTCCGATACCTATTTCGTCCTCGGCACAAATCATGCCGTTCGACTCCACGCCGCGCAGTTTCGACTTCTTGATGGTAAAACATTCGTCTCCATCATACAGTTTTGTTCCCAGTGTAGCCACCACTACTTTCTGTCCGGCAGCCACGTTCGGTGCTCCACATACAATCTGCACCGGTTCTCCTTGTCCCAGGTTTACCGTTGTCACGTGCATGTGATCCGAGTTCGGGTGAGGTTCGCATGTCAGCACTTCGCCTATCACCAGTCCTTCCAGTCCGCCCTTAATAGTCTGCACCTCCTCTACTCCACCGGTTTCCAGTCCGATAGATGTCAGTGCCGCAGCGACTTCTTCCGGTGTGAGGTCGAAATCCACATACTCCTTCAGCCAATTATAAGAGATATTCATATCGTTATTATTTTATTGTTTTCAAAAGTGACCCGCAAAGTTACAAATATTTTTTGGTTGACAGAGAAGGTTGGGCGAAGAATTGGCCTTAAGATACAAAAAAAGTATCCTGAGAAACATTCGGATGTCTACAGGATACTTACTCAAGTTTCGTATAAAGACGAGTGAAAGCATCGTTTTATGCTGCAATACGATGATTTCATGTCATGAAATGGTCGTTTCAAGCCACGAAATGACCATTTCAAGCTGCAAAACGTTTGAGGAACCTATGTTCTCAGGGTTGGGAACGTATGTCCTCAAGGTTGAGAAGATACGCTAAATTGGCTTGTAACATAAATACGCAGAATATTGCAAAAAAACCACTAATGTACGCACAATAGTATACGAAGATACTTGGTAAAGAGAAGATAAGAGGAAAGAAATGAAAAGGAAGGAACGACTATGGAACAGGATATTTACACAAGTAGTTAGGAAATTTCCCATCTATGACTTTTACCGTCTCACCTACAAATATCAACTGCATACAAACACCACCTAAAACAAACATTCCTGTCGAAGAGCACAAAAAATCATCAGGCTTACTAATAGTAGCGTAAGTGTCCGAAATTCGAGGCACTAAGAATTGGCCGCCTGATTTACAGGCGG
>JBJEHI010000025.1:0-21079 GCA_051875915.1 Bacteroides sp.
GAAATATCCGGACAAATCGAAGGCGAACAGTGTACGGTATTTAGGGTAATACATTCAGTATGCGACTGAAATGGGCTATGGCTTTTAGAACATCCCTTGATATAAGTTTAAAAACGAGACTTCTCTTGCAAATACAGAAATTAAAGCCAATACTTGAAAGCGTAAGGCTCTGCTGTCCCTGCTGAACAAGCGAACTTCAGGGTTATTGTTTTTATAGCCCTAAAATCTGCAGCTAACCTCCAAAGAGCGTTCTCAGCGTGCATAATATATGAATGAAGTCAGTTTGTGAGACAAAATCATTAACTTAGCACCTAAAATATGAGATATGCATACATTTATTCTCTTCTGCCCCATAAAGCAAAAAGCATAGTAGGAAGTCATTGCCTTCTTTAGCTGCGCATACAAATACACTGCCTTTGAAAAAAACATGATTCGTTTTCTCCCTGCTTTCCCCCTTACTTCTTGATGAAATAGTGTAGAAGTTGATATAATTAGAATAATATTTGTGATACAAAAGCGTTTTATAAAAGGAAATGCTTATCTTTGTTCCGCACATTTGCAATCAGTGTGCAGACATAGTAAGAAAGCGCATTTTCGCTCATACCTTTTAGTGTGAACTTCGACAACTCACAGAGTAATACAGGTATAGTGTGAAATGATGCCTTCTTTGGTTGCGTATATCCATTCATGATATACCGTCCGAAGTGGGGCTCGTTCACCTATTCGTATTACAAGCAGTCGAAGGCTTACACTAAAGGATGGTAGAATGGAGGCTCCACTTTCTTTTGTGTCTTGAATATAAGAAAACACACAACTAAGCATCGCTGAGCCATAGGTGCTGGAGGTTTTATTATGGTACAGGTCAATCGTATTACTCGTGGCAGAGTAATAGCTGTTGTAGCGATGTGGATGCTGGTTTCTTTTTTCTCACTCTTTGCACAAAAGAAACCCACATTGATGGTTCTTCCAAGCGATAATTGGTGTACGCAACGCTACTTTACCACTACGTATGAGAATCAAGGTGCCACCGTGCGCATTCCCAATTACCAACAAGCCTTTCAAGAAGATCTGGAACTCAATCCCGTCATCAGTAAAATTGGAGAACTGATGACAGAATTAGGTTATAGTTTGAAGGATGCAGAAATGGAGATAAAGAATATTTCTGTAAAAACGGCAGAGGACAATATGACCTTTAGCAAATCGAGCGGTTCACAGTTGACAGAAAGCCCGTTGGATATTTTGAAGCGTAGAGCAAAAGCAGACATAATCATTCAGGTGGGATGGGTACTGAATGAGGCTTCCCTCTCCTTTACCTTAGAGGCATTCGACGCTTACACAAACAAGCGTATAGCCACGGCTACGGGCACTGGCAAAGAATATGCAGAGGACATTCCATTGATGCTGCAAAAGGCGGTGGAGAAACAGATGCCTCAGTTTGACAGGCAACTGACCTCGTTTTATAATCGTATGGGAACAGAAGGCAGGGAAATAGTGCTGACCGTCCGCACATGGGATAATTGGGAGCAGGACTTGGAAACGGAATATGATGGAGAAGAACTGTTGAATCACATTCAGGCATGGATGCAGGAACATACCGTCAACCAACAATTCAACTTGTCGGATGCTACGGAAAACTTTGCACAATTCGAGCAAGTGAAAATCCCATTACGGGACGAACGGAATATAAATATGGACGCACGAAGCTTTGCACGAGGGCTTCAGAAACATTTGGGACAACCTCCCTACAATATCACTTCTAAATTGATGATGAGAGGATTGGGAGAGGCCGTATTGGTATTAGGCGAAAAATAAAACAGAAAGCGTATGAGAAGTGTGTTACTGGCATGTTTTGCCTTGTTCTTTGCGGTCGTTCAGGCCCAGTCATTTCAAGAAGATATTGACCGACTGACCATCAATCCTTGTGTCCTTCCTCACGAAGCATTGTCGGATGAGGCTGCTAAATTGCTTCAAACAAAACTCCTGCAAATCATTACGGCCAATGGAGTGGCGGACAATGAATGCATCACCCGGTTTATCCTGACAGCCAGAATCAATGTGCTGACGAAAGATGTCGTTCCCGGACCTCCGCAACGTGTTTCGATGAAAATGGAAATAACATTGATGCTGGGCGATGTGGAAGCAGACAAACTCTATTCATCCATGACTATCCCGGCCATTGGCATAGGCATCAGTGAAACGAAAGCATACATGGCTGCCCTCAAGAACATCAAGCCCGGCCATGCTGAGGTTACCGCGTTCATGGAAGAGGGGAAACGTAAGATAATGGAGTACTATGAGACCCACAGCGAGGCTATCCTTGCCGAGGCCCAAAAGTTGGCCGGTCTGCAGAATTACGCAGAGGCATTGGACTTGCTTTCCTCCGTGCCCAACGTGTGCGGCAAATGTTATCAGGCGTGTTCACAACTGGCTCCTTCCATTTACTATAAATGGATTAATGCAGACGGTGCGGCATGTCTCCAGCAGGCAAGAACAATCTGGGCAAAAAGTCCTAATCGGGAGGGCGCGGAAAAAGCTATGGAATATTTGTCAAGGATTAATTTCGCAGCCGATTGTGTTCCCGATGCTCAGCAACTGACAGAGCAGATTAAAGAGAAAATGTTGGCCGATGACAAACGGGAGTGGGAGTTCAAGATGCAACAATACAAAGACAACATTGAACGTGAAAAGCGGCAATGGGCACAGCACGTGCAGGAGTATCAGGACAGACATGAACGGATAATGGCGCAAGATGCCCAACGGGCAGCCAACCAGCGTCTGATCATCAAGGCTTGTCGTGATATTGCCGTAGAGAGAGCGAGGTACCAGCCGAGAGTCATTAACTTTAATCGCATAAACGTATGGTAACGAAAGTATTGTTTCAAAAATGTAAGCCATTTGTATGGATGATGTGGGTGGGCCTGTTACCTTTTACCGATTTACAGGCCCAGACATACCGTATAGACTTGGGAGGAACTACCCAACGGACGCAAAACCAACGCTCGGAAAGATATCTGAAAGCCTTGGAAGAACTACGCTTGTCAAGGGAGCAAAAGAAGAAAGACAAGGGAACAGAGCAAAAGAAAAAAGGAAAGAAGAAGGAGGAAACCGTACAGGATACAGTGGCCAAGGTGGCAGTCGCCTCACCTGAGACTGTAGGGAATGAGCTGCCACAGCAGGCAAGCAAAGGTGATGTCCAACTCACGGTATTTGCCGATGGGGCTACAAAAGAACAAGCCATACAAACCGCTCTTCGTACAGCCATTGAACAAGCGTTCGGTACTTTTGTGTCGAGCCATACGGAAATGCTCAACGATAGCTTGGTCAGGGATGAAGTAGCCACCGTTTCCTCGGGAAACATCAAGAGTTTTGAATGCCTTTCAGAAAACTATGCGAATGGAAAATGCTTCGTGAATGTCAAAGCCGTTGTCTCCACAAGCAATTTGATAGAATATGTCAAGTCCAAAGGAGGTTCGGCAGAAATAGCCGGAGCCAACTTTGCGGCGAACATCAAATTGTATGAATTGAATAAGGAGAATGAAGTGAAGGCCATGCGGCATCTGGTTGCTCAGCTGGCAGAAATGACACCGATGTTGTACGACTTCAGCATCCATGTGGAAGAACTGAGGAATAAAGACCGCAAATTTATATGTCCCTACCAGATCAAGCGGGAAAGCAATGGAAATGCCAAGACCATGTATGACATGCTCCAATCCACCATCAAGGCCTTGTCCATGACAGAAACGGAATACTCAAAGTACAGAAGTCTGGGAATGCCTGCATTCAGGGTGTGGTTGCTGGATTGGTTGCCGGACACCAATGCCTATGGCAAACTGCTGCGAGGGGAAACGGATGACAGCCAACCCTGTTACCTTCGGTCGTGGGATTCGATGCTCGAACTGAATCCATTGATTGAATGGATGAAATACTGTTCCATGTGTTGCAAACTCGTTATCGAAGGACTGGGGGAGTATGAGATGACATTGATTCCTCCCAAGGTAGTAAAGGAAGAAAGAATACATGCCTGTTACCAGAAGGTAATTAACGTACATATGTACGAGACTGAGGATCTTTTTTTTGATTCATCTTGTAAATACCTGAGCAACGATTGTACGCTGGCTTCATCCATAATGGGAGCAGTTGTCACATCTTTTGATGGTGATACGTATTTTCGGCTGCCCTTCTTGCCCTACAAGAAATCCCAGTACTACTTCCAGAACCAGGGGGAACTGGTATTTGAGAGTCTTGAAGAAGTAGGCAAGATAAGCAATATCCGCGTTGAGCGCATTACGCCCAAAATGGATTATAAACAGTTCAAGGAAGAGATATTCAAACAGATTCCACAAAAACACTATTTTCGTTAGTCGTATGGGAACCGATGCATGGATACAGACAGGATTGCTGCTGGTGGCGGTGGTCACTGTCATCGTCAATCAGATGAGCTTGAAGAAACAGTATAGGATAATGATGTTTTCTGAATACACCAGACGGTATCAGGACATTCTCATGAAAATGCCCGAAAGTGTTTTGCAGGGAAGCGGTACGTTGGGAGCTAAAGAACTGGTGTATATGCGGCTCTATTTTGACCTTTGCAGCGAGGAATATCACTTGTGGAAGAGTGGCATACTGCCCGATAAGATATGGGCATTATGGAAAGAGGGCATGGAAATCACCACCAATCGTCCTGTGTACAAACAGGCATGGCTCCAGCTAAGCGGTGAGTACAATCGGGATTTCTGGCGGTATTTTAGTAATGAGATTATTAAACATAAAAAAGATTTGTCATGAAGAAGATAGTGGTCTTATGCCTGCTGACGATTGTGGCGCTGGCGGGAGCCTCTGCCCAAAGTTACAATCAGGAGCGGATGGCCTTGGAGAATTTCTTGGTACGGATGTACAGGAATGCTCCCTTCGAGGGAGTAAAGATTGTTTCCGACTATCAGCACAATTACTTGTTGTCTGTGGTACTCGTCAAGAAGTCGGCATCAGAAAGTAATATGAACCGCGTGGCGCAGTTGAAAAGTTCAAGGCAAGTCAGCCAATACTTGAATGGAGTGATATCCACAGAGAGTGAAACCATCATCCGTACCACAGAGGAGGTCAAGGAGGAACGTACAATAGAAGAAATAACCGATATTATCAAAGAGAACTCGATAGGTTTCACCAAGGCTATGGAGATACTGAAATCCTTTGATGCCAACGACAAGGAAAAGTGTTACATGTTTTTCCGTAAAGTTGAAGAAATGAATGATTGATGACCGGAGTATTCGAGGGATTCATGGAACAATAACAATAGGATTCCCTGATAAGGACGGGCTCTTCCGTTCGTATGGTCGGGCTCTTTCTGCCGGAAGGACGAGACCTTCTGGTGGTAGGTATTTGTATTGTTGACAAAGGAAGATACAGGAACGAGAAGGAGGGTGTTCGAGCACACTGGAGCCTTTCCCCAAATTGTCATGCAGTGAAGCATCTGTACATACAAAGTGGATGTACATTCAGATGCTTCGCTGCATTCAGCATTTTACAAGAAAAGTCTTGCCTATACGATAGATGGCGATATATATTTTTTAGAAATCTTTTTCGGCTATAGTTAATTTCTGCGTTGTAAATTGACATTCCTTCCATTACTGTTCGTATTTTTACGTCCATAAATAATTGTACTCCTGACCTATCAGGAAATTATCCGCATAGTCTTCCAGGATTGTTTCCCTTTCCGACTCTCCCCGTCTGTCGCAGCTTCTGGACAAGCAAGGCAGTTGTCCCCATTGTGGCGACAGACACTATTACCGTTTCGGCAAGGACAAGGGTGTCCAACGCTTCAAATGCAAGGACTGTGGCCGTACCTTCACCGAATATACAGGTACGTGGCAGGAGGGACTTCACAAGAAGGCCCTTGTAGGGCGTTATCTGGAACTGATAGCCGACCAGAAGTCCCTGGACAAGATTTCGGCAGCACTTCATATCAATAAGAAAACGGCCTTTGAGTGATGCCACAAAATATTGGGTACGTTCAAACTGGACAAGGGCGGTTCTTTTTCCGGCATCGTGGAAAGTGACGAGACATTCTTTGAGGAATCCGAAAAATGCGACAGGCACCTCGAACGTCCTACCCGCAAAAGGGGTACCGACCCGAAAAGCAGGAGCATATCGAACAACAAGTCCAAAGTGATAGTAACCGCCGACAGGAAGAACGACCTGAACATGACATGCTGTGGAAAGGGATGGCTGACCAAGACAGACATCGCCGAAAGCCTGAAGACTCCTCTGGACAGAGACGCAATCCTCTGTTCGGACGGTCATGTAAGCTATAAGGGGTATGTAAACGATAATCATCTGAGGCATGTGGTACTAAGAGATGATATGAAGCAAAGGTTCAAACAGAGAAGGTTCCATATACAACATGTGAATACGTTACACAGCAGACTGAAGAAATGGATTACTTCCATCTTTTGGGGAGTCTCCACGACATTCCTACAGAATTATTTGAACTGGTTTAAGGTAGTGGAAACTGTACTTAAAAAGGAATCGAGCCAGGCTAATGCTTTACTGAGGCTGTCAATGATGGAAGGCAACGTTCTTTTTCTAACGCAGAATACCCTTACCATTCCCCGAGCATCCTGTTAGCATCCTGTTCGGATGATAAGAGAAATCGAAGGGAATGAAGCGGTCGTCACCAGGCGGTCACCGAATCTACGGCGAAGGAGGAGAAAAAGAAATATCCGGACAAATCGAAGGCGAATAGTATACGGTATTTAGGGTAATACATTCAGTATACGACTGAATGGGTTTCAGTATACGACTGAAATAGATTCAGTATACGACTGAATAGGTTTCAGTATACGACTGAAATACATTACAAGCAACACGTTGATTATCAATGCGTTACAAAATCGTATTTTTGGAATTATTCTAAATTATAAAATTCAATAATAGTTTACAAAAAGCATCCTGAACGAAAGCAGATAGAAGGGCGGAACTGTTTAAAGGGGGTGCATTTCTACTACCTATCCTTTCCTTCGCTGAGGTAAATCCGAAACCGGAGGTCGCCGCAGACAAAACAAATGTTAATGCGTAGATTTATCAGCACAAGTTGCTTGTCCTTTAGACAGGTTTCCGTACCTTTACCCCGCATTAACGACCCTATCACGAATTTAAAAAGAACGAAACGTCAGCCATGAATCGCACCCTATATTGCCTATTCTTATCCCTTATGCTACTCACCCTTCACAATGAAAGGGTCAGAGGCGCAGCAGACGCAACGGGAAGAGAGGATTCGCGCTACTTCAGCCGTTTTGCCTTTCATTACCTGGGCGAGCAAGAGGGATTGCCGGACGGATGGATTAACAAGATGCTGGTGGACAGCGACGGATATCTTTGGATAGCCACCCGTAGAGGATTGGTGCGATACGACGGCTACCGATGCCTGCTGACAGACACCCAGTCGGAAGGGGCCAAGCTGAAAGACGACCTGGTAACAAGCCTCTGTGAAGACGGTTTCGGACGCATGTGGATAGGCTCGCAAGGAGGATTGGACGTGATGGACCTGCGCACGCATACCAACCTGCCTCTGCCTGCACCGACCGACAGTCCGTTGCATAAGCTGGCCGAGGAGCCTATACAGGCCATACACACCGACAGCCAGGGACGGCTCTACATAGCCACGGGCAGCAGCCTGCATTGCCTGGAAGCGGATAGCCGGGGAGAGCTGACACGGCACTGGCGGCTGACACCCGACTGCCAGTCGGCGGTAAGGGCACTGACCACCCTCCCGGACGGTACCGTATGCGCAGGCGTAGACCACCAGGTGTGCAGCCTGCAACGACTGGCCGACGGACGGATGACCGCCCGACCGCTGGCAGCCGCATTGCCATCGTTCAGCCCCGACTGGCGCATACGCTGCATGAAGCAGCAGGGCGACACGCTGTGGATAGGGACGAACAGGGGACTGTTTGGCTACGACTACCGCAGGGGCAGCCTGAAACGGTACCGCTACTCCACCCACCGGCCGGGTATGTTGAGCCAGGCTTACATCACAGATCTGGCGCTGATGGCAGACGGCAGCCTGATAGCCGCCACACTGAACGGACTGAACGTGTATCACCGCGAAACGGACAGTTTCAGCTACATCCGCCGCCGGGCTGACGGACTGAACAGCAGTGCGCTGACCTGCCTGCTGACCACCGACGGACAGACACTCTGCGTGGGCACGCAGGAGGCCGGAGCAGACCTGCTGACACCCAAGCGGATGGAAGTCCGATTGTGGCAACCACTGTCGGAGGAGGGAGAGGATGCCGCCATCCAGACGGACGGAGTGGCCGAGGACCGAAGGGGTAACTTCTATCTGGCCATGGCCGAACAGGGGCTACTGAGATGCGACGACGGACTGAACGTGGTAGAGCAGTACCGCTTCCACCCGGACGATGCACGCACCATCAGCAACAACTCGCTGACAGGCCTGCTGGCCGACGGGCAGGACACGCTGTGGGCCTACACCTGGGGAGTGGGAATCAATGCGCTGGATATGCAGCGTCCGGGCGAGAGGGCATTCAGGCGATTCACCCGCGAGGAGATGCCTTCGCTGGAGGGCGACTTCATCAAGAGCGCCTGCGACGACCGCACGGGCGGCGGTGTGTGGTTCGGTGCGACTCGTGGACTGTACTTCTACGACAAGCATATCGGGAAGCTCCGCCTCATCAGGCTGCAGGGGACGACAGGAGACCTGGAAGCCATCAGCACACTGATGGCCGACAATCGCCGCCGTCTGTGGATAGGCACACCGCAGGGACTCTACATAGCCTCCCTACAGGGATTCGGGAGGGAAAGCAAGGAACTACCCTGTCAGGCCCTGCTGCACAAGCTGGACAATCCGCGCGACCGACGGACGGAGAAGGTCAACGCCTTGTGGCAATGCAGCGACGGAGAAATCTACATTGCCACAGGCAGCAACGGGCTCTATCGGCTGCAAGAGAAGGATGGCAACGGACAAACATTCCATAACTTTACCACACAGGACGGACTGCCCTCGAACAACGTGACAGGCATGACGGAGGACGGCAACGGCAACCTCTGGTTGGTGACGGGCATGGGCGTGGTGCGGATGAACCGTCCGCAAGGCACCTTCAGCAGCTATACAACGGACGACGGACTGCCCGACGCGCCACAGCTGCGGGGAGCCATCGGCTACTCACCCCGCAGAAAGGCATTGTGGCTGACCACCAACAAGGGACTGCTGTTCCTCTATCCCGACACAGCCCGGAAGCATCACGAGGCGCAGACCGTAAAGTTTGCCTCATTAACCACGGCGGGCATCACCACAGCCTCGCCCGCACGCATCAGTCTGCACGAAGGGCACAGCCGCTTTGCAGTGGGGCTGACCACCCTGCAGTATGCCGACAGCCGCCGGGTGCGTTTCGCCTACCGGTTGAAGGGATATGAACAGGAATGGAACGAAACGGCTCCAGGAGATGCCACAGCACACTACGACTTCGTACCGGCAGGACGCTACACCCTGCAAGCCCGCGCCACCGACGAGACGGGACAATGGATGGAGGAGACTACCGAGATAGAGGTGCACGTAGCACCCTACTTCTACAAAGCACCTTGGTTCTACCTGTTGTTAGCGACCCTCCTCGGCGCAACCGGATTCCTCTTCTACCGCCGGAAGACACGTACCTACCGCGAACAACGGGTCCGGCTGGAGCAGGAGGTGGCACAGCGGACACAGGAACTGGCCCAGCGCAACCGCCAGCTGGAGCAGATGGCCGAACATGTACGCGAGGTGACGGAGGAGAAAATCGCCTTCTTCACCAACATCACGCACGAACTGCGCACGCCCATCACGCTGATACATGGGCCTATCGCCCATGCCTTGAAAGAGGTGGACGGCGGACCCCTACACGAGCAGCTGCAGATGGCCGAACAGCATGCACGCCAGCTGATGGATCTGGTAAACGAACTGATGGACTTCCGGAAGATAGATACCGGCAAGATGACACCCGACATGGCTCCGCTGGACTTCTCGGCCTTTCTCGAAGGCGTGCTGATGCCCTTCCGTGCATACGCCTCCGAACGGCACATCCGCATCCGAACCTTCTTCCGCCTGCCTGCCGAGAAACTGATGATGGACGCAGCTCTGATGCGCAAGGCCATGGTGAACCTGCTCTCCAACGCCTTGAAGTTCACACCCGACGGAGGCCGGATTGACCTCTTTGCCGTGGCACTGTCCCAAGGGGGAAAGCTCTACATCAACGTACGCGACACAGGACAGGGCATCGTACCGGGCGAAGCCGAAAAGATTTTCGACCGCTTCTATCAGTCGGCTGGCAACCGGCAAGCGAAGGGGGACTATCGCCACCCGGCAGGTACAGGTATCGGCCTCTACCTCTGCCGGAAGATTGTGGAAATGCACGATGGTGATATCTGGGCGCAAAGCAATCCCGGCCGGGGAGCCTCCTTCCGCATACTGATGCCGCTACTGACGGAGGAGAAGGGCGAAGAGGACACACCCGCCGTAACGGAAGCAGCCACCGTGGCACGCCCCCAAGGAACATCCCCTGCAGAGAAAGAGGAAGAGGCACTCTCTGCCAAAAGGAGGAACGACACCATCCTGATTGTAGAGGACAATACGGACATGCGCCGCTACTTGGTCTCTCTGCTGGCCGACAAATACCGGCTATGGGAAGCATCCAACGGCAAAGAGGCGCTACAGATGATACACGAGCATCCGGTAGACCTGGTGATAAGCGACCTGATGATGCCCGAGATGGATGGGATGGAACTATCGCGTCGCATCAAGCAAAACCTCTCCACATCGCACATCCCGTTGCTGATGATCACTGCACTGCAATCCGACGAGCAAGAGAAGCAAAGCTTGGAGACAGGTGTCGACGAATTCCTGTGCAAGCCCTTCGACGAAGAGTTGCTATTGCTGCGCATCCGTAATATATTGGAAACCCGCCGTCGCTACCAGCGCCATTTCTCCACCAGCGCCACCGTAGGCGAGCTACCCCTGAAGGAGGACAACAAAGACCGCAATTTCGTAGACGCTGCCATCCGGCTGATGGAGCAGAACTATGGCAAGGAGGATTACAACCTGGATTTGTTTGCACGCGACATGGGTTACAGCAAGACACTCATCAATAAAAAGCTGCAGGCATTGACCGGCCAGACCACCGGTCAGTTCATGAAGAACTTCCGTCTGAACGTAGCCCGCCGCATGATGGAAGAGGCCAAAGGCGGGTTCAATGTTTCGGAGATTGCCTATACGGTAGGATTTGCCGACCCCAAATACTTCACCAAATGTTTCAAGGAGCTTTTCGGCTGCCTTCCAAGTGATTTATTAAAGGGATGACGCGAAAAATTTATTATCTTCCCCCCAAACTTTCTTATTTTCCCCCTCTATGTAGAGAAAAGGGAGTACTTTTGTGGAGTGACTTTAAATCTGAATGTATTAACCTGAAAATAGAACTATCATGCTGACCCTAAACGTACGAAGCCTTATTGCCTCTACCCTCTTTGCCCTGCTGGCTATCTGCAGCGGGACACTCTATGCCGACAACCCCATCCGTTCGCTCCTGGAGCGCATCGATCCCGGAGCTTCCCGAAAATTTGCCATCGAGCTGCAGCGGGGAGAAAAAGACTTCTTCGAACTGGACCAACGGGGACGCAAAGTCGTCATCCGGGGAAACACCTACGTCAACATCGCCACCGGCCTTCACTGGTACCTGAAGCATCATGCCGGCATCCAGCTGAGCTGGAATGGGATGAAGGCAACGCTGCCCGAAGTGCTGCCCGCCGTCAAGCAACGGGAACGTCATGAAACCGACCTGACGCTGCGGTACGACTTCAACTATTGCACCTACAGCTATACAATGGCGTTCTGGGACTGGGAACGCTGGGAACAGGAAATCGACTGGATGGCCCTGCATGGCATCAACCTGCCACTGGCCGCCGTAGGCATGGAATGCGTTTACCGCAACATGCTGCTTCGCTTAGGCTATAGCGAGCAGGAGGTAGGCAACTTCATAGCCGGTCCGGCCTTCCTGGCCTGGTGGGCCATGAACAATCTGGAGGGATGGGGCGGCCCGCTGCCACAAAGCTGGTACGCCCAACAGGCCGAGCTGCAACAGAAGATATTGAAGCGGATGGCCGAATACGGCATCCACCCGGTACTGCCCGGTTACTCGGGCATGGTGCCGCACGATGCCGACGAGAAACTGGGGCTGACCCTGACGAAATCGGGACGGTGGAACGGATTCACCCGACCGGCTTTCCTGCAGCCCACAGACCCCCGATATAGTGAGATGGCCGACATCTACTACGAAGAGCAGCAACGCCTGTTCGGACGGGCAGACTACTACTCCATGGACCCGTTCCACGAAGCAGCCACAGCTGAGGGGGTAGACTATCAGGCGGCCGGACAGGCCATGATGAAGGCCATGAAGCAGGTGAACCCCAAAGCCACCTGGGTGATACAGGGATGGACGGAGAATCCGAGGCCTGAGATGATTGATGCCCTGCAAGAGGGCGACCTGCTGATACTGGATCTCTTCAGCGAATGCCGGCCTATGTGGGGAATACCCTCGGTATGGAAGCGTGATGAGGGATATGGCAAGCACCAGTGGTTGTTCTGCCTGCTGGAGAACTTTGGCGGCAACGTAGGGCTGCATGGCCGCTTGGACCAGCTGCTGGAAAACTTCTACATGACCCGCACGCATCCCATGGCCAAAAACCTGAAAGGCATCGGGCTGACCATGGAGGGCACGGAGAACAATCCGATGATGTATGAACTGATGTGCGAACTGCCCTGGCGGGAAGAGCAGCTGACCAAAGAGGAGTGGCTGAAAGCGTATGCTGCCGCACGCTATGGCAAGGCAGACCCCGACATCGCCGAAGCCTGGACGATATTGGGACGAAGCATCTATAACTGCCCGCGCGGCAACAACCAGCAAGGCCCGCACGAGTCCATCTTCTGCGGAAGGCCCTCGTTGGACAACTTCCAAGCCTCCAGCTGGTCGAAAATGGAGAATTACTACGACCCCACCGTGACGGCTGAAGCCGCCCGACGGATGCTGAAAGCAGCCGACAGACACCGGGGAGAAAACAACTATGAATATGACCTGGTAGACATGACCCGACAGGCTGTAGCCGATGGCGGACGCATCGAATACCAGAAGGCCACGGCGGCCTTCAAATGCGGTGACAAGAAGGGATTTGCCCGGCACTCGCGCCGCTTCATGGAACTGCTGCTGATGCAGGACCGCCTGCTGGGCAGCCGGACGGAGTTCCGGGTGGGACGCTGGACCACACAGGCACGCAGCCTGGGTACGACGCCGCAAGAGAGTGACCAATACGAATGGAACGCGCGTGTGCAGATTACTACCTGGGGAAACCGCACCTGTGCCGATGAAGGCGGACTGCGCGACTATGCGCACAAGGAGTGGAACGGCCTGTTGCGCGACTTCTACTACAAGCGCTGGCAGGCATGGTGGACACTGCTGCAACGGGAGCTGGACAGCATGGACCGGCAACGCCCCATCGCACAGCAACGGGCTACGACCAACGAGGAACTGGCTGCCGCCCGCAAGCGGGTGTACAACGTAGACTGGTATGCCATGGAGGAGCCTTGGACGCACGGGCGCGACACCTACTCGCCCCGGCCGGAAGGCGACTGCACGCAGCTGGCACAAGAGGCCATAGAGATGGTAACGGACTTTGAACAAATGGATTGAGGCGATGAAGGGACGATTGCTATCATTGGATGTGCTGCGCGGCATGACCGTGGCAGGCATGATTATCGTAAACAATGCAGGAGGCAGACTGTCATACGACTCGCTGCGTCACTCCGCGTGGAACGGATTGACGCCTTGCGACTTGGTGTTCCCCTTCTTCCTCTTCATCATGGGTATCTCTACCTACATCGCCCTGCGCAAATGGAACTTTACACCCTCGGCACCGCTGTTGCGGAAGGTGGCTCGACGCACGGTGCTGATACTGCTGATAGGATGGGCCATCCACTGGCTGGAGTGTGCCTGGGACGGCAACTGGCTGCCCGTGGATGACTTGAGGCTGACGGGGGTGCTGACGCGCATCGCACTGTGCTACGGCATGGCATCGCTCCTGGCCCTGTACGTCAACCACCGCCACCTGCCGATGGTGGCAGCCGGCCTGCTGGTGGGATATGCCCTGATGCTGTGGGGAGGCAACGGGTATCAGGCGGACGAAACCAACCTGCTGGGACAGATAGACCGGCTGCTATTAGGAGCCGGACACCTGTATCGAAAGAGTCCCATCGATCCGGAAGGATTGATAGGCACACTGCCGGCTCTGGCCCACACACTGATAGGTGTGGAGTGCGGACGCATCCTGCTGCGGAAAGAGGAGACCTTAGAGAGGCGGACGATACGCCTGTTTGTAACAGGCTTCCTGCTGCTGGCCGGAGGATACCTGCTGATAGAGGCGATGCCGCTGAACAAGCGAATATGGTCGCCTACCTTTGCCATGGCCACCTGTGGTGCGGCAGCTCTGCTGTTAGCTACGCTGACCTATTACGTAGACCTGCTGGGCCGACGGGATTGGTGCCGATGCTTTGAAGTATTCGGTGTAAACCCGCTCTTCCTGTATGTGCTGAGCGAGGTAGGAGCCATTGTGGTAGGCAAAACGGGCATCAAGGAGGCTGTATATGCACAGCTGTCGGCTCTGATTAGCAACCCCTATCTGGCTTCGGCCATCTACTCGCTGCTGTTCACTGCCGTAATGGCTGCTGCCGGCTATGTGCTGTACAGAAAGAAAATCTATATAAAGATATGATGAAAAAAACAAATCTATATGAATAAAGGAAGGAGAAGACAAATAGGCAAGCTGCTTTGCATGGCTCTCTGGCTGATAGCGGGAGGATGTGCCGAAAGCCCGCAGGAGCAACGCATCGGCTACGTGGACACACGGGTAGGTACAGCACCCAGCGAGACACGGACGGCCGGACTCTTCGGCAAGCATACGGAGGAGCTGGGACAGACGCTGCCGGCCGTAGCAGAACCGAACGGCATGAACTTCTGGACACCACAGACACGCGATACGGAGCGCAAATGTGTAGCCCCCTACTACTACCGCGACACGCTGCTGCAGGGATTCCGCGCCTCGCACTGGATTGTGGGGGGATGTACGCAAGACTACGGTTCGATGACCTTGATGCCCCTGGGAGGCGAGTTGCGCTGCCGCCCCTCGGAACGGGCATCCCGATTCAGCCACGACACCGAACGTGCCACACCGGCGCTGTACAGCGTAGAGCTGGAGGAGGAGGGCATCGGGGCATCGATGACGGCCCGTTCGCGTTCAGCCATCTTCCGGTTTGTCTACCGGCAAGGTGGCAAAGCCTGGCTGGTAATCAATCCTAACAGCGACGAAGGGGAAGGCGGCATCGAGCTGGACACCCTGCGCAAAGAGATAAGGGGCTACAATCCCGTACACCGTATCTATCAGGGGTGGGGCGAACCGGCCGGATACAGCGGGCACTTCGTGGTGAACTACCAGAAGAATCCGGTGGCCTATGGTGTATACCGCGGTGACAGTCTGTGGGACGGCAGGCATCGCATCGACGGAGGCAAGGAGTGCGGCCTGTACCTACAATTCCAAGTGGAAGCGGGCGAAGAGCTGCTGGTGAAAGCGGCCACCTCATTTGTAGATGCGGAAGGCGCACGGCGCAACCTGCAGGCAGAGATTCCGCACTGGGACTTCGACCGCACAGCCCGTGAGCTGACCGACATTTGGGAAGAACAGCTGGCACGGGTAGAGGTGGAGACGGAGAGTAGGGAACAGAAGGAGATGTTCTACGGAGCCTTCTACCGGGCTTCACTGCTGCCGCGCACCTTCAACGATGTAGACGGACGCTACCCCTCGTTTGCCACCGGGATGCCTGTCCGGCAACTGGAAGAGGGAGAGACCTACTACGACGACTACAGTATGTGGGACACCTATCGGGCACTGCACCCCTTCATCAACCTCATCACTCCGCAACGCGGAGGCGAAATGATGCAATCACTGGTACGCAAATACGAACAGGGTGGATGGCTGCCCATCTTCCCCTGCTGGAACAGCTATACGGCTGCCATGATAGGCGACCACTGCACCGCAGTCCTCTGCGATGCCTACTGCAAAGGGATACGCAACTTCGATGTGGAAAAAGCCTATGAAGCCATGCGGAAGAATGCCTTCGAGACACCGGTCGATGAGGCAGCCTATCGGAACGGCATGGGTCGGCGGGCACTGACATCGTACCTGAAGTACGGGTACATCCCTCTGGAGGATGAAGTACCGGATGCTTTCCATACGAACGAACAGGTATCGCGCACACTGGAGTATGCCTACGACGACTTCGTGTTGGCACAGCTGGCCAAGACGCTGGGACGTGAAGACGACTACCGTGAGCTGAGCCGACGGGCAGGCAACTGGCGCAACGTCATCGACCCGCGCACGGGCTATGCGCAGGGACGACATGCCGACGGCACCTTCCTGCACGAGGAGAACGCCTTCGGCTTTGCCCGCTTCATCACCGAAGGGGCACCCTGCCACTACACCTGGTACGTGCCCCACGACCCGCAAGGGCTGATGGAGACCATGGGAGGACGCGATGCCTACCTGACCAAGCTGGACTCCATGTTTACCGAAGGACGATACTGGCACGGCAACGAACCGTGCCACCAGGTGGCCTTCCTCTTCAACGAGGCGGGTGCGCCATACAAGACACAGGAGGCCGTGCGCCACATCCTGCAGACGGAATACCTGAACAGCCCCGGCGGTCTGTCGGGCAACGACGATGCCGGCCAGATGTCAGCCTGGTATCTTTTTGCCGCCATGGGATTCTACCCGGTCTGCCCGGGCACACCCATTTACCAGATAGGAAGCCCCACCTTCCGCAACGTCACCATCCGGCCGGAAGGCGGCAAGCCTTTCACCATCCGGGCAGATGGAGCATCCGAGGAGAACATCTACATCCAGCGGATGACCCTGAACGGGAAGCCCTATCCCCACACCTACCTACGTCACGAAGACATCGTGCAGGGCGGCCTGTTGGAGGTAGAGATGGGTAGCCAGCCGCCGCAGTAGGACGAATACATCAGGCAGATGCCCCCCCCCTTTGTTCGTAATTTTAAATTGTCAACTTTAAATTGTTAATTTTAAATTTTAAATTATCAATGAAACGCATTTCCATCCTCACCCTATTTACACTGCTGCTGTTCGCCTCGTGCGGCAACGGCCAGCGGGACAGCCGAGTTTTTAACGTCATGGATTACGGAGCCGCAGGCGACGGGCAGACCGATGATGCCGCCGCCCTGCAGGCCGCCATCGATGCCTGCCATCAGGCGGGAGGCGGACAGGTAGTGATACCGGCCGGACACACCTTCGTATGCAGTCCCTTCCGGTTGGCTTCGTTTGTCGACCTCCATCTGGAGCCCAATTCATGTATTCTGGCCCACCCCGACGAGCAACGCTACACCGAGAGTGCCTTTCGCGAGAACCGGGGTGAAGGGATGGTATGGATCAGCGGAAAACATCTGCAGCAGGTCTCCATCACCGGCACCGGCACCATCGACGGCAACGGCGTAGCCTTCATGGGGAAGGAGTTGGACGACTCCTACGAACTGAAGCCGGTGACCGACTTCGATCCCCGTCCGCACGTGCTTACGTTGGAAGACATCGAGCGGTTGGTCATCCGCGATGTCACCATCCGCAACGGAGCCTATTGGACGGTTCATCTCATCGGTTGCTACGATGCCCTGATTGACGGCATCTCACTGCTCAACAAGCTGAAGATACGCAACGGCGACGGCATTGATGTGGATCACAGCAAGAAGGTGCGCATTGCCAACTGTTTCATCGAGTCGGGCGACGACTGCATCTGCCTGAAGAACCGGCGCGAGTTCGAGGAGTACGGTCCGTGCGAAGACATCGTAGTGAGCAACTGCGTCATGACCTCCCGCTCGTGCGCCATCAAAATAGGGTCGGAGAATATGGATGCCATCCGCAACGTCCTCTTCACCAACTGCATCATACGCGAGAGCAACCGGGGCATCGGCATCCAGAACCGCGACGAAGGCACCGTGACGGATGTCACCTTCTCACACTGCATTGTCGAGGGACACTTCTTCTCGGATGTCTGGTGGGGCAAGGCCGAGCCTATCTACATCACCTCCTACCCGCGGGCCACAGCTAACCACAAGGATGCCAACTGGCGCTTCCCCAAGGGAGCCACCGAGGGACGCTGCGGCGAAGTGAGCCACATCACCTTCAGCGACATCCGCTGCAGCAGCGAGAACGGCATCTTCATCGGCGGCGACGAACCGGGCAAAGTGAAGGATATCACCTTCCGCGACGTAGACCTGCTGTTGGGCAAGCGCACCCAGTACACCGGTGGCGTGTACGACAAGCGTCCCTGCAAGGGCGAAGGCTTTGTCCACGATGGCACCTATGCCTTCTATATCGACTGCGCCTCTGACATCCGCATTGACCGCTGCACTTCCACCTGGGGTCAGAGTCTGCCCGACGGAGCCACACCCGGTGTCTTCCGCCGCCAGGCCGAGAGGGTCAGTGTTACGGACTCCAGCTTCCCCGTTACCAAGTAACCAGATTGTATCACCTATTACCGTCATCAGCCATGTCTGTCAAAGCACGCTTGTTCACCATCGCACTTCTCTGCCTGTGTCTGCCGGCCGGTGCACAGCAGTTGTCGCCCACACCCCAGCAGTTGGGCAGCATCTATTATGCCTATCCCGCCCCTTCCTCCGCCCCGACTCCCCTACCGGAAGGTTTCAAGCCCGTATACATCAGCCACTACGGTCGCCACGGCTCCCGTTGGATGACCGATGACTCCCGTTACGAGGAAGTGGTGCAACTGTTCGATTCGCTCGCCTCTGCCCGTCAGCTCACGACGTTGGGGCAGGATGTACGTCAGCGCCTGCATCGGGTGTGGGAGGATGCACGGGGCCGTAGCGGCAACATCACCCCGCTGGGCGAACGGCAACAGCGCGACATCGCCGGTCGCATGGTTGCCTCCTGCCCCACCCTGTTTGCCGACAGTGCCGTCATCGATGCCCGCTCATCCACCTCGCTGCGCTGTGCCATCAGCATGAGTTACTTCACCGAACGGCTCAAGGAGTTCAATCCCCGTCTGCGCGTCAGCCGCCGTGCATACGGCCAGTACATGGAGTATATTGCCCACACCTCGCCCCAGGCCGAGGCCTTCACGGCCGACACCGCCGGCTGGCGTACCGCCCTGCGTGCATTCGAGAGCCGCATGGTGCAGCCCCAGCGTCTGTTGTCGTCACTCTTCCTGTGCGCCGACCGCTTCACGCCGGCTCAGTCTGATGCACTGCTCCGCGGTCTCTACTGGATAGCTGCCGACATGCAGAACGTCGAACTGAAGGGAGTCACCTTCTACGACCTCTTTACGCCCGACGAACTGACGGGTCTGTGGCGCACGGTCAACGCACGCATGTACGTATGTAACGCAGCCGCACCGCAAAACGGCGGTTTGATGCCCCGTCAGGCCATCCCACTGTTGCGCCACATCCTGTCCGATGCCGATGCGGCTCTATGTGACGGCACGGCAGCTGCCCATCTGCGCTTCGGGCACGACACCCACCTCATCCGCCTGCTGGCACTGATGCAGGTAGAGGGATGCGCCGAGCAGGAGGCTGACTACGACCGATTCCATCTCGCATGGCAGGACTACCGCATCTCACCCATGTCCGCCAATCTGCAGATTCGCTTCTTCCGCCACAGCGGGGGCGATGTATGGATCCAGCTGCTGCTCAACGAGCGCGAGGCCACCCTGCCCATTCCTTCCGTCCAGGGTCCCTACTACCGCTGGACGGATGTCCGCGCCTTCTGGGAGAAAGCGTGTCAGCAATGAACATACCCAAAGTGAAAGCATTGTATGAATACCGCGAATGAAATCCTGCACCAGCTGCAGACGCTGTCCGACCCCGTGAAGCAAGAAGTGCTGTCCCGTTTCTTCAAGACAGAGGCGGGACAGTATGGCGAGGGCGACCGTTTTCTGGGAGTCACCGTACCCCGCGTGCGACAAGTAGTCCGAAGCTATCTACAGACTCCCCACCCGCTGACGGTGGCCTCCCAACTGATACAAAGTCCGTGGCACGAGTGTCGCCTCTGTGCCCTGCTGCTGTTGGTCAGCCGGTTCTGCAAAGCCGATGCCCGTGAGCAGGAGTCCATCTACCGCTTCTACCTCAGCCATACCGAGCGCATCAACAACTGGGACTTGGTAGACCTCTCTGCGCCCCAGATAGTAGGCGGATGGTTAAGGGACAAAGCACGTGACGACCTCTATCGGCTGGCCACAGGCCCGCAACTGTGGGAGGGACGCATCGCCGTCGTCTCCACGCTCACATTCATCCGGCAGCACGACTTTGCCGACACCCTGCGCTTGGCCGAATACTTCCTCTCGCATACCCAGCCACGCACTCGCCATACTGCTTCTCTGGAGCAGCTTCCTCCGCTACACGACCTGATGCAGAAAGCCTTGGGATGGATGTTGCGCGAGGTGGGGAAGAAAGAGGCCGGTGTACTGCATGCCTTCCTGCAACAACATGCTTCCACCATGCCCCGCACCATGCTACGCTACGCCATCGAAAAGTTTCCACCGGAGGTACGGAAAGCATATATGCATCAGATTGTCTTATACTGGTATAGGTAGACATATTTACAAACCTATAAATATGTTACACAAATGATTCCAATTCGTAAGCATTACAGTGAAGAAGACAAACTATCTCTTCTTCGTAGTTATTACCAGTCCGGGATGAGCAAGCGTTCCTTCTGCCACCATCATGGTATTTGTGGTATAACTTTGTTAAATCGTTGGCTTCAAAAGTATGATTATCTGTCCGAACAGCTATCTTTGCCTTCAGAACCAGAATCGACCGCCATGTCCAATCGCAGCAAAGAAGAGTACAAAGAGGAGAATGCGCAATTGAAAAAGCGCATCAAGGAACTGGAGAAAGCCCTTTCTTTCTCCAAACCTGAGTTTTGGATAAGAAAACTATCTCACCTTGTCCGCGAACGGCATGAG
>JBJEHI010000026.1:0-21052 GCA_051875915.1 Bacteroides sp.
CACGCCGATGGTACTGCGTAACAGTGGGAGAGTAGGTAGCCGCCGTCTTTTTTTCCAGAAGGAGCGGGTCTTCAGCAAAGGCTGGATGACCCGCTCCTCATTTATATATATATAATGTATATATCCAACCAGAAACCCGCACGCGGCGGCAGGGCGCAACATCTTGCGCCACTACTGGTCGCTTGTAACTCGTAGCTCGTAGCTCGTCGCTTGTAACTTGTCGCTCGTAGCTCGTAACTCGTAGTTTGTAGCTAAACAAGTTTGGTTTGGCTATATCCCTCTTTTTTCAGCAGGTCGAACACTTTCTGTTTGAAGTCGCCTTGCACAATGATTTCACCCTCCTTGGCACTGCCTCCTACACCGCACTTGCTTTTCAGTAGTTTGCCCAAATCTTTCAAGTCGTTTTCATTGCCAACGAATCCTGTGACTAATGTAACAACCTTTCCTCCACGGTTTTTCCGGTCCAATTGCACCCTCAAACGTTGTTGTGCAGGAGGCAAAGTTTCCGCCTCTTCCTCTTGCGTTGTTTCATACATAAAATCGGGGTTCGTAGAATATACGATGTTCAGCCTTTCCTTCCAATCATTATTTTTCATTATGCTATCTTCAAAATTAGTTTTATAAGTTTGGTTATGGCTACTAAATTACACTTTTGAATTGAATCTGCCAACACATAGATAGAAATAATGTTAAGCTTTTGTTTATAGTCGGTATCATCTAAGAAAAAAGCACTATTTTTGTTCGTTGCAATACTGAGTACCCAATGAGAACCATACACACTCCATTACAGAAAGAAGAAACAGTCAAAGTGCCGGAACCTACCCTGCGACGTTTGCCGTGGTACCTTTCTAATGTCAAGTTGCTGAAACAAAGAGGAGAACGATTCGTCTCTTCTACCCAGATATCCAATGAAATAGGAATTGATTCTTCGCAGATTGCCAAAGACCTCTCTTATGTACACATCGCTGGTCGTACCCGTGTAGGATATGAGATAGATACGTTGATATCCGTTCTGGAGAATTTCCTTGGTTTCACCCATATACATAAAGCTTTCCTGTTCGGTGTAGGCAGTCTGGGAGGGGCACTGCTTCGTGATTCGGGTCTCGCACATTTTGGACTTGAAATTGTGGCCGCTTTTGATGTCAATCCCCAACTTGTAGGCACGACCTTGAACAATATACCTATTTTTCATTCAGATGAGTTTGAACAGAAGCGGGAAGAGTATGGAGTTCGCATCGGCGTGTTGACCGTACCGATTGAAATCGCTCAGCAGATTACGGACAAAATGGTGCAAGGAGGCATCAGGGCGGTCTGGAACTTTACACCCTTCCGTATTCGGGTGCCGGAAGAGATTGTGGTGCAGAACACCTCATTGTATGCCCATCTTGCTGTCATGTTTAACCGACTGAACATTAACGAAACCGAACGATGAAGATTATAGCTGTAGGAATGAATTATGCCCAGCACAATCGTGAACTGGGACATACGGAGGTAAATACAGAACCGGTTATCTTCTTGAAGCCAGACTCTGCTCTTTTGAAGGACGGAAAACCGTTTTTCCTTCCCGATTTCTCTCAAGATATCCAATATGAGACGGAGGTAGTTGTACGTATCTGCCGGTTGGGCAAATGTATCGCTCCCCGTTTTGCTCATCGTTACTACGATGCGGTGACGGTTGGTATTGACTTTACCGCGCGTGACCTGCAAAACGACTTCCGCTATCTGGGACATCCGTGGGAACTTAGCAAAGGTTTTGATGGATCGGCGGTAATCGGCAATTTCTTGCCGTTGGAGCAGCTGGGCGGTGATGTACAGCAATTGGATTTTCATCTGGACATAGACGGCCGGGAGGTACAACATGGAAAAACAGCAGACATGCTGTTTCGTGTGGATGATATCATTGCCTATGTAAGTCGCTTCATGACGTTGAAGATGGGTGACTTGCTCTTTACCGGTACACCTGTCGGGGTTGGACCGGTCAAGATAGGAGAACGGTTGCAAGGCTATCTGGCCGACAATAAAGTGTTGGATTTTTACGTCAGGTAATCTGCTGACGGATGATTGTTTAGATTGAATTTATATATGAAGATTCGTGTGGGTTTTGGATTTGATGTTCATCGCTTGGTGGAAGGCCGTGAACTCTGGTTGGGTGGCATCCGTTTGGAACATGAGAAAGGCTTGTTGGGACATTCGGATGCAGATGTGCTGATACATGCCATTTGTGATGCCTTGTTGGGTGCTGCCAATATGCGTGATATCGGTTATCACTTTCCCGACACAGCCGGTGAGTTCAAGAATATCGACAGTAAGATATTGCTGCGGAAGACAGTGGAGCTGATAGCTACGAAGGGATATGTAGTGGGTAACATAGACGCTACCGTGTGCGCGGAACGCCCTAAGTTGAAAAAACATATTCCGGAAATGCAGCAGGTACTTGCTCACGTGATGGGCATAGATGCGGACGATGTCTCTATCAAGGCTACTACGACCGAGAAGTTGGGCTATACCGGTCGGGAAGAGGGTATTTCGGCCTATGCCACTGTGTTGCTGACGAAGTCTGTATGATACGGAACGCAATTATCTGTTTAGAACCGTATCATCAACTCTGCAACCACCTTGTCTTGCTCTGACTCTTTGGCTATGCTGCCGGAGGCATAAAAATATTTCTCATAATTCAACCGTATATCTGTCCGGAACGCTTTGCTCAGGCTGAGCGTAACACCTCCGGTGAGTCGTTGCCGCTTGTAGTCGGTTGTCAGCAACAGGCCGCTCTCTTCATCACGACTTGTTCCATTGCTCTGATCGGTCATCATGTCATAGCGTACGAGGAAAGATATTTTTTGGAATGCTCCTTTGGATAGTGGCATGTCATAGTTGGCAAATGTATTGATGGCTTGTACATTCTTATAGGCTTGGTCGGAATATTGCTTATGCAGGTATTCTGCTTCCAGATGGAACCTTTTGTTCTCATAGTAGGCCCCGATGTCATACGATTGCATGCGAACGGCGTCCGGTCGGATGCTTTGAATGCTCAATGTGAGATTTACCCCACGTGTCAGCAAAGCCGATGCTTTGGCCGAATAGTTTACCTCTTTATGCCACACCTTCTGGTTGGTCAGTCCGGTTCCGTTGTATATCCCGGCTTCGATGTTTATGGGTATTCCTTCGTTGAATTGATATCCCAAAGTCAGTCCGACATCGCGTACGTTGCCCACCTGTTTGGCAATGAAGGAGCGGTTGGCAAAGTATTGTTGGTGAGGCGAACGGTGCGCGTCGATGGTAAAGGGCACGCGCATTTGTCCGGCTGTGACGGTGAATCCCTGTAGCGGAAACAGTCGGGCATAGGCATCCAGCATCTTGATGGCACCTTCATCCGAAAGGTCTATCTCTGCTTTGTAGGCAATAGCCGGCAGGATGTTGCCGGTGATGCTGATGCGTGCGTTGCGCACTTCGAACCGTCCGGCTCCCATGGTTGTCTGGTATTCGTATTTCGAACGGATGGTTCCATGTACTTCAGGCAGATAATCTTGGCTTTCCAACTGTTGCTTTTCTATCTTTTTCCCATCTTCGTTGATGGGTTTTGTGGTTTGTCCACATAGCGTCAGAGGCAATAGGACTGCGAGTACTGTCAGTAGTTTCTTGTTCATCATGACTGTTGGGTTATGTTGTCGGCAGCAAAGATAGGATGCCGCTGTTATCAGAGTATGTCATAACTGTGTCATTCGTGTTACACACAGATCGCTGTGCCGGCTGAAAGGAACTTTTTTATATCTGTTGCTTTTTGTATCTTTGCACGCACTTATGAAACATCTATTTTCTACATATAAAGAGCACTACAGAGCCTTGTTGTTTTTAGGCGTACCTATCATGGTAGGGCAGTTGGGCATGATTATATTAAGCTTTGCCGATACGCTGATGATAGGTCATTACGGTACAGCAGAGTTGGGAGCGGCATCGTTTGTGAATAACTTGTTTACGCTGTGCATCATTTTCTGTACCGGCTTCAGCTATGGTTTGACTCCGGTAGTGGGTGGCTTCTACGGTAATGGCTGTCTGGCCGAAGCCGGACGTGCGCTGCGATGCAGTGTGGTTGCCAATCTGCTGGTTGCCCTGCTGCTGGCAGGTGTGATGGGGCTGATTTATCTGAATGTGGATTGCATGGGACAGCCGGCAGAACTTCTTCCGTTGATACGCCCCTATTACCTGACTTTGTTGGCTTCGTTGCCCTTTGTCATGCTGTTCAATGCCTTCAAACAGTTTACCGACGGCATTACGCAGACCCGTGTAGCTATGTGGATTCTGCTGATTGGCAATGCCTGCAATATTTTAGGAAACTGGTTGCTGATTGGTGGGCGATGCGGGTGTCCGGAGTTAGGACTGCTGGGAGCAGGTGTCAGCACGTTGCTTTCCCGCATAGGCATGGCGGTAGCTTTTGTCTGGTTGGTAGCTCGTTCATCTCGATTTGCCCGTTATCGAGTGGGCGCATTACGCGGTGGCTGGTCGGGCGCACTGTTCCGTCGGTTGCAGGCTTTGGGATGGCCCATTGCTTTGCAGATGGGGATGGAGACGGCTTCATTCAGCCTGAGTGTCATCATGGTAGGATGGATTGGTGCCGTGGCATTGGCTTCCCATCAGATTATGATAACCATTTCACAGTTCACGTTCATGATATTCTATGGCATGGGTGCGGCTGTTGCAGTGCGTGTAAGCAACTTTAAGGGACAGAATGACTTGCAGAATGTGCGACGTTCGGCATCGGCGGGCTTTCATTTGATTTTGGCCATGGCCGTTCTCTTGCTGTCGTTGCTCTTTGCTGTGCGTTGGCAGGTGGGCAGTTGGTTTACCGATAATGTGGAGGTCTCTGGCATGGTGGCAGCTCTTTTCATTCCGTTCTTGCTTTATCAATTTGGCGACGGTTTGCAAATCACATTTGCCAATGCCTTGCGTGGCATTGCAGATGTCAAGCCGATGATGTATATCTCCTTTTTTACCTATTTTGTGGTCTCGTTACCCATTGGGTATATTTGTGGTTTCGTACTCCATTGGGGATTGGTTGGCATCTGGACGGCCTTTCCCTTCGGACTGACCAGTGCCGGCTTGTTGTTCTGGTACCGCTTTCGGAGTCAGACAAGAGGCTGACTCCAGAAGGCGTCGCGCACCTACTCCGGTTGTATTTCGTCAGCCGACGGGAGTTGTTTCCATCCCTCTCCAAAGGTATCATATGCATCGGTGACGACCACAAACGCACTTGGGTCGGCCAGTTTGATTTGATGTTTCACGCCGGTCACCTCTTTGTGGCTTACTACAAGGAAGAGCATCTCTTTCTCTCTTCCAGTATAGAGACCGCTGCTCTTGATGCATGTGGCGGTACGGTCCAAGTCCTTTAATATATAGGTATGCAGCGCCTCCAGATTCTTTTCGCTGATGACGAATATTAGTTTGTCGTCCTTGGCTCCGTTGATGCAGTAGGCTATGACGCGCGAGATGACAAAGATGGAAATAAGCGAGTAGAAGGAGAGGAGCCAGGAGGAAGAGTCTGTCGCATTGCTTCCTCCTACGCCGAAACCAATCACTACCAGTCCGAAGCAAACCACAGTTGCATCCACCATCAGAATGGCATTCGAAAAACGGATATGGGCATACTTCTGCAGCAGCATACCCACAATGTCACTTCCTCCCGTGGTGGCTTGGTTGCGTACGACGATGCCGCTGCCTATGCCTATCAGCGTCGCTCCAATGATACATGTCAGCATCAGATGGTCGCTCATGTTCATGACACCTCCCAGCAGCAGGGCAGGGTCCAGACTCTCAAGTGCCTCTTGGGTGGGATAAACCAGGCTCGACATAGCGTTCATGATAAATGGTGTCAGTAGGGCTGCCACAATGGTGCGTGCTCCCAGTTTGGCTCCGAGCAGTACTACGGAGAGGGTGAGTAGAGGAATGTCGAACATATAGCCGAACGTACCTACTTGGATGGAGGGAAACAGGTTGTGAAGCACGATGCTGGCTCCGTATACGCCTCCCGGCACAATATTATATGGATTGATGAAGAATACAAACCCGGCGGCCAGAATGGTACACCCCAGGACAATACCGCTCCATGATATCCACCAGTCCAGATGGGTAGCCGGAGCACACAGACGTTTCAGTGTGGCAATATTTTTGTTCATATACTGATTTGTTAGGTCGGTAAATTCTTCTTTGAAGAGTGATTCATCCGACGCAATCTTGCCGCAAAGATAAGGATTTGGATGTAAATAATCGCCGTTTGAAGAGAGAAAATGAAAATAATATGAATATTTATCCAATAACAGGGCGGAGTAAATGTTATTTATTGCTATTTGCCAACCAAGTATCGGCAGAAATTGTTTACTTTGTAACTCTCATTTTATAAGTTACAAACGAAACATCTGTTTGCATGACAAGAAAAGTGTTGAAACCGGTGCTGTGGGTGGCATTGACCCCCTTGCTGCTCTTTATTCTGCTGATGGTGCTGCTCTATGTACCGCCTGTGCAGAATGTCATACGAAGGCAAGCCACCTCAATAGTGTCAGAGGCCACGGGACTGGATATTACGGTCGATCGGATTGATTTGCGGTTCCCGCTCAATTTGCTGGTGCGTGGTGTTTCGGTGGTTCAGCCGTCCGATTCTGTGACTTCTTCCGTCCAGCCGGGTGATACCTTGTTCCATTTGAAGAGCTTGAATGTGCGTGTACAGGCCTGGCCGTTGCTGAAAGGACATGTCGAGGTAGACAATGTCACGTTGGAAGAGTTTTCAGTCAATTCGGCTCATCTGTTGGACGGAATGTCGTTGCGTGGGCGGTTGGGCTATTTCTTTTTCCAAAGCCACGGGGTGGACTTGCGGCACGAAGAAGCAACCATCAATCAGGTAGAGTTGCACGATACCCGGCTTCAGGTTGTGTTGGCCGATACCACTGCTGTTCCGGAAGATACCTCTGCCACTGCCTTGAAATGGAAAGTGTTCTTACGGGCCTTACGGCTTAAGAATGTGGCGGTAGATGTACAGATGCCGTTCGATTCGTTGTATCTTTCTGCCCGTGTGGGCCATGCAGAAGTAGATGATGCTTTGGCCGATTTGGATAGTCAGCGTTACGGCTGGCAGCATTTCCTTTTGGCGGAGTCGTCGGTCAGTTACGATACGGGGTTGCCTTTGTCCTCTGGCAGGGAGTGGGTGGTAGGTTCTGATACCCTTCGTGCCTCTACGGGTTTCGACCCCTCTCACATCGCTTTGCGCAATGTGCAGATGGCCGTTGACTCGCTGTATTATGGAGGGCGGGATGTACGTGCCATCATTCGTGAGGTGTCGATGAACGAACGGTGCGGACTGCATATCTCCTCTCTGACCGGGCGGCTGATGGCCGATTCTACTCGCATCCAACTGCCATCTTTGCGATTGCTGACCCCACACAGTGAGATGAACCTTACGGCACAGACCTATTGGGAACTGGTAGATATCCCGACGGAGGGACACTTGTCTGTCCGTTTCGATGCCCGTATCGGCAAGCAGGATGTGTTCTTGTTGGCAGGTAATCTTCCAGAATCATTCAAGGCAGCCTATCCTTTCCGCCCTCTGGTAATCCGTGCCGGCACAGAGGGCAATCTGAAGCAGATGCAGATATCCCGTTTTATGGCTGAGTTGCCGGGAGCCTTCACGCTGGGAGGGGGAGGAGAGTTCTGGAATCTGAATGACAGCGTACGACGGAGCGGAAACGTGGACATTGAGATAGAGACACAAGACTTGAACTTCCTGACCGGTCTGACCGGCAACCAACCGAATCACTCGCTGGTGATACCTGACAGCATGAAGCTGGCCGCCCGCTTCACATTGGACGGACCGCACTGCACTGCCGGAATGAAACTGCAGGAGGGCGGAGGCCTATTGGACTTGGCTGCTGCCTATAACCTGACATCCGAGGCCTATCAGGCCGATTTGACCATTGATGGTTTACAAGTAGACCACTTCTTGCCGCGTGATTCCATCTATACCCTCTCTGCCCGTATGTCGGCCAAGGGTAGGGGCACCGATTTCTTCTCCCCTCGTTCCGTAGCCCTGTTCGATGCTTCGTTGGAAGCGTTGCGCTACGGGCATTGGGACGTATCGGGCATCAATCTGCGTGCCTCGCTCCGTTCGTCGGTGGCCGAGGCCTCCTTTAGCAGCAACAATGCCTTGCTGCAGATGCAGGCCGGAGCCGATATGCGGTTGGATCGCCGTTATTTGGACGGTAAGTTGAATGTGGAGGTCGGTCAGGTGGATTTATATAAACTGGGCATCGCTCCCCGACCGTTGAGGCATCCTTTCGCCTTTACGTTGGGCGCCGAGGCCCGTCGTGACTCCATTCGGATGAATCTGCAGGCAGGCGACCTGGATTTCCGCTTCCGTGCACGTAGTACGATGAAGAAGCTGGCGCAGCAGTGGAATACCTTTGCCGAGGTACTGACGCAGCAGATTGAAGAGCGCAAGCTGGATCATGCAGCCTTGCGCCGGGCACTCCCCTCTGCCGGTATGCACCTGCGTGGTGGAAAGGAGAACCCGGTCAGCTATTTCCTGGCAACGAAGGATATCTCTTACGACGATTTCAAGTTGAGTTTCGGCTTTACGCCGCAAGTCGGCATCAATGGACGGACGACACTCCATGGACTTCGGATGGACTCATTGCAACTGGATACCATCTTCTTTGCCATCCATCAGGACACGGCTCGGATGACCTTGCAGGGAGGTGTCTGCAACGGACCGCAGAATCCTCGGGTTGCTTTCCGAAGCACGTTGACTGGAGAAATCCGTAACGAAGATGCCGAACTTACCTTGCACTATGCCGATGAGAAGGGAGATACGGGCGTGCTCTTTGGTATCAATGCCCGTCCGCTCACCGAAGGACATGGAAAGGGCAATGGCTTGTTGCTTAATCTGATACCGGAAGAGCCGGTCATTGCTTTCCGCAAGTTCCGTTTTGCGGACAAGAGCAACTGGATTTATCTGCACAAGAACATGCGTGTCTATGCCAATGTAGATATGGACAGCGATGACGGCCTCTGTTTCCGTATGCAAAGCAACCGGGATGATACCCTGTCACTTCAGAATATCAATGTCGAGTTGAGCCGTCTGCGGTTGGAGGAGCTGTGCAAAGTATTGCCATACATGCCACGCATGAGCGGTCTCTTCACGGTAGAAGCCAACTACGTGCAGACAGCCACTTCGTTGCAGGTGGCCGCTGAGGCCAATGTGGATAGGCTGACCTACGAACGTCAGTTGGTAGGCGACATCGGTGTGGGTGCCACGTGGCTGCCCGGTGAGAAAGATGTACACTACCTAAACACTTATTTCTCCTACAATGGCGAGGAAGTGGCTACTGCCGACGGTGTCCTGACCCAGCAGGCAGGTAAAGATTCGTTGGAGCTCACTGCGCTGTTCGAACATTTCCCGCTTCAGATGGCCAATGCCTTCATGCCCGAACAGATGGTTGCCTTTACCGGTGACGTAGATGGTGAGGTTGCACTGTCCGGTGCTTTGGAGTCGCCGTTGATTGAGGGTAGCGTGACCTTGGACAGCGTCTCTGTCTATGCCCGTCAGGCCGGAGCGCGTTATTGGTTCGATAACCGCCCCCTGCAGATACGTGGCAATCGGCTGTTGTTCGACCAGTTTGCTATCTATACCACCAGCAAGAATCCTTTCACCATCAACGGTACGGTGGACTTCCGCAATCTGGAACGTCCCACAGCTAATCTGGACCTGCTGGCCGAGAACTATACGTTGCTCGATGCTCCACGCACCCGTGAGAGCTTAGTCTATGGAAAGGTGTTTGTCGATTTGCAGGCCACGTTGAGGGGGCCTTTGGATGCACTGACCATGCGTGGAAACATGCATCTGCTGGGTAACACCAATGTGACGTATGTCCTTACCGATTCGCCTTTGACGGTAGAAGACCGTCTGGATGGCCTTGTCACCTTTACCTCTTTCCGCGATACCACCTCGGTGGCGCAGGAAGAGACACCCACCATGTCGTTAGGCGGAATGGAGATGAATATGTCTGTCCGCATTGACGACGCGGTACGCCTGAGGGCTGATTTGAGTCCAGACCGCAGCAAGTTCATTGAGCTGGAGGGTGGAGGCGATCTGAATATGCAGTATACGCCCCAAGGTGACATGTCGTTGACCGGGCGCTATACCTTGTCGGGTGGTATGATGAAGTACTCCCTGCCCATTATTCCTTTAAAGGAGTTTCAGTTCAATCCGGGGAGTTATGTCGATTGGAGAGGCAATGTAATGAATCCCACGTTGAATCTGAAGGCTACCGAGCGGATGCGTGCTTCCGTGTCCGATGGCAACGGCGATGCTTCCCGCATGGTCAACTTCGATGTCTCCATCGCCATCAAGAACCGGCTGGAAGCCCCCGATCTGGTGTTCGATATCTCTGCTCCCGAAGATGCGACGGTAGAGAATGAGTTGCAGTCGATGGGGGCCGATGAGCGCAGCAAGCAGGCCATAGCCATGCTTGCCACGGGCATTTACATGAACAGTGGCTTGAAGGGCGGCGGTCTCAGCATGGGTACAGCTCTGAACAGCGTCTTGCAGAGCCAGATTAATGCGTTGGCCGGATCGGCAAAGAATGCCAGCATCAGTGTGGGCATCGAAGACCGGACCTCGTCCGAAACCGGTGACACACAGAAGGACTTCAGCTTCCGCTATTCGCAGCGTTTCTTCAACGACCGTGTGCAGATTGTGATAGGCGGTAAGGTGTCTACCGGGGCCAGTGCCACGAACAATGTGGAGTCGTTTATCGACAACATCTCCTTGGAGTACCGTCTCGACCAGTCGGGTACCCGTTACGTTCGTGTGTTCCACAACAAGAATTACGAGAGTGTGCTCGATGGCGAAATCACCGAGACGGGTGCAGGCTTCGTGCTGCGGCGTAAGGTGGATCGCTTGAGCGAACTTTTCATCTTCCGTCGGCGAGGCAAGGAGAAGCAGCGTGCGACAGGCACCCCCGAGGCTCGTCCTGTTGCAGTGAAGGAAGAAGAGACATCACTATAAATCCAGGCATTTGTATGAAACGATTGACTATATATATAATAGGTATACTGTTGCTTACCTCCTGTTCTACCACCAAGCATCTGCCGGAGGGGGAGATCCTTTATACCGGTCAGAAACCGATGATTGTGCTGAACCGCAGTACCTCATCGGTGGGTGAAACGACCTTGGAGGAGGTGGAGGCAGCATTGGCAACCGCTCCCAACAACTCGTTCTTGGGCAGTTCGACTATGCGTACCCCTTTTCCCATTGGCCTGTGGTTCTACAACGGGTTCCAGCAATACGAGAGAGGGTTCGGCCGTTTCCTTTTCAACAAGTTCGCCGCCAAGCCGGTATTGATGTCGGCCGTCAATCCCGATATCCGTGTGAAGGCAGCCCATAACCTGTTGCGCGACTATGGCTACTTCAACGGACGGGTCAGCTATCAGACCTTTACCGACCCGAAAGACTCGCTGAAGCAGAAGTTGCAGTATACTGTGGACATGCGCAATCCCTACTTCATCGATACCGTCTTCTATCAGGGATTCGATCGTCGTACCACGACTATCATGGAGCGTGCCCGTCGCCGTTCGCTTATCAGTCCCGGCGAGCAGTTCAATGTGACAGACCTTGACGGCGAGCGTACCCGCATCAGTACCCTGTTGCGGAATGTCGGCTGTTACTATTTCCGTCCCGACTATATGACCTATCAGGCCGATACGACCCTGGTTCCGGGCGGCCATGTGTCCATGCGGCTGATGCCGGTTGCCGGTATGCCCGAGGTGGCTCAGAAACCGTTCTATGTAGGCAACCGCTCTTTCTATCTGTTGGGGCGGGAGGGGGAGACTCCTACGGACAGTCTGGTGTACAAGGACCTCACCGTCTACTATCACGACAAGCTGCGTGTCCGTCCGGACATGCTCTACCGGTGGCTTAACTATCAGGGCTATCGTCGGAAACGTCAGGTACAGGACAGTACAGGCATTTCGCGCCTCCGCTCCATGCAGAATCTCTATAGTCTCTATCGTCAGACCCGCATACAGGAGCGGTTGGCCAACGTGGGCATCTTCCGCTATTCCGAGATGCAATACGTGCCGCGCGATACCGCTTTTGTTTCTGATACGTTGGATATGCGTGTCATTGCCGCTCTCGACAAGCCCTACGATGCCGAGCTGGACTTCAATGTCACGATGAAAAGCAACAACCAGACAGGACCGGGTGCCACTTTTACCCTGACCAAAAAGAATGTCTTCGGAGGTGGAGAGAGCTGGAATGTGCAGCTGAAGGGTTCCTATGAGTGGCAGACCGGCAAGAACAGCTCTTCGCTGATGAACAGTTACGAGATGGGTGTCTCCACCTCGTTGGTTTTCCCGCGAATTGTCTTCCCCCGTATGGGCAAGCATGAATACGATTTCCCTGCCACCACTACGTTCAAGCTCTATGCCGATCAGATGAACCGTGCCAAATACTATAAGCTGTTGGCATTCGGTGGCAATGCCACTTACGACTTCCAGCCCAAGGCTACCTCCAAACACAGCTTCACTCCTTTCCGGCTGACTTTCAATGTGCTGCGCAATCCCACGGAAGCCTTCAAGGCGTTGCAGGAGCAGAATCCGGCACTTTACATCAGTCTGCGCGACCAGTTCATTCCGGCCATGGAGTACACCTACACGTATGATAACTCGACGCTTTCGCGCAAGCGCAATCCCATTTGGTGGCAGACCACGGTGACCTCTGCCGGCAATGTGACGTCGCTGGTCTATCGTGCCTTTGGCAAGCCTTTCGATGAGGAGGGCAAGAAGTTGATGGGAGTCCCTTTCGCCCAGTTCCTGAAGCTGAACAGTGAGTTCCGTTACCATTACCGCATCAACAAGGACCAGTCCATCGCTTCGCGTGTGGCCGGAGGGGTCATCTGGTCGTATGGCAATGCCACGACGGCACCCTATACCGAGCAGTTCTATATCGGAGGAGCCAACAGTGTGCGGGCCTTTTCGGCACGCAACATCGGCCCCGGAGGATATCCGCCTGACGATCAGGCGAAATACACCTACATCAATCACGTGGGCGACATCCGCATGGAGGCCAACGTAGAGTATCGCTTCCGCATGGTAGGCGATCTGCATGGGGCACTCTTCCTGGATGCAGGTAATGTCTGGCTGATGCGTAAGGACGAGAACCGGCCGGGGGGCGAACTGACCCTGCGGAATTTCGCCAAACAGATAGCCTTGGGTACAGGTGTAGGCATCCGTTACGACATGGACTTTCTGGTGTTCCGTCTCGATTGGGGCATCGCTTTGCACAATCCCTACGATACGGGTAAGTCAGGTTATTACAATATCCCGAAATTCAAGGACAGCATGGCACTTCATTTTGCCATCGGTTACCCGTTCTAAGAATGCTTTTATGTGAAAAGTAGGTGGAAAATTCATTTTTTTCACAGATTTGTGAGATTTGTTGTTAATTATCAATCCAAACTATGCTTTTCTACCTACTATTTTTTGTACCTTTGTCGGGACGAAGGGAGTGTAGTAGCTCCGTTTGTCAACCTGAACCGTGAATACACTAACCTTTTAAATAACAAGAAGTATGAAACCAACATTATTCTTATTGGCTGCCGGTATGGGCAGTCGTTACGGTGGCCTGAAGCAGCTGGATGGGCTGGGCCCCAATGGTGAAACCATCATGGACTATTCTATCTATGATGCCATCAATGCCGGATTCGGCAAACTCGTCTTCGTCATCCGCAAGGATTTTGAACAAGATTTCCGTGACAAGATTATCTCTAAATACGAGGGCCATATTCCTTGTGAACTGGTTTTCCAATCCATCAACGACCTGCCCGAAGGCTTCACTTGCCCTGAGGGACGTACCAAGCCTTGGGGTACCAACCATGCCGTACTGATGGGTGCCGACGTTATCAAGGAGCCTTTTGCTGTCATCAATTGCGACGATTTCTACGGCCGTGACTCCTATCGTGCCATGGCGAAGTTCCTTTCCGAACTGCCCGAAGGCTCGAAGAACAGATACGCCATGGTCGGTTTCCGTGTAGGCAACACACTGAGCGAGAGCGGTACCGTGAGCCGCGGCATCTGTGGCACAGACGAGAACCGTATGCTGACTTCCGTGGTTGAGCGTACCAAGATTCAGCGCATCGACGGCGAAGTGAAGTATCTGGATGATGACAATACCACGTGGGTAGCCACTCCCGAAACGACTCCTGTCAGCATGAACTTCTGGGGCTTCACACCCGACTACTTCCAATACAGTGCCGACTACTTCAAGGCCTTCTTGAGCGATCCCAAGAATATGGAGAATCTGAAGAGCGAGTTCTTCATCCCCTTGATGATGGACAAGCTGATTGGCGAAGGCACTGCCACCTGCGAGGTGCTCGATACCACCAGCAAGTGGTTCGGTGTCACCTATCCGGAAGACCGTCCGGCTGTAGTGGCCAAGATTCAGTCACTGATTGATGCCAGCGAATATCCCGCCAAGTTGTTCTAAGAATACGCATAGAGAGGTTGTCCGCAGGACCGGTGCCGGTCAGGGACAACCTCTTTCTCTATCCCGCTGCTTGACACGTATACGACTACTATTTAATTCCCTTTTTATCCTACTAATTTTATGAAATCAAAGATTTTAGCCTGTGCTCTTTTGCTGGTTGCCGCTTCGGCCGAAGCAAAAGTGAAACTTCCTTCATTGGTGTGTGACAATATGGTATTGCAGCAGCAAACCGATGTGAAACTGTGGGGTGAAGCCACCCCGAAAGCAGAGGTGCGCATTACGCCCTCGTGGAGCGGCGAGACCAAGACGTGCCGTGCCGACAAGGACGGACGTTGGACCCTGCAGCTGCCGACTCCTGCCGGCGGATATACGGCCTACGACATTACCTTCGACGACGGCGACAAGAGCAGTCCGGCGGTGGTAGTCCGCAATGTGCTGGTGGGCGAAGTCTGGCTGGCCAGCGGACAGAGCAACATGGAGATGCCCTTGAAGGGTTTTGACGGATGCTGTGTGAAAGATGGTCTGGACGATGCCATCGCCGCCTCCGACTTGAAAGGTGTGCGCATGTTCAACGTCCCCAAACGCCAATGCTGGGAACCTCAGACCGAATGCGACGGTCGGTGGATGACCACCGAGCACTTTACGGATGTCATGGAGTTCAGTGCCACGGCCTTCTATTTCGCCTCGTCCGTCAGCCGTGCCCTCCATTTGCCGGTGGGCATCGTCAACTGCTCCTACGGAGGTGCGGCGGTAGAGAGCTGGACCTGTCGCGAACTGTTGGAAACCTACCCCGATGTGTCGCTGAAGCCCGAAGACGTGGAGAACATGAAGTCATGGGAGCGTCCGCTGCTGATGTACAACGGCATGTTCAACCCCGTGAAGCACTATACCGTGAAGGGCATCATCTGGTACCAGGGTTGTACCAATGTGGGACGCCATGATACCTATGCACAGCGGTTGGCCAATATGGTTTCGCTTTGGCGCAAGGAGATGGCGTTGGGCGAGATACCCTTCTACTTTGTGGAGATTGCTCCCTACGAGTACGACAGCAACGAGCAGCACCAGAAGGCTGCCTATCTGCGTGAAGCCCAGTTCAAGGCGCAGAGCCTGATACCTAACAGCGCCATGATATCGACCAACGACCTGGCCGAGCCGTTCGAACGTCACAACATCCATCCGCGCAACAAGAAGCCTGTAGGCCATCGACTCAGCTATCTGGCATTGAATCTGACCTATGGATTGAAGGAGGTGGCCTGCTTCGGTCCGCAGTACAAGTCATGGCAGGCCAAGGGCAACGAGGCATGGGTTTCGTTCGACCACCTGGAGAAGGGCATCTGCCGCAATTACGATATCCGTGGCTTCGAGGTGGCCGGTGAAGACCGTGTCTTTCATCCCGCTGACAAGGTATGGCTGCACTGGCAGAGCAACGAGGTGGTCGTCTCTTCCGAGAAGGTGGCTGCTCCCGTAGCCGTGCGTTACTGCTTCCGCGACTTCCAGATAGGCACGCTTATCGGCGGTAATGAACTTCCGCTGGTGCCTTTCCGTACAGACAATTGGTAAGAACCGAAAAAACAGCTACCTTTGCAGTCTGAAAAATTACGAATGACTATATGATATCTGTAGAAGGACTGAAGGTAGAGTTTAATGCTACACCCCTGTTTGAAGACGTATCCTACGTCATCAACAAGAAGGACCGTATCGCCTTAGTGGGCAAGAACGGAGCGGGCAAGTCGACCATGCTGAAGATACTGGCCGGCTTGCAGCAGCCTACGGCAGGAGTGGTAGCTATCCCCCGTGAATGTACAATCGGCTATCTGCCGCAGGTGATGAAGCTGGCAGATAGCCGTACGGTGATGCAGGAGGCCGAGCTGGCCTTCGAGCACATCTTCGAGATGCAGGCCGACATCGACCGCATGAACCGCGAACTGGCCGAGCGTACCGATTACGAAAGCGAGGAGTATCAGAAGCTGATTGATCGCTTCACCCACGAGAACGAACGTTTCCTCCTGATGGGCGGCACCAATTATCGGGCCGAGTTGGAGCGTACGCTGCAGGGTCTGGGTTTTTCCCGTCAGGATTTCGATCGTCCCACCAGTGAGTTCTCCGGCGGTTGGCGTATGCGCATCGAGCTGGCCAAGCTCCTGCTCCGTCGGCCGGACGTCCTGTTGCTCGACGAGCCCACCAATCACCTCGACATCGAAAGCATTCAGTGGTTGGAGCAGTTCCTTGCCACCCGTGCCAATGCCGTGGTGCTGGTCAGCCACGACCGTGCCTTCCTCAACAATGTGACCACCCGTACCATAGAGATTTCCTGCGGGCGCATCTACGATTACAAAGTGAAGTACGATGAGTTCGTCCTGTTGCGCAAGGAGCGGCGCGAACAGCAGCTGCGTGCCTACGAGAACCAGCAGAAGCAGATTGAGGACACCGAGGCCTTCATCGAACGTTTCCGCTACAAGGCGACCAAAGCCGTGCAGGTACAGAGCCGCATCAAGCAGTTGGAGAAGATAGAACGCATCGAAGTGGACGAGGAAGACAATTCGGCGTTGCGCCTGAAGTTTACGTGCAGCAGCCGTAGCGGCAACTATCCCGTCATTTGCGAGGAGGTGGCCAAGGCGTATGGAGAACACGTCGTCTTCCGGCACGTCAATCTCACCATCCGCCGGGGAGAGAAGGTAGCCTTTGTCGGCAAGAACGGTGAGGGTAAGTCCACGCTCGTCAAGTGCATCATGCAGCAGATTACCGACTATACCGGCCACCTGACGCTGGGACACAACGTACAGATAGGCTATTTTGCACAGAACCAGGCCCAACTGTTGGACGAGAGCCTGACGGTGTTCGACACCATCGACCGTGTGGCCGTAGGCGACATCCGCCTCAAGATACGCGACATCCTGGGTGCCTTCATGTTTGGAGGCGAGGCCTCAGACAAGAAGGTCAAGGTGTTGAGTGGAGGCGAACGTACCCGTCTGGCCATGATTAAGCTGCTGCTCGAACCGGTCAACTTCCTGATTCTCGACGAGCCGACCAATCACTTGGATATGCGCTCGAAGGACGTGCTGAAGGAGGCCATCCGCGACTTCGACGGCACCGTCATCCTCGTCAGTCACGACCGTGACTTTCTGGATGGTCTGGTCACCAAGGTCTATGAGTTCGGTGGCGGGCAGGTCAAGGAGCACCTCTGCGGCATCTACGAATTTCTGCAAAAGAAACAGATTGAGCACCTCAACGAACTGCATCTGAACACGCCCTCTTCCTCTCCTGCACCGGAGAAAAAGGGCATTCCCTCGGGAGAAAGCAAGGAGCCGTCCGCGGCTTCGGCTGCCAAACTCTCTTACGAAGAGATGAAGGAGCGCAACCGACAGCAGAAAAAGCTGGAGCGCAAGGTGGAGGATTGTGAGGCCGAAATTGAACGGACGGAGGCGGCTATCTCTCAGATTGAGCAACGTCTGGCCACGCCCGAAGGAGCTGCGGATGTATCGCTCTACGAGCAGCATCAGAAGCTGAAGGAAGAGCTCGACCGCATTATGGAAGCGTGGGAGGCTGCTTCGATGGAGCTGGAGGAAATCAGGGAGCAGAAGGGAGCCGGTTAAGCCCCATCCTTTCGCTCGTTGATGCCATGAATAGATGTTATTCTAACTAACTCAAGTTTCGGATTTACATAAACAGATAGAAATGAATAAGGTAAGTGAATTGTTCGATACGTGTAGGGGCGCAATATTTTGCGCCCAAAGCCGCACGACAGCGGGTTCAGGGCGCAAAATGTTGCGCCCCTACAGTTATAACAACCTTCCTATCAATCTGTTGATGTAAAACCGAAATTAAATAAGTAATTTATATGATAATGAAAGTGAAACAAATTCTTCCTGTTGCAGCGCTTTGCCTGATGGCGGCCTCCTGCAACTCGGGCAAGCAAACGGCCGATTTGAATGCCGGCATCCTGCTTGCCAATCTGGACACAACGGCTCAGGCCGGTGCCGATTTCTATCAGTTCGCTTGTGGCGGATGGCGGAAAAACAATCCGTTGCCGGCGGAATACTCGCGTTTCGGCTCTTTCGACCAGCTGGCCGAGAACAACCGCAAGCAGATTCAGACACTCATCGAGCAGCTCTCTGCCCAGCAGCATGAAGCCGGCAGCGTGGCTCAGAAGGTGGGCGACCTCTATCGGATTGCCATGGACAGCGTGAAGCTGAACAGTGACGGCGTGGCCCCCATCCGCGAGGAGCTGGCACAGATTGCGGCACTGAAGGAGAAGGGCGAACTCTACACCCTGTTGGGCGATTTGCAGCGTAAGGGTGTCTACGCTTACCTGGCATTGTATGTGGGTGCTGACGACAAAAACAGCTCCATGAATGCCGTGCAGACCTACCAGAACGGGCTGAGCATGGGTGAGCGCGACTACTATCTGGAGAACGATGAGGCTACGGTGAAGATTCGCGAAGCCTTCCGTGCACATGTGCAGAAGATGTTTGCCCTGGCCGGCTTCTCCGAGGCAGAGGCCCTGCAGGGCATGGAGACGGTGATGGAGGTAGAGACCCGCTTGGCAAAGGCCTTCCGTTCCCGTACCGAGCTGCGTGACCCGCAGGCCAACTACAATAAGATGACGATGGACGAGCTGAAGAGCAACTATCCCACCTTCGGATGGGATGCCTTCCTGACCGCCCTCAACCTGAAGGAGGTGAAGGAGGTGATTGTGGGACAGCCCGCTTCGCTGCAGGCTGCCGCCGAGATACTCGACACCCTGCCGCTCGACCGGCAGGCCCGCTACCTGCAATGGAAGCTCATCAACGCTTCCGCATCCTACCTGAGCGATGCGTTGGCACTGCAGGACTTCGACTTCTATGGCCGTACTATGCGCGGCACGCAGCAGATTCTTCCCCGTTGGAAGCGTGCTGTCGGCACCGTCAGCAGTGCGCTGGGTGAGGCTGTCGGCCAGATGTATGTAGAGAAGTACTTCCCCGCCGCTGCCAAGGAGCGCATGACGACGCTGGTGAAGAACCTGCAGACCAGCTTGGGCGAACGCATCAATGCCCTTGCCTGGATGAGCGATGAGACCAAGGTCAAGGCGCAGGAGAAGCTGGCTGCCTTCCGTGTGAAGATTGGTTATCCCGATACCTGGAAGGACTACTCCGCTTTAGAGGTGAAGGACGACTCCTACTGGGCCAATATCGAGCGTGCCAACACCTGGGAATACGATGTGATGGCAGCCAAGGCCGGTCAGCCTGTCGACCCCAATGAGTGGTTGATGACCCCGCAGACCGTCAATGCCTACTACAATCCTACCACCAACGAAATCTGCTTCCCTGCCGGCATCCTGCAGTACCCCTTCTTCGACATGAATGCCGACGATGCCTTCAACTATGGAGCCATCGGTGTGGTAATCGGCCACGAGATGACGCATGGATTCGATGACCAAGGCCGCCAGTACGACAAGAACGGCAACCTGCAGGACTGGTGGACGACCGAGGATGCCACCAAGTTTGAGGAACGCGCCAATGTGATGGTGGCCTTCTTCGACAGCATCGAAGTGGCTCCGGGTGTACACGCCAACGGTCGCATGACCTTGGGCGAGAACATCGCCGACCACGGTGGCCTGCAGATTTCATATCAGGCTTTCAAGAATGCAACGGCTGCCGCTCCGCTCTCCGACAAGGATGGCTTCACTCCCGACCAGCGTTTCTTCCTGGCATACGCCGGTGTGTGGGCGGGCAACATCCGCCCCGAAGAGGTGCTGAGCCGCACGAAGAGCGATGTCCACTCGCTGGGTTGCTGGCGTGTAAACGGTGCGTTGCCCCATATCAACGCCTGGTACGACGCCTTTCAGGTGACGGAGTCCGATCCCATGTATCTGCCCGTCGAGAAGCGCGTCTCCATCTGGTGATTCGTCCCGCTTTATGCTAAACCGCTGATTCAGAAGAATCAGTAAGAAAAAGGCACAAGGCTGCAGTGTACATTCGCTGCTGCCTTGTGCCTTTTTGTTGGTGCTCTGTTCTTGCCATTCTGAAGCCGCTCCTTAGCTTGTCTCACTCCTATCCTTAGGTTGATTCAGTCCTATCCTTAGCTTGTTTCAGTCGTATACTTAACTACCGTACAACCTCCGTTGTACACCTGTACACCGCCCGTTGTACGAGTGTACGACCTCCGTTGTACGCCTGTACACCGTCCGTTGTACGGTAACTAACCATAGGACTGAATCAACCTAAGTATACGACTGGAATAAGCTAACCATAGGACTGAAGGAACCTCTCTGTCATTGTTCGAACGTCATCCGATGACTGTTCGAATGGTGTTTGTGGCGGTAAGGTTGTGTACTCCCGTCTGTAAAAAGCTGGAGGCACGACGGTTGGAGTCATTAAAGTTCAATACAAGAGTAGCTTTTTGCTGGTACGTTGTCGATTTTCATGATAAATTACTATATTTGCGCTATACATCCATATTGAGGCTTAGTATGGAAGATATAAATAGGGTACTAGGTATAGGCGTTTAGACCGCACTAAATTCGATTGTTTTATGTAACTTTGCCCC
>JBJEHI010000027.1:0-4976 GCA_051875915.1 Bacteroides sp.
GCCTTGTTTTTTTATCCTGCCGGTGTAAAACTCGCGGATTTTATATACATTTGCAAAGAGCAAAAGAAAAGATGCAATTAAGATAACCAAATATATTACGCCCATGGCACAAAGTAAAGGAATTAATTTCAAAGGACAAAATATTTATGTAGGTATTGATGTCCATTTGAAGAGCTGGCACGTAACGGTCCTGACCGAAAGTGGCTTCAAGCGCAAGTACAGCCAGCCCTCTTCAGCGCAAGCGCTCTATGAACATTTGACCCGACAGTATCCCGGTGGAATTTATCACGCGGTCTACGAGTCCGGTTTCAGCGGTTTCTCAACCTATTACTCGCTGACGTCGTATGGCATACGGTGCGTCATCGCCCATGCCGCCGATGTCCCTGTGGGTCAGTATGAGAGCGTGATGAAGAACGATGCGGTGGACTCCGAGCGCCTGGCCCGCGCCTTGCGCGACGGTTCCCTCCGTCATCCGGTCTATGTCCCTTCCAGGGAGCTCCTGGACCACCGGGGCATCCTCCGTTTCCGGACGCAGCTCCAGAAGCAGCTGTGCGGCTACAAGTCGCGCGTCAAGCATCTTCTGCACAACAACGGTGTCTCTTCCCGGAGTGCTTCTCCCGGTCCTGCACGCACTGGTCCTTCCGGTTCATGCGTTGGCTGCGTGAAGACGTGCGTCTGCTGTCGCCCACCCGGGAGACGCTGGATCTGCTGCTGGCGCAAATCGACAGGCTGCGCACCGACCTGCTGTCCGTCACCCGCAGGATAAGACAGCTGTCCCGTACCGAAGCGTATGCTGCCCGTATGGAACTCCTGCTCTCCATCCCAGGCATCGGGATGCTGACGGCCATGCACCTGCTCTGCGAGGTGGAGAACCCGGAACGCTTCAACGGCCAGCGTGCCTTCGCCAGCTACCTCGGCCTGGTCCCCACCAGCCATGACAGCGGCGAGAAGAAACGGACGGGCGAGATGACCTTCCGGGGGAACAAGCGCCTGCGCACCCTGCTGGTCGAGAGCTCCTGGGTGGCCATCGGACGGGACCGGGCACTGGCCGCCTGCTATGGAGAGCTCCGCAAGAGGATGGAACCGCAGGAGGCCATCGTGCGCATTGCCAGAAAACTGTCAAACCGGATACTCAGCGTGCTGAAGACCGGGAAAAGATATGAATATGAACGATGTTGTTGACATAGGATTCAGAAGCCCTTCAGACAACCTCATTGACGGACGACTCCTTTTTGCCCCTTGATGAGCCTTTTGGCTGCATCTTTTTTTGTAGTTTGTTGCGTCCGACCTGTTAGTCTGAGAAGTAAACTGTTGTTTGCATAGCTGCAAAGCAACTAATAGAAGGTTGTCTGACAGGGCTTTTTTCAAAACACAGATTCCTGCATGGAGCATACATGCGGGGTTCTGAAAAATCGGAGCAATGCTTCGAAAGGGATATTATACACCCTGACGGAAATGCCGGAAAACGGTAACTGTTTGATATTTAAACTTAAAAATATAAAATATAAGGATCAATTGTTTGGAATGCAACATAGAAGGGGCAGACCTGCGTGTCTGCCCAAACCCGCACGCTGGTGCATCACGCGAAAGGCATTCAGGGCGCAAAATGTTGCGCCCCTACACGTAGCTTAAAAAACGCCCTAATCGCGCCTACAGATAGCTGTAGCTCGTTAACGAATATTAATGTATCGCCAACCCCCTTCACCACCTCTTGACAAACGGAGCGTGGTGTTGTATCTTTGCAGCAGAGGAAAGGCCAATCCGCACAAACACATTAAATTATTAATTTTAAATTGAAGAAAAGACATGGCAATCAGAGTAAAAGCAGTGGAGCGAAACATCTCCTTTGAGAACGGAGTGAAGAAGTATGCCTTCGTGATGCAGCCCGAGCTGTACAGCAAGCTGACGGAGAGCAAGGTAATCAATGAAGCCGCCATGCGGGCGGGCATCGGACGCGGCACCATCAAGGCGGCGTGGGACGCCATCGGCGAGGTGGTGAAGGCGTGGGCCACCGAGGGACACTCCATCCCCGTGCCGGGTGTGGGCACAATGCGCTTCGGTCTGCGAGCCACCTCGGTAGCCGACGTGGCCATGGTGGGCACCGGCCTGATAACGACCCGCCGCGTCATCTTCACCCCCAACGTGGAGATAAAGCGCGAACTGGCGGCCACACCCATCACCATCACTTGCTACGACCGCAACGGCGACATCGTCAAGCAGGTGACCAGCGGCGACAGCGGCACCGTGGAGGACCCCGACAACACCGACCCCGATAACGGCGGCGGCACCAGCGGTGGCGGCGGCAGCGACGGCAACACGGACGAGAATCCGTTGGGGTGAGGCGTTAGCCTGTAGGGGCGGAAAATTTTCCGCCCACCCGCACACCGGCGCATTCATCGCAAATGATACATTTGCAGTCGAACTGTAGGGGCAGACCTATGTGTCTGCCCACCCGCACGCAATGAATTTGAATGATTGCAGGGGGCGAACGGCATTCAGGGCGCAAGATGTTGCGCCCCTACACATCCACCCGTAACTCGTAGCTTGTAGCTTGTAGCTTGTAGCTCGTAACTTGTAACTAAAATAACATTTTAAATTGAATACATCATGGAAGAGAACAACGACAATACTACAAAGAAGAAAGGTTTCAGCTGGGATCTGCTGCTGAAAATCATCATCGCCGTGGCATCGGCGGTGGCAGGCGCATTAGGCGTATCGGCCTGCCGATAGAGGAAAGTTCATTCAGTCAATTGCTTAGTATAAAAAGGAAACTTGAATGAAACGCTGTCCGCCGAATCATCAGGAGCGGACAGCGATTTCGTCGTCGGAAGGAGTGCCATAGTCCGTTGCCGGCTCGGCTGCCATAGGACAGGCCTCTTCGGCTGTTGCGTAAGGCTTCACTCTTCGGTCCTCCAAGAAAGCATGGTATAGCGTATAGGCCAAAGCCTCCAACGTCTGTTGGCGGACCTTCGGTTTCAGCTGACATTCCCATACGGTCATGCAACGCCAGCCCATTGAAGCCAGTTTCTTCCGATCCTCCCGGTCCCTCTTCCGGTTCCGTTCAATCTTTTTCTGCCAGAACGCAACGTTGGTCTTCGGGAGCACATAGTACCTGCACCCCTCATGCCCATGCCAGAAGCAGCCGTTCACAAAGATGACCGTCCTGTATTTGCGCAACACCAGGTCTGGATGTCCCGGCAGCCGCGGATGGTTCAATCTATATCGGAATCCACGGCTGAACAAGAACTTCCGCACCAGCAACTCGGGCTTCGTATCTTTCCCTTTGATGGCCGACATACAGCGGTGTCTCTGCTCCTTGGTTAGCTTGTCCATAGTACACACATATATATATTGTATGACGAAAGTACAAATAATATCCGATACCACAAACTGTTTCTCGCCTACATTCCCAAGTGAAAGACCCGAATCGTGTCGCTTCCTAATAAAGCAATCCGAATTGCCACAAGGGGATGATGTTCAGTCCGCCGTACTCTATGTCGTCTTTCACGACGTAGGCTTCACTGACATCCTTGATTTGCCTTTGCTTCTTGTTGCGGCCTCCCACCTCAAAGGTTCTGTCGTCAACCAGGAAATCCGATACAGGAGAGGTGACGGGGTCGGCCACAACGCGCAGCTGATTCATGAAGAAAGTCTCGCGGACATTTCCTGTCTCCACCTTGTCTTGTTTTGTCAGTGTGTAGATAAGATTCGTATTTTCCAGATACACCTTATCGACTTTGCCCAAAGAGCGTACGCCACCCGTCTGGTCTCTCAGCTGGGTAATCAGTCCGGCTTCCTCGATATACAGCAGGTAGTCGGCCACGTTATTGCGAGATACGCCCAACACTGCTGACAGTGTGACCATATTCGGCTTGAAGGGCACACTCTCTGCAATGACAGCCATCAGTCGTTTCAGTTTTCGGCCTGTGGACACATTCATATTAGCATATTCCGGAATGTCAGTTTCCAATGTCTTGGTCACTACAGCAGCCAATTTCGCTTCGTAATCCTCTTCAAGGGCAAAGGGATAATAGCCTCTCTTCAAGTATTGTTTGAAATGAACAAGCGGACGGAAGTCTGCATCCATCTCGACCCGGTGCGACAGCACCTCATCCAGTGTGTAGACAGGTGTATGAATGTGTTCGAACAGCTCCAGGTACTCTCTGAATGACAAGCCGTAGAGTGTATAGATTACTGCCCTTCGCGACAAGTCGGAAGTGACACCTTTGTGGATGTCCAAGACAGAAGAGCCTGAAAAGGTCAGGTATAATTCGGGATGATAGTCATAAATGAGTTTGAGCTCGCGGGACCATCCTTCGTATCTGTGTACCTCATCGACAAACAGATGCTTGCCGCCCATCTGGCAGAACGCATCGGCCAACTCTACCAGACGATGAGAAGAAAAATAGAAATCCTCTGCATTGACATAGAGCGTGGTGTCTACATCGAGCTGCTCTTTGATATATTGCAGCATCATGGTGGTTTTGCCAACACCTCGGGCACCCACAATGCCGACCAAACGACCCTCCCAGTTCACCTTGTCGTACAGATATCTGTGAAAAGGGGTGGTGGTCAGTTTCAATAACCTTCTGTAGTTTGCAATCAGCTGTTTCATATCCCTCCGTATGATGATTCCGGATGCAAATATAGGCAATAATGCACTTACATAGTGCATTTTTCTTCGATTTTTGCACTCACACAGTGCATTTTCGTAAAAGCGTATTGCCTCACGTTGCTTTATGGGGTAAGGGGAAATTAGCTGTTTGCTGCTAGACAAACCGTGACCTTATTTCAAAAAATGACATCATCCACATAGTAAGCACACAGAGAACACTCTATGGAGATTAGTTGCGGATTTTAGGTATTGAAAAATAATCGGAACTTGAACACCTTAAATCCGCATTGTAATACCACAATAACGAATTTAACCCAAGTTTGATGCTTTATCAGCTCTTCCCTTTGCTGCTCAGCAACTT
>JBJEHI010000028.1:0-20872 GCA_051875915.1 Bacteroides sp.
TCCTGGCTCAGTTTGTCGTAGGTGATACCACGGTTGATTATCTTCGACGTGCATCTCTTCAATCTGTAGGGACACAAGTAGCCATCTTTGATGGCCTCATCGTAGGTGTACTCGTAGTTAGGCTCATCTTCGAGTTCCAGCAGCCTGAAGGTGTTCTTGTCAATCTCGTCGCGTGGCGTAGCGGTAAGACCTATCAGCAGCGAGTCGAAGTAGTCAAAGATGGCCTTGTATTTGCCAAACACGCTGCGATGCGCTTCGTCAATGATAATCAAGTCGAAATGCCCTACGGAATATTCCAGTGGCACCGCATTGATGTAGTTGATCATGGTCTGATAGGTGGAGAAGATAAAGCGTGCAGTCAGGTCGGGCGCATTGTTTTCCGAAAGGCTTGCCATAGTTACACTGGGCAAGAACTCGTTAAACATGCTACGGGCTTGATGAACCAGTTCAGTCCGATCGGCCAAAAACAGGACATTCTTTATCCAGTTATTATTGTCGAGGAGCTTGCACAGCGAGATGCTCACGCGAGTCTTGCCCGTACCTGTAGCCAGTACCAGCAATCCGCAGCGATGCTTTTGGTTGAGCCATTCCACGAGGCTCTTGATGGCCGTCTTTTGATAGTAGCGGTTGGTGATATTCTCGTCTATCGTCAGGTCGGTAATGTCGGCACACCCGCGTTTCTGTATCATGTATTCCAGGTCGGCATGGCTATGGAACGAAATCACCTCTCTGTCGGGATACCCCAGTCCGTCTATCACCTTCGTCACGTAGCCGTTGGTGTAGTAGATGACGGGGCGCACGCCATACTTCCTCTCCAGGCAATCCGCATACTCTATGGCCTGTTTGCGTCCCTTCTCAGGACTCTGTATGGTGCTCTTGGCCTCTATGACGGCATAAGGTTTTCCCCCTGTCGAGAACAACACATAGTCGGCATAACCTGTGCCTGAAGGGCATACCGCAGGATTCATACCCTCTACCTTCACCTCCACACATGCTTTGCCGCCTTGTATGTCGCCCTTCGCTGTGAGAATCTCCCACTGGGCTTCATTCAGCATGTAGTCAATGAGACACCTGCGCGTGATGGCCTCGCTCTCCAACGACTCTTTGGGCTTTTCTCCGGGTGCCTGAGGGTTGTTGATAGCGTCTGCCGGTACGCTCTGTATCACTTCGGGGGAGACCGACGGCTCGGAATGGTCCACCACGTGAGGCCCTGCAAAAATGTCAGGAACGAGGGTGGCGTCAAATGCCACTATCTTCGTGATGGCTCGCCATCTGAATAGGAAGCCGCAGACCACATAGTATAGCGCCCGCAGGCAGACAAAGGCATCGCTCCTCTTGAGCTCTTTACCGCCTGTGTGTGAAGCAAAGTTACCTATCTTCTTCACGGTGCGCATGTCGCGCTCCAGCTCCCAGTCCTCACCAATGAATGCATCCATCTCCGGGTGCTTCAGCATGTCGTTGAGTGTCTCCTTGGGTTCCAGCGTCGCGTTGGCCATGCTTAGGTGATTTTTCACCAGCCATTCCAACGCTTTGCGCGCATTGCCGGCACTTTCCTCGGGGAAAGACTTCTGAAAGATTTCTGCCTTATCGCAGTATGCGTGCAACTGCTCGAAGCTCGGTATCTCCCCTGCCAGTCGTTGGATAAAGTCGAAATTCTTCATGGTTTTGTATTTCTATTATGATGTAATTGTACCACCTTTAAAAATGATATGGTATTGTTTATACCTTATTATATATATTCATTCTTGCGAATCAGAGGTATTTGTCCCTGCTATACTTTTTTTATATTCTTTTCCCAATTGGGTCAAAGAATACCGTTGCTTCGGATGATGTGGAGTCTTTGGATATAGAGGTGCCAATACCCCTGCCTCAATCAGCATTTTGAGCGTTGTTGAAACAAACGACCTTGCTGACCTCTTGCTGAGTTCTTGCTGAGTTCAGAATTTCAAGTAGTTCTGCTGAACTATACTGTTTATTCAGTATGCTATAAATCAATAGGGTAGCGTCTCTATCTGCCTTTTCTGATATCTCTGCTAAACTCTTGCTCAGTTCTGCTGAGTTCTGGGCTGTCTGTCTACCTGTGGCAGCTACTTTTTCCTTGGCGCATAAGTAATCCCCTTCAAATCCTCTTCGGTATGTTCCCCTCATCGGGTCATTGCCCACGTAAATAGGCCTGTGACGACGGTCTGCCTTGGGGACTTCTACGAAAAGGATGTCTTTGCCTTCAATAGTGTGCGAAAACACCATACGTTCGGTAAGAATATTCAGCGATACTTTCTGCTTGTTGTTGATGACATTCCAGAAATCCGTTTTCATCTTATGCACATCCTCTACGCCTGTAGCTACCAACGTGTGGTCTTCTTTTTCATCCACTCCAAGCAAGATGATGCCACCATCCGTATTGGCTAAAGCAGAATAGGTCTCCCATATGCTATTGGGAAGCCCGCCTTTAGCTTTCTTCACTTCAATGCGGTTGTTTTCCTCGTATTTCGATAAGTTGTTTATATCAATCATATCTGTAGTGATTATTCTGTTTACATCTGAATTATTTATATAGCCATTCTTCTCTTGTGTCATATACCTTATCTTTATGATTCAAACCAATACTGCATCCGTGATGCGAGCAAGGTCTCGAGGTCTTTGATTGCCCGTTGCACCTCCGTCTTCTGAGCCTCTATCTGCGTGATGCGGGAGGCAAAGAGTTGCTGGAGGGGGAGAGGGGGAAGGATGAGTGGAAGTTCCCTTAAGTCTTTCATGTTGATTTGTTTGAGAGTTGCACCATATGTTTTCTCTGCAATTAATGAAGATATTCCTTCCGTCTTTAGTTGGTAATACATGAATAGTCTATCGCCATTTTCTCCAATTTGTATAGGAGAAATTCCTCTTGTTACATTACATCCTTTAAGTGCATCTGTCGCTAATGAAACGACACCTGTGTTACCCCGTACACACATCAAAATCTCATTCCCATTAAGAATAGAACGTTTATACGAATTAGATATTTCCTGGGTCGTCCTTTTTAAATCTGTAGGATAGATATATTCACTAATAAGATCAATAGGTCTAACGACTGGGACTCCATTTTCTACATTGTCTCCAGGTTGAACAATACCGTATGAGATAGAACAGTTTTGTGATACAATTTGAAGTAACTTCTTCACCTCCCATCCCTTGTCATTCACGACAGGGTCACCGAACATCTCGTAGAAGAGAGATTGTGCAAGCTTGTCATAATCACTCAGCTGCTCCTTCTTAATACGAATTAACTCGTTAATCTTGTCAAGTTCAGAGACTATGGATTGCTGATGCTCTATACAAGGAAGAGATATATTTATTTTGAGTAAATCTGCCTTTGTAAGACTCGGGATAGTTACAGCCTTGTTATGCTTCTCGAAATTATAGTCAAGGCAAAAATAATATAGATATTTTGGCAGTAATATGTTACCATCAGCAGACAATCCAAATGCAGTATCAACATTCCAAAATTTTCCAGTTACAAATATCGGTTTGTTGATATTACCCTTTCTTCCAATAATTACACAATTTTCAGGACACAAATAGTCATTAGCGAAACCCATTATTCCGCCACTTCCATATATAGGATATTTGCCGTCATCACATACAACAGCAGATTGGTTCCTTCCATTTATTATAGATAGCACCTCATTCCATTGATACTTCTTATATTCCCATCCTTCTCTCATACCTCATCCTCCTTTCCGTTTTCTGAAAGCAGTTGTTGTATATCCATAAACATCCTTCTGTCCCTTCGACAGCCAATGGCTGGCGATATTGAAGGGCGAAGCATACAATATTGCTAATTGTATTATTCCCGGTCTTTTTCAAATCGACCGCCATTGGCGGGCGATATTTGGCAGCTCGATATTGACTGTGCAGGATAGCCTGCTTGATAGTGCCAACTGCATTTCTATATTTGCTTATGTTTTCTTCCATTGCTTACACCGTTATTATATATTGTCATTCTTGCGAATCAAAGGCACCTATTCCTGTGGACAGCAGTCGTCATTGCATTATCTATCAGTTCAGGGCTTAATTCGCCAATTGTAATTGGCGAATTTGAGATAGCTGTTCCTGTGATTTCCTTCAATAATACCCAATGTCCAGCAATTTTACTACCTTCTCGAATTATAAATCCCGCCTTTTGTAGCTCCGACAAATCTCTTTCAATAGTCCTTGAAACTACCGCCAATACTTCCGACAATCCTTTTGCAGATATGTGGGGGTACTCTTTAATTAACCGACATATTTTAAGCTGTCTATCAGTGAGTTGTATATCCGACACATATCCGACATTATTTCCGACATTATTTCCGACATTCGTCATCTTCATGAACGTGGTTCGTTGTACCGACACTTGTACGCCACCACAGAAATTCTGCACCTTAGGCATGGGTATTCCTGCCGCTTCAAAACCGTCACGAATCTTCATATAGCCACGTCCCCATGTGTCAATAAAGCCGGCCTTGAACATCGCATTGGCAATGTTTCTGTTGCGGGGTTTGGAGGAGTGCGTGCCCATGAGGGTCTCTTCGGTGTAGCCCAATGGCAGTTCACCCTCATTCCAAATTTCCAGATGGTCATCATAGACGTGCATCTGAATGTCTGGCCCCGTGTAGTCCTTATGCGCTATGGCGTTATAGAGGATTTCTCTCAATGCCTCCTTGGGAATTTCCAAAGTCTCGTAACGCTGCATACCCTCAAAGCGCACAGGTGATACAAGATATTTGCCTTGCAAAATCTCCATAACACGGTCTGCCATCTGAATGATGTTACCCTCAATGACATCCTGATACATCAAATCGGCTTCGTTTTTCCCGAAACGGCCAATCTTGAATGCTACGCTGGGGAAGAACCTGCGCGGGTTCTTGCCAAACAGCAATATGGCGGCATTATTCAAAAAACCGTCGTTATCTATCAATCCGAGACTTTCCAGCACATCTTTTGTTGATGCTTCACGCAGGTCTTCAGGAATACGCTGAGCCTCTATTCCCTTGCGAAGGAAATAGTCTATGGCTTTCCTGTCAATATCGTCAAGTTTCGCCCTGTCGTTGGGTATGTCATCCCACGAGCGTCCCATTTTCTTCAGTATGAACTGCTGGAGGGCTGTACCTCTCAGTTCTTGTTTGGTGGAACCAGAGCGATAGTGGTATATTCCTTTGCAGGCAATAGGTATGTTGCTCGGTTCAATGACAATCTCAATATATTCAAGTCCATCTGCGGTATGGAGATTCACATCAGCCACAATACCAAGGTGGGTGACAATCTTGTTTGGAATGTCCTCCATCAGTCGTTTGCTGTCCTTCACGCTGACCACCTCATGAGCATCGTTGACGCCAATGAAGATTCTGCCGCCTTGCGCATTGGCAAAGCCGCAAACCCACTCCAAGTATTTGTCGTTCCACGACTCCTTATATTCTATGTTCTGACTTTCGTCCTCGTATATATTCATTGTGTTTTTATTTTCTGTTTTCACCTTATTATATATTGTCATTCTTGTGAATCAGAGTCCTTTCCCTCCAACATTCTCACCAGTTCACTATAACCTTTGATATACTCCGTCTCTGATTTGTCAAGACGGGCGAGGATGGTCTCTACGCTGTCATAGACCACCTTTTCGCGTTCTATTTCCTTGTACTTGTTGATGGAGAGGTCGTAGCCGTTGGCGCGGATGTCCTCCACAGGGACAAGGAAACTCTGCTCCTTTCTGCTGCGACTCTCCTCGCCTTTGAGGTTGTGGAAACGCTCTACCACATCTGGTATGTCGTTGTCAGCGACTGGACTGCGCTTGTCATCAAGCGAAAAACCGTCGGCCTTCATGTCGTAGAACCACACCTTATCAGTACCTCCGCTGTTGGTCTTCGTGAATACCAACACAGCCGTACTGACACCTGCATAGGGTTTGAAAACGCCGCTTGGCATGGAGATGACCGCGTGCAACTGCTGATTATCGACAATCTCCTTACGGATGGCCACATGAGCCTTTGAGGTACCGAAGAGTACTCCGTCGGGAACAATTGATGCACAACGACCTCCCAATTCGAGAGAGCGTACAAACTGGGCGAGGAACAGTAACTCGGTTTTGCTGGTATTGGCGTATGCGAGAATCTTCTTGTTGACGTTTTCCTTGTCAAGACTGCCTGCAAAGGGTGGATTGGCCATGATGAGTGTGTAGCATTTTGGTCTTCATTCTGTGCAGAGAGGGAGTCTTTCCATGCAACTTCGGGAGCGGTGATATCGTGAAGCAGAAGGTTCATGGCGCCTATGCGCAGCATGGTCTGGTCGGTGTCATAACCATTAATCATGCTTGTCTTTATATGGTGCATTTCCTCACTTACATACATCACCGTCTCATGGTGCTGCTTGATGTACTTCACAGCCTCCACGAGGAAACCAGCCGAACCCATGGCGGGGTCGCAGATATAATCCTGTGGGGTAGGCTCCATCAGTTCTACAATCATACGGATGATATGGCGCGGGGTGCGAAACTGACCATTGGTACCGCTGGCAGCCATTTTGCCAAGAATGTACTCATAGACATCGCCCATGGCATCGCGGTTGTTCATGTTGAGCGCGTCCACTTTGTTTACAATGTTTTGTAAGGTGCGGGCATTGGGGATGAGGAAGATGGCAGATTTCATATAACGGCTATAGGCACTTCCCTCGCCTGTGCCGATGTGCTTGATGAACTCAAATACACTTTGGCGTACAATCTTGAACATATTGTCTGCACCAAAGTTCTTGAATACATGCCATCGCAGTTGCTCGTAGGGTACACCTGCCTTTTCTTCGTCGCTCACGGCATCTGGGTTCACCCAAAGCTGGCCTTCAAGGAAGGTAGGATTCTGTACCTCACTATCCCAGTCGCGGGCATTCTCTTCCTCCTGAAGCTGTTTGTCATCGAGCAGCTTCATAAAGAATATATAGGTCATCTGCTCCACCACGGTGATGGGGTTGGTGATGCCTGCCACGAAAAATGTGTCCCATATCTGGTCAATCTTATTTTTTATTTCGCCTGTAATCATATTGTCCTTGTTGCTTGTATTATTTTAAAAGAGTATGCTCCTTTTGTATATTGAATTTATAAGGCACAAAGAACGTGCAAACCGGATGCAATCAAGTTTACTTGTTTTGCTGAGGCGTAGTCATTCTTCGCTTCTGCGAAATTAAGGTTTTTCTTCTAAATACAGGCTTTATGGGATGGAAATTTCACGATTAACGCAATAAAGTAGCCGAATCCATCTGTGAATATAGGTAAAGAGCAAACAGAAAGAGCGGTCCTATACCTCCGGGGGTAATATGACCGCTCTGCTTGTTTGTTCGTAAGTCAGGTGAAGCGACTCAACCTGCTATCCGTATTTAGAACTGGAAGAATCGCTTTGCGTTGTTGTAGCTGATGTCTTCAATCATTTGGTTCACACGATCCATTTCGCTGGCAGGAATCTCGCCGTTCTCCACATCGCGGCCTACCAGGTTGCAGAGGGTACGACGGAAGTACTCATGACGCGGGTAGGAGAGGAACGAGCGCGAGTCCGTCAGCATACCTACAAAGCGGCTCAGCAAGCCCAGCACGCTCAGTGCGTTCATCTGCTTCTCCATACCGTCCTTTTGGTCGAGGAACCACCAGCCCGAACCGAACTGAATCTTGCCCGGTACACTGCCGTCCTGGAAGTTGCCCAGCATGGTGGCAATCACTTCGTTGGCACAGGGATTCAGGTTGTACAGGATAGTCTTGGTCAGCTTGCCCTCGCTGTTCAGGCGATCCAGGAACTTGGCCATGGCCTTGGCTGTAGTAAATTCACCGATGGAGTCGAAACCGGTGTCAGGACCCAGCAGCTTGAACATCTTGCTGTTGTTGTTGCGGATGGCACCATAGTGGAACTGTTGTGTCCATCCCTTCTCCCAGTCCATCTCACCAAATACCACCAGCATAGCCGATTTGAACTTCAGTACCTCTTCGCGAGTCAGTTCTGTACCGCCATATACCTTATTAAATATAGCCTTGATTTCGGCTTCGGTGTACTCTTCCGCATAGAACTCTTCGATGCCGTGGTCAGAGAGTTTGCAACCTTGGGCAGCGAAGAAGTCGTGACGCTTGCGCAGGGCAGCAATCATGTCATCGAAGGTGGAGATGGTCACTCCGCTTACCTCAGCCAGTTTCTCCACGTAGGCGCGGAAGTCGGCTGCTACCTCTACGGCCATGGCCTTGTCCGGCCGCCATGTGGGGAGCATCTTGATTTCAAATCCGCTTTCGCGTGTGCGGATGTGGTGTTCCAGCGTGTCAACGGGGTCGTCCGTAGTACATACGGTCTCCACATGGTAACGGCGCATCATGCCGCGTGCCGAGTATTCGGGTTGTTGCAGCTTCTCGTTGCACTCGTCATAGATTTCGCGTGCGGTCTGCGGATTCAGGATTTTATTGATGCCGAAGGCCGTCTTCAGTTCCAGGTGAGTCCAGTGATACAGAGGATTGCGGAAGGTGTAAGGCACTGTCTCGGCCCACTTCTCAAACTTCTCCCAGTCTGTAGTGTCCTTGCCAGTGCAGTAGCGTTCGTCTACACCGTTGGTACGCATGGCACGCCACTTGTAGTGGTCGCCTCCCAGCCAGATTTCGGTCAATGACTTGAATTGATAATCGTCGGCCACCATTTGGGGAATCAGGTGACAGTGGTAGTCGATAATCGGCATTTTTGCCGCATGTTCGTGGTACAACTTCTGTGCGGTTTCGGTCTGCAACAGGAAGTTTTCATCCATAAAGTTTTTCATTTCTATCTGTTTTAAGTATCTAAAAATATTACTTTTTACTATATTCCTTATATAAAACTGATAATAAAGCGGATAAGTATGAAAATGTATTTTAGTTTTCTTAACCGTTATCGAACACAAAAGTAGATATTTTACTTGGATAAACAAAATATTTCGTATCTTTGCGGCGAATATTTAGTATATTTTCAAGTTTACCCCACGAAAGTGGAGGCAAACCATTTACCAAACACCCTCTAAAGGGATACAAAGACAGCAGTATGGAGCACAAGACATATACCATCAAAGACATCGCCCGACTGGCGGGTGTATCAGCCGGCACCGTTGACCGTGTGCTGCACGACCGTGGTTCTGTGTCGGCAGCCAGCAGAGAGAAAGTACAGCGTGTGCTCGATGAGATAGAGTATCAACCCAATATGTTTGCTATCGGTCTGGCAGCCAAGAAGCCCTACCGCATCATCTGCCTGATACCCGACCACATCGAACATGACTATTGGCACGCCGTCTATCGGGGCATCTGCCGGGCAGAGCAGGAGATGGCTTCCTTTAATGTCACCATCTGCTACGTCCGCTACCGTCATGCCGACTGCGCTTCCTATGAAGAGGCGTGCCGCAGGGTGGGGCAGGAGCAACCGGATGCCGTGCTCATCGCTCCCAACTTTCAGGAGCAGACCTTGTGGCTGGCTGCCCGTCTGGACGAGCTGTCTGTTCCCTACCTCTTCATTGACTTCAACGTCCGTCATACCCATGCCATCTGTTACATCGGACAAGACTCACGTGTCAGCGGCTATCTGGCAGCCAAGATACTGATGCGCAACTATCATCCCAATCAGGAGCTGGTACTCTTCCTCAACAATCAGAAGAACAATCCGGCAGAAATCCAGATGCAACGTCGCCTGGAAGGCTTTATGGAGTATCTGGCAGAGGCGCATGATCACCTCACCATCCACGATGTAGTGTTGCATAAGGAGGATGTAGCGGAAAACTGCCGTCTGCTTGATTGCTTCTTTACAGCACATCCTCAGGCCGTGTTGGGAGCCGTATTCAACTCACGCATCTACCAGGTGGCCGACTATCTCCATGCACAGGGGAGAAAGCTTGACGGACTGGTGGGCTACGACCTGCTACCCGGCAATGTGGCACGATTGAAGAGCGGGGAGATTGACTGCCTGATAGCCCAGCGACCTGCCATGCAAGGCTATGCCGGCATCAAGGTACTATGCGACCATATCCTCTTCAAGCGGCCCGTTCCCTCGGTACACCACATGCCCATCGACGTGCTGATGAAGGAGAACATCGACTTCTATTTTGAATTCGAGTCAAACCAATAATCAACGAGAATAACCGGAAACGAATCACAAGTTTCTACAAATAAACATTAATAACCATCATCAAATGAAAGCTTTAAACAAACAGACGGCTCCCAAGTCCGTCGCCCCCGAGAGAATCATCCAGTTTGGAGAAGGTAACTTCCTGCGTGCCTTCGTAGATTGGATTGTCTACAACATGAATCAAAAGACCGACTTCAACGGTAGTGTAGTGGTTGTTCAGCCCATTGAACGCGGTATGGTAGAGTGGCTCAATGGCCAGGACTGCCTCTATCACGTCAATCTGCAAGGTCGTCTCAACGGCGAACCCGTCAACTCGCTCACACGTATCGACTGCATCAGCCGTGCCCTCAACCCCTACACGCAGAATGCTGCCTTCATGGCATTGGCCGACCAGCCGGAAATCCGTTTCGTCATCTCCAACACCACTGAGGCCGGTATTACGTTTGACCCCTCCTGCAAGTTGGCCGACGCTCCCGCTTCTTCCTATCCCGGCAAGCTGACCCAGCTGCTGTATCGTCGTTTCCAGACTTTCAAGGGCGATAAGACGAAGGGTCTCATCATCATGCCTTGTGAGCTTATCTTCCTGAACGGCCATCACCTGAAGGAGTGCATCTACCAGTACATCGAACTGTGGAAGGATGATTTCGGTGCCGATTACGAGAAGTTCAAGACTTGGTTCACCAAGTACTGCTACGTCTGCGCTACGTTGGTAGACCGCATTGTACCGGGCTTCCCCCGCAAAGAGATTGCCCAGATTCAGAAGAAAATCTGCTATGCCGACAACCTTGTGGTACAGGCTGAAATCTTCCACTTGTGGGTCATCGAAAAGCCGGAGAATATGTCCATTGCCGCTTTGCGTAAAGAGTTCCCTGCCGAGAAGGCCGGTCTGCACGTACTCATTGCCGAAAGCGAAGCACCCTACCACGAACGTAAGGTGACCCTGCTCAACGGTCCTCACACCGTATTGTCGCCGGTGGCCTACCTCAGCGGTGTCAACATCGTCCGCGATGCATGCAACCACCCGGTTATTGGCAAATATGTGCGTAAGGTACAGTTTGACGAACTGATGCAGACTCTCAACCTGCCGATGGACGAGCTGAAGCAGTTTGCGGCCGATGTACTGGAGCGTTTTGACAATCCCTATGTAGAGCATCAGGTAACCAGCATCATGCTGAACTCATTCCCCAAATACCAGACGCGCGATCTGCCCGGATTGAAAACCTACTTGGAGCGTAAGGGCGAACTGCCGAAGGGCTTGGTACTGGGTCTGGCCGCCATCATTACCTACTACAAGGGAGGCAAGCGTGCCGATGGTGCCGATATCGTACCTAACGATGCTCCCGAAATCATGCAGCTGTTGCGCGACCTCTGGGCTACCGGTGACACCCGTCGCGTGGCAGAGGGCGTACTGGCTGCCAAGGATCTCATTTGGGGTGAGCACGGTGACCTCAATGCCATCCCCGGCCTTACCGATATGGTTACAGGCTTCCTGAACGACATTCAGGAGAAGGGTATGCTGGCTACCGTAAAGAGTATTCTCTGATGTAGGATTCGGTTGGCAAGGAGATTCTCTTTGTCAACCTGTCCATATTCCAAACGAAGGAGGCTGTATCGTAAACGCGCGTTTATGATACGGCCTTCTTCTGTGATTATACAGATATCACTGCAAACTCGGCATTTCGCGGCTGGCAGATACCCGTGCTGTTGCAGTGAAATGCTTCTTTGATACCGGACGCAGGATGAAACTAAGGAAGTGGGGAACCGACTTCACACGGTCCGGTTCCAGCGGTCCACCTTGTCCGCAGCTGTTACCACCCAGACCGGTAACGGCTGCATCCAGATGCAGGTGCGTACCGGAAGAGGCTGGCAACTGGTAGGGATGTGGTGCCAAGGTCATTTCGAGGACCGACCAAGGCAGGGCAGAGGCCGACAGGGGCTGGTCGCCGGCAATGAATTCGATGCCGTTGCCGTTGGCATCGGTCAGGGCGCACCAACGTACTTCTTCGCGGTTGCCGTTGCTCTGCGGTTTCGGGAAGGCAACGAACTGCTCAGCCACTGTGCTTTCGTACTGTTCGATGAAGGCACCCGTGCGGCGGTCGTTGTAGTTGTTCCACGGTCCGCGTCCGTAGTAGGTATATCGGTTCAGTTTCGATGGCAACTGCAGGGCATAGCCTATACGGGGCAGTACGACGGTAGAATCGTTGGCTGTAATGTTCGACTGCAGTTCGATGGAGCCATCGGCATAGATGGTCCAGATCTGCGTGGAGATGAACTTGAAGTTGTCCGGTCCGAAAGGCTCGTCGGTCAGCTCCTTGATGACATTTCTTCCCGTGTCGTTACCCTCCAGTTTGGCACCGTTGGGCGCCTGTGATTCCACCGTGTACATCAGCTGTATCGTATTGTCGTTCTTTCGTCCTTTGTTGATGCAGGCATAGCTCGTGGCGGTATGCTTCAGGTTGTGCAGGCCTTTCTCGAACCATTGGTTACGGGCCCAGTTGTCGTTGTCGGTAGGTGCACGGAGGGCATCTACTTTCGGCCCCTGGCCTTCTATCAACATCGGCTGACCGTTGTATTCCAATGTGTAGATAGAGCCGGTACGGTTATCGAATTTCACCTGGAAGTTCTTACCGCTGACGGTGGTGAAGTCGCCGTTTTCCTGCAGCTGCGGACGTTCCAGAGAGGCGGTCTGTCCCTCAAGAGTAGCAGGAGCGGCGGCAGCTTTCAGCGGCAGCTGTTCCTCCATCTGTACGTAGCCGGCCTTGGCCCACGGCTGGTCGTCGGCGAGCAGGAACTGCACCTTCACGAAGTATTCGCTTTCGGGTTTCAGTTGGCTGTAATCGTAGGGAAGGGTATAGACCGTCTTGTCGCGCGGACCGACAATCTTCCGGGGAGCGATGTACTGGTCGCTTTCCTGAATCTTCTTGCCGTCCTCGTAGAGCGACCATACCATCTTGAACGGACTGAGCGGCGTGAAATAGTGCTTGTTGAAGACCTCGATTTTGCCGTTCTTCATGTCCAGTGCCTTCACACCGATGTTCTGGTACACCTTGCGCACCTCGTAGAAGGCCGGTTTGGGCGAGTGGTCGGGGAAGAGAATACCGTTCATGCAGAACATGCCGCTGTTGGGCTTGTCGCCGAAGTCGCCACCATAGGCCCAGTAGCGGTCGCCCGTCTTCGGGTCATAGTTGTAGATGGCCTGGTCTACCCAGTCCCAGATGGCGGCACCGCAGAAGAAGTTGGTCGATTCGATGGCATCCCAGTAATCTACCAGGTTGCCGACGGCATTGCCCATCGAGTGGGCATATTCGGACACGTGGAAAGGATATTTGATGTCGTATTGGCCGGTCACGGCTCCTCTCATCCAGGCGATGGAGGGGTACTGGTTGGAACCCATGTCCACAATATCGTTGTTGCGCTCGTACTGTACGGGGCGCGAAGGGTCGAACTGATGCAGTGCCTCGTAGGCCTTGACGAAGTTCCGGCCCGGTCCGGCTTCGTTGCCCAGCGACCAGATGACTACCGAAGGATGGTTGACGTGCGAGTGGGCCAGCTCCATGACACGTGCCACATGGGCAGCTTCAAACTCCGGTACGTGGGAGAGGGAAGCGGCTCCGTAATAGTATTCATGGCTCTCAATGTTCGTTTCGTCTTCTAAGTAGATGCCGTACTTGTCACATACGTAATACCAGTAGGGGTCGCAGGAGTAGTGCGAGTTGCGCACATGGTTGATGTTGCCTCGTTTCATCAGCATCACTTCCGCTACCATCTGTTCGTGCGTGATGGCCTGCCCGGTTTCGGGACAGATTTCCTGCCGGTTCACGCCTTTCAGCTTGACGGTCTTGCCGTTCACGTAGTAGTAGCGGCCAGCCAGTCCGAACTCGTCTTCCGAGGCCGGCGTATCCTTGATTTCCACCTTGCAGAAGCCGAAGGCAGTAGAGAAGGTTTCCACCACCTTGCCCTTCTTGTCCTTCAGCTGGCCGACCAAGGTGTAGCGATAGGGGGCTTCGGCCGACCATTGGGCAGGGTGGGGAACCGTCAGGGTAGCCACTGCCGTTGAGACCCCTCCTTGTGCGGTCTCTTCGATGGCAGCTGTGCCGCTGACCCCTTCCACCAAGGTATTCTCATCGGAATACAGGCGGTTGGCATATACCTTATAAGATAATGTATATCCTTTGGCGGCCTTCTTGCCGAAGTTGCGGATGTCCGTTTCCACGCGGACAGTCCCGTCGGTGTACGAAGCGTCCAGGTCGGGGAAGACACGCAGGTCGCGCACCTGCAGTAGGGCAGTAGATGTCAGCGATACGGTACGGAAGATGCCCGGCAAGCGGAACATGTCCTGCGCTTCGAGGAACGAGCCGTCCGAATTGCGGTACACCTCGGCTGCCACGATGTTTTCTCCCTTAGGATTTAAATAAGGCGTAATGTCGAAGGAAGCCGTGTTGCGGGAGTTCTTCGAGAAGCCCACATACTTTCCGTTCACCCACAAGTAGAAGAACGAGGAGACACCGTCGAAGTTGATATAGACTTGGCGTCCGGCCCAGTCGGCGGGCAGGGTGAAGCTGCGTCGGTACGAACCCACTTCGTTACGGTGCTTGTAGGTTACCCAGTCTGCTTGGGGAGTCCGCATCACGCCGCCTTTCCAGTCGCCCACCGCCACCTTGTGCTGGAAGATAACGGGCTGGTTGACATAGATGGGTACGCCGTATTTCAGCGAGCCGTCCTTCTGGATGCCTGCCACGTTCCACTGCATGGGCACAGTGACATCGTCCCATCCGGACACATCGAACGACGGCTGGTAGAAGTCGGCCGGGCGTTCGTCGGGATTGCCCACCCAATGGAATTTCCACGCTCCGTTGAGCGACAGATAGTACGCACTGTGCTCAGGCAACACCTTACGGGCACTTTCCACATCCGCAAAGGTGAAGAACCAGGCGTGAGGCTGCTCTTTGTTGAGTGCCAGTCGTTCGGGCGATTCCCACTCCTTGCCGTCAGGAGCTGTGGCGGCATAGTAATCAAAACCTTTCAGCGGTGTTGTCTGCGCCGTCGTGTGTAGACCGACGGCCAGCAGACCAATCAGATAGAGTATTCCTTTCATATTGTGCATTTGATTCACGGCATTTGGTTGAGCCATTATTTGATTAAACCCTACAAAGATAATCTAAATCGAGAGAAGAACTTTCATGCTTGCATGAAAAAGTTATTCCGAGATGTAGCTTATCTTATTTATAGATAGTGTAAATTGATTAATTTGCACTATCTTTGTTGCATTAAACGTACACATTTATCTATGAACAACTTTGTATTTTACAGTCCGACTGAGTTTGTCTTCGGCAAAGACACCGAGAGTCAGGTCGGAGCTATGGCACGGAAGTATGGTGCCCGGAAAGTAATGATTGTATATGGTGGCGGATCGGTGGTACGGAGCGGACTGCTGGAGCGTGTGAAAACCTCGTTGCAAGAAGCCGGTATCGCCTTCTGTGAATTGGGTGGGGTACAGCCGAACCCTATCGACCTGAAGGTATATGAAGGCATCGAGCTGTGCCGCAAGGAGGAGGCAGACCTATTGCTGGCTGTGGGCGGTGGCTCTACCATTGATACAGCCAAGGCCATTGCCTGCGGTGCCTTGTATGAGGGCGATTTCTGGGACTTCTTCATCGGAAAGGCGGTCATTGAGAAAGCACTGAAGGTGGCCGTCGTGCTTACCATCCCTGCTGCCGGAAGCGAAGGTTCCGGCAATAGTGTCATCACCAAGACTGAGACACTGCAGAAGTTGGGCATGGGCTCCAACAAGCTGCGTCCCCTCTTCTCCATCCTGAATCCGCAACTCACCTGCACCTTACCTCCGTATCAGACGGCATCAGGCGTGGCAGATATGATGGCACACATCATGGAACGTTACTTCACCAACACCCGGGAGGTGGAAATCAGCGACCGGCTATGCGAAGGCGTACTGAAGGCCATCATTGAAGAGGCACCGAAGGTAATCAAAAATCCGAACGACTACGAAGCCCGTGCCAACATCATGTGGAGCGGCATGGTGGCACACAACGGTACGTGTGGTGTGGGGCGGGAAGAGGACTGGTCATCACATGCCTTGGAACACGAAATCAGTGCCATCTATAACGTGACGCACGGAGCAGGACTGGCAGTGGTGTTCCCCGCCTGGCTGACGTGGATGGTGACACACAACGTGGACAAGCTGGTGCAGTATGCCGTGAGGGTATGGGATGTTCCTGTCCCGGCAGGCAAGCAGCTGTCGGACGAAGAGAAAGTGGCTGTGGCCACCGAGGGTATCCGCCGGTTGAAGGCATTCTTCACTTCACTGGGCTTGCCGGTGAGCTTTGCCGAACTGCACATCGAGCACCCTGACATCCCCCGTATGATTGAGAGCCTGCGCCGCAACAAGGGCAACCTGCTGGGCTGCTACGTGAAGCTGACCATGGAGGATTGTGCCGACATCTATCGGTTGGCTCTGTAAGATAGATAGACTGAAAGAGCGATTCACCCCGGTCAGCGTTCGTCATCGAACAGGCAGGTCTCGTCCTGCCGGCCGGGGATGGAGAACTCCTTGTCAGCAAACAGCTCTGCCAGCCCGGAGAGTTGTTTCAGTCGTAGCAGCTCGTCGCGATCCATGCCGATGTTCTTCATAATCCATTCGTCCGACATACCCGAACGGTCCAGTTCAGCCACAATCTCGCACATCAGTTCAATGTTGTGTGTGCCTCGGGCCCGGTTGTGGCGAATGGTAGAGGCCATGCGGTTGGAGATGTCTTTCTCTATGACGACCACAGGCAGCATTCCCTTCTCGCGCTCGTAGATGCGTTTCGAGGTCTTCAGCACCCGGTAGCGGTGAAATCCGTCCACCAAGATATACTCATCCTTCTCTGCATCGTGATAGCAGACACAGGGCATGGTGAAGCCATCTTCCCAGATGGAGAGTTCGAGCAGCTTCATTTCGGGTGGAGCCACTACGTTGGGGTTATAGTCGTTGGCCTTCACCTTCTCTACAGGGACGGCTCTGACGTGATATACAGGACTTGTCTCTACGTTCATAACATCATATTTTTGAATTGTTCCATGATTTTGTCTCGCTTGTATGCCTCCTCTTTGGTAAGGGCGAATCCCATGTATTTGCAGGCATGGTCGTTCTTGAGGATGCAGATACACATCCGTTTGTAGGTGGGTATCTCCTTGAACTCGGGTATGTTGATGTCGTCCAGGTACTCCATGCGGACAGGACGCTTCTGTGTCTTGTAGTTGGTGCTGTTCATCACCTCGATGGGTATGCCGGCATCCTGCAGCCGCTGGATGGTCTGTTCGCTCAGGCATCCGCCCTTGTTGCGCCAGAACTCGATGCTGACGGTCAGCTTCCTCAGGTAGTTGCGGCGGGTACGCTCGGGCAGGGTAGAGAGCAGGAACTGCATGAACGACTTCCAGGTATAGCCTTTGGGCAGGCGGATGGTTTGCCATCCCATGGCTCGTGTGCCGCCGTAGATGCCGGTGAAGTTCACTCCGTTGACACGTCCTATCATCTTGCCCCATGTCTGGGGGTCGATGGCCCGATAGAGTTTCAGAGCCTCCTGTGCCTCGCCCAGGAAGGGACTGGCTACCCGCTGACGTTCCAGGCTGACTCCGGCCCGGTAGTACATATCGTACAGACGGTTGTAGTCAAACCCGAACTTGCCGTTGGCAACCCAGATGTCTGTGGTCTTCCAGTCAAACAGCGGATAGGCGTTGTAGATGTCGATGCCGATTTTCGAGGTCCAGCGGTAGGTGTGGTACATCTGGTATTTGCGGGCCAGATGGATGCAACGCCAGCGGTTGAAGCTCTCCTGCGTACGGATGCCTATCAGGAAGCAGGTGCGTACGGCATCTTTCCGCTGGTGCAGCCATTGGGCAAAGTGCATCTGGAACTCGTAGTCCCACATGTTATCGGTGTAGAACGGAAAATCCTCCTTGTGATAGCTATCCTGCGGCATGGGACGTACCCAGATGTCCTTCATCTCTTCCTGCCAGGGACGCCAGTAGTTCTGATACATGGAGGTGCAGGTAGACACCCGGAAGGGAACGCATACCCGATAGACCTCCAGTATGTCGGGGTGGCTCTTCAGTACACGGTCTACATACTCAATGGTGTATTGGTACTGTATCTCGTAGTCCATGTGGAAGACACATATCTTGCGCTTCAGTCCGTGACGGATGACGTAGTCGATGCAGAGTTGCAGCAGCACGCCACTGTCCTTCCCGCCCGAAAAAGATACACACACCGTGTCGAAATCGCGGAAGATGATGGCAAGACGCTCTTGCGCCAGCTCATACACGTTTTTCCCTTGCGTTGTTTTCATCTCCTGTTCATCTTTAGGTAGCGTGTCCATCGTTTCTCTTCCTTAAATCCCAGTTCACCGAACAGCGGTGCGTCCTCCAGAAAGGCTACGGCTGCAAGCGGACGGTCCTGCGGAGTCTGTTCAATGACCTCCTGCAGCAGCTGCCTCAGTATGTCGGCATCGCGTCCAGGCGTGTAGTAGTTGTTGATGACATACTCCGAACGTTTGGCCTCTACCGGCACAAAGCCAAGCAGCTTACGTCCTTGGAAAGCCAGGTACCAGACGAAGTTTTCGTCCGTACGGAAGGGAAAGTTGTAATTCTGACGCAGCACCTTGGGATTCATCACCAGAGGAGCCACCCATTGATAGAGCCGCTTCTCCGTGCCCTGTAGTTTGAGTATATTCAGCATAAGCAATCAGGCATTTTCGTGATTATAGACCATCTTACGGGCATAGCACCACACGACGGCATAAGCTATCAGCGGCACGATGAAGGCCATCACCATGTTGGTGTAGTCGGCTACCAGTCCCATGAGGAACGGGCCTACCACGCCTCCCACGGGAGACATCATCAGGAAGGAAGAGGCACGCTTGGTATTGCTGCCCAATCCCCTCAGCGAGAGGGCGAAGATGGTGGGGAACATAATGGCCTCGAAAGCATAGCCGCAGAGCAGGGCTGCCAGTGAGAACCAGCCCACGTTGAGTAATACTATGCTGGTGGTCAGCACCGTACCGGTGGCACAGACCAGCAACACCTTCTCGGCCCGTACCTGCCCCATAATCCAGCTGCCTGCAAAACGGCCCAGCATGAAGAGCCCCAGACCGCCGAAGGAGAGCACCACAGATGCATCCCGGGCATTCATCCACTTCTGCTCAACCACATAGTTGATGAAGAAGCTGTTGATGGATATTTCACCTACTTCGTAAGCAAAAAGTGCCAACAGTCCGAATATGAATAGTTTATGCGACCACAGTCCGATTCGCTTGCCCGACGGATCCACCTCTACGTGATGCTCTATTTCAGGCAGGCGAACCCGTGAGAAGACAAGCGACACCAGCAGTACGATGATGCCCATACAGATGTAGGGCAGTGCGACATTGCCGGAGCCCGTCTGTCCGTCGGAGCCAAACAGCAGCAGACCGGCCAAGGCAGGTGCACAGATGCAGCCCAGTCCGTTGAACGACTGTGCCAGATTGAGGCGGCTGGCGGCTGTCTCACGGGCACCCAGCTCGGTGACATACGGATTGGCTGCTGTCTCCAGAAAGGTAAGGCCGCATCCGATGACGAAGAGGGCGAACAGGAAGAATTCGAACGAAAGCAGCTGCTGGCCGGGGATGAAGAGCAGCGATCCGATGCCATAAAGCAGCAGACCGAACACCACCCCCCGACGGTAGCCAAAGCGGTTGATGAACAGTCCGGCCGGAATGGCCATGATGAAATAGCCCATATACATCATCATCTGTATGAAGGCCGAGTGTGCTTTCGAAATATCCAGCACCTCCTGGAAATGCTTGTTCAACACATTCAGGATAGCGTGGGCAAAGCCCCACAGAAAGAAGAGCGAAGTAATCAAGATAAAAGGTATCCTGTACTGCCCTTCCACTAACGATACACGTTTCTGTTTCATTGATACGTCTTTTATTTTGCCGCGAAGATACATAAAATATCCATTGCGGTAAAATAAGCAGCCTTTATTTTGCCATAACAAGGCATTTCCAAACAATTCCCAAAGCCATTCGCCTATCGTTGATAATGCTATAGGGGCCGATCTGTGTGTCTGTCCAAACCGCACGCAAGGCATCATCGCAAGCGGAATTCAAGGCGGACACGCAGGTCCGCCCTTACAATCATCGGATGGTTTCACACAAAGTGTAATGGGGGCTCAGGATGACAATAGAATAGGCAATATGAACGTTGATACCAAAACATCACAGCTGAAAGGAAAAGCAGTAATCATTTCGGACAAAAAGGGACTCTCAAAGGGTCACTCCTATGGGGAGCATCATTCAGTCGTATCATGAAATACATTCAGTCGTATCATGAATGCCATTCAGTCGTATCATGAAACACATTCAGAATACGACTGAATGTTGGCCACCTTAACAGATTGATAACCAGGTACTTATAGGTGTTAAATTTTTTCTCTCAGTAGAGAATCGGGCATGGTAAACGTTCTTTACATTCTGCTTCCTATAAAAGCCCAAACAGCTACCACAGACGAAGACTGTAGAAGGGGCAGACCTATGTGTCTTACCCGACTTTTCAAACTGATCCGAAATAAGGTTTGATAAAGGTGGACGGAAACTAAAAATCCCTGATAACTGTTGGCTATCAAGGATTTTCTTTGATTTTCATCTTTTCTTAGTGATTCGCTTGGGGTTCACCTGTGTCTTATAAATCTCTGATATTCAGTTGTAATTTTCAATCCTTCAAAT
>JBJEHI010000029.1:0-71498 GCA_051875915.1 Bacteroides sp.
CATGCCGTTTTTTATGCCACTATTCTCTGGATATCAGTACTTGCGAAACTTAAATTATAAAGACATTGCGTTTGAGTTGGATGAGTTGAATAGAATAAGACTCATAAAATAGTCCTCAGTATCAGAAATCTTGCCAATCAGAGGCCCATGCGTTCCAGCCTTATTCATCGACTGTCAATGCCTTTCATAAACTTAGCAGTACCTCGATGAGAGTACGCTGGTACTCCGGTGTGAGTACCGCAGTACTCCGGTCAGCGTACTGCGGTAATCTTAGTAAGAGTACGGGGGTAATCTAAGTCAAAGTACTGGCGTAATCTTAGTAAGAGTACAGGTTCAATCGTACCAATTAGTGTTTTCTTCGTAATGCTCGAACTTCATCTCCTCTGTTACGCCTGCCGCCTTCAAGGCATCAAGCACTATCTGCTGCTCCTTGGGTGTGAGGGCTGTGTCACCTCGCCGACGCTCGTAATAGGCATTGCGGCCGAACTTGGATATCAGTATCGTCGAAAAGCGGTCGTACTGCTCGGGGAACATCCGTTTCTGGAAGTGGGCAAAGCCGCGGGCGTATGTGACAGGCTTGTTACTGCGGTAAAACTTGCACTGGGCATCCTTGCTGCACCTGTTGGGGTTAACCACATGCAGCATGTCATCTTTTTCCAGCAACACAGGATAGACTATCCGATGCAGGCAGGTTTCTGCCATCGGACAATCGCTATGCAAGCACACGGCATAACCTGAAGGAAGGGAGGTGTAGAACTTCTTGGGCATAATCTATGTTGTCTTTATCGTTAATTTTCACAAGCACTGCGTCATCAAACCTGACGAAATGATGCATAATCACATGATACGAAGAGAGGGCAAGCCGAATGCAAGCAAGTTGACTTGTCTTGCCGAGGCGTGACCTCTCTTCATTTTTGCAAAAATAAGGCATTTTCTTCTAAAAACATCCCTTTATCGGTGGATATTTCACGATAAAAAGTTGTTGGTATTCATCCGTCCCGCATTGAAATGACCCAAGTCATGATAAGCATTGAAATCGGGCATCTCGCTGAAGCCCATCTGGTGGGTCTGAACTCCGTATCCCACTTCCGCGAGTGTTTTAAGGAAGAGTACGGCCTGAGTCCTTCAGAGTACCTCAGAAAGGTAAAGGGGAACGATAATATTCAAGACAATTTGTCATCAAAATCCGATAAATAAATGCCATTTTGTCCGCAAGCAACACTTGGCAAAACTTTTGCGCCTCCAGAAGTGTTAGTACTTCAACAAGCATAAGAAAAGGAGGACAAGATATGAATTTCAACAATTTTACTATCAAGGCACAAGAAGCCGTGCAAGAGGCGGTGAACCTGGTACAAAACCGGGGGCAACAGACCATCGAGCCGGTACACTTGTTGCTAAGTGTGATGAAGAAGGGCGAGAATGTCACCAACTTCATCTTCCAGAAGCTGGGCATGAACGGACAGCAACTGGCCACCGTGCTGGAACGGCAAATCGAATCGCTCCCCAAGGTGCAAGGAGGCGAACCCTACCTGAGCCGTGAGAGCAACGAGGTACTGCAAAAAGCCGTACAGTACTCTAAGGAGCTGAAGGACGAGTTCGTTTCGCTGGAGCCGCTCTTGCTGGCGCTGCTCACCGTGAAGAGTACGGCATCCACCATCCTGAAGGATGCCGGCATGACGGAACGTGAACTGCGCGAAGCCATCAACGAACTGCGTAAGGGAGACCGTGTGACTTCACAATCGAGCGAAGACACCTATCAGTCGCTGGAGAAATATGCCGTAAACCTGAACGAAGCAGCCCGCAGCGGCAAGCTGGATCCGGTCATCGGACGGGATGAAGAGATTCGGCGTGTGCTGCAGATATTGAGCCGACGCACCAAGAACAACCCCATCCTGATAGGCGAACCCGGTACCGGCAAGACGGCCATCGTAGAAGGACTGGCACACCGCATCCTGCGCGGAGATGTACCTGAAAATCTGAAGAACAAGCAGGTCTATTCGCTGGACATGGGTGCCTTGGTGGCCGGCGCCAAATACAAAGGTGAATTTGAGGAACGGCTGAAGGCGGTCATCAACGAGGTGAAGAAGTCTGAGGGAAACATCATCCTGTTCATTGACGAGATTCACACGCTGGTAGGTGCCGGCAAGGGCGAAGGTGCCATGGATGCCGCCAACATCCTGAAGCCGGCCCTGGCACGTGGCGAACTGCGCAGCATCGGTGCCACCACACTGGACGAATATCAGAAATACTTCGAGAAGGACAAGGCACTGGAGCGACGCTTCCAGATTGTCATGGTGAACGAGCCTGACACGCTGAGTACCATCTCCATCCTGCGTGGACTGAAAGAGCGTTACGAGAACCATCATCACGTGCGCATCAAGGACGATGCCATCATTGCAGCCGTCGAGTTGAGCAACCGATACATCACCGACCGTTTTCTGCCCGACAAGGCCATTGACTTGATGGATGAGGCTGCCGCCAAGCTGCGGATGGAGGTGGACAGCGTACCTGAGGAGCTGGATGAGATTTCACGTAAAATCAAACAGCTGGAGATTGAGCGGGAAGCCATCAAGCGCGAAAACGATACGCAGAAACTGGAAGTGATAGGAAAAGAGCTGGCCGAACTGAAGGAGCAGGAAAGTTCGTACAAAGCCAAATGGCAAAGCGAAAAGACTCTGGTCAACAAAATCCAGCAGAACAAGGTAGAGATAGAGAACCTGAAGTTTGAAGCCGAAAAGGCTGAACGTGAAGGTGACTACGGACGGGTGGCCGAAATACGCTACGGTAAGCTGCAGGCACTGAATAAGGAGATAGAGGAGACGCAACAGCGGCTACACCAGATGCAGGGCGACAAGGCTCTGATTAAGGAGGAGGTTGACGACGAGGACATTGCCGATGTGGTTTCCCGCTGGACAGGCATCCCCGTCAGCAAGATGCTGCAGAGCGAAAAGGAGAAACTGCTGCATCTGGAAGAGGAACTGCATAAGCGGGTGATCGGACAGGAAGAGGCCATCGAGGCCGTGAGCGATGCCGTACGCCGCAGCCGTGCCGGACTGCAAGACCCGAAACGACCCATCGGTTCGTTCCTCTTTCTGGGCACCACCGGTGTAGGAAAGACGGAACTGGCCAAGGCATTGGCTGAATTCCTGTTCGACGACGAGAGCCTGATGACTCGTATCGACATGAGTGAGTATCAGGAGAAGCACAGCGTGTCGCGTCTGGTAGGAGCGCCTCCGGGCTATGTAGGTTACGACGAAGGCGGCCAGCTGACCGAAGCCGTGCGCAGGAAGCCCTACTCGGTGGTGCTGTTTGACGAGATTGAGAAGGCCCATCCCGATGTATTCAACATCCTGCTGCAAGTACTGGATGACGGACGTCTGACCGACAACAAGGGGCGTACGGTCAACTTCAAGAACACCATCATCATCATGACCAGCAACATGGGCAGCGGGTACATCCAGAGCCAGATGGAAAAGCTGACCGACACGAACAGGGATTCGCTGATAGCGGAGACCCAAAAGGAGGTGATGAACATGCTGAAGAAGAGCATTCGGCCGGAGTTTCTGAACCGAATCGACGAAACCATCCTGTTCCTGCCGCTGACAGAACCTGAAATCAAGCAGATTGTCAACTTGCAGATAGGCCACGTGCAGCAGATGTTGGCTGGTAACGGCGTGACGCTGAAGCTGACGGATGAAGCTGTGAACTTCCTGGCCAATGCGGGTTACGACCCTGAGTTCGGTGCCCGACCCGTGAAACGTGCCATCCAGCACTACCTGCTGAATGACCTTTCGAAGAAGCTGCTGGCGCAGACGGTCGACCGCAACCGCCCCATCACGGTAGATGTATCTCCAGCAGCGGACGGGCTGACCTTCCGTAACTGAACAATGTGTGTATAAGTTTTTAGGATAACAAAAGCTAAACTTGACTGACACGAGGGGGTGGCGGACGGAATCTCCGGTCACCCCCTCGTTTTTTTCATTTACGCAAGTCTCAGTTACCCCTACGCTCCCAACAACGTAATGATGCCACTGATGCCGATATAGAGGTAGACGATGTTGCGCAGCCACTTGCCTGAAAGCCGGTTGAAAACATAGGCACCCAACCATGCTCCCACCAGCACACCACCTACTCCCCACACATATCCCCACGCCACCTGTGAGGTGAGGAAGCCGTTGCCAGCCCGCATCAGGGTCATGGAGACGTTGCCCAGCAGGAAGTAGGCCGAAGAGATGGCCAGATAGTGCTCCTTGTCGGGCTCGGAAGAGATGAAATAGAGTACGGCCGGAGGACCTTGCATACCAAAGAAGCCCCCCATCAGTCCGCTCAGCGTGCCGGCCACTATTTGCAGTTTCTTGGTGGGGCGGAAACGGATGCGGCTGCCCAACAGGAAGAAGTAGAGGGAGATGAGCAGCAGCGTCACACCCAATATTCTGCGCAGCAACGCATCATCGGTACGAGCCAACACACAGACGGCTGCCGACGACACTAAGATGAAGGTGAGCAGAATGGGCCACAACCGACTCCACACCACCTTGCGGTACATGCGGAGCGTAATCATCAGCGTCGTGGTGAGTGCCAGCAGGCCGGAGAGCGTAGTGGCTTCGCCATAGCTGGGGAGCAGGGAAGGTAGCATCGTCATGATGAAGATGCCGAAACCAAAGCCTGTGGTACGCTGGATGAAGCTGGCAACAATACAGAGCAGAAACAGTTCCATCATCATAGTCTCATCATCCGTTACGTGAACAGCCGTCCTGTCCACTGCCCCATCGCCACGCAGACAACACAACAGCACACGGAGAGCAGGGCATAGCCCAATCCGGCAAGCCACTCTCCCGCCTGCAACAGTTGAAGTGTCTGGGCAGAGAAGGTAGAGAAGGTGGTGAATCCTCCGCACAATCCCACCGTAGCCAGCAGGTAGATGGGTGTACCCTGACTGCACACAGCCATGAACAGCCCTATCAGAAACGATCCGCACACATTGGCGGCCATCGTGGCATACAGTCCCGACAGCGAGAGAGCCGCCGCACACATACTAAAGCCGTAGCGCAGGATGCTGCCCAAGGCTCCACCCAACGCTACGGCCAACAGTTCCTTCGTCATCCGTTCCCCCTATACCAACTTGTGAATAATCAGTCCGGAACGCAACTTCGGCTCGAACCAGGTGGTTTTAGGCGGCATGATGTTGCCCGTATCGGCAATGTCCATCAGCTGCTTCATTGAGACAGGATAGAGGGCCAAGGCCACCTTCATCTCACCGCTGTCCACACGCTTCTTCAGCTCACCCAAGCCGCGGATGCCGCCTACAAAGTCGATGCGTTTGTCCGAACGGAGGTCTTTGATGCCCAGCACTTCGTCCAATATCAAGTTGGACGATATGGTAACATCGAGCACTCCGATGGGGTCGTTGTCATCATACGTACCCGGCTTGGCAGTCAGGCTATACCACTTGCCCTCCAGATAGAGCGCGAAGTTGTGCAGGGCAGCCGGCTTGTAGATGTCCGCACCCTTCTCCTCTACCGTGAAGTTCTTCTCCACGGCACTCAGGAACTCAGCAGGTGTCAGACCGTTCAAATCCTTCACCACACGGTTATAGTCGATGATGGTCAGCTGATTGGCAGGGAAGCAGACAGCCATGAAGTAGTTATACTCTTCGTCCCCCCTGTGGTTGGGGTTCTGCCGTGCCTTCTCTGCACCCACCAACGCGGCAGCCGCACTCCGATGGTGTCCGTCGGCAATGTAGAGGGCCGGCATCTTGGCAAACTCGGCCGTAATGGCTTCGATGTCCTCGGGTGCGTCAATTATCCAGAAGGTATGTCCGAATCCGTCACCGGGGGCGATGAAATCGTATACAGGTTTCCCGGCCGTATAGCGGGCAATGATGGCATCCAGCGTCGCATTGTCGGGATAGGCAAAGAAGACGGGTTCGATGTTGGCGTTGTTCACCCGCACATGCTTCATGCGGTCCTCCTCCTTGTCACGGCGGGTCAGCTCATGCTTCTTGATGACCCCGTTCATATAGTCGGGCACGTATGCACCTACCACCAGTCCATACTGCGTCTTGCCATTCATGGTCTGCGCATAGATGTAATAGTTTTCCTTCTCGTCCTGCACCAGCCATCCCTTGTCCTGGAATAGTTGGAAGTTCTGAGCAGCCTTTTCGTAGACACGCGGGTCGTGCTCGTCCGTCCCCTCGGGGAAGTCTATTTCAGGTTTGATGATGTGGTAGAGGGATTTCTCGTTTCCCTTGGCCTCTTCGCGTGCCTCAGCTGAGTTCAGCACATCGTAGGGGCGCGATGCCACCTGCTCCACCAGCTCTTGCGGCGGGCGTATGCCTCTAAAAGGTTTAATCGTTGCCATAAGTCAAAAACAGAGGGTTAGGTCAAGCTTTCTTATTCACTCTGAAACGTTCGCATCCATCCTTCAGGAAGCCCACTATCTGCTTGGCGGCAGCAATGCCGGCATTGATATTGGCCTCGGCTGTCTGGGCACCCATCTTCTTGGGAGTAGAGAAGTAGCGGCCTGCGAATTTGGCGGCAAACGTCTCGTTGGCAGCGGGCATGATGTCCGTCACGTACTTCAGATCCGTGCGCTCTTCCATCAGCTGTATCAGTTCGGTCTCGTTGATTACCTCTTTGCGGGCCGTATTCACCAGCACGGCTCCCTTGGGCATCCGTCCCACCAATGCGGCATTGATGGAGTTCTTTGTCTCGGCCGTAGCGGGGATATGGAGTGACACCACGTCACACGTAGCATACAGCTCTTCGGCAGAAGCCACTGCCGTCACGCCCTCGCTCTCGATGACCTCTTTCGGGCAGAAGGCATCGAATGCATAGATGTCCATGCCAAATCCCTTGGCGATGCGTGCCACGTTGCGTCCCACGTTGCCAAAGGCATGGATACCCAGCTTCTTTCCCTTCAACTCTGTGCCCGACGTACCGTTGTACATGTTGCGCACGGCCATCACCATCAGTCCGAAAGCCAGCTCGGCCACGGCGTTGGAGTTCTGTCCAGGGGTATTCATCACGCATACGTTGTGCGCTGTAGCGGCTTCCAGGTCTACGTTATCGTAGCCGGCACCTGCACGTACCACTATTTTCAGCTGCTTGGCAGCATCCAGCACCTCTGCATCAATCACATCGCTACGGATGATGATGGCATCCGCATCGTGCACTGCCTCCAGCAAGCGTGCCTTTTCGCCATATTTCTCTAACAATGCCAGTTCGTATCCGGCAGCTTCTATCTCCTTACGAATGCCGTCCACAGCTACTTTGGCAAACGGCTTATCGGTTGCTACTACTATTTTCATCCTTGTATCAGTTTTTGAGTTTACAAGTTTTTGATTTTATAATTGATTGAATGCGCCCCTATACGTATCAGGGGCGCATTCACTGATGCAATTCCGAGCCTTGCGTATTCTTGATTTATTTATGCGTGCAAAGCCTCGAATTCTTTCATGCAGTCAATCAGTGCCTGAACGCTTTCCTTCGGCATAGCGTTGTAGCAGGATGCACGGAAGCCACCTACCGAGCGGTGTCCCTTGATGCCCACCATACCACGTTCGGTTGCGAACTTCAGGAAGTCAGCCTCCAGTTCCTTGTACTCGGGAGCCATGACGAAACAGATGTTCATGCGCGAACGGTCTTCTTTGTTGGCCACCGTACCAACAAACATCTTGTTGCGGTCTATTTCACCATACAGCATATCCGCCTTTTCGATGGCACGACGTTCCATCTCCTTCACACCGCCCTGTTCCTTTATCCAGCGCAGTGTCTGCAAAGCGGCATAGATGGGCACTACAGGCGGCGTGTTGAACATCGATCCACCGTCGATGTGTGTCTGGTAGTTGAGCATGGTGGGGATGTAGCGCGATACCTTGCCTACGGCCTCGTTTTTCACGATGACGAAGGTAACACCGGCCGGAGCCAGGTTCTTCTGTGCACCACCATAGATACAGATATATTTGGACACATCGATAGGACGGGAGAAAATATCAGATGACATATCCGCAATCAGCGGCACGGGCGAATCCAGGTCTTCCTTGATTTCGGTACCATAGATGGTATTGTTGGTTGTGATATGGAAATAGTCGGCATCTGCAGGGACGGTATAGTCTTTCGGAATATATGTATAGGTAGCTTCGGCCGACGAAGCCACTTCGACCACTTCGCCGAAAGCCTTTGCTTCCTTCATTGCCTTCTTGGCCCATACGCCAGTGTTCAGATAGGCAGCCTTCTTCTCCAGGAAGTTATAGGGCACCATGCAAAATTCCAGACTTGCACCGCCACCGAGGAAAAGTACCGAATAGCCTTCGGGAATGTTGAGCAGCTCTTTGAAGAGAGCTACAGCCTCGTCTACCACCGGCTGGAAGTCCTTTGCACGATGGCTGATTTCCATCAGAGAGAGTCCTGAACCATTGAAATCTAAAATAGCCTTCGCTGTATTCTCAATCACTTCACGTGGAAGAATGGAAGGTCCCGCATTGAAATTATGCTTTTTCATTTGAAGTTTGTTTTTGGTTATACAATTCTATCATTTGTCCTAACGACAATGCGAAATTACGGATTTTTTTCCGTATAAAAAATCTTTTGGCTTGAAATTCCCCTTTCTGCCACGATTTATCTGACTTTTTTAGAGTATATGCAAGAAATATTCGACTTTTTGTCATGCCTGCTTACCAACGCCGAAAAATAGTAGACAAACAGTAAGAAATCGGAGTCAATTCGTTTGAATCCGTAAGTAAAGAGGAGGCTTAGGCGATAGTTTTCTCACCGTGCTTCCTCTATCAGGGTCTTTATGCCCTTGATTTTCTCGCCCTGCACCAGCGTGAGCAGCTGCTTCACCTTGGTGCGTCGGACAGCCACATAAGTGCAACGCTCTCTAACATCGACCGCCCCCACCTCTTCGCGGACGAGTCCACCTTTCTTATAAAGGAAACCGACGATGTCGGCACGGCTCATCTTGTCGCGTTTCCCTTTACCTATATATAAGGTAGTCCACCGCGAACGGGGGACGTGAGGTGTAACGGACGGCAGGTCGAACATCGGTACCTCCTGCTCTACATAGGCCGGCAGATGCTCTTCGGAATGCAGCAACAGGTAAACGGAGCCGCGTGCCTCCCAACGGGCCGTACGTCCGTTGCGGTGAGTGTAGGCCTCTTCGTTCAGCGGCAAGTGATAGTGTACCACATTGTCCAAGCCGGGAATGTCCAGACCCCGTGCTGCCAAATCGGTAGATACGAGTACCGGCGACGAGCCGTTGCGGAACTTGTAGAGAGCCCGCTCGCGGTCGCGCTGCTCCATGCCGCCGTGAAAGGCATCGCAAGGGAACTTCCGGGACTTCAGGTAACCTACCACCCTATCCACGCTCTCGCGGTAGTTGACAAAGACCAGTGTAGATGCCTCACCCAACGTACAGAGCAGCCGATAGAGCGTCTCCAACTTGTCCTTCGCAGGCGAAGCTACCTGCCATACGGCCAGACGGTGCGCCAATGGCTGGGGCTCCAGGTAGTCGAGCCGGCAGAGCGTAGCCTCACCCACCCCTACAAAACGCGGAATTTCCTCGGCATCAGTGGCCGAGAGTAGCACACGCTTGCGCAAGGCAGGAAGGTGGCCGATGACTTGTGCCATTTCTTCCTGAAAGCCCAACTCCAGACTCTTGTCGAACTCGTCAATCACCAGAGTCGATACCGTAGACGCATCGAAGTTCTGCTTCTCCAGATGGTCGTTCATGCGACCAGGCGTAGCGATGATGACATCTGGGTTCACTCCCTTCATGGTGCGATGTTCCTCCATAGCGGGACGGCCTCCGTAGCAGCAGATAGCCTTAAAAGGGAGGGCCATCTGACGGAAGACGCCTTCCGTCTGCAGTGCCAGCTCGCGCGAAGGCACCAGCACGACCGCCTGCACGCCACGTCCTGCCGGCCCGAGCGACTGCACCAAGGGTAGCAGGTAAGCCAGCGTCTTGCCCGAGCCGGTGGGCGAAAGCAGCAGCACGTCTGTGGCACTGCCGTATGCCTCCAGCATGGATTGCTGCATGGGGTTCAGCGACTCAATCTTCAGATTACGTAAAACAGCTTGTATATCCATTTCTCTTCTTCTCCACAAATTAAGTATCGACACTTACTTACCCTCCAGCGCATGACGGATGGCCGCCTTCAGTCCCTCCTGTGTAAAAGGCTTCACCAGATAATCATTGCAGCCGGCTTCCAGCGCTGCCCGCCGGTCCTCTTCATCGGCATGGGCCGACAAAGCGATGATAGGCACATCGGCAGAGAGCTGGCGAATGATGCGTGTGGCATCCAAGCCTCCCAGATTGGGCATACGCATGTCCATCAGGATAAGGTCGGGACGCATCTCGTCGAACAAGCTCACCGCCTCCATACCGTCCTTGGCACGCTCCAAGTGATACTCTTTGCCCACTATGAGCTTTATCAGGGTATAGTTACAATCGGCATCTTCCGCCACCAGAATGCTGGCACTGCCCGCAGGAGCCTCTTCAACCGCGTGCACCTGTTCGGCAGGCGAAGCCTGAGCAGGCTGCTGCGGCAACAAGTCTGCGGCAGGTAGTGTCTCCTCCACAAGAGGCGACACACCCTCACCCCCCTCGGACAAGGGCAAAGTGAAGCGGAAGGTAGTACCCTCGCCCTGTCGGGATGTCACCCAGATGCGTCCGCCCATACGCTCAATGATGAGCTTGCTGATGGAGAGTCCCAAGCCGGTGCCCTGCACACTCTCGTTGGCCTTGACAAAACGTTCGAACACATGGTCCAGTTTCTCGGGCGCGATGCCCGCGCCGGTATCGGTGACGTAAAATTCCAGCATTCCCTCCTTGCAGGCATAGCCATAGCTGATGCTGCCCTGGGTAGTGAACTTGTAAGCGTTGCTTATCAGATTGGAAATGACCTGAAAGAGGCGGTTCTTGTCGGCCTCTACCAGCACGGCCGTGTCCGAGGGATCGAAACGCAGCTCTACTCCCGGCGGACAGGAGAGGCAATGGGCCGTGTAGACCTCCTGACAGAGCCTGTAGAGATGGAGCGGATGGATGGTAAAATCGGTCATGCCGGCCTCTATCTTCGAGAGGTCCAGAATTTCGTTAATCAGTCCCAGCAGCCGCTCGTTGTTCGACTCTACAATCCGATAGAACTCCTGACGTTCGTCGGCATTGTTACTCTCGGCTATCAGGCGCGAGAAGCCTACGATGGCATTGAGCGGCGTGCGTATCTCGTGGCTCATATTAGCCAGAAAGGCCGACTTCAGGCGGTCGGATGTCTCGGCCTTCTCCTTGGCCTTCTGCAAGTCGCGTCTCATCTGTTCCTCCTCGGTTATATCCCAGTCGATATTCACCAGGATGGGCGGGAAGTCATCGCTCACTATCTTGATTTTCTGTTTGTCGGCATACTTCACTTTTCCGTCAGAAGTGACCTGCTCCTCTATCCAATGCATGGGGATGCCCGTCTCGGCCACCTGTACATCTTGTGCCCGTTTTCGCTCGGCCACCTCCCGCGGATGGAAGTCGAAATCGTCCTTGCCGATGGCATACTGATTGTCGATGTGCTTGTACGACTCGCGGTTGCGATAGAGGTAGCGGAATCCGTTCTCTATATCCTTCACCACCACTCCGGCAGGCAGATTGTCCACCACCTTGTCCAGAATCTGCGTGAATCGCTTGGCTTCGCGTTCGCTCTTCACACGTGCCGACACGTCGTGTCCGAAGGCCCAGAGCGTCTGCTCGCCTTCGTCCGAAGTCACCCAATAGGCGTTGCCCTCGTAGGCCAGAATATCCGGCCGATCTTCCAACGGATTGTAGACGATAAAATGATTTTCGTAGGTATCGCGCCGCACACTGCGCTTCAGGTTCTCCCACACCTGCGGATTGTCGGGCGACGAAGTGAGGTCGGCAAATTTCAGCGTGGTCACGTCCGCATCGGCAGCTATGCCGTGATGCTCCTTGAAACGGCGGTTGGCAAAAAGCAGGGTGCCGTCTTCGCGGGCGCAGAAGATGTCCTCCGTCGAGTTGTTGATGGCATGGGTCAGCAGCGAGATGTCGTTGCGGCTACGCTGCGTTTGGGTAATGTTCTGCACGAATCCCTCAACGCGCACATTCCCGTTGTCGTCCCGCTGATGGGCATACGCCTTCAGACAGATGTAGTACAATTGGTCCTGATAGAGCAGGCGGTAAGTGATGCTCTCCGTCAAAATGCCCCGCATGACTTTGTGCACCCAGTCGTCGAACGAGTCGGTGTCTTCATGGATAATGAGGGCACGGTAGTCAGCCAGAGGCAAAGAGAGTCCGTTCCACTCGTCCAAGAAGCCCGCATTTCCCCGATAGGTGAAGAGGGTGGTCTTGCTGTCATATTCCCATTGTCCTATCTGAGCTGCCTTCTGTATCTCGTTCAGCAGGTAGTTCTTATCCTCCAGCTCTCGCTTACGAAGCATCCGTTCGGTGACATCGCGGTACTGGCAGAGCACCATTCCGTCGAAAGGATACATGATGCACTTGAAGTAATATTGCCTTCCCCGGGCATTGAGTTCGTAGCTGTGTACCGAGCGCAGTCGGAACTTGCGTACTTTCTCGAACTCCAGATGGAATTCCCGTCGGGCTTCTGTATCGGGCATCAGCCGGAAGACATTCTTCCCTACCAGATACTCCTCCTTCAAGAACCAGTGCTGAGCATTGTAGTCGGCCACCTCCAAGCATACTCCGTCTTCATCGAGCAGCAGCATGGCATCGGATGTCATCCGGAGCAGCCGTTCTGCGTTTTGGGGATTTTTCAGGATATTTTTCATGATATCTTCTTTTGGCACATGGACAGCGCGGGGGACAATCCTTTTCCTCCATGTCTTTTTTCATTGTTCTACTTTTCTTTCGTCAAGCTCTTTTGGATTTTTCCCAAGCCCCACCGGCACCGGCCTTACGCCGATAGAGGTAGCGGAAACCGCGTATCACGTTCCAGTTCATGAACAGGAAATAATAGGGGACGAAAAGTACCTTGTTCTTCATGTGCCGCCCTGCCAGGTAGCAGCCTCCCGCCCCCATCAGGTAGAAGAGAGCCTGCAGCAGGAAGATGAAGGCATAGAGCCAGGCCAGGGGAGAGGCCGTCAGCAGGGCCGTCACGACCAGTGCCACATTGAGCGGCAGCAGCAGGAAGAGGAGTACAGGGGTCAGCGTCCAGCGCAGCACACGGTGAGAGATGTACTGAAAGCTGAAGATGCCGTAACGCAGCGGATTGAGCAAGGGGCGCAGACGCCATACCGACTGCACGCCACCGGCTGCAATGCGCACCTTGCGCTTCTGTTCCTCGTGCATGTCGGCCGAGCCACCCTCTACCGCATAGGCATCCGAACGATAGGCGATGACGTAACCACGCATCACAATGCGGAGCGAGAGGACAAAATCGTCGAGCAGCGTATCTTGGGACATCTCTTCATAGAGTTCGCGTCGGACGGCAAACAGTTCGCCCGCTGCGCCGGCTGCCGAATAGAGGCGCGAATCCAACGCCTTCAAAGCCGACTCATAGCGCCAGTAAAGTCCCTCGCCGCCAGAAGCCGCATTGGCCGTCCGGCCGGATTCCACCCGTTTCTCGCCGGCCACACACCCTACTTCAGGATGCTGCACGAAGGCTGCGGCGATGATGCGAAGCGCCTCGCGGTTCAGGCGGGTGTTGGCATCGGTAAACACCACAATGGGGGTCTGCACGGCACGCATTCCCCGATTCATGGCCGCCGTCTTGCCCATACGCAAAGGCTGGTGCATGACGTCGGCTTGCGGCCAGCGTTTCAACCGCTCTACCGTCCGGTCGTTGCTGCCGTCGGTCACCCAGAGGATGTGTAGTTTCTCGGCCGGATAGTCCAGTTCCAGGCAGTTGCGCATTTTCTCGTCCACCACGGCCTCTTCGTTGTAGGCGGTGATGAAGAGGGTCAGTTCGGGCAGCTCGCCGTCGGCGGGAGCCGACTGAATCTGGGGCTTGTGGATGCGCTCCTTCACCCACACCAGTGCGGCCAGCAGCACTCCATATCCCACGTAGGTATAGAAAACGATGAAAAGACTTGTCCAGAAAACTATTTCAAGTAGCATCATGCAGTATCAGATTGATTGTTTTGTCATTACTATTTGCCGTCCCTATCGGTAACACTTTACAAAGATAGGCATTTATTTTCATACCTGCAACAGATGCCGCACGAAAAGTCGCGAGCTACACCCTGACAAGCCATGCCGATGCCTGCCCGCGGCTAAAAAGCCTCCGTCATGTTGAAATAGAAGAGTGTCTGGTTGTTGACGGTATTCTTGCCCAAATCGAGACGCACATTCATGCGCGGCTGCACTTCGATGCGAAGCCCCAAGCCGTAATTGGGCAGCACACCCTCCACCTTGCCCACCGTAGGCCCCATGAAACCGCACCCCGTCCAGGCAGCGAAGCCCAAGTGGTGCAGCATCTTCCTGAACCGTGTGGAGCGGTCGGTATTGAACATGTGACGATATTCGGCCATGACGATGTGCGATGATTTGTCGCGGTACTGCCCCTGGTAATAGCCGCGCAAGTCGAACGGGGAGCCGGAAAAGACATACTGGGTGAGGGGCACATCGCCGAACACATTCTTGCTGAGCACGCTCCATGCCAGCACACGCCGTTGGCCCACCCGATGGTAACGGCGGAAATCAAGCTCCAGACGATAGAAGTTCTGCTCGCTGCCCAACCACTTGGCATACATCACCCCGCGGAAGTCCAGGTACATGCCCCGATAGGAATTGGCCGGAATGTCGCGGCTGTCATACGTCAGCAGGAAACCCACACCGGCATTGAAGCGCTCGTAGCCATGCGCCGTCCCCCCCGCAGCCAGATAGCTGTGCGAGGGGTCCATGGTACCGTCGGGACGGTAGAGTTCTGGGGCAGGATCGCTCATCTTATCGTAGCTCACATCCACCTGCGGACCGGCAAAGAAGTTGCTCTCGCCCAGCCGGAAGAGGAACCAGGGATTGAGCTGCACGGCATTGCTGCGATAGTGGCTGGTGGAGTCGGAACGCTCGTAGTCGCGATTGGTGGTATAGCCCAAGCCGTAGAAGTTGTCGTCCGTACTCTTATAGAAGAACTTGCCGAAGATGCGGAAGCGGTCGCCCTTGAAGAAGAGCTGCGGCTTCACCATCACGTTGATGCCACCCTTGAAGACGTATGCCAACGCCAGCGGCACCACTGACCGCAGCTGGGTAGTGTCCGAAGGGTTCATGCGGAACGTCATCAGCGCACTACCGCCTATCAGCCCACCGAAGTCGGGTGTATAGCCAGGGCCACCCAGAATGTTGTAATGTAGGTTGCGTGCCGCCACCTTGCGGCGGTGCATCTCCTTCTTGGTCAAGGGGGACAACGTGTCTGCAGCAGCCTCCTGTGCCGAAGCGTCCCAGCTACCTGTCCATCCCATCAGACAGAGCAGTATGAAGATTCGTAGTTTCATAAATTGCTTTTGCGTGATTTTTGAGTTGCAAAGAAAACTATTTTTATCCATTCCGTTTCCCGCCGGAGTGCTAATAATCATTAAACCCGTTGGCGGAATTAAATACGCACTAATCTGATTCCGCCAACAGGTTTACCATATTTATGAATCTTCATGCAGGAAGTATCATAAATTTCAACATCCAGTTGATTCATCCATTCGTTTCGTCTGCGCATGAAACGGATTTTCTCTATTTCCTACCTGCTTCCTACCAGCTCCCTACCAACGCCCTACCAACGCCCTACCAAACCTGCCCCTCTCTCATCCCTATAGAACGGACAACGAACGGAGATGTAGCGGCTTTAACGGGAAGCAGAGAATGAGAAAATCTTACACATTCCTATGTATACTCTCAAACTTACTCGGTTGTCCACTCTTCATACTGCTTCTCATTGAAACCCTCAACGTATAATTTTAAACAAAAAGAAGATGAATAGTAAGCCTCTTGCATTTGCATCTTACAAAAACAATTCCTACCTTTGCAGAAATGATAAAGAAAAATTAACCTCGTGTTTCACAAGCCCTCCCGAACATTGCCCCGGCAACCTCTGGGGTCTGCGAAACCTTAACAAAAAAAAATGCGTGTATATGGAAACAAAAAGATTCATCCCCATGTTGCTGCTGGGAGTCCTGACACTGGGAATGCAAGCCCAGAACGGCAAGGGAGGCATCAGCCCCACCCAACTGGAACAGATTAAGAAACACTATCAAGGCACCGCTGCCGACAAGGCACTGCGCAACGCCATCGGCAACAACGACCTGCGCAAGCTGGCCCTGAACCAAGAGAACAGACAGGCCATGGATACCCACTTCAGCGTGCGTGTAGACTCGAAGGGCATCACCGACCAGAAGTCATCGGGACGCTGCTGGCTCTTCACCGGCCTCAACGTGATGCGAGCCAAAGCCATTGCCAAGTACGACCTGCCCTCGCTGGAGTTCTCGCAGGCCTACTCCTTCTTCTGGGACCAGCTGGAGAAAGCTAACCTGTTCCTGCAGGGCATCCTCGACACAGCCGACCGCCCGATAGAGGACAAGACAGTGGAGTGGCTGCTGCAACATCCGCTGAGCGACGGAGGCACCTTTACTGGCGTGGCCGACATTGTAGGCAAATACGGTCTGGTGCCCAAGGAAGCCATGCCCGAGACGCACAGCAGCGAAAACACCTCGCGCATGTCGGGCCTCATCGGCCTGAAGCTGAAGGAGTACGCCCTGCAGCTGCGCGACAAGGCAGCACAAGGCACCAAAAAGAGTGCCCTGGAGCAGGAGAAGACGGAGATGCTGGGTACCGTATACAGGATGCTGGTACTGAATCTGGGTGTACCTCCCACAGAGTTTGACTACGTGCGCCACGATGCCAAGGGTAACCCCGTAGAGACCGAGCATCACACGCCCATGAGTTTCCTACAGAAATACGGTGCCCCCACCCTGCTGGCCGACTACGTGATGCTGATGAACGACCCCAGCCGTGAGTATTACAAAACATACGAAATTGACTACGACCGCCACCGCTACGACGGCAAGAACTGGCTCTACGTCAACCTGCCTATCGAGGAAATCAAGCAGATGGCCATCGCCTCGCTGAAGGACAGCACCATGATGTACTTCTCGTGCGACGTGGGCAAGAGCCTCGACTCTGAACGTGGCCTGCTGGACGTGAACAACTACGACTACGAGTCGCTGATGGGCGTAAGCTTCGGCATGGACAAGAAGCAGCGCATCCAGACCTTTGCCAGCGGGTCGAGCCACGCCATGACGCTGATGGCCGTAGACCTCGACGAGGCCGGCCGGCCGCGCAAGTGGATGGTAGAGAACAGCTGGGGAGCCGGCAGCGGCTACAAGGGACACCTCATCATGACCGACGAGTGGTTTGACGAGTACATGTTCCGACTGGTGGTAGAGCCCAAGTATGCCACCGACCGCGTGAAGCAGCTGCTGAAGCAGAAGCCCATCCTGCTCCCGGCCTGGGACCCCATGTTTGCCCCCGAAGAGTAAGCCGGCATCCACCGACCCCGCAGACGGGTTCCACCCCATAGGCACAGAGACATTTCGACGGACAAGCAGCCGGAGAAAGTCTCTGTGCCTTTTTCTGCACCAAAAAAACACCTGATTACGGAAATTTCTCCATAATTACTTCCCCGTTTTCTCTCTTTTCACAATCTTATTTTGTAATTTTGCAGCAAATTATTGAAACCATTATTTTTTTATAACGCATGGCAAATGTAATTAAATTACGCAAAGGCCTTGACATCAACCTGAAAGGCAAACCCGCTCAGGAATTCATGTCAGTGAAAGAGCCGGGATTCTACGCACTGATTCCCGATGACTTCACAGGCGTGAAGCCCAAAGTGGTAGTGAAAGAACAGGAATATGTGATGGCCGGAGGACCCTTGTTTGTAGACAAGAATCATCCTGAAGTGAAGTTCGTTTCGCCCGTCAGTGGCGTAGTGACAAGCGTAGAACGCGGCGAACGCCGCAAAGTGCTGAACATCGTGGTAGAAGCTGCCACCGAGCAGGACTATGAGGAATTCGGCAAGATGGATCCCGCGAAGATGAGCGGCCAGCAGGTAAAAGCAGCCTTGCTGAACGCCGGCATGTTCGCCTTCATCCGTCAGCGTCCGTATGACGTGATAGCCGACCCCACGACCGAGCCCAAGGCCATCTTCGTATCGGCCTTCGACAGCGCACCGTTGGCTCCCGATTTCGAGCTGGCCCTGAAGGGAGAAGAAAAGAACTTCCAGACAGGACTCGATGCCCTCTCCAAGATGGCAAAAACGTATCTGGGTATCAGTGTAAAACAGCAGTCAACCGCATTGACGCAGGCCAAGAACGTGACGGTGACCGCCTTCGACGGCCCGCACCCCGCAGGCAACGTAGGTGTGCAAATCAACCACACGGCTCCCATCTCCAAGGGTGAGACCGTATGGACACTGAGCGGCGAAGCGGTGCTCTTCATCGGACGACTGATGAACACCGGTCGTGTGGACCTGACACGCACTGTAGCCGTGACCGGCAGCGAAGTACTGAAGCCGGCCTATTGCAAACTGAAGGTAGGTGCCCTGCTGACCGATGTGCTGAAGGGCAAGGTCACTACAGGCAAAGACCTGCGCTACATCAGCGGCAACGTGCTGACAGGCAAGCAGATTGCCCCCAACGGATTCCTGGGAGCCTTCCACAACCAGGTGACCGTCATCCCCGAAGGAGACGAGAACAACGAACTGCTGGGATGGATCATGCCTCGCTTCAACCAATACAGCGTCAACCACTCTTACTTCAGTTGGCTGATGGGCAAGAAGGAGTATGCCATCGATGCCCGCATCAAGGGTGGTGAGCGTCACATGATTATGTCCGGCGAGTACGACCGCGTATTCCCCATGGACATCTATCCCGAATATCTGGTGAAAGCCATCATCGCCGGCGACATCGACCGCATGGAGGCTCTGGGCATCTACGAGGTAGCTCCCGAGGACTTCGCTCTCTGCGAGTTTGTATGCTCCAGCAAGGTGGAAGTGCAACGCATCGTACGGGCAGGACTGGATATGCTCCGTGCAGAGATGGCGTAATAACTTATAAACTGAAAAACTTATAAACTCAAATAAATGAAAGCGTTAAGAAATTATCTCGACAAGATAAAGCCGAACTTCGAAGAGGGAGGCAAACTCCACGCATTTCGTTCGGTATTCGACGGCTTTGAGACTTTCCTCTTCGTGCCCAATGCCACAGCGAAATCGGGAACGCACATCCATGACGCCATCGACAGCAAGCGCATCATGTCCATGGTGGTCATCGCACTGATACCGGCTCTGCTGTTCGGTATGTACAACGTAGGTTACCAGCACTTCAAGGCAGCCGGCATCGACGGCAGCTTCTGCGAGCTGTTTGCCTATGGTTTCCTGGCCGTATTGCCCAAAATCATCGTCTCCTACGTAGTAGGTCTGGGCATCGAATTCGTCATAGCCCAATGGAAGAAGGAAGAGATTCAGGAAGGTTTTCTGGTATCGGGTATGCTCATCCCCATGATTGTGCCCGTTGACTGCCCGCTCTGGATTCTGGCCGTAGCCACCGCCTTCTCTGTCATCTTCGCCAAAGAGGTGTTCGGCGGTACAGGTATGAACATCTTCAACGTAGCCCTCATCACCCGCGCCTTCCTGTTCTTTGCTTACCCCACCAAGATGTCGGGTGACGCAGTATGGGTATCGGGCGACTCCATCTTCGGACTGGGCCGGCAGGTCGACGGCCTGACGGTAGCCACCCCGCTGGGTATCGCCTCTACCACAGGCGCCGCTCCCGAATTCTCGATGGATATGGTATACGGACTCATCCCCGGTTCCATCGGCGAGACCAGTGTCATCGCCATTGCCTTGGGTGCCATCCTGCTACTGTGGACAGGTATCGCCAGCTGGAAGACCATGCTGAGCGTATTTGTAGGCGGTGCATTTATGGCTATGGTATTCAATGCCATCGGCCCCGACACAGCCATGGCCCACATGCCCTGGTACGAACACCTGGTACTGGGCGGCTTCTGCTTCGGTGCCGTATTCATGGCTACCGACCCTGTCACTTCGGCACGCACGGAGACGGGTAAGTACCTCTTCGGATTCCTGATTGGTGTCATGGCCATCGTCATCCGCGTACTCAACCCCGGCTATCCCGAGGGTATGATGCTTGCCATCCTGCTGATGAACATCTTTGCACCGTTGATTGACTACTTCGTAGTTCAAAGCAACATCAACCGTCGCGCCAAGAGAGCTATTAAATAATGAAAACGGAAGAAAGTTATGAATACCAATAGTAACAGTTATACCATCATTTATGCTTCGATACTGGTAGTCATCGTAGCATTCCTGTTGGCCTTCGTGAACTCTTCTCTGCGCGACAAGCAGAGCAAGAACATCGAGCTGGACACCAAGAAACAGATTCTGTCCGCCTTGAATGTGAAGAACGTGGCCGACGCCGAAGCTGAATATAATAAATATGTAAAGGCCGACATGCTGATGCAGGCTGACGGTTCGCTGACGGAGAACGACGGCGCATTCGCCACCGCCTACGAAAAGGAAGCCAAGGAGCAGGGTCGCCTGCACGTCTTCGTATGTGATGTAAACGGTGAGACGAAATATGTATTCCCCGTCTACGGAGCAGGTCTGTGGGGAGCCATTTGGGGCTATGTGGCACTGGACAGCGACAAAGACACCGTATATGGCGTTTACTTCTCTCACGCCAGCGAAACACCGGGTTTGGGTGCCGAAATCACCTCTGATCACTTCCAAGGACAATTCCCTGGCAAAAAGGCCATGGACGGAACCGAAGTAGCCCTGACCGTAGTGAAGAACGGCAAGGTGAGCGACGCCACACATCAGGTAGACGGCATCTCGGGAGGTACCATCACCTCGACAGGTGTGGCTGCCATGCTGAAGGATTGTTTGAGTGCATACACTGAGTTTTTAACCAAGAATGAGGAGGAATAAGGAATATGGGACAGTTATTTTCTAAAGCAAACAAAGAAGTATTCTCTACTCCGCTGGGATTGAACAACCCCGTTACCGTGCAGGTGCTGGGTATCTGTTCGGCACTGGCCGTAACCGCCAAACTGGAGCCCGCCATCGTAATGGGTCTCTCGGTGACTGTCATCACGGCTTTTGCCAACGTGGTCATCTCCCTGCTGCGCAAGACGGTGCCCAACCGCATCCGTATCATCGTACAGCTGGTTGTGGTAGCCGCTCTGGTAACCATCGTCAGCGAAATACTGAAAGCCTTTGCTTATGACGTCAGCGTGCAGCTCTCCGTCTACGTAGGTCTGATTATCACCAACTGTATCCTGATGGGTCGTCTGGAGGCATTTGCCATGCAGAACGGTCCGTGGGAGTCGTTCCTCGACGGTGTAGGCAACGGTCTGGGCTATGCCAAGATTCTGATTATCGTAGCCTTCTTCCGCGAGCTGCTGGGTTCGGGTACCCTGCTGGGCTTCAACATCCTGAACTACGACTGGCTGAAAAGCATCGGTTACGTGAACAACGGCCTGATGCTGATGCCCCCGATGGCACTTATCATCGTGGCTTGCATCATCTGGTATCAACGGGCACATAACAAGGAATTGCAGGAAAAGTAATTTTGAATAATACATTATTATGGAACATTTGATTAGTTTATTCGTCCGCTCCATCTTTGTGGACAACATGATATTTGCATTCTTCCTGGGTATGTGCTCCTATCTGGCCGTATCCAAGAATGTAAAGACAGCCATCGGACTGGGATGTGCCGTCACCTTCGTGCTGGTGGTGACACTTCCGGTCAACTATCTGCTTCAGACCAAGGTACTCGGACCCGGCGCACTGGTAGAGGGCGTAGACCTCAGCTTCCTGAGCTTCATCCTCTTCATCGCCGTCATTGCCGGTATCGTACAACTGGTCGAAATGATTGTAGAGCGCTTCAGCCCCTCGCTGTATGCCTCGCTCGGTATCTTCCTCCCGCTGATTGCCGTAAACTGCGCCATCATGGGTGCTTCACTCTTCATGCAGCAGCGCATCACGATGGGTGCCAGCGACCCCAAAGCCATCACCGGCATTGCCGATGCCATCTCCTACGCACTGGGTTCGGGCTTGGGCTGGATGCTGGCCATCGTAGGTCTGGCAGCCATCCGCGAGAAGATGGCCTACAGCGACGTGCCTGCTCCCCTCAAGGGCTTGGGCATCACCTTCATCACCGTAGGTCTGATGGCCATGGCATTTATGTGTTTCTCTGGGTTGAACATCTAAAAGAAAGGAATATACAATGGACATGAATTTAACTTTAGCGAGCATTGGAGTATTCCTGGTGGTTATTCTGTTGCTTGTAGTCATCCTGCTGGTGGCCAAGAGATTCTTGGTTCCCTCGGGTAATGTGAACATCACAATCAATGGCAAGGACACTATTTCGGTGGCTCAGGGCGGCAGCTTGCTGGGCACATTGTCCGAACAAGGTATCTACCTCTCCTCAGCCTGCGGCGGTAAGGGCTCATGCGGCCAGTGCAAATGCCAGGTAGTAGAGGGAGGCGGCGAAATCCTCGACTCTGAAAAGGGACACTTCACCCGCAAACAAATGAAGGAGCATTGGCGTCTGGCTTGCCAATGCAAGGTGAAAGGAGATTTGGGCATCAAGGTGCCCGAATCAGTGATGGGTGTCAAGGAGTACGAATGTACCGTCATCTCCAACAAGAACGTGGCAACCTTCATCAAAGAGTTCAAGGTGCAGCTGCCTAAGGGTGCACACATGGACTTCCTGCCGGGTTCGTACGCACAAATCAAGATTCCTGCATTCACCATGGATTATGACAAGGACATCGACAAGAGCCTCATCGGCGACGAGTACCTGCCCGCATGGCAGAAGTTCGGCCTCTTCCCGCTGAAATGCGTGAACCCCGAACCTACCATCCGTGCCTACTCTATGGCCAACTACCCTGCTGAAGGCGATGTCTTCATGCTGACGGTACGTATCGCCACTCCGCCCTTCAAGCCCGACCGCAGCGGCTTCATGGATGTCAATCCGGGTATCGCCTCTTCATACATCTTTACGCTGAAGCCGGGTGACAAGGTCATCATGAGCGGTCCTTACGGTGACTTCCATCCGCACTTCGACTCTAAGCGCGAAATGATCTGGGTAGGTGGTGGTGCCGGTATGGCTCCGCTGCGTGCACAAATCATGCACATGACGAAGACCCTGCACACAACCGACCGCGAGATGCACTATTTCTATGGTGCCCGCGCACTGAACGAGGTGTTCTATCTGGACGACTTCCTCGGTCTGGAGAAGGAGTATCCCAACTTCCACTTCCATCTGGCCCTCGACCGTCCCGACCCCGCTGCCGATGCAGCCGGCGTGAAGTACACTGCAGGCTTCGTTCATCAGGTGATGCTGAACACTTACCTGAAGGACCACGAAGCCCCCGAAGACATCGAATACTATATGTGCGGCCCCGGCCCGATGTCAAAGGCTGTAGTAGCGATGCTGACCGACCTCGGCGTAGAGGAAAGCTCCATCATGTACGACAACTTCGGCGGATAATCCCCCATCTCTCCTATAGACAAATTCATACCCCGATACGGTTTTCTACCCTATCGGGGTATTTTTTTTTCGAGTATGATGTCACGTTTGGCACGTTCGTGCGTCTTATCTATAGAAATGGAACTAAAGGAATTCAAGACAACCGTACTTCCGCTGCGCAGCAAGCTGATGAACTATGCACGGAAGTTGACCGACAAGACGGAGGATGCTGAAGATGCCGTACAGGAGGTGATGCTCAAGCTATGGAGCAGAAGGAAGGAATTGGATCAATGCCACAACATCGAGGCATTCGCCATGACACTGACACACCACACCTGCATCGACATCTGGCGAAGGTATACCGAAACCTTGTCGCTGGATGCCGTACAAGCGGTCGCGACACCCGAAGTATCCATGGAAAGCCAAGACGAGGTGCAACTTATCCGACGCATCATAGCCTCTCTGCCGCCCCTGCAACAAACCATCATGCGCATGAAGGACGTAGAAGAGTACGAAACGGAGGAGATTGCGGAAATCACCGGCTGCAGCACGGAGGCCATCCGAAGCAACTTGTCGAGGGCACGGAAACGAGTAAGAGAAATCTACCTGCACACCATACAGCAACGAAAAAGGAGGAACGAAGCATGAAGCACATAGAAGAACTGCTGGAAAAGTATTTCGAGGGCGAAACCACCTGTGAGGAGGAACGGACATTACGACGATATTTCTGCTCGGAACAGGTGCCCGACCACCTGAGCGTCTACCGTCCGCTCTTTGCCTATATCAGCCAAGAGACCGTGCTGCATACCCACTGCCATCGCCTCTCTCCTCTGCGCCAACTAACATATCGTCGCTGGACAGTCATCATCGGAGGAATGGCCGCAGCCGTACTCCTGTTGGCCGGCACCGTACGATGGTTGACAGATGCAAGCCAACCGACCAGCTATGTCATCATCGACGGTGTCTGCTACACAGACAGGCAGCTGGTGGAGGCCAAAGCACAAGAGGCACTGGAGAACGTGAGCTTCACAGCCGACGAGATAAGCGAACTGATGTTTCAACCCTAATACAAAGAAAGGAGCATAGATATATGAACAGAAACAGATACTTCAACCCACGCATCTGCTGCCTGATAGCCATGTTGACCTGCCTGAGCCTGCACACCTGGGCACAAGAGGAACTTCGGATTGGACCACTGTTCGAAAAATACGGCCGGCAGAAGAACGTCACCCGAGTGGAACTGAATGGAAGCATTCTGAAATCGTATCGGATGACGATATACAAGAGTCTGATATTCAAAGAGGTCACACCCTACCTGGAGGAGATACAGCAGGCCATTGAGGATGACAAGCGGACAGGTACCCAAAAGGCACAGGAAGTGATGGAGAGCGGACACCTGCTGAGCGGATACTACCAGCTGGACGATGTGCAGCGAAAAGGCAAGACGCAGAAACGCTACATCCTGTTCAAGCTGGGCAGAGAAGAGAGCGCCACCCTAATCTACATCGAAGGCTCGCTCCACGAGGAGGAACTGATGCAGATGCTCTACAAGAAGGGGCAACGATGAACTGACATTCAATGATAACCATACAATATACAGAAAAGATGAAACGAACCTTTATTTGGGCTTGCCTGCTGACACTCGGCACAAGTCTGCTTCAAGCACAAGAGACCCCTAACCGACATGCCACTGTCCTGAAGAGTGGCGATTCCCTCATCATCCGCAAGGGCACAGGAGACATGCGCATCAAAATCTACGAACAGGACCTCCCCGACGGGAACAAAGAGGAAGAGATATACGACGGCGTATTCATCCATCGGGTTGAGAGCGACCGGCAAGCCTTCTTTGATGCCTTACCCTTCATCCCTAAAAGAAGGAAAAACTGTTGCCACTACAACCCGCACTGCACAGGCCTGTTCCTTGGTTTTAGCCGCATGACGGACGACTTTTTCTCGTTCGACGGCGACAACCGTGCAGGGCTGGATTTGGGAAAGTCATGGGAGATAGGCATCAGCCTGCTTACCGGGTACTACCAGTTCCGCAGTTTGCCCAACTGGGGCATCAACATGGGTCTCAGCTGGGGATACCGGTCGTTCCGTTTCGACAATCGTGCTCTGATGAAGGGAGAACGAGAGAGCTACTTCGTAGATGGCAACAACGAAACCAGCTATAGCAAGAGCCGCCTGCGTCACTACTTCTTCCGCATCCCCGTCTTGTTGGAATGGCAAAGCCAACACCGTTTCTTCATCAATGCCGGTCCTGAATTTGAAATCAGACACGGCATCAAGTCATTTGCCCGCATCAACGGCGAAAAGAAACAATGTTTAGGAAAAGGGATGTACGTCAAGCCGGTAGGAGTCAATCTGCTGGTACAGGCCGGATATGGCAACATCGGTCTCTATCTGCGTTACTCCAACCCGCTCTTTCAAAAAGGGAAAGGGCCGGATGTCAACCCCTATTCCTTCGGATTAGCCTGGTACTGGTAGGCTGTCATGATACTCTCATAACTGCTGTTATAGCAATCAGACAACAGCCATTGACTACGTGTAAGAACTGCGATGATGGCAACCTGACGACAGCCATTATAAACGTTTCATAATGGCTGTCGTTGTTTTTACACAATTACACATCCTGACACAGAAAGGCGGGAACCTTCTTGCACAATCACATAGATTGAAGAAGATTCCCGCCTTTCTGACAATTCTCCTTAGAAACGGACACCCACAGTCAGCATCACCTTGCTGCGGCTGTTCGTTACCTTTGTCGCTTCGGGAGTGACCAGATAATCGCCCATTTCGTTATAGAAGGGATAGAAATCCGACTTATACATATCATACTTATAGGCCAAGTCAGCATAGAGAAGCGAACCTCGATAACCGATGCCCAGTGTAAAGGTATTCATGGACTTGGTGTTGGCAAAGTCCGTATCCGTATTGATGGAGTTGGAGGGCAATGCCTTGATGGCATCTTCCTTAAAGGCTGACGAACTGTAATTGTAGCCAAGGCGCATCGAGAAGGCCGGTATCGGTTTGTACTCTGCCCCCAACCGCAACGTGCTTACTCCCTTCATGCAAAGGTCCGCCTCACCTGTCTCCCACATCATCTCGCCCCCATCGGGATAATTGAACTTCATGCTCGAATAGTCCTCGTACTCATACTCTGCCCCCAGTGCCAGGTAGTTGCCTACGGTATAACCCAAGCTGGCATTGAAAACCCACGGCGTACGAAGCTCGAAGTCGCGGTCCATGTCGCGGCCATCCAGATAGTCGAGCGTATTCACGTCATAATGCTCCATGGCAGTGGTCACCTGTCCATTCTCTTCCCGCTCCATCAGTACATCCGATATCAGGCGGGCACCTGTCGTATAGGTCAGCTGATAGAACGTCGGCGTATGGACAGCCAAGCCTATGCGCAACGGTGAAGTCTCAATCGGACGGAAAATGACACCAAACTTAGCATCGATACCCGTACCGTGAATGCGGTTGTAGCTGTTCAGATCATACCCTTCATCCGTGCCGTACGACTCGCTCCACAACGAATTCTTGTAGTAATCCACATCGTATGCACCCACCGTGAAGCCGAAATAGAAACGGTCGTTCACATTGAAAGAGATATTGAAGTCATATTGGTCAATGCCTCCGCGTTCACGGGCACCATAATATCCGAACGCCTCATCGGGAATATAGGAGAAATAGGAATTATCCGTCTCTTCATCTTTTCCCGTCAGCCAGCCTTGATAGCCCAGGCCCGACAGCCAGCCGGCGTTATTGTTGTAGAACAGGTCGTCCCGCCCATAATCAAAGGCGGAGGCAGTACCCTGCCGGGCCATACTATGCGTCTGCGACAGGAACTCATTGTCAAAAGCTCCCATCATGCCCTGCATGGTCATGTTCTTGTACAAAGACTTCGTCTTATGATAGTTGAAACCGAAGTTCAGGTAACGCAATGCTGTATGATTACCTATCTTATTGGATATCACTACACCGGCATTATCCACCCCCCAACGGTACTTGTTCTGCTCAGCTGTCTGACCCAAATAGTTGCTCTCTGTACCTATGACCGAATAGCCTAACGTCAGCATGGCATCGTTGCTACGATAGATGCCGATACCGGCAGGATTGGTACCGATGGTGGAGATATCACCTCCCAATGCGCCCATGGCACCTCCCATACCCACAAAGCGGGCTGTACCGTTCAGTTCCTTCTGTGCGATGGCCGTGGCATCATATACGGTTTGTGCTCCTGCTGCAGCCACTGAAAATGCCATCAAGGAAAAAATAATCTCTTTCTTCATACTATATATTCATTCATTTTTGTGTGATACCATATTATATATTACGACTTTCTCGTCCATACAAATAGTCCCGATTATCTGCGATGCGAACCTCCGCCGCCACTGGAACGGGTGGCACCACCGCCTGCGCTACCAGAGAAACTGGAACGAGACGAACTACTACCCGAAGAGAAACTGGAGGACGAACGGGTATTGACCGATGAGCGTGACGGAGCCGAATAGGACGAACTGCTGCGCGTGTTGCTACCCGAATAGGTACGGGCAGGTGACGTACTGGAGCCTCGACTATAAGTCGAAGTGGTAGAGCGGCTACGCGAAGGTGTCACTGCCGAAGAGCGATTGACGCTACCGGCACTACGGGTGCCCGACACACTGCTGCGTGTACTGCTGGGACGAGTATAGGTAGAGCGACGGGTAGAAGCCGCATCCGAACGGGTGGCACTGGAGCGTGTAGCGGAAGAGCGTACAGTAGAGGCGGCTCGACTCGAATTTGCACCCGAACGAACACCCGATGTCTCAGAACGTGAGTTTGTCACCGTGCTGCGTGTCCCTACTACCCTACGAGTTGCATTGCCTGCAGCAGACGTACCTCTGCGCACCTGCCCTGTCGAAGTAGCCGTGCGACGCACCGACTGGCCTCCATTGATGACCGACGAACGTCTGGCCGTCGTACCAGACGAACGGGTACCTGCATAGGACCCAAGGGATGCTCCCACAGAACGGCGGTTGGTATAAGCGTTCCCCCAATGGGCATTTCCACCCCAATAACCTCCGGGCGAATGCCAGCCCCAGTGGTCGTGGTAATAGTGGTGATGATGGTGTCCCCACCAGCCGGCATAGTAGCCACCATACCAGCCACCCCAACTGAATCCCCAGTAGGGCGTATACCAGCTGTTCCATCCCCAGCCATAATACGAGGGCCATCCCCAACCATAATAATTGTAGCGCCAATCCCACCACAAGCGGTTGGTATAGGTAGGGAATGCGTATGCATAAAGCCCGTCAGTATATACGTTCCAATCCCAGCTGTTCAGTCCATACACTACATCCCAATAGAGAGGACTGCTGATGCTGATGGCATAGCGCGGGTTGCGGAAACGGATGATACGGGTGGCATATTCATAGTCATCTTCCGACCCCTGGAATTCACCGTTCACCCACTCGCCTTCCAAGTCTGGCTGCGCCTTTTCCTCGATGTAAAGGGTATCGTTCTCTACCGAGAAATCATTCTCACGGGCTGTATACCGACGGTTGTATTCATCCACACTGCGTTTGTTACCCTTGCGGTCTTTCACTACTACAGTAGTTGTTGCTGTGGCCTCTGGAACGGTATAGACCGTTGTAGGAGCCTTGGTCTCTATCACTACGCGGGCCGGGACTGTCGGCTCTTTCTTCTCCACCTTTGCATTCTCCTTCTTCTTGGAAGGAATGTAATAAAGGTCGTCATCTGCGCTCTGCGCCACCAGTGTCCACGGGAGGCACAAGGCTAAAAGCGATAAAAAAACAATCTTCTTCATATCCATATCGATTTTGATTCTACTTTCTTTGCGATACAAAGATAATGCCCGTTTTCCATTCCACGAGAAGAAATTCCCCAAACTTTCATAGGGATTTCCCTATTATAACGGATAGATAACATTTCAAAGATTGACAATTTACAATGAACAGGCAAAAAAAAGACAGAATGTGCAACTTTTAACAAAAGAATCACTATATTTGCGCAGTATGTAGCATAGAGTAGCATTGCTTGAGCAAACAAAACAATAGAATGAAATGACTGACATGATTATCACCCGCCGTTTCCCTATCCTTGCTGCCACATTGTTCGTATTGGCATTGTGCGGATGCAAAGATGATGTATATGAACCAGGGAAAATACGTCCCATTCCACCCGCAGAGAATCCTTTCGGAGAGGGTTTCAAGGCTGCCAGCGGTCTAAACTGGTCCTTGTGCAACACCTTGAAGCTCAATGTGGCTGTCCATGATGAATTTGACGGAAGATACAAGTATCTGATAGAGGTATTCACCGTCAATCCGCTGGTCGACAACCAGAAATTGCCCATCGCTACAGGATATGCCAACCAGATGGAGAACTATACGACGGAAATCACCGTTCCCCAAGGTACGGAGCGTATCTACTTAAGGCAGACCGACCCCAAAGCGAGACGAAAAGTGTTTGAGTTTGAGGCCAGCGAACAGATGACCTGCAAACTATTCTACGATGCTTCAGATACCCAGACACGTGCACTGGCTGACACCCGTACCACACCTCCCAATCCGCTCGACATTCCTGTATATGAAGAGGAGAAGGCATCGGAAGAGGCCATTGAAGTGACGGAAGAGAGCTATCCGTATGGGCTGAACGTTGATCGGAAAGACGACCGTGACTATGTCATCAGAGGCAACTACACCAAAGACATCACCATCGACGGGAGCGATACTCGTGTTTTCATCACAGGGGAGTGCTATCCCAACTCCATCACCCTACGCAACGGTGGCAGCGGCAGCCTCATTGTCAACAGCGGTGCCACCTTGAACTGCGCCAATATCTGGATTGACCAACGGCACACACTATTGAACTATGGCACCATCAATGACAGCGGATCGTTTACGCTACAGAACGCACCTGCTACCGTATACAACAACGGAATCATGAATCTGAATGATTTTACGATGAACAACCGCACCAACCTGTATAATCTGCAATCAATCACCGTCAGCGGAAACGGGTCGGCACAGGAAGCCAACATCGTCAATCAAGGGAGCCTTACCTTTGAAAAGGCATTTTACACCTTTGCCCGCATCGACAACTACGGCACCCTCCAAGCCATGAGTTCCAACAACTGGGAAGGATTACAAGGTACCGGCAACGGCTTCACACTGGTCAACTACGAAGGTGCCAACGTGAATGTGGGCTATCTGAAGCTCGATAATAACAGTCAGATATTCAACTATCATACCATCAATGCTGTAGAGATTGACGCACCCAACAACGGTCTGATATCCAATAACTGTCACGTCATCATTTCCCAAAAGCTGAAATGCCGCAATATCTCCCTATCCAAAGGAGTCATCACCGGTGAATGGAGCGGTGACCATTGGAGTGGAGTCCCCGTAGTAGAAGGGCAGAACCTCCAGCTGACGTTGGACAATGGCAGTGCCCTGTTTGCGGAAGAGATGACCCTTAGCAACGGCACCGACATTATAGCCACTGGAGAAGAAACTTCCTTATTGAAAATAGCCCGTCTTGCTAACTACGGAAGAATCAATGCCAGAGGCAATCTGGTCATATCCATCGACCAAGAGTCGCAAAGAGGAGACATCCAACTACAGCAAGGGGCTTATTCCGACCGAAACAGCCCTAACGAACCAAACATTGACACCTGTACCGGCAGCATCAACCAAGCCAGTCCAGGCACTCCAGAAGACAACACCCAGGATGCTCCTGAGAATCTGGACAAAGAGGGTGATTATACCTACGCATTCGAAGACCAATGGCCAGTGTACGGTGACTATGACATGAACGATGTCGTCCTTACACTCAATCAGGTTCGCTTGAAAGTAAAAAACAACGGAGGCGATGTGCAAGAAGCCATCCTCAGCGGAGAAATAAAGGCTGTCGGTGCCAGCCGCACACTGGGAGTGGGACTCCAATTCATCGGATTGGACAACGAAGTAACTAAAATAGCCAATGTCAAGAGTGCCACAGAAAACAATGTATCATTCGAATCGGGTAACTATTATCCTACCCTCATCATTACAGAGGATGTACACCGCTTCTTGAATCCCCGTCAGAGCGACAACAGTTTCATCAATGTATCCTATACAGAAGGATATCAAAAAGGAGCTGTCGCTTGGGAGTATCAGATTAAGTTTGCCGGACATGGTGTCAGTCCCGAAGCCTTCAACATTGACAAGCTGGATTTTTTCATCTTTACGCAAAAAGGAGCCTACGTGCCCTATCGGCGTGAAGTACATATTGCCAACTATGCACCGACCCTGAAAGCCGACCAATCCTACTCTGGGGCCAGCAATGACAATGGAAGCGGTTGCTTTATCAGTCAAGAAGGGTTGGCCTGGGGCATCCGTATTCCCACCAGCAGCTGGAGATGGCCCCAAGAAAGAATCATCATCACCGATGTCTATTATAACTTCGACAGTTGGGTTACTTCGGGATACAACAACTCCTGGTGGAGAGACAACATCAATTATGGGAATCTATATTAATAAAAAAGATTATATAAAAAGAGTTAACAAAGCACAGTTTATCCCCGAAGCATAAGATGTATTCGCAGGAATAAGTGTATTTTTGTTTTAATTGTCGTTTTCGGCCTGCATTGGACAGGCTATAAATGGCACAACTGATTAATAGCAAACGAACAAACGTCATCTCATTATGAAAAAGACCATTCTGTTTGTGGACGACAAGCCGGCAATCGGCAAAGTCCTGTCCATGTATTTGGGAAAAGAGAACGAATTTATCTATATGGAAGATCCCGTCAAAGCGATTGAATGGCTGAACGAGGGGAATGAGCCTGCTCTTATCATTTCAGACATCCGTATGCCTCACATGCGCGGTGACGAATTTCTGCACTACTTGAAGGGAAATGCATTGTTCCAGCACATTCCGGTCGTTCTTCTGTCCAGCGAAGACAGTACTACCGAGCGCATCAAGCTGCTGGAAGAAGGTGCCGAAGACTTCATACTAAAGCCATTTAATCCCATGGAATTAAAGGCACGCATTAAAAAATTCTTATAAGTCTTGTGTATCCATCCCGTATGCAATATTTTCTCTACATAGGAAACAATCGTATCACCGCAGCGCATCTGAACAAACTGACGGAGGGTATGTTCATGTCTGTCTCCACTATCCAACAGGCTTCAAAGCTGATTGATGCTATCCGCGAGCGTTATGACACCGTTGCATTTTTTGAGCAGTCTTCAGATGTCGAAACAGATTGTCGAAACATTGCCCTGTTACATACAGCCTATCCGCGTATCTATTTGGTACTCATCACTCCTATGTTGCAGAAAGAGGTTCGGAAGCAATATCTACAGGCCGGTATCAGCAACACACTTCCACCTACGGCAGAGGCAGACGAGCTCGCGCAAATCAGCCAATTCCTCAGGATACGGAAAAAACACAAGTTGGATGAGTTCAGCAAAAACCACCAAAGCACGCTTCAGACATTCCATCTACCGCTGTGGAAACGCTTGTTTGATATCTGTTTTGCTACGGGAGCCATCATTTGCCTTTCCCCCATCTTGATTGCCACGGCCATTGCCATCCGATTGGAAAGCAAAGGACAGATTATCTACAAGTCACAACGGGTAGGCAGCAATTACCAGATATTCAACTTTTTGAAATTTCGTTCCATGTATTCCAATGCAGACAAACGGTTGAAAGAGTTGAATGCCTTGAACCAATATCAGAAGGAAGAAGAGGCCATCGACTCTGACCCATCCCATGAACTGGCATTGGAAACGCTGGAAGAAGAACTGGGAAATGAAGAAACAACCCTGCTTATATCTGACGATTGCATCATACGGGAAGATGAATTCCAGAAAAAGAAGATACAACAGCAAGAGAATGCATTTGTCAAAATAGTCAATGACCCACGTGTGACACGTGTCGGACGTTTCATACGGAAATATAGCATCGACGAATTACCCCAACTCTTCAATATCCTAAAAGGAGACATGAGCATTGTAGGAAACCGTCCCCTTCCGCTGTATGAAGCCGAGTTGCTGACAAACGATGCCTACATCGAACGATTCATGGCACCAGCAGGACTGACCGGGTTGTGGCAAGTTGAGAAACGAGGCGGAGCTGGTAAGATGTCTGCCGAGGAACGCAAAATGCTGGATATCCGTTATGCACATGAATTCTCCTTCTGGATGGATATGAAAATCATACTGAAAACCATCACAGCTTTCATACAGAAAGAGGATGTATAAAGATGTATCAATAGAAACGTAACTAACTAATTCTGCATTCAAAATGGCTAATATAACATCACATATCAATCATCTGCGTACGTTCCTTTGGATTCTTATCCATGCATGGATATGCGCATATACACTGCCACTGGCCGCACAGAACACTCAGGAAGAGCGTGTCAAAGTGCTGGAGAGACTGAATCAGGAAGATGCAGAATGGGAAAAGAACAATCCTGAGATACAGCAGAGCCGACAACTACCAGCCAATTTGGAGCAGATTACCCTCCCCCCCCTGTCGGTGTTTCTGAGCGCCATTGACGAGAATGCCAGTGTCAAACAGGCACAAGCTCAAGTAGACGAAGCGCAGTATGACTACCTCATCCAGAAGAAAGACTGGATGAATTACTTCCGAATCAGCGGTATGTATTCGTATGGCAGATACAATGTGTTGAGCAACAACAGTGACGAATTCACGCCCATGTACCAGACAACCATGTCGAGTGCGCAACACAACTTCAATATCGGAGGCAACATCACCTTCAGCCTTGGTGACATTCTGTCTCGCCCGCTGAAACTGAAAAAATACAAAAGCATCATCGATCAAAGGCAATATGCCAAAGAAGAGGTCCGTGAGGAGCGGCGACTGAAGATACTGGACGCCTACAACGCCGTGACAGCCGAACTCTCCACCATCAAGGCCAAGGCTGAGTCTGTTGCGCTATACAATGCCCAGATGAAAATTTCGGAAAACAATTTCATTCAAGGAAGCATCGACATCATCTCTCTGTCGTTGGAACGTGGACGGCGATCGGGTGCCGTTGTTACCTACGAACAAGCAAGAATCAGTTTACACAATGCCATACTGATGCTTGAGATGCTGACGAATATTAAAATCATAAAGGATTGAGTGTATGGATATAACCAAGTTTATAACTCAGTTTTTATACCGAATAAGGTACCGACTGCTTTGGGGAAGTCTGTTGGTCACGCTGTTAGTCATCTACTTTACCCAATTCCTCCCCTATAGCTATACAGTAGAAGGCAGCCTGTATGCCGGCGTGACCAATGAAGTGTCCATTGACGGTACCCGATTTACCGCGACGGCAGTCAACAGCACCTTCGAGAATCTGATAGGCATCGCCAAATCACAAAGCACCCTTCAGAAAGTCTCCGTACAGCTGTTGGCCAATGCTTTGACTTATGGGGAGGAATGGAACGACAACCAATACATCCAAGCCATACACTACAGACAACTCATCGATATCGCCCCTAAAGAAGTGTTGTCATTAGTTAACCGGAAAGATGTTCATGCAACGGCAGAAGCTCTCTGGAAATACCGCAGAGAGGGACGCAACAATTTTGTCTATGCCATGTTCAACAAAGCTGTTCCTTTTTACAGTATGAGAGCATTGGAAGATATCAATATCGAACGAGTCAAACAGAGTGATATACTTCGACTGAAATACACTTCAGCTGATCCCGGTATTACTCAACAGACTCTGATTCTTCTTATTGCCGAGCTAAAAAAAGCGTACGAGGAATTGCGATTCAGTGCCACTAACGATGTCATCGCCTACTTTGAAGAACAAGTCAAGTTGAGTAAAGAGGTATTAAGCGATGCAGAAGATGACCTGACCAGATATTGCGTCAGTTCCAGAGTCATCAATTATCAAGAAGAGACCGAAGCATTGTCAGCCACCCGTTACGAGGTGGATGACAGATTAGAACTTGCCCGCCGTCAATATGAAAGTGCCAAGGCGCTACGCATTCTATTGGACAACAAAATGGACATCCGGGCCGACATCATCCGCAACAACACAGAGTTGTTGCAGCAATTAGACCAGATTAGTACCCTGAACCAACGCATTACTGAACAGGAAATTTTCATTACCACAGAGGGACAAGAAAAAAATAACAAACTGATAGACGATCGTGCCAAACTGAAAGAAGCGGAGAAAAAAGTGAGTGAAATATCTGACAATCTGAATCTCTTCAACTTCAGCAAAGAGGGCGTAGGAATTCAGAATATGGTTGATGAATGGTTGTCAGCCTTAATCAATGAAGCAAAAGCCAGCGCCGAGCTGAAAGTCCTAAAAGAAAGACAACAAGAAATCTTCGACCAATACAGTGCCATGTCACCTGTAGGTACACAGGTATCCAGAAAAGAGCGCGCCATAGGCATTGCAGAAGACAATTACCGCAACCAGATTCACGGATTAGCTGAAGCCAACCTGCGGAAACGCAGCATTGAAATGAGTACAAGCAATCTGCGGGATGTCACTGTACCCGAATACCCCCTATCAGACAACGGACGCAAACGAGGCATCATTGTAATGGCTGCATTCTTTGGCAGCCTTGTATTCATCATCACCTATTTTCTGATTATAGAGCTGTTAGATCATACGCTACGTGATCCTATACGAAGTCTGCGTCTGACCCAATTGCCCGTAATTGCCGCTTTCAACGGTATCAGCAACCTGCAATACCGAGGATTCCTGAAGGCATGCAACCGTATTGCAGCTGCCTACAGTTGTCGCCAGATGAACAAATTCCTTCAACCTGACAGACCTACCATCATCAACCTATTCAGCTTGGAACCTGGCGAAGGAAAGAGTTATCTTTGTCGCTATTTCATATCCCAATGGAATTCCGAAGGTTTACACGTTCGTCTGGTCAAATCCGGCCTCGATTTTGACCCACATAGCAAGACCTATGTACAGGCTCAGAAGCTTTCCGACTTCTGGCAACTGAACAGTGCGGAAAAGATACCCGATATTATTTTAGTAGAATATCCCGCCGCCAGCACCTCTTCCCTACCGTTGCCCGTACTACAGTCATCCGACCTCAATGTATTGGTATCAAATGCCTGTCGCCTGTGGCGCAACAGCGATGACCAGATGCTGGTACCCATCAAGGAGAAAATGGCAGAGACAGGCACTCCGCTTTACTTGTATCTGAATAACGCCGACCGCGATGTGGTGGAATCCTTTACAGGAGACCTGCCTCCACATACATTCCTGCATACATTCTTCAGTCGTCTCGCCCAATTGGGACTTACGGCACGCAGGGCTGCGGTCAAATAAAAGATTATCAATGGTATAAAAACAAATAGTATGGAATCAGTCTACTCTGGCAATCACCTGAATGACTCCCCCAAAGGACTCGTCTACCTGCTTTTCATAGTGGGATTGCTTGCTATTGGCTATACACTGATTACCAGACAACTATCACTTTTCGTTGCCCTCACACTATTTCCCAGCCTTATTTTGCTGTTACTCCACTCTATCCGGAAACCGATTGTAAGTTTTTTCCTATATATAGGAATTGCCTGCTACTTTACCGCCATCTATCGGTATTCTCATATAGAGAATCTTAGTGTTATCATGGACTGCTCTTTGGCACTTTGCATTGCTGCTATCGCATTCAATGTCGTCACCAATCACGAACAGTATCCATGGCAAAATGGAGTCAACCTATTGACTATAATGAATATAGCCTGGGCTTGCTATTGCATACTGATTTTGATGGATCCAGATACAAACATTTATAATTTAAAGGGTAAAGGCAATCGCAGTATTTTTCTCAACATTCCACTTACCTGTTTCCTTTCAGGCGTTATATTATGTACCGTCAAACGTATGCGCTCCACGCTTGTCTGGATGGGTGTTTTTATCATTACTGCTTTTATGAAAGCGTATTGGCAGAAAAAAAGAGGATTTGACGCAGCAGAATCTGCTTGGTTGGTCGCAGGAGGTGCTTGGCATACACATGCGTTGAGTTCCGGAATGCGCTACTTCTCTTTCTTCAGTGATGCCGGTAACTTTGGTGCCTGCATGGGTCTTTTCACTACCTTATTTGGAATCATCGGACTTGTGGCAAAAAAACATCTCTATCGGCTATTTCTATTATCAGTGGCCTGTCTTGCTACACTCTGTATGGCTTGGTCAGGCACCCGTGGTGCTGTTGTCATTCCATTGGGCGGGATGCTAGTTTTTTTCCTGTTATCCAAGAACTTTAAGATCATGTTGATAACTGCCATCGCCGGTACCTTCTTCTTTAGTTTTTTCTATTTTACAGATATTGGCAATGACATCCCCTCTATCAAGCGCATGCGAACCGCTTTCCGACCAGACGAAGATGCATCTTACAATGTAAGGGCTCTGAATAGAGAACGATTTGCCTACTATCTGGAAGACAAACCGTTTGGGGTAGGTTTAGGAGGTAAGATTGTGGATACACATCAGTTAATGGAACTAGAAGAAGATTTTATCCCGACCGATTCTTTTTATGTGGGTATTTGGGTAGAAGGAGGTATTGTAGGGCTCTCACTCTATCTGCTAATGCAAATAGCCATTTTCATCCAATGCGGTTATCTCATTCTATTCAAGGTCAGGAACAAGCAACTCCGATACATACTTTCGGCCCTCACAGCCAGCTGTTTCGGATTATGTCTGAATGGATATGTGGGGCGTGCTATTGAATTTCAACCTGGCAACACGATGTTCATTCTCTTTCTGAGCATCGCATTAAACGGAGAGAGAATAGACAAGCAACTGAAGCCCGATGAAATCATCATTTGAGACAAAAAAGTATATCATCATAATAACAATAAAGCACAATGGACGAATTATTCCAAATATTCAACCCAGACTGGTGGATGAACGACAACAACAGCGCTCTCCAAATAGCCGATGCCGTACTGTTCCTGTTATTCAGTATTCCTGTGGCCTACATATTTATATATGCATTGGCTTCACTACCCAAATATAGGAATCCTTATCCGCCGGCACCTTGTCAGCATCGTTTTCTGATCTTGTATGTAGTACTGAAGAACGGTCAGGAGGTGATAGAGTCTATCAACAATTTCCTTGATATGCAACTCTATCCAAAAGAAATGTATGACATCGTCGTTGCTGCCACTCAATTGCCCGAGGAAGATTTGTGCGAGTTACTTTCGATGCCTGTCAACATTGTAGTGCCCGACAAAGAGAACTGCACCAAGATATACGCTATCCAGCAAGTCATGCAGCGTTACTCGCCCGAAGAGTATGATACAATCCTCATTTTCAACTCAGACAACAAGATTATCCCAAATGCGCTGGAACTGTTTAACAACGCCTATTACTCGGGATGCGATGCCATACAAGGACACCGTATGGCAGAGAATCTGACAACCAACATTGCCGTACTCAATGCTACCAGTGAGGAGATAAACAACCGTCTGTTTCGAAAGGCTCATACCACGTTAGGCTTTTCTTCCGCTTTAATCGGATCGGGATTGATGCTTGACTTTGAGATGTTCCACCGCATTGCTCCCCGCCTGAAAGGTAGCGACCTGACGACATCACTAGAAATGGAATTGCTCAAGGAGAATATCTATACGGAATATCTGGAAGAGGTAATCTGTTATTGTAAGAAGACGACGGACGCTGCCGGATATAGCGAAGAGCGTCAACGTTGGCTGAGTGCCCAGTACCACAGTACCTTGGTAGCACTTCTTCGTTTCCCTATCGCCTTGATTCAGGGGAAATGGGATCTCTGCGAAAAACTGTTCCAATGGCTGATGCCATCCCGTTTTCTGCTGATTGCCTACATCACGTTATGCACTCTTGTAATGACCGTTGCCAACTGGCCCCTTAGTCTGAAATGGTATGGCCTGTTAGGGGTACTCTTCTTCTCTTTCCTGATGGCACTGCCCGACGGAGAGATTACCCATAGATTCCGTAAGGCTTTCTGGTCGCTACCCATTCTGATATTTACATCTGCATTCAGTCATTTCCTGCGTTTCAAGAAACAACGCGCTCAAAAGAAGAAAAAGAAAGGCCGGAACGAGAATGAGAGAACCTCAGAAAATGCTTCCATGGATGTGATGCCATCGGAAGAACAGTTAGCTGAAGGAGAAAAAGTATGAAAATAGGAATCGAAGCCCAACGCATCTTCCGGCCAGACAAACATGGCATGGACTTCGTCATCTTAGAAGTACTCCGCAGACTGCGTGAGCGAAATGACGGGCATGAGTATGTCGTTTTCGTGGCACCGGGAGAGGATCCCTGTCTGGAAGAGAATGAACGGATGCAAATCATTGAGGTTTCCTGTCCGACGTACCCGTTATGGGAACAATGGGCCTTACCACGGGCTGTCCGCCAAAGCGGTGTCGACATGTTGCACTGTACCTCCAACACCGCTCCGCTTCATTGTCCCGTTCCTCTGATGCTGACACTGCATGATGTCATATACCTGCAGCAGCACAAAAAACCTCAAAGCATGTCGCGCTATCAACAGTTAGGCTGGTATTACCGACGTTGGAACGTGCCGCACATTGTCGGACATTGCCGGCACATTATCACCGTATCTGCTACGGAGCAAAGCAACATTATCCATTGCTTTCCCCACATAAAGGAGCGGATTTCTGTAGTACACAACGGCGTGAGCCCTTGCTACGGGCAGATGCCAACCACAGAGATACGGGCAGTCACCCGCAAATACCTCCCTGATGAAACTTATCTGCTCTGTCTGGGGAATACCGATCCGCGAAAAAACACCGAGGGAGTACTGACTGCCTATTACCATTATCTGAAGCATTCGTCCCGTAAACTGAAACTGATTCTGACCGGATTGCCTCAAACGTATGTCGAGAATCTGGTTGCTACGTTGGGCATTTCGGAATGCCTGCCCTACCTCATCTGCCCCGGATATATTCCAGGACCCGATTTGCCGGCTTTATACAATGGCGCTTTCTGCTTTCTCTTTCCATCCCTGCTCGAAGGATTCGGCATTCCTGTCTTAGAAGCCATGGCTTGCGGGACACCTGTCATCACCAGCAATTGTTCCTCTTTACCCGAAGTAGCCGGTAAAGGAGGGCTGCTCATCAATCCGTTCCATCCCTCCGAGATTACCGACCTCCTGATACAATTGGAAAAGGACAGCACCCTTTACCAACGGCAGAAAGTCTACGGATTACGACATGCCGCCCTATTTTCATGGGATCATACAGCAGAGAACTATCTGCAAATATATAACCAAATGGGAGAAACAAATTCTTATCATTCACTATAAACAGTATGACTATGGCAGATTATATCATTACCAGCCTCCAGTCGTGGGATATCGAAATAGGAAGTACTATCAAGAATACGGCCTGGGAAATCTCTCAGACAAATCGGGTACTGTATGTCAATCCACCCATTGACATTGCCACCTACATCCGAATGCAATATCGACATCGTACAACCACTCCGACGACTGATCGCCGTCTGGCAGTTCTCCGCAACGAGGTTCCAGCCTTACGTCAAATCTCTCCAAATTTATGGGTACTGGATTGTCCTTTCGTCATTCATTCAGTAGGCCAGTTGCCCAATTTTCTATTCGACTATCTGAATCGGAAGAATTGTTTGAAGATAGCCCGCTGGATTACGGTTCATGCCGTTAAACTGGGATTTGAGAATGAGATTCACCTGATTGATACCGATCTTTTCCGGAGTCTCCATCTCAAAGAGTACCTGCATCCTTCCATCAGCATCTATTATCGCAGGGATTATGTCATAGGCTTCCCCTACTGGCGGAAACAAGGTCCACGGTGCGAAGAGCAGCTGGTCCGGCAGTCAGACATCGTTCTGACTAACTCCACCTATTTTGCCGACCAACTCCGTCCATGGAACCGGCAGACCTACGCCATCAATACGGGTGTGAATCTGGAACTTTACGATGCATCCATCACTTTCGAACGGCCACAAGATTTATCTTCCATCAACACACCGATTATCGGATATACTGGGGCCATCATAGAGAGTCGGCTCGACAGCCAGCTGCTGTACGAAGCTGCCGTTCGTCTGCCCCGTTGCCAGTTTGTACTGGTTGGACCTGAAGACGAACATTTCCAGAAGCACCCGCTCCATACACTCTCCAACGTTCACTTCTTAGGGCGCAAAGAGGTAGCAGAGCTACCCAGCTACATACAGCATTTTGATGTCTGCATCAATCCGCAGAAGGTCAATCCTATCACTGACGGCAACTATCCCCTAAAAATAGACGAATACCTCGCTATTGGAAAGCCTGTGGTAGCTACCCGAACCCATACGATGGAAGATGTTTTTGCATCACATACACATCTGGCCTCATCCATCGATGAGTGGATTCCGGCCATAGAACATGCCCTTGCAGAATGCGATGACAACGGGCTGGCTGACAGACGCATAGCTTTCGCTCATACACATAGTTGGAAATGCAGCGTAGAGCAAATCTATCAGGCCATTCGTTCCTATTCTTCATCGGGCATGTCTGCCAGATGACGGATATCCTCAGTTTCACCGACTACCCAAACCACATCACCTTCTGATAGCGGTTCATCTGGAAGGGGAGCATGTAACGTTCCATCTTCGCGTTCGATACCGGCTATCAGACAGTGATGTACGTTGCGTATTCCCGACTCCTTAATGGTCTTTCCCAAGAATGGCGATTCCGTTTCTATACGGAACTGACGCAATATCATCTCACTCTTCTCCACCACATCCGCCTCCAGAGCCGACATTTTTCCCATCTCTTTACCGAAAATAGTCAGTTCATCATCCGTAGCTATGACCTGTATCTTGTCTTGTGGGAAAAGGCGTACAGAGGCACCGGGAATATTGATGCGCCGACGACCTCGCAAGATAGAGACAACATGCACTCCGAAACGTCGGCCGAAATCCAGTTCCGCCAGCGTCTTTCCTGCCCACAATGACTCACCGGGGATAACGAAATCAGTCAGATGGAGATCATGCGACAGCAAACGTCCTGCATAGGCCGGCTTCTTCTCTCCAATGTATTCTGCACGCATATCACGGCTTCGCAGATGCTGGAAGAAAGTACGTTCTATCAATATAGATTGCTTCTTCAAGCGGCGTGACATAATCATAATGGTCACCAACATAAGAGCCACACCGAACACCAATCCGACCGAAATATGGAACAGACTTGCGATAACAAACATCACGAAGGAGACGGCCAGCAACAGACGCAGCAACACCGTTGCCACCAATGGAGCCCGATTGGTCCGGCTCTCATTCCATAGCGTAATAAATTCCACCGAATGGTTCTTTTTTATCATAATGGCTCGCAAGAAGGGAGCAATGCACAAGATAATGATGATGGCTGCCAGCAAAGCTCCCCAAAGGCCGGGCAAGGTATCCTTTAAAAAAGGCACCAACAAACGAAATGCCAAAGCGATGATTGCGATACAGACAATGGAATAGACCACGGTGATGCGCAAAAGCGCTATGGTAAGTTTGCGCCAAAGACTTTCATGATTCATGGTGCGCGTACCTGACGCATAACGATGCAGAAACTTATGCCAGCGTTCGGGCAGACGGGCATCCACAAAATCAGATGCAGGGCCGGCCAGACGGATCATATACGGAGTAAGGAAGGTGGTGATGACCGATACGGCCACCACTATCGGATAGAGGAAATGGCTCGTCACATGCAACGAGACACCCAAAGAGGCAATGATGAAAGCAAACTCACCAATCTGTGTCAGACTGAAGCCGCATTGCATGGCCGTCTTCAACGGTTGGCCGGACAACAGAACGCCCAACGTACCGAACAGTGACTGACCTAAAATGACGGCCAACGTAATGACAGCAATTGGTACAGCATACTCGGCAATCATGGCCGGATCGACCATCATACCTACCGATACAAAGAAAACGGCACCGAAGAGGTCTTTCACCGGTTTGACCAGCCGTTCAATATTCTCAGCCTCCAACGTCTCTGCCAGAATGGATCCCATGATAAAGGCTCCAAAAGCAGCCGAGAAACCTGTGTGGGCAGCTACCACCACCATTCCGAAGCAGAGCCCCAAACTGACAATCAAGAGCGTTTCATCACTCATCAGTTTACGGCAACGCTTCAGTAAACCCGGAATCAAGTAAATGCCCACCACAAACCAAAGAATGAGAAAGAAAACCAACTTAGCTATACTACCCAGCATCTCTACCCCCTCGAAATTATTGCTGACCGCTACCGTAGAAAGCATGACCATCAACACGATGGCCAGGATATCCTCCAGTATCAATACGCTCAGTACCAATCCGGCAAACTGTTTCTCACGCAAACCCATGTCATCGAAAGCCTTGTAAATGATGGTGGTGGAAGACATAGCAATCATGCCCCCCAAATAAAGACAGTCCATGCGTTGCCAGCCAAACCCTGCTCCGACAAACATACCCACCAATATCATACAGAAGATGATAGTGCAGGCTGCAATGACCGCCGCTCCTCCCACTTTCATGATTTTCTTGAAACTGAACTCCAGTCCCAATGCAAACAGCAGGAAGATGACACCGATATCCGCCCATGTCTGCACATTGGCGGTATCCATCACCGAAGGTGTATATGCCATGTGCGGACTGGCTAAGAAACCGGCAACGATATATCCCAAGACCAATGGTTGTTTCAACTTTTTGAAAATGAGTGTCATGAGCCCAGCACATATCAATATCAGGGCCAAATCAGCGATAAGAGGAGCTAAATGTGACATATATCTTGTATTATAAAGTTTCTAACGACAAAATTAGAAGAAACATTCTTCCTATCACAAATTAATTGCTGAAAAATTTCTCTATTTTCAAAGATTTTTTTTCCTTTGTACTGTTTTAGACCCTGTCATCAGGAAATATACCAACTAAATAAATTAATAGTTATGAAGATTTCACACATTGAGCATCTGGGCATTGCTGTAAAGAGCATTGAAGAAGCCCTTCCGTATTACGAGAACGTATTAGGTCTGAAATGCTACAACATTGAGACCGTGGAAGACCAGAAAGTTAAAACCGCCTTCTTGAAAGTTGGTGAAGTGAAAATCGAGTTATTGGAACCCACTTCACCGGACAGCACCATCGCCAAGTTCATTGAGAAGAACAACGGCAACGGAGGCATGCATCACTTAGCCTTTGCTGTGGAAGATGGTGTAGCCAACGCCTTGACAGAAGCCGAAGGCACAGGCATCCGACTGATTGACAAAGCTCCGCGTAAAGGTGCAGAAGGCTTGAACATCGCTTTCCTCCATCCGAAATCCACATTGGGAGTCTTGACAGAACTATGTGAAAAACCATAAATTACATACTCACACAAAGAGACATATTATTTATTCAGATTCCATCGGACAGCATTCAGGCAAGTCCGACATCAGCCCGCATGGAGTCCAACCATTCAATTAAAAATTCAAAGTAAGATGAGCAATCAACTTGAAAAGATTAAAGAACTTATTGATCGCCGTACAGCGGCCCGTATGGGTGGTGGTGAGAAAGCTATTGCCAAGCAACATGACAAAGGTAAATATACAGCACGCGAACGTATCGCTATGCTGCTGGATGAAGGCAGTTTCGAAGAGATGGACATGTTCGTAGAACATCGTTGCACCAACTTCGGCATGGAGAAGAAGCACTATCCAGGTGATGGTGTGGTAACAGGATGCGGTACGATTGACGGACGTCTGGTCTATATATTCGCTCAGGACTTTACGGTATCTGCCGGTTCATTGTCCGAGACCATGTCTTTAAAGATTTGCCACATCATGGACAAAGCCATGAAGATGGGTGCGCCGGTCATCGGATTGAACGACTCGGGTGGCGCACGTATACAGGAAGGCATCAATGCGTTGGCTGGTTATGCGGAAATCTTCCAGCGTAACATCCTGGCATCCGGTGTGGTTCCCCAAATTTCCGGTATCTTCGGCCCGTGCGCCGGCGGTGCTGTCTACTCTCCAGCATTGACAGACTTCACACTGATGATGGAAGGTACCTCGTACATGTTCCTGACCGGTCCTAAAGTAGTGAAAACCGTAACGGGCGAAGATGTGACACAAGAAAATCTGGGAGGTGCCAGCGTACATTCCACCAAATCGGGTGTAACTCACTTTACCGCTCAGACCGAAGAAGAGGCCTTGGCTCTCATCCGTAAATTGCTGAGCTACATTCCACAGAACAATCTGGAAGAAGCTCCCTGCATTGAATGTACCGACCCGGTAGACCGCTTGGAAGATTCGCTGAACGAAATTATTCCCGACAATCCTAACAAGCCGTATGACATGTACGAGATAATCGGCGCCATTGTGGACAACGGCGAATTTCTGGAGATTCAGAAAGACTATTCCAAGAATATCATCATCGGTTTTGCCCGCTTCAACGGACAATCGGTTGGTATCGTAGCCAACCAACCGAAATACCTGGCCGGTGTATTGGACAGCAATGCCTCGCGCAAAGGTGCCCGTTTTGTACGTTTCTGCGATGCGTTCAACATCCCCATCGTCTCTCTGGTAGACGTACCGGGCTTCCTGCCAGGTACAGGTCAGGAGTACAACGGCGTTATCCTGCACGGAGCCAAACTGCTTTATGCTTACGGCGAAGCCACTGTGCCCAAGGTGACCGTCACGCTGAGAAAGTCCTATGGCGGTTCGCACATTGTGATGAGCTGTAAGCAGCTGCGTGGTGACATGAACTACGCATGGCCTACAGCTGAAATCGCCGTCATGGGTGGAGCCGGAGCCGTGGAAGTATTGTATGCCCGCGAAGCCAAGGAACAGGAAAATCCCGCCCAGTTCCTGGCAGAAAAGGAAGCCGAATACACCAAGCTGTTTGCAAACCCATACAATGCAGCCAAGTACGGTTACATTGACGATGTCATCGAACCTCGCAACACCCGCTTCCGCGTTATTCGTGCTCTGCAGCAACTGCAGACGAAAAAGCTGACCAATCCGGCCAAGAAGCACGGTAATATTCCTTTGTAAAATCAGCAAACAGCAGAGAAAGCGTTTCCTTTCTCTCCTGTTTCATAAATAAAACAACATAGATATATGAAGAAAATAAATTTCGGAATATTCCTTTCATTGGCATTGGTAGCTGGGCTCTTTACTTCTTGCAAAGAGCAGCAATCCAACAACAAGCTGTTGTTGAACGAGATACTGGTTGACAATGAGAGCAACTTCCAAGACGACTATGGCATACATAGCGCATGGATTGAAATCTTCAACAGGTCATACGGCAGTGCCGATTTGGCCGGTTGCTACCTTAGATGCAGCAGTCAGCCGGGTGATACCGTCAGCTATTTCATTCCCAAAGGTGACGTACTGACCGTAGTGAAGCCGCGCCAACATGCCCTTTTCTGGACCGATGGCGAACCCAGACGAGGTACCTTCCACACCAATTTCAAGCTGGACACCATCCACGCCAACTGGATTGGACTGTACGATTCGGGCCGCAAGTTGCTTGACCAAGTAACGGTACCGGCAGGCACATTGAAAGCCAACCAATCCTATGCACGCATCAACGATGCAGCAGCCGAATGGGAAGTGAAAGGAGCAGATGCCGACAAGTATGTTACTCCGAGCACCAACAACAAGACCATCGACAACAATGCCAAGATGGAGAAGTTTGCCCAACACGACAGTGCCGGTATCGGCATGGCCATTTCTGCAATGAGCGTCGTGTTCACCGGCCTTCTTCTGCTGTTCATCGCTTTCTATTTCGTGGGGAAAGCAGCTGTACGCCTTATCGAACGTAAGGAATCGGCTCCCAAGAAAGCTGCAGGCGATGGGACTGTCCAGCCGACCCGCACATCGAAAGCCGACGCAGTTTCCGGCGAAGTCTATGCAGCCATCGCCATGGCATTGCATGAATATCAGAGCGACGTACACGATGTAGAAGACACTGTACTGACCATCAAGCAGACCAAGCGTAGCTACTCTCCATGGAATTCAAAGATCTACACACTGCGTGAGATGCCTCAAAAAAAATAATGTTCATAGATTAATAACACCGTAAGAAAATGAAAGAATATAAATACAAAATCAACGGCAACGAATACAAAGTTGCTATCGGAGACATTGAAGACAACATCGTTCAGGTGGAGGTGAATGGCACTTCCTACACAGTAGAGATGGAGAAAAAACCGAAAGAAGCTCCTGTAAGACCTGTTGTCCGTCCGGCAGCAGCTCCTGCTGCAGCACCTGCCGCTCCTGCTCCTGCACGTCCTGCCGCAGCAGGAGGCAAGTCGGGAGTGAAATCTCCGCTTCCAGGTGTCATCCTCGACATCAAGGTAAACGTAGGCGACACCGTGAAGAAGGGACAGCTCGTAGTGATTCTGGAAGCCATGAAGATGGAGAACAGCATCAACGCCGACCGTGACGGAAAGATTACTGCCATCAATGTAAGTAAAGGGGACTCTGTTCTCGAAGGTACTGACCTCGTAATTATTGAATAATATGGGAGAATTTATCACATTTTTAGGAAACAACCTTGCCGACTTCTGGACATATACGGGGTTTGCCAATGCAACGGTGGGCCACATAGTCATGATATTGGTAGGTTTGGTTTTCATCTATTTGGCAGTTGCCAAAGAATTTGAGCCTATGCTGCTGATTCCCATCGGATTCGGTATGCTGATTGGTAACATTCCCTTCAACATGGAGGCCGGCTTGAAGGTAGGTATCTATGAAGAAGGCTCTGTGCTGAACATCTTGTATCAAGGCGTAACATCTGGCTGGTATCCGCCGCTCATCTTCCTGGGTATCGGTGCGATGACAGACTTTTCTGCCTTGATATCCAATCCCAAGCTGATGCTGGTTGGTGCAGCCGCCCAGTTCGGTATCTTTGGAGCGTATATGATAGCTCTTGCTTTAGGATTTGATCCCATGCAGGCGGGTGCTATCGGCATCATCGGTGGAGCAGACGGTCCTACAGCCATCTTCCTCTCCTCCAAGTTAGCCCCTAATCTGATGGGCGCCATTGCCGTATCGGCCTATTCATACATGGCATTGGTTCCTGTGATACAACCTCCTATCATGCGGTTGCTCACCAACAAGCAGGAACGCCTCATCCGTATGAAACCTCCTCGTGCCGTCTCACACACGGAAAAGGTGATGTTCCCCATCATCGGTCTGTTGCTGACTACTTTCCTGGTACCCTCCGGTCTACCTCTGTTGGGAATGCTTTTCTTTGGTAACCTGTTGAAGGAGAGCGGCGTGACCCGTCGTCTGGCAAATACGGCCAGTGGTCCGTTGATTGATACCATCACCATTCTGCTGGGTCTGACGGTAGGTGCCTCAACGCAGGCGTCCGAGTTCCTCACTTGGGACTCTATCCTGATTTTCTTCCTGGGAGCCATTTCATTTGTCATTGCTACCGCTTCAGGAGTCATCTTTGTGAAGATATTCAACCTCTTCCTCAAAAAGGGCAACAAGATCAATCCGCTCATCGGCAACTCCGGTGTATCTGCCGTACCCGACTCTGCACGTATCTCACAGACCGTCGGTTTGGAATACGATCCGACCAACTATCTGTTGATGCATGCCATGGGTCCCAATGTAGCAGGTGTCATCGGTTCGGCCGTAGCTGCCGGTATCTTGCTGGGCTTCCTGCTGTAATTCCATCCTGATGTAACTATAAGAATCCGTAGTACCTATCCATAGTAGTACGGATTCTTTTTTTCAATCAATCCTTTCTCTCAAAATACCTTCCATACCATAAAGATAAGTTACAGTCTTGACTCTTCTACACCGAGATATAAATCAAGATTTATACTGTTTCTAAGGATTATCTGACAAGATATAAATTCACTAATGTCTATGTAAGATTGAAGGTAATATAACCCAATTATTAATTATCATAATTATTAATTGCCTTTCGCTTCCTTTACTAAGTATTTTATTTAGAGATCCTAAGTATTCGTGGATGATAGATGAGAACTTTAAAAAACTGACATGACATACATAGTTTATAAATTGCCATATACGTGCAGACCCAAGCAACATACTCTCAAAACAAGTATGTTGGGGGCAGGCAAACATGCCGTTAGTACGATGCTTCATACGGTTGCAGTGTCACTGTCAACCTGCTGCAGCGTCACTGTCAACCTGCTGACAGGGGAACAGAAGCAGGCTTACAAATTGATGGGAATAGACTCTGTAATGCGTTTGACCCTACACCAATTGGCCATAATCTGCTGAAAATAAAAATGATAAGCACGGTGCAAGAGGCGTATAACCCTACACCACCCTACACCACTCTACACATTATGTTCTGCTACTGCTTTCATTGTTACCTTTAAATAAAAACAAAGCAAAGGTAATACTACACGAAGTGTAGGTTGGTGTAGGGAGATGTAGGGTTAGGCAATGCATTCACCCAAACAAACACCTGTCTATCAACGCATTAACATCTATTCGCATGAGGTGTAGGCTTTTTCATGTTCCGCAGTATAAGTCAGTTATGGAGCGGTACATTTTCCACCTCTATGAAAGGAAAGGAAACAAAATACGAAACTTGAATTCGTAATTAGTTAGCATATTCCATCCCAAATAGAATAAAAACTAGTATTTTTGGACTTTGTAAGCAGCAATTTAACGGAAACCATTATGGCAATTCAGATGAAGCAACAGAACAAACTATTTTCACTGTATATAATTCTGTTCGTATTAAACACATTGACAGCTATTGTATACAATCTATTCAACGAAACATTGGCATTGATTCCCATGCGTGTCGGTGTAGCCCTCATCAACGGAGCCGGTTTTACGCTGATTACAACCTTTATCATCCATCTCATCCAGAAATATACCAGAATCTATCTCGGTATTCCCCTGCTCATGCTCACAGCATTCGTCTTTCTGATTGAGAGTTTTCTGTTGCTGAACTTTTACTCTCTCGTCACCCCTTCCATTATCCTGGTGATGTTGGAAACAAATCCCGATGAGACCACCGAATTCTTCCATACCTATTTCAATCGCCCGACATGGATACTAATAGGCTGTATAGCCATAACCATCTGTCTGTGTATCAGATATCGGAAACAAATCGTCGGCATACATCTCCCTAAGCTTTTGGCATCCAAGAAAAGATTACACATTCTATGCTTCTCCATACTGGCAGTTTATGTCGGATTGGTATATTACGTAACACAGGTCAGACACATGACATCCTACCAAATGCTGACCGGAGTTGAGAGAATCTGGCATTCAACCCGAAACACATTGAAAGACAGAGCCGAGCAGCTGAAGTACATGGAACTCATCAGGAAGGAGCCTCCGCAGGTTTCCGTACAAAGCGATACGACAAGAACGATTCCCTACGTTGTGATCATACTCAATGAATCCATCTCTAAATGGCACATGAACGCATACGGTTATCCGAAGTTGACAACCCCCTTGCTAAATGAACGGATTAAGAATGGAGAGACCACCCTATTCCAACAGGTACAGACACCACGCGCAATTACCGCAGAAGCCATCCGACAAGTCATGACCTTCCATGAAGAATCCGATGCCAAAGAATGGTATCAATGCTATACATTACCTGCCATCATGAAAGCGGCAGGCTACTATACCAGCTGGATTTCCAATCAGGACAGCTTCACCCGAGGTGGTGAGAACTCTACCCAAAGCATCGCTACTACTTCAGACACCGTTTTGTTCACTCACCAACGGCACGCCTCAGAAGAGCGGTTCGGATATTTCGACGAAGATTTGTTACCATTGTTGGACAGACAATTAGAGCTGAACAAACAGGCAAATTTCATCTGTCTCCATCTGATGGGGGCACACCAGCGCTATACCAACAGATATCCGTCGGCTTTCAACCAAATCGGCATTGATGAAGGGAGAACAGACCTGACCTATGCCCAGAAGATGACAGTGGCCGAATACGATAACTGCATACTATACAGCGACTACGTCTGCAACGAAGTTGTCCGACGTTTTGAAGAGAAAGAGGCAATTGTCATCTGCTTCCCCGACCATGGCGAGGAGGTGTATGACACACGCCACATGAGCGGACACAACGCATATAATCCATCGGATCCAATGAAAAAGATACCTTTCTGGATATGGACCTCCCGACTTTTCCAATCCAAGCGTGGAGATATGGCCACACGAATCCGTCAAAGTGACCGGAACAGTTTCAACACCTCACACCTCATACATTCCATCATGGATTTATGCGGACTGCAGAGTCAGGAGTACGACGAAAAGAAAAGCCTCTTCTACGTCTGTTCCAACCGGCCGACCGTTCACGAACAGTAATGCAGAATCAAACAACGGGCAGTAAGGAAGAACAGCCAAGTCCTACCTGCAACAACGGTGATAAAGGGAAGAGAGCCCCTTCGTCAGATTAGGCAATATCGCCTGTTTCATTACATACGAAAAAACAATAGTTCCTATCAGAACCAGCAGGAATGTAACTACGAACAACAGATCCACATCTGCTATAATCCGTTCGAGGTGGAATTTCTCTACCAAACGGAAGAGTAGCATGTGGCTCAGATAGATTTCCATCGAGATGGTACTGAGGAATCTTACCAACCGGTTGTTCAGAATCCAATCCTTCGAACTCAACGCATACACCAGCCAGGATCCAAAGATGCATATATTTGTCACCAGTGTATAGAAGTAGGATTCGTTTAAGAAAGGAAATAATGAATAAGACATCGTCAGGAAAAGACAGACAAGCAGCCAAAGATGCAAACGTATTCCTTTCATTCTTACGCTATCACGATACAGATAAATCATTCCTCCGGCTATGAATAAAGGCATATTATAGATGATATCCTTGCCTCCGACATTGGGCGTTGTCACAGATTCATTGAACGAATAGACCGTGCAGAGTCCAGCCAACACTAAGGATATCAAAAACGAGAACCAGCCTCGGCGACGGTTGTCGAGCATGAACACATAGAAAGGGAACAACAGATAGAAAACAAATATCAGACCCAAAAACCATCCGACACCTATCATGCTGATATCTTGATTGGGGATAAAGCTGAAACATAAGGTAAGATTTGCAAAAAGCATGTACAGCTGCTCCATACTGGGGAAGATGATAAAATCCAGTACGCAGAGACTGGCGAAAAATGGCAGGATGCGCTGATAACGCTTCCTATAGAAATCGTTGGGAGTGATAAGCCCGCTCTTGAAACGTTCATAATACCCACAACACAAAGAAAAAGCACTGACAATCATAAATAGCGATGTGAGCTTCATCAAATCCGGAATGACAACACGTGTAAAATATGTATCTGTAGGTTTGATGCTGATGCACATAGATACATGTATCAGCACTATACCGATGGCTGCATAGGTTCGCAATCCATCCAATGCCCCAATATGTGTTGTCGCAGAGCGTGCAGAGCGTTTGCTATTTATTTCCATAAATCAGTTTGCTGTTATGAGTTGTAAACAGAGGAAGTGCAGCTTCGGATCCTAACACAAAACTGAGAGCTGCGCTTCCTGTTTACCATAAGAATATCCGTTTGCCGTTGGTTTGAACTTACTTGAACAGCTTGGGGACAAACTCGGTCAGATAGATGCGCCAATTCTTCCAGATATGGCCTTCGGCAGACTCATAATATTCATAGTTGTACCCCTTTTCGTCCAACATCCGACGGAAGTCGGTATTGGCTTTGTAGAGGAAATCGGTATTGCCGATAGCAATATAGTAGAGAGCCGGTTTCTTGTCGAACTGCACCTTCAGCTTGGCCTCTAAATCTTTGTAGATGGGTGAATCAACCTTCGGATCAGACAGGATGGCTGCCGAGAAAAGACCGATGTAGTCAAACATGTCAGGATATTGCTTGGAGATATGCAGCGAATGGAAACCTCCCATCGACAGACCGGCAATGGCACGTCCATGCTTGTTCTTTATAGTGCGGTAATGGCTGTCTACATAACGTACCACGTCAGGGAAAGCCGTTTCGAAGGAGCCTTCCATGGTCTTCGGCAGCCGCATGGTGGGACTTACAAACCCATTACTGGTTTCGCCGGGAGCAGCCTCCTGTGAGATGTTGCCATTGGTCATCACCACAATCATAGGTTTCGCCTTACCCTGAGCAATCAGATTGTCCAGTATTTGCGCCGCACGCCCCAACTCACTCCAGGCATTCTCGTCGCCGCCCATACCGTGCAGAAGATAAAAGACGGGGTAACGCTTGCCACTGTCTTCATATCCTGCAGGCGTATATACTGTCATCCTGCGCTTCATACCGGCCGTAGGGCTTTCGTACCACACCTTAGCTACCGTACCATGAGGTACATCGTTCACTTTATAGAGGTCTGCACGGCCGCCACCGATGATGAACACATTCGTAACGCTCTGTACATCACGAATCATGAACACGTTGGAGGGATCGTTAATCTTCAAGCCATCCACCAGGAAGGTATAGCTATAGAGTTCAGGCTGCAGAGGTTCAGGAGTCGTATATTCCCATACACCATCCTTTTCCACAAGGTCGGCTACCCGTGCACCTTCTTCGGACGACTCACTGTTCAGAAAGTCACCCGTCACCTGCACACGCACCGCTTTAGGAGCTTTCAGACGGAAAGTGACAGTCTGATTGTCATGAATCTCGGGAGAGACAATCTGTGACCCGCCCCACAAGGCCTGCTGCGCATAGGTCAGCAGAGCTGTCAGCATCAAGGCTGACGAAAAGATAAATCGCTTCATACGTATCTGTTTTTAAAGTTCGTACTATTCTTCATACTACCTGCACAAGCCTCCATCGGCATGATTGCCAAAGATAACTGCATCTTTGGAACTGTGCAACATTTCAGCTGACAATCTTTCCAACAAATCATAAATCACGACCTACCATCCATACAAATGTTTCAAAAGAAACTTTTAATTCACAACTGACAGTTGCATGCAAAATCTGAAAATTATGCACGTTTTCTTTCACAGTGTGCAATTATATTGTATCTTTGCGCCCCGTAAACCATAATATAAGAAAGAAATGAGAAAAAAACTATTGATTTGTGCCTCCTTGTTAATCGTTTCAGTTTCAACTTTTGCCGGAGGCATTTTAACCAACACCAACCAACATCCCGCCTTCCTGCGTATGTTGTCCCGCGGTGCGACTTTCGACATAGATGCCGCCATATCCAATCCTGCAGGTTTGGCTTTCATGCCCAAAGATGGCTTTTACTGCTCACTCAGCATCCAGAGCGCTTTCCAGACCCGCAACATCGATGCCAACTTCTATACATACACAGGTTTCAATGGTACGGCTCCCACAGTGTCCGACCAACCCTATCATAAGTATTATGAAGGCAAAGCTGCCGCTCCCATCATTCCCAGTGTATTCGGTGCTTACAAAAAAGGCGACTGGGTCATCTCCGGCTACTTTGGCGTGACAGGCGGCGGTGGCAAGGCTTCGTTTGATGACGGTCTGCCCATGTTCGAATCACTGGCCATGGCAGGCATCTTCCAGGCCGGTCTGCAGCAGGGCAAGGTACTGACGCAGGAAATGTATGATATCAACAGCGCCATGGAGGGCAAGCAGTTTATCTACTCTGTCCAGCTGGGCTTGACCTACAAAATCAACGAATGGCTTTCGGCATTCGCCGGCGGTCGCATGAACTATTTTACCGGAGGCTACAGCGGCTATCTGACTGCCAATCTGAAAGAGTCTCTGGGCGGTGCACAGCTGATGAATCTGGCCTTGGATTGCGACCAGACCGGCTGGGGACTGACTCCAGTCATTGGTTTGGATGCCAAGCTGGGCCGACTGAACATCGGTGCCAAATACGAATTCAGGACCAATCTGAACATTGAGAACGACACGAAGGAGAATACTGACCCCGACGGCGCCTTGGCCGCTTTCAAACACGGTGTCAACACACCGAGCGACATCCCTTCACTCCTCTCGGTGGCTGCCGGCTATCAGTTCCTGCCCAACCTGCGTGCCTCTGTGGAATACCACTTCTACGACGACAAACAGGCCGGTATGGCAAACGACAAACAGAAATACCTGACTAAAGGTACCAACGAATATCTGGCAGGTATTGAATGGGATGTCACCCAACGACTGACGCTGAGCTGTGGCGGACAGATTACCGACTACGGTCTTTCGGACAACTACCAGAGCGATACCAGCTTCTCATGCGACTCGTACAGCTTGGGATTCGGTGCCAAGCTGAAACTGAGCGAAAAGGCAGACATCAACGTAGGTTACATGTGGACTACCTACGATGACTACAAAAAAGTATCGGACAACTACAATGGCACAGGACTGAAGGGCAGCAATGTATATAGCCGCACCAATAAAGTGTTCGGCATGAGCATCGACTACAAGTTCTGATAAAGGGAATTGCCTCCCCAAACACGTTCTGCACAGAGGCACAAAGGCATAAATTCTCTCCACATCGAAAGGAGAGCAATCCGATGCCTTTGTGCCTCTGTATTTTTCCCTCGCGTAGAAAAAACTACAAATACGCCTACAACCCTGATTTGATGACCCTGGCCGGATTGCCTACGGCTAACGACCCGGCAGGAATGTCGTTCACTACCACACTGCCTGCCCCGATGGTGCATCCGTCACCAATCGTAACACCCGGCAAGATGGTGACACCCCCACCAATCCAGCAATTGTCACCGATAGTGACCGGCCTTGCCCACTCGCGGCGCGTATTCCGTTCGGCCGGATTGGTGCTGTGACAAGCCGTATAGATGCCCACATTGGGTCCGATAAAACAATCGTCACCGATGGTAACCAGTGCCTCGTCGAGTACCGTGAAACAGAAGTTGGCAAAGAAACGCTTCCCCACCCGGATGTGCTTTCCGTAGTCACAATAGAAGGGTTGGTTGATGAACGTATCTTCATCGCTCCGCCCCAGAATTTCCTGCAGTTTCCGATTTCGCTCTTTCAGCAGCGTGGGACGTATCTGATTATACTCCCAGCACAAATCTTTCACCCTATTCAGTTCTGCTATCAGCTGAGGATCGGTCGCCTGATAGACCTCACCCGCCAACATTTTATCCTTCTCCATATATTCTGTCATTTAATGATTATCACAAATCCAATTTACGTTTTATCCATCAAGTCGTTAATGTGGCAAAGATAAACATTTCTTCTTCCACGATGCAGCCTATCTTATCAAAAGATATGGAATCCGGTGAAAATTGGTCGATTTTGGATTTTTTAATTGCAAAAAGTCAGTTTTATACCTCCGCAACCTTTGCAATTCCAATAAATCCGTGTACCTTTGATTCGATAACAATAAAAACAACAACAACCAACATCTGAAACACCATGAATCCTAACATTGACCTTAGTCCCAATCCGCTGGAAGTTTTCCTGCAGAAATCTTGCGGTGAATTCACCAAGAGGGACATCGTGACCTACATTCGCGAAAAACAGATACGGATGATCAACTTCATGTATCCTGCCGCCGACGGCCGTCTGAAGACACTGAACTTCGTCATCAACAACTACGCCTATCTGGAGGCCATACTTACCTGTGGCGAGCGTGTCGACGGCTCCAGTCTCTTCCCCTTCATCGAGGCCGGCAGCAGCGACCTCTATGTCATTCCGCGTTTCCGAACCGCCTTCCTCGACCCCTTTGCCGAGATGCCGACCCTTTCCTTCCTGTGCGACTTCTTCAATAAAGATGGCCAGCCACTGGAGAGTTCTCCCCAACACACCCTGCACAAAGCCTGTGAGACGTTCCGACAGGTAACCGGCATGGAATTCCAAGCCATGGGCGAACTGGAATATTATGTGATTGCCCCCGACGACAACATGTTTCCGGCTACCGACCAGCGCGGCTATCACGAATCGGCTCCGTATGCCAAGTTCAACGATTTCCGTACCAAGTGCATGAGCTATATCGCCCAGACAGGAGGACAAATCAAATACGGACACTCGGAGGTGGGCAACTTCACACTGGAAGGAATGATTTACGAACAGAACGAAATAGAGTTCCTGCCTGTCTACGCCGAACATGCTGCCGAACAATTGATGATAGCCAAATGGATCATCCGCAATCTGGGCTATCAGTATGGCTATAACGTCACCTTCGCGCCTAAAATCACAGCCGGAAAGGCTGGCTCCGGTCTGCACATCCACATGCGTCTGATGCAAGAGGGTCAGAACCAGATGCTGAAGGAGGGACGCTTGTCGGATACGGCCCGACGCGCCATTGCAGGCATGATGGAACTCGCTCCTTCCATTACCGCCTTTGGCAATACCAATCCCACCTCCTACTTCCGCCTGGTACCCCACCAAGAGGCACCCACCAACATCTGCTGGGGCGACCGCAACCGTTCTGTACTGGTACGTGTGCCGCTGGGATGGACTGCCCAGACCGACATGTCGCGCATCGTCAATCCGCTGGAAGCTGACAGCCACTACGATACCACACAGAAGCAGACGGTGGAGATGCGCTCGCCCGACGGTTCGGCCGACCTCTATCTGTTGATGGCCGGATTGGCAGTGGCCTGCCGACACGGCTGGGAGCTGCCAGATGCCTTGCAAATAGCCGAACGGACGTATGTCAACGTCAACATCCACCAACAGGAGAATGCTGAGAAGCTGAAGAGCTTGGCCCAACTGCCCGACAGCTGTGCCGCCTCTGCCGATTGCCTGCAGCGTCAACGCGCCATCTTCGAGCAGTATGGTGTCTTCAGCCCCACCATGATTGATGGTGTCATACGCAAGCTGCAAGCCTACGACGACCGTCATCTGCGCAAAGAGCTGGAAGGAAATCCCGAAGCCATGCTCCGGCTGGTAAAGGCACATTTCCACTGCGGATAAATACCCATACGGGGCGTAAAACCGGCAAGAGGCAGTCACCATGGCTGTTATGAGAAGGGCATAACTTGGTGCCCTTCTTCTACTGATAGCTTTGTGGCCCATAACTCGTAGCTCGTAACTTCCATCCACGTGACAGATGTGACGGGTGTGACACTTTCTGTATGAGAATTCATAAATATAGTAATATATAAGAGTGGTAGTATATAATTGTATATTTCCTAAAGAAAAAGGTGTCACAGCTGTCACGACGGATGGGAAGAAGCATGGCCAACACCCGGCCCAGAGGAGGAGGGACAGAGAGAGGCGGCTGCATCTTGGAATAACTTTTTCGTGCAAGCATGAAAGTAGTTCGCGGATTTTACCTAAATTTGTGGCATGTTAGTATCAGGGAGGCGGAAACGAAGAGAGGAACCTGTTTCTCTACCAGCCTCTGCCCCCCCCTTAACCAAATGCAAAGCAATATGAAAAGAACCATTGCAATTTGTAGCGCAGCCCTGCTTCTGCTGGCAGGATGCGGCTCAGTTCCCGTCACAGGTCGGAAACAAGTCTTGTTAGTATCAGACCAGGAGGTATTGTCATCCAGCCTGACACAGTACAACACCTATATGAAGAGTGCCACGAAATCCTCTTCTGCCAGCCAATCGGCCATGGTGACGCGCGTAGGGAAAAAGATAGCTGCAGCTACCGAAAAATACCTGAAGGAGAACGGACTGGCATCGGAACTCACCAATTTCTCCTGGGAATTCAACTTGGTGAAAGACAATCAGGTGAACGCATTCTGTATGCCCGGAGGAAAGATTGTGGTGTACGAGGGATTGATGGCACTGGTCTCTTCGGACGACGAACTGGCAGTAGTCATCGGACACGAAGTGGCACATGCCGTAGCCAAGCACAGCAACGAACGCATGAGCCAGCAGATTCTGGCACAATATGGGGCACAAGTCCTGGGGCAGTCGCTCTCGCAGAAGAGTGCCGCCCTACAAACTCTGGCGAGTCAAGTGTATGGTGTGGGAGCCCAATATGGCGTGATGCTTCCCTTCTCGCGCAAGCATGAGACAGAGGCCGACTACATGGGGCTGATTTTCATGCGCATGGCCGGCTACAATCCCGACGTTGCTGTTAAATTCTGGCAGAAAATGTCGGCTGGTGGGGGCAGTCAGGTTCCTGAATTCATGAGTACCCATCCCAGCGATACCCGCCGCATCAGCGACATCCAGAAGGCATTGCCCGAAATCAAACAGAAATATTGATACGGAGGAGCGTGAACGAGGCATTGCCACGCAATCCACATACGACAAACAAAAAAACATACAGATATATGAAACAGTCTCTTTGCATTCTTTGCACGCTGGCGTTGCTCTGTAGCGGATGCGGCACCAGCCAATCAGTATCCGGCGACCCGAATGCCATCATGGCCGGTGCCGCCATCGGTGGTAATGTAGGAAGTGCCATCGGCGGACTGATAGGCGAAAGCAGTCATGGCTGGCGAGGAGGATATCGGGGATCAGCCATAGGCACCATCATAGGTACCATTGCCGGTGCCGCCATCGGGAATGCGGTCAGCACCCCCAAACAGTCCGATGAAGAGAGCTACCGCATTGAACGTACACAGTCTGCCCCCTCGCGTCCGAACGACCGCGGAGGTGCCTCGGCTGTCATCGACCGGCTGCGGATACACAACATCCGTTTCATCGATGACAACCGCGACCATATACTCACCTCGGGCGAGAGCAGCAAGGTGATTTTTGAAATCATCAACGAAGGCAATCAGACCGCCTACAATGTAGTGCCCGTCGTCAGAGAGACCACAGGCATGAAGCGTATCTACATCTCGCCATCGGTCATGATTGAACAAATAGAGCCTCATCAAGGGATGAAGTACACCGCCCATATCAGTGCCGGCGAACGCATCAAGGAGGGAGAAATCTGCATCCGCCTCGCCATTGCCGATGAATATGGCGAAGAGTACGACTGGCAGGAGTTCGAACTGCCTACCCAACGTTGACTTTGCGGTCTCCCTGCCTAACATGATGCATTACTTCCAATCTGCTATCGAAGGCATTGAGTGGCCGCGCCAATTCACCTACCCCTTCTGCTACACGCCTCACCCGCTCTGCCAGCTGGCTGCCAAGCAGGTACAAGCCTACCTCAGCCAACAGGCTGAATGGCAGGAGGAGTTGTCGCACGGAAAGATGTTCGGTGTATTGGTGGTACACGATGCCCACAGACAGATAGGCTTTCTGGCAGCCTATTCAGGCATCCTGGCCGGGCGGAACGACCATCCTTACTTCGTACCTCCGGTCTTCGACCTGCTGCGTCCCGACGGGTTCTTCAAAAAGGAAGAGGAGCAGATATCGACCATCAACCGACAGATTGCCTGTCTGGAACAAGAGGAGACCTATCTGCGACTCAAAGCAGACACGGTGCAACTGAGTCAAGACATCCAACAAGAGTTAGAGGAAGCAAAAGCACGGATGAAAGCAGCCAAAGCCAAACGTGACAGCCGTCGGCAGGAGGCCCTGCTGCAACCCGACAAAGCCATCAGCCCGGCAGAAGAGGCTGAGATGATACGTGAGAGCCAGTTTCTGAAAGCGGCCTACAAACGGCTGGAGCGCGAACGGCAAGCACAGCTCCGCACGCAACAGCAGGCATTGCAAGCGCACGAAGCCCTCCTCGCATCCCTCAAGGCCGAGCGCAAGGTGCGCTCCGCCCAGCTGCAGCACCAACTGTTCGCCCACTTTCGGCTGCTCAACCAACAAGGCGAGGTGCGCGACTTATGCGACATCTTCCAGTCCACCATACACCAAACCCCTCCTGCAGGTGCCGGCGAGTGTGCCGCCCCCAAACTGCTGCAATATGCCTACCTGCATCGCCTGCACCCGCTGGCCATGGCCGAATTCTGGTGGGGAGCCTCTCCCAAAACCGAGGTGCGCCATCACGGTCACTACTATCCCGCCTGCAAAGGGAAATGCGAGCCCATCCTGAGACACATGTTACGGGGACTGGATGTCGAGAAGAGCCCTTTGGAGCAGCATACGCCCTTCTCAGCCGATGACATCGAAATTGTCTACGAAGACCCTTGGCTGATGGTAGTCAACAAACCGGCCGGGATGCTCTCTGTGCCGGGAAAGGGTTCCCAACCCTCCATACAAAGCCTGTTGCACTCCCATGCCACCTCCCCCGACGGATTGCTCACCGTACACCGGTTAGATATGGACACCTCCGGCCTGATGCTATTGGCCAAGACACGGAGCGTGCAGCAACTGCTACAGAGGCAGTTTGAAGAGCGTCAAGTCAAGAAGAAGTACGTTGCCCTACTTGACGGACGAGTAGAGCAGGCCCAAGGTACCATCACACTGCCCCTCTGTCCCAATCCGATGGATCGTCCCCGTCAGATGGTTCATCCTCGTCTCGGGAAGCAGGCCATCACCCGCTACGAGGTCATCGCCTATCAGGAGGGAGAGACCCGCATCGCATTCTATCCCGAGACCGGGCGTACCCACCAGCTGCGTGTTCACGCCGCCCATCCCTCAGGGTTACATTGTCCCATTGTAGGCGACCGCCTTTATGGGAAGGAGGGCAACCGCCTCTGCCTCCATGCCGAACAGATTGCATTTACCCACCCCATCCTGAAGACCTCCCTCTGTTTTACCAAAGAGGCACCCTTCTGACGCTACACAGCATCTACTCCCCTCATCCCTGTGTTTCATACGGCAGGAATCCCCATTCAGTCGCAAAAAGAAGCTAAAGAAAGCAAAAAAACAAAATATTTAGACCCTAAACAGATATTTTCATCAAAAAATTTTTGGGTTATAATTGTAAATCGTATTTTTGTGTACAATTTTGGTGTAGTAAATGACGGAAGACGATAAGAAGTTAATAAGTATCTTTGAAACTCGGCTAAGGCATCTGATTCATCTGCACGATGAATTGAAACGCGAGAACAGGGAGTTGAAACAGCTCCTCGAAGCCAAAGAACAGGAGTACGAAAAGGTATTGACTGACTATCAACAACTGGAGACAGATTACATCAATCTGAAAACAGCAACGGCAATCAGCCTGAACGGCAGCGACGTGAAGGAGACGAAACAACGATTGTCAAAATTAGTGCGTGAAGTCGATAAGTGCATCGCCTTACTGAATGAATAAAAAGTGAAGGATGTATGAACGATAAGATAAGGGTCAACCTGAATATTGCAGCCGATATCAGTATCCCCGCATGGATTTCACCCAGCGATGAGGAACTGGTAAGAAAGGCGGCCCAAAAGGTGAAAGAAGATTTCAGTGCATACAATGCCAAGTATCAAAGGCAGAACTCGAAGGAAAAAGTATTGGCACTTTTGGCCTATGAGTATGCCTTGAAGACGGTGGTACTTGAGCAGCGGAACGACACTGAACCTTATAGCAGAAAGATAAAAGAACTGACGGAATTGCTGGAAGAGTACTTCAAGGAGCCTTGACCAATCTTGCCAGAGGCCGACAGAATCTTTCGGGACAAAAAAGAATTGATACGCACTGTAAAGGGAAATGTCTGTAAAAAAGACGTTCTCTATGCAGTGTTTTTTTATTTATATATTAAAAACAAATTTAGAAAATGACAGTTACAATACTTGTATCTATTGCCTGCTTCATCGTCGGAGGGCTTGCCTCGTACCTGTTTTTCAAACATGGATTGAAAAGCAAGTGCGACAAGATTCTGAAGGATGCCGAGGCCGAAGGTGAAGTGATTAAGAAAAACAAGTTGCTGGAAGTGAAGGAGAAGTTCCTGAACAAGAAGGCAGATCTGGAGAAAGAGGTTGCCCTGCGTAACCAGAAAATCCAACAAGTGGAAAACAAGCTGAAGCAACGCGAGCTGGTGCTGAACCAACGACAGGAAGAGCTGCAACGCAAGAAGATGGAGGCTGAAGCCGTCAAGGAGAACCTGGAGAACCAACTCACCATCATTGACAAGAAGAAGGAGGAACTTGACCATCTGCAGCGCCAGGAGATAGAGAAACTGGAAGCCATCTCGGGCCTGTCGGCCGAAGAGGCCAAGGAACGGATGGTGGAGTCGCTGAAGGAGGAGGCCAAGACACAGGCACAGAGCTACATCAACGACATCATGGACGATGCCAAGCTCACTGCCAGCAAAGAGGCCAAGCGCATTGTCATCCAGAGCATCCAACGAGTGGCCACCGAAACAGCCATCGAGAATTCGGTAACGGTATTCCACATCGAGTCTGACGAAATCAAGGGACGCATCATCGGTCGGGAAGGACGCAACATCCGCGCCCTGGAGGCTGCTACAGGTGTGGAAATCGTGGTTGACGACACACCTGAAGCCATTGTCCTCTCAGCCTTCGACCCCGTGCGCCGCGAAATCGCCCGACTGGCACTCCACCAGTTGGTGACAGACGGACGCATCCACCCCGCCCGCATCGAAGAGGTGGTAGCCAAAGTACGCAAGCAGGTGGAGGAAGAGATTATCGAAACAGGTAAACGCACGACCATCGACTTGGGTATCCACGGCCTGCATCCCGAACTGATTCGCATCATCGGTAAGATGAAGTACCGTTCGTCCTACGGACAGAACCTGCTTCAGCACGCCCGCGAGACGGCCAACCTCTGTGCCGTCATGGCATCCGAGCTGGGACTGAACCCCAAGAAGGCCAAGCGTGCCGGTCTGTTGCACGACATCGGTAAGGTACCCGATGAAGAACCCGAACTGCCTCATGCACTCTACGGTATGAAGCTGGCCGAGAAGTTCAAAGAGAAGCCGGACATCTGCAACGCCATCGGTGCCCACCACGACGAAGTGGAGATGAACACCCTGCTGGCTCCCATCGTACAGGTGTGCGATGCCATTTCAGGAGCCCGTCCGGGTGCCCGCCGCGAAATTGTAGAGGCATACATCAAGCGACTCAACGATTTGGAACAGCTGGCCATGTCCTATCCCGGCGTCACCAAGACATACGCCATCCAGGCAGGACGCGAGCTGCGTGTCATTGTCGGTGCTGACAAGATTGACGACAAACAGACGGAGAGCCTCTCTACCGAAATCGCCAAGAAGATTCAGGACGAGATGACCTATCCCGGTCAGGTAAAGATTACCGTCATCCGTGAGACACGTGCGGTAAGTTACGCGAAATAACAGAAGCCGTTCCAGCGGCTTCCCTCAGAGAAAGAGTGAGAAAAAGTAGACTGCGTGGTGTTTGGCCACCGGTTGCATACTTCTTCTCACTCTTTATATATAGTATCAAACTCTATTCCGGAAAAGAATGAACCCCTATCAATTTGAAGTCTGTGCCAACTCTGTAGAGAGTTGCCTGGCAGCGCAAGCGGCAGGTGCCCATCGCGTAGAGCTATGTGCCGGCATTCCTGAAGGAGGTACCACCCCTTCGTATGGTGAAATCGAGACAGCCCGGCAGCTGCTCACTACGACCCGCCTGCACGTCATTATTCGCCCACGTGGAGGAGACTTTCTCTACTCCCCTATCGAGCGGCGCATCATGCTGACCGATGTAGAGAATGTCCGCCGCATGGGGGCGGACGGAGTGGTGTTCGGCAGCCTTACCTCCGATGGCGAGGTAGACCTCCCTTTCATGCGACAGCTGATGGAAGCGGCCGGTGGAATGTCGGTCACCTTCCACCGCGCTTTCGATGTATGCCGTCATCCTTACCAGGCCTTGGAAGAGATTATCCGGTTAGGATGCCGACGCATCCTCACGTCAGGCCAGCAGGCCACTGCCGAACTGGGCATTCCGCTGCTGAAAGAGCTGCAGCAGCAGGCCGACGGGCGCATCATCCTGTTAGCCGGATGTGGCGTGAACGAGACAAACATCGCCCGTATAGCCCATGAGACAGGCATCCGTGAATTCCACTTCTCCGCCCGAGAGACGCATGAGAGCCCCATGACCTTCCGACGCCAAGAGGTTCCCATGGGAGGCAGCCTCACGCTTCACGAATTCGAGCGGAGTGTCACTACGGAGCGAAGAGTGAAAGCTACGATAGCTGCCTGCCTATAAGAGAGGGTACTGATGCCAACCGTCATTCTGCCAGCGAACGGCACAGACGCTGATTGGCCTCACGCACGCGGGCTTCGTCTACTTTGATGACCTTGCGGTCATACGTCATCAATCCGTTCACCTCTATCTCCACATCCGTGGTCTGTGTATATACAGCAGCCGAGAAGCCACGAGGAACCAAATCGTATAGCATATCGGCATAGTTCACATACTGGTCGGTCACCTCCTGTGAACTTCCGAACTGTACATACCCCCAGTTGCGGTCCGGTTCCCACAGATGGTCTTTCAGCACCAAGCCGATGCCTCCATACTCACCCAACACCGTGGCCCGCTGTGCATCGTACAAATACATCTCAGGCTGAGGATAATGATGCAGGTCCAACAAATCGCCACACGTATAGTGGTTGCCACCGCTGGCCGGATTCACCAGACGGGTGGGGTCGTGTTGCTTGGTCCATTCCACTATCTCCGGTGTCTTGAATTGTCCCCAGGCTTCATTGAAGGGGACCCACGTTCCTATGCAAGGATAGCTATAGAGGCAGTCCATGATTTCGCGCCACTCTTTGCGATAGATGGCCTCCGACTCGGCCGACCGCTTCAACTCCGTCCCGTCAAAGTACTTGCGGTTTTGCCATTGGGGATTGCGGTCACCGCTCGGCATATCCTGCCAGACGATGACACCCAACTGGTCGCAATACGTGTACCAGCGGGCCGGCTCTACCTTGATGTGCTTACGTATCATGTTGAAACCAAGGTCTTTGGTTTTCTGTACATCGTATCGAAGTGCCTCGTCGGTAGGAGCGGTATACAGGCCATCCGGCCACCAGCCCTGATCCAACGGTCCGAACTGAAATAGCGGCTGGTTGTTCAGTTCCATGCGCACAATGCCGTTCTTGTCACGACGGGTACTGTATTTCCGCATGGCCGCATAGCTTTCCACACGGTCTGTCACCTTGCCGGCGCGTTTCAAGGTCACCTCCAGTCCGTAGAGGAAGGGAGTATCGGGTGTCCACAGTCTGACTTCCTGCGGCATCTCTATCTCCACCTTCTCTGCACCGAGGCTCTTGCCTACAGCTACCGTCCTGCCTCCATCGGTCACCGTCACCTCCACCAGGTCATCGGCGTGCCGGTTGCTCAGCAGCGCCTCTACCGTCATGCGATTCCGGTCGATATCCGGCGTGATGCGCAAAGAGGCGATGTGTGCCTCCTCCACCGGTTCCATCCACACGGTCTGCCAGATACCCGTGACGGGTGTATACCAGATCCCTGAGGGGCGGCTCACCTGTTTGCCTCGCGGTTGCGTTCCTTTGTCTGTAGGGTCCCACACACGCACCGTCAGTTTGTTCTCACCCTTGACCTTCAGGGCGGCGGTGACATCAAACGAAAACGGTGTATAGCCACCCGTATGGCTGCCCACCTTTATATCATTTACCCAGACATCAGCCTTCCAGTCCACGGCACCGAAGTGCAGCAACACCCTGCGACTGCGCCACGCGGCGGGCACACTGAACGTACGCTGATAGACCAGTTCCTTCTTCTCCCCCACCTCACGCATCACACCGGAGAGGGAAGACTCGATGGCAAAGGGCACCAGTATCTTTCCTTCCCATGTTTCGGGCAAAGCGTCGCCCCTCTCTATCAATGCATAGTTCCACAATCCGTTCAGATGTTGCCATTCGTCACGTTGCATGATGGGACGAGGATATTCGGGCAAAGGATTGGCAGGATCCACCTTTGCTGCCCATTCCGTCTTGATTCTATCACCCGCCGGCTTCCATTGAGCCGGACTTTCGTTCGCAAACAGCGCCAACAGGGACGCCCAAAGTATTATTCGTTTCATGTTAATAATTAAAGGTTATGTATGCTGCACAAAGGTAAAGATAAACAGTTCCTCCTCATACAATTTTCCATTCATTCTATAAAACAATCCGCTCACAGTTCGTCTTCCGGATAAAAATAAAGAATTTTACACTATCTTTGCACCACTATTTGTAAAGATTATGAAGATATTTCCAACAAGCAGCATCAAGGAGATTGATGCATATACCATCGAGCACGAGCCCATCGCCTCACTGGATTTGATGGAACGTGCCGCCACCGCTTTGGCTGAAGCCATCGCAGAACGTTTCCCTGAAAAGGAGACACCGTTTGTACTCTTTGCCGGGCCGGGCAACAATGGCGGTGACGCCCTGGCTGTCACCCGTCTGCTGGCCGAGAAGGGCTACCATCCCGTTGCGTACCTCTTCAACACCAAAGGAAAACTCTCCGCCGACTGCGAAGCCAACCGCGACCTGCTGTCGGGAGCGGCCGATATCGAGTTTCATGAAATCACTACCCAATTCACTCCTCCTCTCTTGACGGAAGAGTGCGTGGTGATTGACGGACTGTTCGGCAGCGGACTGAACAAACCATTGGAAGGAGGTTTCGCCAAGGTAGTACGCTACATCAACGCTTCACCGGCCTATGTCATCGCCATCGACATTCCCTCCGGACTGATGGGCGAGGACAACAGCCGGAATCTGCCGGACGCCATCATCCATGCCAATCTGACCCTGAGCCTGCAACTGCCCAAACTGGCTTTTCTCTTTGCCGAGAACGCTTCCTATGTGGGAGAGTGGCAACTGCTGGACATCGGACTGAGTCCGGAGGCACTGGAAGAGACCTATACCGACTACCGGATGATGGAGCGCGAAGAGGTGGACTACCTGCTGCGCCCGCGGAAACGCTTTGCCCACAAAGGTGACTTCGGGCGTGCATTGCTGATAGCCGGTTCCCAAGGCATGGCAGGAGCTTCTGTACTGGCAGCCCGCAGCTGTCTGCGTAGCGGTGTCGGACTGCTGACCGTACACCTCCCCTTCTGCAACAACCTCATCGTGCAGACTGCCGTGCCGGAAGCCATGACGCAAACCGACCCATCGGACACCTGTTTCTCTACCGTAGTAGATACCGACCCGTATCAAGCCGTAGCCATCGGTCCGGGTCTGGGCAAGTCGGCCGAGACGGAAGATGCCTTGCTGGCCCAGATAGAGGAGTGCCAGGTGCCCATGGTGCTGGATGCCGATGCACTGAACCTGCTTGCCGGGCATCGCAACTACCTGAGCCGTCTCCCCGAAGGCAGCATTCTGACTCCTCACCCCAAGGAGCTGGAACGGCTGGTAGGCGCGTGCGTCAACTCCTACGAGCGTCTGTCAAAAGCCCGCGAACTGGCTCACGAAGCCCACGTCTACATCGTACTGAAGGGAGCCTATAGCGCCATCATCTACCCCGACGGGCGTTGCTACTTCAATCCTACGGGCAATCCCGGTATGGCGCGTGGAGGGAGCGGCGACATCCTGACCGGCATCCTGCTGGCCCTATTGGCACAGGGGTATCCCACCGAGGATGCCGTCCGGCTCGGTGTGTTTGCTCACGGACTGGCCGGAGACATAGCTGCCCGCAAGCAGGGAGAGATGGGCATGACGACGGGCGACATCGTCAGCAGTCTGCCCTTGGCATGGAAGATGTTGATGGAAGGATGAACGCTCAATCACGCTCACGGGTGGTGATGTGGAAGCACCCTTGCTTCAGCTCATACTTGACGTAGCACTTGTCTGCTTTCTTCAGGTCTCTCAACACCTCGCTCAGCACCATTTTCAGCGTATCGGCGTTGACGTCCTGCAGGGGACGGCCGTCAGGATCCTCTACCTTCTGGAACCGCTTCCAGCTGAGGTCGAACGTAGTGCCATAGGCATGAGCCGAGTTCTCGCTGGCATTGCCGTTGCGCCGGCGCAACCGGGCTACGTCATGCTGCGTGCGCAACACCGACGTGACGATGACCTTGTTCGGATTCAGTCCTTTGGCTGTCAGCGAGTCCAGAAAATGGTAGCCGATGCTGTCCAGCAGGCGGGCTGCTCCGGGAATCAGGTAAGGGATGGAGTGAGTCAACGAATCGACCGCGTACTGTTCACACGTCTCAATCTTATGCAGCCGATCTTTCATTGCCTCTGCAGCGGCACGGTCTGCCAGCGGAGCGATGCCGATGGCTTTCGCCACATTGATGTGCTTCTCGTTCAGGTCGTTGAAGGAACGTTTGTAGCTGATTACTCCGCGTATGTTTCGCGGTTCGTTCAGCTTCAGGGACATATCTTTCTTCTTACAGCCACTCAAGGCCGATACTACTGCAAACAGGGCTATCAACAGCCACGACAGACGGATATTGTTTCTGTTCATTGGATTCTTCTTTAGTCAATCAATGGTATAAATCGCTGCAAAATTAAGAAAAAACCTTGATTTGACACCCCATTTGATGAAAAACAGACAGAAAGCCACTCAAGTACTTACGAAAAAAAACTACGACAATGATGGATTGATAAATCACTACGTAAACAAGATTGGTACACTACGAAAACTTTTCCGAACAAAATTTGGTTTAACCAAACATTTCTTCTACTTTTGTCTAAAAATAAATGTATGCACATCGTATCAAGAAGTACATTGGTGACATATTATACGAACAATCCACAAGCTAAAATAGCATTGGAAGACTGGTTTATAAAAGCATCCAAAGCGACATGGACTTGTTTTGCCGATGTAAAGCAAACTTTCAACAGTGTCGATAATGTAGGTAATCAGCATTATGTATTCAATATTAAAGGAAATGATTACCGACTGGTCGTTGTCATTCAATTCACACCCAAGCGTATATTTATACGTTTTGTAGGAACACATTCAGAATATAATAAGATTAAAGACATTAAAAACATATAATATGGCACAAATTAAGAACGAAGCAGCCTATAGAGTGGCCCTGCAACGCATTGATGAGTTGCTGCCATTAGTCAATGAATCGACACCTGCGGACGATAAGAATTTTATCGAATTGGATATGATTTCCGACTTGGTAGAAGAATATGAGATGGAACACTATCCCATCCAGACACCTTCACTGATTGATATCCTCAAACTACGAATGTATGAAATGGGATTGACACAAGCCAAACTGGCTGAAATGCTCGGAATCAGTTGCGCCCGAATCAGTGAAATCATTTCAGGGAAGGGAGAGCCATCATTGAAAACAGGCAGGGAGATGTGCCGCAAATTGGACATCGACCCTGCCATAGTACTGGGAGTATAACGATTCACATTTACACGGCCGCCGCCTCTTCACTCTGCGTGCCACCGTCGTTCCAGTCGGAGACGCTCGTCCCACCACCTATCTGAATCAACTTCGACTGCTCGTAGGCAACGCCTAAGTAGAGGTGATTCACCTTGCCTGCCAGTAACGGCAGGTCCGTATCGGGCGTGAATGTATAGGCATCCCCGCTGTTCACCTCGAAGCGCAGGCACACCTCGCCCTGGGGCAGCGTCTGTGGCAGAACCAGCAGTTCGGCGCTGACCCAGTTGCCGGACGGGTCTTGCGTAAAGGTCCCCAAAGAGACATTGCCGCTGCTTCGGCCCGACAGATTCGTCACGCCCTTGCGGGGATAGTCGATGTCTGCCGTGGTGTGAAGCGCGATGGTCGCGTTGAGTGGCTCCGGCTGCTCCGGATGGTTGTCCACGCGGATGTGCACCTGCAGCTTGGCCATCAGGTGAGTCAACGAAAAGCTCGCCGGCTTGTATGCGGATGGCAGGTAGTCCACCATCCACGTTTTGCCGGCTGCTGCACGGATGGAGTGCGGCAGCTGGTCCCCGTCGGGCACGGGGGAGATGACATACAGGTCCAGCCGATCGTCCGTTACCGGCCAAGTGGGCTTGGTCCCTTCCCACGTGGCAGGCGTGTTCTCCTCAGCAGATGGAATCAAGATGCCGCGAAGCTGTTCGACCCCATCTTTCTGACCTACCACCAGCATCTTCTCACCGCCGGTGACGGCGCGGCTCACGGCCACTTCCCAAGCCTCCGGGATAGCCTCCCGGCTGCAAGCTGCCGCACAAAGCAGCAGTCCTATGAATGCGATGCGTCTCATACCTTTACCACTCTACACCGATGTCACCACCACCGCCCATATCGTCCGGGTCGCCCATGCCGCCCTGGATGCTGCCCGTAAAGCCAAGCTCTACCACAGCTTCCACAATTTCTATGGAGGGGGATTGATATTCTTCCATCATCTTTCTCTGTTCACGCTATAGACCTGAACGGTCTGTTATTCTTTTTCTACGATATTTATTCGATTCTCGTCTTCAAGAGTCTCCCAAGGGTTAGTCCAACTACCCTCTGGACAATAATTTAA
>JBJEHI010000030.1:0-70676 GCA_051875915.1 Bacteroides sp.
CTGCCGCTTGTGGATGATGACCCGCCCCTCTTCGTCAAGATAGCCTAACACGTCATCGCCAGGTATCGGATTGCAGCAGTCCGCCATGATATAGTTTTTGCGGATGCTCTCCTCCGTCAGCTTCAGAATCTCTTTGGTATCTATCTTCTCGGTCTCGTTCTTGGTGGGACGGGACTCTTCGGTCTGTTTGTTCTCTTTATTGCCGAAGGAGAAGGTGAGCAGCTTCTTCCAGTTGCGTCCTTTTTTCTCTTTGAACAAATTACGATCCTCGTCACCCAGCATCACTTTCTGCATGCCGATGGCTGCATACAGCTCGTCCCGATTGCGCAGGTGGTGCAGGCGCACCAGCTTGTTCAGCGTGGAGTCATCCTGTGGAATGCCTTCGTTGTGCAGGAAGGTTGTCAACAATGTTTCTCCCTCTTTCTGGTATCCCTTTGCCTCTTTGCGCAGCAACGAAGCTATCTTGGCACGCGCCCGTGCGGTTGTGGCAAACGCCTCCCACTCCGGCTGTACCCGTTGCGACTTGGAGGTGAGCACTTCTACCTGGTCACCGCTTTGCAACTTATGGCTCAGTGGCACAAGCTTGTGGTTGACCTTCGCACCGATGCAATGGCTGCCAATGTCGGTGTGCAGCGAGAAGGCAAAGTCCAATGCCGTACAATTTTGCGGCATGGTCTTGATTTCGCCTTTCGGAGTAAAGACAAATATCTCCGATGCAAACAGGTTCAGCTTGATGGTATCCAAGAAGTCGATGGCATCCGGTTGCGGGTCGTCCAGAATCTCTTTGATGGTACGCAGCCACTTTTCCAGTTCGCCTTCGTCTTCGCTGCCACCGCCCTCCTTGTATTTCCAATGGGCTGCAAATCCCTGTTCGGCCACATCATTCATGCGCTCGCTGCGGATTTGCACTTCAATCCATTGCCCGTTGTTGGCCATCAGGGTGACGTGCAGTGCCTGGTAACCATTGGCCTTCGGATGGCTGATCCAGTCGCGCAGACGGTCGGGATGAGGCTTGTATATCTTGGAGATGGCTACGTAGATGTCGAAGCAGTTGTTTAGTTCCTCTTCAGGCGTACTTGGTTCGAAGATGATGCGCACGGCCAGTATGTCATAGATTTCTTCAAACGGCACGTGCTTGGTCTGCATCTTGTTCCAGATGGAATAGACCGACTTGACGCGGGCCAGTATGCGATACTTCAGTCCCATGCGGTCCAGTTGTTCGCGGATGGGGTCGGTGAAGTTCTTGAATACCAAGTCGCGTTCGGAGGCGGTCGCCTCCAGCTTCTTCTCTATTTCGCTATACTCTTCGGGGTGTTCGTAGCGGAAACTCAGGTTCTCCAGTTCGGTCTTTATCTTGTAAAGGCCTAACCGATTGGCCAGCGGAGCATAGATGTAGAGCGTCTCGCCGGCTATCTTGAACTGCTTGTTTGGCAGCATGGAGCCTAAGGTGCGCATGTTGTGCAGACGGTCGGCAATCTTGATAAGGATTACACGTATGTCGTCACTCATGGTCAGCAGCAGCTTCTTGAAGTTCTCGGCCTGTGCTGAGGCGCGGTCACCGAATATGCCACCTGAAATCTTGGTCAGCCCATCCACAATCATCGCAATCTTGTGTCCGAAGATGTTCTCTATATCCTCTACGGTATAGTCAGTATCTTCTACCACATCGTGCAGCAGGGCCGCACAGATAGAAGTAGAGCCCAGCCCTATTTCATTGCACACAATCTTGGCCACGGCAATGGGGTGCATGATGTATGGCTCGCCCGAACGGCGCTTGATGCCTCTGTGGGCATGGTTGGCGAAGTTGAACGCTTTGGTGATGATGGCCACCCGCTTACGGTGCTTGGTGCCCAGATAGTCATTCAGCAGCTCTTGGAAGGCCTTTTCTATCATCGCTTCTTCCGCCTTCTCTTTTTCTTTCAGTAATGCGTCTTCTTCCATGGTTCCCGCTCGTTAGGTTATCTCCTTATTTATATATCTTCAGACTCTTGCCCGCTGAGATGCGTGTGCTGCTCAGACCATTCCAGCTCTTCAGCTGGTTGACGCTTACGCCATACTTTTGGGCAATGCTTCCCAGGGTATCGCCGCTGCGTATCTTGTAGTAGGTGGGTTCGCCGTTGCCTTTGGTGGCTACGGCTACCTTGCTTCCTTTGCGCTTGGCAGAGGGGTCGGCCGGTGTCACGGTGCGGCGGTTCTTGAAGAGTTCGTTGCTGCGGTGGGTATAGATGGTGTCTTGCCGGTCGATGAAGGTGCTGATGTCTGCCAGCGGCAGACGCAGGGTTTGCGGCTTGCTCTCGCCGGGGATAATGCTCTTTTTGAACTGAGGATTCAGGCTTTTAATTTGTTCGATGTCTGTGCCGCAGATGTCGGCAATCTGCTGGAAATGCAGGTTGCGGGTAATTTGCAAAGTGTCTGTCGCATCGGGGATGTTGGTGTCCAACGGACAGATGTTGTGCTTGCAATAGTATGTCATCACATAGTTGGCGGCAATGAAGGCCGGTACATACCCGCGTGTCTCTTTGGGCAAATAGTTGTATATTTCCCAGTAGTCGGTTTTGCCTCCGGCACGTCGGATGGCTTTGTTGATGGTACCCGGCCCACAGTTGTAGGCGGCAATCACCAGGTTCCAGTCTTTGTAGATATCATACATCTCCTTCAGGTAGCGTGCGGCAGCCCAGGTGGCTTTGATGGGGTCTCTCCGTTCGTCTACCAGGCTGTTACTTTCCAGACCGTAGATTTTGGCGGTTCCTATCATGAACTGCCACAATCCTACCGCACCAGCACGTGATACGGCCGACGGGTTCAGGGCCGATTCGATGATGGGCAGGTATCGGAGTTCTAAGGGCAGGTCGTAGGCATCGAGCGCCTCTTCAAAGATAGGCATGTAGAAGTTGCACGCGCTTAGCATGAATGCTACCTGATTGCGCAGACGACCGGTGTACATGTCGATGAACTTGCGCACAATCTCGTTGTAGGGCATCTCCATCAGGGTCGGCATGCGTGAGAGGCGGTCTATGTAGGTGGAGTCGCTGAAAAGCGGGTTGTCTGTCGATGTGCTGCAATCTTTGCTCAAGTCGATGTAGTTCTTCACCTTCCAGTCGTTCAGTAGGCTGTCCAGCGGGTAGGTCATGCTTCGGGGTAGTTCGATGCTCTCTTGCCGTTCCGTTCCATTCTCATGAATCAGCACATTGACGCTCTCCTGTGCCTGTGTGGTGGATGACGAGAACCATCCGCAGACGGTCAGCAGTGCGGCGGGTATCCATCGTCTTGTCAAGGTATGTATGTTTGTTCGTTTCATGGTTGGTGTAATTAGTATAGTTAGTAAAATGGTATGTCATTAAAAACGGAAGCTACATTGTACGCCTACCGACTTGGACGAACCTCCTGTTCGATGGTCGATGATAGCAGGTTCTACTCGCATGCTCAAGTCGGGTGAAATGTCGAAATTGGAGAGCTCGGCATCCACATAGGCATCGACTACAGAGAGCAGATAGACTCCGATGAAGGCAAATACACTCATATCGCGGTATCGCCGGTAGGTATCTTTCCGCTTGCGTAGGGTTTCTGTGAGCTGTGTCTTCGATACACGGTCAATGTAGCCTGGCGGCAGAAGGTCAGTGATGCTGGTAGACGCCCAGTTTTCGTTGACGGCATCTTTGTAGGCCGACGAATAGTCCTTGTACATCTTGTTGTTCCACGTCAGGGCATAAGCACAGCCTGCAAATCCGCCGTAGAAGATAGGCAGCTTCCAGTACTTCCGGTTGTAGATTTGTCCGCCTCCGGGGATGACCAGAGCAAGCCAGGTGGCTTTGGTCGGATTGGGTACCCAGCGGTTGGGATCAATGGCTTTGCTTATGCTGTCGGCTGATGCAGTCGCTGGTTCCTTGATGGTGGGCGGAGTCGTCATTTCCATCAGTTTCCTTCTGTTTTCGGCTGCAATGCTATCGGCTTCTGTCATCAGACTGTCTCTTGTCAGCGGTAGCCTGTCCGTTCTGATGGCCAGACTGTCAGGAGTGGCAGGTAGTCTGCGTTGAGTCAGTTGAGTAGAGTCGGGCTTCAGCGTTTGGCCACGTCGGGCGGCGGCACGCGGGCGGTCCTGTCCATAGATAGCAATACCTGTTGCCTGCACGAAGCAGAACAACAGGAGCAGGTACATGCGGTATGTTATATTCGTTTTGTTCCTCATTTATTTTTCAGCGTATCCAGTATACTGATGATGCGTTCCAGTTCTTCCTCGTTGTTGAAGGGAATGGAAATTTTCCCTTTCCCCTTTTCCGAGCAGGTCAGTTGCACCTTCGTGTTGAAGAAACCGGAAAGTTGCCGACGCAGCAGGTTGAATTCCTCTGGCAGTTGGGCCCGTTTGGGGGTAATCTTGCGTCCTCCGCTCTTCACGGCCTCTCCTTCGCTCAGCGACTTCACTATCTCTTCCACCCGTCTCACGGAGTAACCTTGTTCCAGTATCTCCTCATATATCTTTACCTGTAATTTGGGGTCGCCCAGTGTCAGTAGCGCACGTGCATGTCCCATGTCTATCCGTTTCTCTTTCAGCCCCATCTGTATGGGAGCAGGCAGCTTGAGCAGGCGCAGGTAGTTGGCTATCGTAGTGCGCTTCTTGCCCACTCGTTCGCTCAGCCGTTCCTGCGTCAGGCCGTATTGCTCCAACAAGTGCTGGTAGGCCAAAGCTATTTCCACTGAGTTTAGATCTTCACGCTGGATATTCTCAATGAGAGCCATTTCCATCATGTTTTCGTCATCGGCTGTACGGATATAGGCAGGTATGGTTTCTGCTCCGGCCAGTTGTGAGGCGCGGAAGCGCCGTTCGCCGGCTATGAGCTGGTATTGGTCTTCATCAATCTTGCGCAGGGTAACGGGCTGTATGATGCCTATTTCGGCAATCGAGTCGGCCAGCTCCTGCAAGGCCACGGGATCGAAGTCACGTCTCGGCTGGTTGGGGTTGACCGTGATTTTTGCCAGTTCTATCTCGTTGATGGAGCTGGAACCTTCCGTCTGTACCTCGTCAATGGAGAACAAGGCGTCCAGTCCGCGTCCTAATGCGTTTCTTTTCTGTGCCATATTATTCAAATCATTCGTTTCTGCTCAGCAACTCTTTAGCCAGCGCCATGTGGTTGCGTGCTCCTGTTGAGTCTGCATCATATAGGATAGTGGGCAATCCGTAGCTGGGTGCTTCACTCAGTTTCACGTTTCGTTGGATTACAGTCTTGAACACCAGTTCCTGGAAGTGTTTCTTCACTTCGTCATATATCTGGTTGGCTTGACGCAGACGTGAATCGTACATTGTCAGCAAGAAACCCTCAATCTCCAGTTTGGGGTTCAGCTTGGTCTTGATAATTTTAATGGTGTTCAGCAACTTGCTGATACCTTCCAATGCAAAGTATTCTGCCTGAACGGGTATGATGACAGAGTCGGCTGCCGTCAATGCATTCACGGTAATCAGTCCTAATGAAGGCGAGCAGTCAATCAGGATGAAGTCAAACTCCTCTTTGAGGGGGGCCAGCACCTCCTTCAATATCTTCTCGCGGTTCTTCAGGTTGAGCATCTCAATTTCGGCACCCACCAGATTGATGTGTGACGAGATAACTTTCAGCGTCTCAATTTCCGTGTCGTGCAGTGCCTCGCGCACGTCGGCCCGGTCAATGATACATTCGTAGATAGTGCATGCAGCCTGTTTGATGTCCACACCCAGTCCTGACGAGGCATTGGCTTGTGGGTCTGCATCCACCACGAGCACCTTCTTTTCCAGCGTGGCCAGCGAGGCGGCGAGGTTGATGGTTGTGGTGGTTTTGCCCACACCGCCCTTTTGGTTAGCCATAGCAATTATTTTTCCCATAATCTCAATGTTTTATCGGCAGCGAAATAAGTGATAATTCCCGATAGCACCTACGAAAAAAAGGAAAGATTGCGAAAACTGTTGAAAAGTCGGCAGTTTTGTTAATAACTTCCATTCCTTCATCTCGTTCTCCCGTTGCGTCAAGACGATTGTATCGGAGGGAAGGAACGTTCGTGGGTCCCATAGAGCCATATACGTATTCCCTCTTCTCAAACTTGCGACAAATATACATATTTATATTGAAAAAACTTGCTCTATTATGCCTCACTTGTAGAAGATTAACACGTTGCGCCCGTTTTCTGCCGGAAAATTGGAGGTGTTGCCTTCATTCCGGAGACGTTTCTCAGAAACTACGAGGTATTGGTGTCAGTCGGACTCCTCCACATACATTAGGTCACTGAGTATGCCATCTGAGGTGAATACTCCATCGCCTGTCAGCCTGAGGCGGTTGTCGTTTATTTCCAGTTTCCCATTTTGTGTATAAGGGGTGGCCATCTGCAGGCAATAGTTCAGGTAGTGTGTTCCGAAGGCTTGCTGTAGATGGTTCAGCGAAATGCCTTGTCGGGTACGTAGTCCGGTCATCAGGTACTCGTTGTAGCGGACAGGCAAGGTCAGTTCCTCGCGTTCGTATAGACGCTCACCCTTCTCCAACGCTTCCATGTAGGATTCCAAAGAGGCTATGTTCCACTCTCGGCTGCTGCGGTCATAGGAGTGCGCTGAGGCTCCACATCCCAGGTAGGGCACGTCCTGCCAATAGGCTGTATTGTGGCGTGAGTGCATACCTGGTTTGCAGAAGTTGGAAATCTCGTAATGTTCGTAGCCAGCTTGTCGTAAGGTCCCGGTCAACAGGTGGTAGAAACGTACGCTGCTCTCTTCGTCTACTTCCTTCACCTGCTGCTCTTGCAGCAGCTGGTAGAGACGTGTGCCCTTTTCATAGGTCAGATGGTAGGCTGACAGATGTTCCACGTCCAGCGCAATGGCCTGTTGCAGGTCGTGCAGCCATTGTTCTTCGGTCTCGCCCGGCAAACCGTAAATTAAGTCGATGCTGATGTTGCGGAATCCAGCCCGTCGGCAGTGTGCTACCGCCTCTATTGCCTGGACGGCAGTGTGACGTCGGTTCAGCAGCCGCAAGGTGGATTCGTCGAATGTCTGGATGCCCATGCTGATACGGTTGATGGGCAGGTGTGCCAGCATGGCGGTGTACTCCTCGGTCAGATCGTCCGGATTGGCTTCTAACGTAATCTCTTTTGTTTCCTGCAGCCCATATACCTGTTGTAACGTGTCGAAAATCAGTCGTAACTCATTTTCAGTCAATTGGGAGGGGGTGCCGCCTCCTATATAGACGGTCTGGATGGGTTCGCCCTGTAGATATCTTTGTCGCATCTGCAATTCGCGGCAGAGAGCTTGTACGTAGCGTGTGCGCTGCTCTTTGCGGGTGGTGGAGTAAAAGTCGCAGTAGATGCACCGTGTCTTGCAGAATGGAATGTGTAGATAAATGCCCGCCATGGTTTACTCTCCTTTCTCGTGCGGGTGAGGGGCTCGCAACTGCCAGAAGGCGACGGCTGCTGCTGCGGCTACGTTTAGCGAATCTACCCCGTGACTCATGGGAATGCGTGCCACATAGTCGGCCTCCTCGGTAACGGAACGGGGTAGACCGTCGCCTTCTGTTCCCATGATGATGGCCAGCCGGGGCTCGTTGGCCAGTGTGGGATGGTCAATGGGCAGGGACTGGTGTGTAAGTGCCATGGCCACTGTGCGAAATCCCTGCTGGTGTAGATCGGCAATCGGGGTGTCTAACCATGTCCAAGGTACCAGAAAAACGGAACCCATTGATACACGTACAGCCCGTCGGTTCAGCGGATCGCACGAGTCGGGTGTCAGTAGTATGCCGTCTATTCCCAATGCGGCTGCCGAGCGGAAGATGGCACCGATGTTGGTGGTATCTACCACTCCGTCAATCACCGCGATGCGGCGGGCATCGTGGCATATCTCGGCTACCGGGCGCGGCTTCGGGCGTTGCATGGCACACAGTACTCCGCGTGTCAGCGTGTAACCGGTCAGTGAGGCCAATAGGTCTCGTGGACCGGTATAGATGGGAATGTTGGGGCAGCGGCTGATAATATCGGCTGCATCGCCGACGAGATGCTTCTCCTCGCACAAAAGAGCTGCAGGTTGGTAGCCGGCATCCAAGGCCACCCGGATGACTTTCGGACTTTCGGCAATGAAAATGCCCTTGTCCGGCTCCAGACGGTTGCGCAGCTGGGCTTCCGTCAGGGAGCCGAACAGTTCCACGCCCGGATGGGCGAGGGAGGTTATTTCTATAATAGGCATGACCGTTCTTCTTTTGGGTTTCGATGATTTGTTCGGCAAATATATTCCTTATTCCCGTCATCGCCAAAAGTGGTTGCCGAAAAAGGTATGTGGGACAGAAAAAAGTGGAAATAATGTTGTAGTAGATATGAATATTTTCTCTATCTTTGGACAAATTATATAAAAACACGCAAAATGGGAAAAAAACATCTATTACCATGGGGAATGCTTCTGCTGGCCGGATGGCTCTCTCAGGCAGAAGGGCAAACCTTAAAATTGAACGAACGTGAGTATTTTGAAGAGCGGGGAGTGAATGTGCTGGTCTATAGCAACACGTTCAACGGTGGCTTCAATGATGAGAAGAATTCAGGTATTGAGCTGATTCACCACGGGGTGCGTACCGTGCAAGGAGGAGCCGTCCGCCTGAACAATACACCTGAACAGTGGGACTTGGTGCCGCAGACCACCGCCAGAAAGGTGGACAGGAAGGCTAACTCGATAGAAGTAGGGCTTCGTTACGAAGAATATGACTTTGACTCGCGCATCGTGGTGACCGGACGGGGTGACGGCGTGGAAATATCGGTCTACTTGGATAAGCCTGTCCCCGATGTATTGGCGGGAGAGGCCGGCTTCAACCTGGAGTTCCTGCCTTCGCAGTATTGGTCGAAAGCTTACTTGATGGATGGACGTCCCAATCGCTTTCCTCGTTATGCTGCCAGTGCCACAGTGACACGTCCCAATAGTGAGAAACCCCGTCAGTTCAAGGGATATAAGACCTATGACGACCGGGGAACCGACCGCTTTGTTGACCCTTTGCCGCTGGATAGCGGGCGATGCATTCTGATGGCTCCCGATGCTCCCGAGCGCATGATACGCATTTCTTCAGACGATGCGATGCTGAAACTATACGACGGACGGATGCTGGCACAGAACGGCTGGTTCGTGCTGCGTAGTGTGCTGCCGAAGGGAAAGACAGGCCGTGTAATGACCTGGAAGGTGGAGCCGCATGCCATACCTGGATGGATAAGAGAACCGAACATCGGATTTTCGCAAGTGGGTTATCTGCCCGAGCAACCGAAGGTGGCTGTCATCGAGCTGGATCGCAACGATACCATGCGCCCCGAAGCCTCTCTCTTCCGCGTGCAGGAAGACGGTAGCGTAAAACAGGTCTATACGGCACCTGTCAAGCGGTGGGGAACCTACTTCAAGTATGACTACGCCAAGTTTGATTTCTCTGCGGTAACCGAGCGAGGCATCTACTATATTGCCTACGGACAGACGAAAACCGAAAATTTCCTGATAGATCCTGCTGTCTACGATAAGATAACGGATGCCACCAGCGATGTGTGGATTCCTATTCACATGAACCACATGACGGTGAACGAAGGGTATCGGGTGTGGCATGGCGAACCCTTCAAGGAGGGTTACCTGCAGGCACCGCCCAATACCGACCATTTCGACCTGCACTGGCAAGGCCCCACTACCGATACTAAGTACAAGGCACTGGAACTGATTCCGGGTCTCAACGTGGGAGGATTCTTTGATGCCGGTGATTTCGATATCGAGACAGGTTCCAATATCAATGTGGTACAGAACTTGGTTTCGGCTTGGGAACTGTTCCGTCCCCTGCGTGACGAGACCTTTGTCAGTCAGCAGCAACGTTATGTCGATTTGCATCGTCCGGACGGCGTGCCCGACGTATTGCAGTACATCGAACACGGCACTTTGAATCTGGTGGCACAGGCAGAGAATATCGGGCACATGGCCCAATGCCTTTCCAACTCCGTACTCGACAATTACCATCATCTGGGAGACGCGGCCTCGCTGACCGACGGATTGCATTACGACCCCTCTTTGGACGCATACGAAAAGTCGGCCGATGGACAGCGCAGTGGTGTGAAGGACGACATGTGGGCTTTCACCACCCGTAACCCAGGTCTCGACTTCCGTGCGGCCACTATGTTTGCTGCCGCCAGCCGTGCGTTGGCGGGATATAACGATGACTTGGCACAGCGTGCCCTGACGCAGTCGAAACGTCTGTTGCAGGAAGCCGCCGAACAGCTGGCACATCCCCGTGGCGGTACCCATCAAGGGGGAGAACGCGACAGTCTGATGCGTCATGGGTTCGGCAACATGGCTGCCCATTTGCAACTCTATGCTGCTACAGGGGAGAAGGAGTACCTTCGCCGGTTTGAACAGCAGATATGGAAGGCATTGGATTTTAACGTCACCTTTACCCTGAGCACGGCACTTGATGCCATCCCTTACATGGATGATGCCTATCGTAATAGGTTGCGCCCGTACGTAGAAAAGTACCGTGCCTATATCGAATCGTTGGACGAGGATAATCCTTACGGCGTACCCATTGGTTTGGGTAATTGGGCAGGGATAGGTATGCTGATAAATTATGGTACTACCGTATGTTTTGCAAGCCGTTACTTTCCTGATATCATCGACCGGAATAATGCCTATAAGGTGGCAGGCTGGCTGTTCGGATGTCATCCGTACCACAACTACTCGCTGGTGGCTGCTGTGGGAGCCACGCGCCCCAAGGCCGTCTTTTACGGCAACAACCGCGCAGACTTTTCGTTCATTCCCGGCAATGTGGCTCCGGGTCTGCTCTTCCGTCAACCCGACCACTTTGAGAATTTTGATGACTGGCCGTTCCTGTGGGGACAGAATGAAGGAACCATTGCCGGCAATACCTCGTATCTTATCTTTGGTTCTGCCTTCAAGGATCTGGTGAAGAGTCGATGACAGGTTTGCATGGCGCATAAATTGTTCGAAAAGGTGATAGCAGAAAAAATAGGAGCCTCGGATGAACATTTATTAAAGAGAATTTGTTAGCTTTGTGCATGAATACAACCCGAATAACTAACATTTTAAATCGTAAAGCGTATGAAAGGACTGAATGTATTGGCTGCTTTTTTGGGCGGAGCTGCAGTAGGTGCAGCTATGGGAATCTTGTTTGCACCTGAAAAGGGTGAGGATACACGTCGGAAGATTGCGGAAATCCTTCGCAAGAAGGGCATTCGCCTGAACCGTAGTGAAATGGACGACTTGGTGGACGAGATTGCCTCCGAACTGAAAGGTGAGGCTGCCGAATGAAGGTTGAACCGGAAAGAACAGAACTACCATGTTTGCAGACGACCGTAGCATAGATACCATGCAGCAGCTGTTAAGGGAACTGAAGACCTATCTGGAGCTGCAAAAGGAGTACACCAAACTGGAACTGGCGGAGAAACTCTCGAAGCTCTTTTCCACCCTGCTGCTGGTGCTGTTGCTTGTGGTGCTTGGCGTGGTAGTGCTGTTCTATCTCTCGTTCACGCTGGTGTATGCATTGGCACCTTTGGTGGGAGGGCTGGTGATAAGTTTCGCGTTGATTACCTGCTTCCATGCACTGCTTATCGTCGTGCTGTTGCTCTTCAAACGTCAGCTTATCATCCGTCCTACCGTCCGGTTGATAGCCGGTTTGTTTTCATGATTTAGTAAGTATGGAAAAATTATGACAGATAGTCCCAAACCAATACCCGACACGTTGGAAGCGATTGCACAGCAGAAAGCCGAGGTGCTGCAGCAGATTCGTATACAGAAGAGGAAGATGGACGGACTGGCGCACGAGCTGTTTGCTCCATTGGAACCGGCGGCCAACAAAGCTGCTGCTCTGACACGTGCTTTCAACACAGGTATGGCTGTTTTTGACGGTGTGAGGCTGGGTATGAAGTTGATGAGACGTTTTCGCAAGTTTTTTAGAAGGAAATAGTTGCCTTTTTAGGCCGAAAGCTTTGAAAGGTGACGAAAATTTTATTATTTTGCCGCCCGTAAGCGGTGACGCTTTCAGAAAAGTGCATCGCAGAAACAACGGATTTATTAACAAAAACCATAGAAGAAAATGAAAAAATTTGCAGTTTTGGGAATGGGACTCTGTGTAGCATTGGCGTTCTCATCTTGTAAATCGAGTGAAAGTGCCTATAAGAAGGCATACGAAAAAGCCAAACAACAGGAATTGGCTGAACCGCAGAATGCCGCACCTGTGGAAGAAGTAACTCCTGTAGTCAGCGCCCCTGTAGAGGCTAAGGTGGTAGAGAGTGCACCCGCAGGTATGCGTCAGGAAAAGCTTACTGTAGTGTCGGGTGAAGGACTGAAAACGTTTAGTGTGGTAGCTGGCAGCTTTGGTGTGAAGGCCAATGCCGAGAATCTGAAGAACTTCCTGGCTGGTGAAGGTTACAATGCAGTCATTGCATTTAATGCCGAGGCAGCCATGTATCGTGTGATTGTAGCTACTTTCGATGATCGTGCATCTGCCACAAGTGCACGTGATTCCTTCAAAGCTAAATATCCCAATCGGAAAGATTTCCAGGGAGCTTGGTTGCTGTACAAGCTATAATCTGCCTTCTTTTATAAGAATGGTGTGAGGAGATTATCTATACATTTCCTATACTAACGGGCGTGTCAGAGACGTTTTGGGTCTGAACACGCCCGCTCTGTGTCTTATGGGGGAGGAAATACGATTGCCGATGTGGATGACATATCGTTTCACCAAAAATAAGTGTCGGTTTTAGGGAACTTATGTTCTACGACCAGAGAACTTATGTTAAAATAGCTTTTAACATAAGTTCGTGGGGCAAGTTACTTATGTTCATCAGTCGTCCATATCAATAAGCTGGAAACGGGTGTTGTACTTCAGCTCTTGTCCGTTGGTAAGTGTCACTTCGTACAGCGATTTTTCACGTTCCATCTTGACAATCCGTGCCTCGGGAAAGAGTGACGCGACGTGTTGGCGAATGGCTTCGGGCACGATGGCTTGAGGTACGGCACCGGACTTGCAGCTTACTTCCTTCCATTCCCCCTTCTTGTCAAACTCCAGTTTGTTCCCATCGGTAAAGATTACCTCGTAGCTCTTCTCCAGAAAATCAGTCTCTACCTTGGCAAGTGCCACTTGGCTGTCGGCAAAATGGAGCCGGATGAACTGTTGTGCCTTTTGAGGCATCTGGGTGATGGTAATGGAACGCGCATTGTCCGCTCTCACAATGGTCTGCAAGGCGAACAGGCAGACCATAATCAAACCTAATTGCTTCATACGTATCATAATCTATCCATTTTAGTTTTACAAACAAAGTAACGGCAATTCTGTGAAATATAACAGGAAAAACAGGTCAAATGTTGTTCAAAAAATGCAAAACGCCTCTTTATTCATCGTTAACTCGCTTAAAAAAAGTTATAAAACGATTTGGTAAACTATTTGCAAGGAGATAGTTTTTATCTTTGCTCACTGTTAGCACCCTGCGAAAGTGGAACTCGCACAGAAATGAAAAAAACAGACTGATATGGAACCTTACTATATATTGAAAGCTATTGACGCAGCCTTAGATGCCGGTAATCGGATACGCGCTATATACGACCATCCGGATTCGGATTTTCAGATTGAACGAAAAGCCGATGATTCTCCATTAACCATAGCTGACCGTAAGGCACACGAAGCCATTGCTGATGCTCTGGCGGACACGCCTTTCCCCTTACTGAGCGAGGAGGGAAAGTTGATGCCTTATGCTGATCGTAAAGGATGGCAAGCGTTGTGGGTGGTGGATCCGCTGGACGGAACCAAAGAGTTCATCAAACGCAACGGTGAGTTTACGGTGAACATTGCGTGGGTGAGGGAAGGAGTCCCTGTGATGGGGGTCATCTACCTGCCCGTAAAACGTATCCTCTACTTTGCCGATGAAGAACTGGGGGCCTATAAGGTGGCGGACATGACCTGTAGGGAGGGCCGAACACTGGATCAGTTACGGGAACAATCAGTACGACTGCCTGCGGCAGATGGGCACACTTCGCTGGTAGTGGTGGCCTCGCGCTCGCACTTGACGCCAGAAACCGAAGCCTATATAGAAGAGCTGAGGCTGCGGCATGGTGTCGTGGAACTGGTCTCCTCGGGTAGCTCCTTGAAGATATGTCTGGTGGCGGAAGGAGTGGCCGATGTTTATCCCCGCTTTGCACCTACCATGGAGTGGGATACGGCTGCCGGACACGCTATAGCTCGTGCCGCTGGCCGGGAAATGTATCAGGTTGGAACCGATGTCCCCCTCCGCTATAACAAAGAAAATCTGCTAAACCCTTGGTTCGTAGTAGAACCTTGCAGAAAGAATAAAAAGTAGTAATCAACTAAAAAAAGTATAGGATGACATTTGATATGCTGATTGTGTTGTTGGGTCTGCTGGCTATGGTGGTGGCACTGGTGATGGATCGTATGCGTCCAGGAATGGTGCTTTTTTCCGTAGTTGTATTGTTCCTGTGCGCCGGCATCCTGACACCATCCGAGATGCTGGAGGGATTTAGCAACAAGGGAATGATAACCGTGGCACTGCTATTTCTGGTAAGCGAGGGAGTCCGACAATCGGGAGCCTTGGGGCAACTGATCAAGCGGTTGCTTCCACAGGGAAGGACTACCGTGTTCAAAGCACAGTTGCGGATGTTGCCTGTCATCTCGTTCGTCTCAGCCTTCTTGAACAACACGCCTGTGGTCGTTATTTTTGCCCCCATCATCAAGCGGTGGGCAGAGTCAGTCAGACTGCCAGCCACTAAATTCCTGATACCATTGTCATACGTCACCATATTGGGGGGAATCTGTACGTTGATAGGTACCTCTACCAATCTGGTGGTACATGGCATGATACTGGAGGCCGGGTACGAAGGTTTTTCCATGTTCGAGTTGGGCAAGGTGGGTATCTTTATTGCGGTAGCGGGTATTCTGTATCTGTTTCTGTTCTCGTCTAAGCTGTTGCCAAATCAACGTGGCCGTGCGGCGGATGCGGACGATGACCTGGAAGAACGTGGAAACCTGCATCGGGTGGAGGCTGTGCTGGGCGCACGTTTCCCTGGCATTAACAAAAGGTTGGGTGAATTCAATTTCAAACGTCACTATGGCGCAGAGGTTAGAGAAATTAAACGGGGAGGACAGAGCCTGACTGAAAATCTGAGCGAAGAGTACTTGAGGGAGGGTGACACGTTGGTGTTGCTGGCAGATGACTCGTTCATTCAGGCTTGGGGCGAGTCATCGGTGTTCGTAATGCTGGCTAATGGTAGGGATGCAGAACCGATGGCCGGGCGCAGAAAACGCTGGTTCGCATTGGTGCTGCTGATACTGATGATTGTGGGGGCTACGGTGGGTGAACTGCCTGCTGTGCGCAAGGCTTTGCCCGGCATCAAACTGGACATGTTCTTCTTTGTTTCCGTTACTACTATCATCATGGCATGGACTCACGTTTTCCCCGCCCGTAAGTATACGAAATATATCTCTTGGGACATTCTCATCACCATCGCTTGCGCTTTTGCAATCAGCAAGGCAATGGTCAATTCCGGAGTGGCGGATGGCGTGGCAAGGTTCATCATTGACATGAGTGACAGCTACGGACCCTACGTCCTGTTGGCGGCTTTGTTTATTATCACCAATCTTTTTACGGAGTTGATTACCAACAATGCGGCGGCTGCACTGGCCTTCCCTCTGGCGCTTTCTATCTCAGCGCAACTGGGAGTCAGCCCGATGCCCTTCTTTGTGGTCATCTGCATGGCGGCGTCTGCCAGTTTCTCCACCCCCATCGGTTATCAGACCAATCTGATTGTACAAGGTATAGGCAACTATCGTTTTACTGACTTTGTGCGTATAGGATTGCCGTTGAATATTATCACGTTCTTCATTTCGGTATTTCTGATACCTATTATCTGGCCATTTTAAATGAATATTGAGTTATGACACAGAAGTATATCTATCCGGTTTTTGATCGAATGCTCTCCCGTACGGACAAAGAGGAGCTGATAGGACAACATGCCGTCATGGTATGGTTTACAGGATTGAGCGGTTCAGGGAAAAGTACGCTGGCTATCGCTCTGGAAAGGGAATTGCATAGACGAGGACTGTTCTGCCGTATGCTGGACGGAGACAATATCCGCAGCGGCATTAACAACAACTTGGGTTTCTCGGAAGAAGATCGTGTGGAGAACATACGTCGTATAGCCGAAGTGTCCCGTTTGTTTATAGATACGGGCGTTATCACCATTGCCGCTTTCATCAGTCCCACGAATCGTTTACGACAGATGGCAGCCGACATCATCGGACGGGAGGATTTTTTGGAAATCTTTGTCAGTACCCCGCTACAGACGTGCGAGGAGAGGGATGTGAAGGGTCTCTATGCCAAGGCACGGAATGGAGAGATTACGAATTTTACGGGTATCTCTGCGCCTTTTGAGGCACCTGAACACCCGGCTCTTACACTGGACACTTCCTGCCTCTCTGTAGAAGAGGCTGTAGACCGATTGTTGGCGCTGGTGTTGCCTAAAGTTGAACGGAATAAAAAGTAAAGCTCTATGGAAACAGTATATAGATTGAGCCACTTGAAGGAACTCGAAGCCGAGTCCATTCATATCATCCGTGAGGTGGCAGCGGAATTTGAGAACCCGGTGATGCTGTATAGCATCGGAAAGGACTCGTCGGTGATGGTGCGACTGGCTGAGAAAGCATTTTATCCGGGTAAGGTACCTTTCCCCTTGATGCACATTGACTCCAAATGGAAATTCAAGGAGATGATAGAGTTTCGTGACGAGTATGCCAGAAAGTATGGCTGGAATCTCATTGTGGAGAGCAATATGGAAGCTTATCGGGCCGGTGTGGGACCCTTTACACATGGTAGTAAGGTGCATACCGACTTGATGAAAACCAAGGCGTTGCTTCAGGCACTGGACAAGTACAAGTTTGACGCGGCCTTTGGTGGAGCACGTCGAGATGAGGAGAAGTCACGTGCGAAGGAACGTATATTCTCGTTTCGCGACAAGTTTCATCAGTGGGATCCGAAGAACCAAAGACCGGAGCTGTGGGACATTTACAATGCCCGTGTGCATAAGGGGGAGAGCATCCGCGTGTTCCCGCTGAGTAACTGGACCGAGCTTGACATCTGGCAGTACATCCGGCTGGAAAACATACCAATCGTTCCACTCTATTTTGCCAAGGAACGTCCTTGTGTGGAGATAGATGGCAATCTGATTATGGCGGATGATGAACGTCTGCCGGCACCGTACCGTGACAAGATACAGATGCGCATGGTGCGTTTTCGCACGCTGGGGTGCTGGCCGCTGACGGGGGCTGTGGAAAGTACGGCTGACACCATTGAGAAGATTGTAGAGGAGATGATGACCACTACCAAGAGTGAGCGTACGACGCGAGTGATTGATTTCGATCAGGATGCCAGCATGGAGCAGAAGAAACGGGAAGGATATTTCTAAATGAAAGAAAGGATTTGTACAATGGATGATTCAAAACTGGATATAAAAGCATTCTTGGATAAGGATGAGCAGAAGGATTTGCTGCGATTGCTGACCGCAGGTTCGGTGGACGACGGAAAGTCTACCCTGATAGGACGCCTGTTGTTCGACAGTAAGAAGATATATGAAGACCAGCTGGATGCATTGGAACGGGACAGCAAACGCATGGGGAATGCCGGCGAGCACATTGACTACGCATTGCTGTTGGACGGATTGAAGGCGGAGCGCGAGCAGGGCATCACCATCGATGTGGCTTACCGATACTTCTCGACGAACAACCGCAAGTTTATCATTGCAGACACTCCGGGGCACGAACAGTATACACGAAACATGATTACTGGCGGATCCACCGCAAACCTTGCCGTCATTCTGGTGGACGCACGTACAGGTGTCATCACGCAGACTCGTCGCCACACATTTCTGGTCTCGTTGCTGGGAATCAAGCATGTGGTACTGGCCGTGAACAAGATGGATCTGGTGGATTTCTCTGAAGAACGTTTCTGCGACATCGTGTCGGCATACAAGGAGTTTATCGCTCCGCTGGACATTCCTGACGTGCAGTGCATACCGTTGTCGGCGCTGGATGGTGACAATGTAGTGGAAAAGTCTGTGCGGACACCTTGGTATGCAGGACCCTCGTTGCTCGATTTTCTGGAAAACGTACCTATCAGCAACGACCATAACCTGTCCGATTTCCGCTTTCCCGTGCAATATGTGTTGCGACCGAATCTCGATTTCAGAGGCTTTTGTGGAAAGGTGTCCTCGGGTATTGTCCGCAAAGGAGACGAGGTACTGGCACTTCCTTCAGGAAAGAGGTCTCGCGTCAAGCACATCGTGACCTATGACGGTGAACTGGAGGAGGCCTTTCCACCCCAGTCTATCACGCTTACGTTGGAGGATGAGATAGATGTGTCGCGCGGAGAGATGCTGGTTCATCCGGATAATGTGCCTCTGGTAGGGCGTGTGCTGGATGCCATGCTGGTGTGGATGGATGAGGAGCCGATGGATATGAATAAGTCCTTTTTCATCAAGCAGACCACCAACCTGAGCCGTGTTCGCATAGACGACATTAAGTACAAGGTGGATGTGAACACAATGGAGCATCTCTCTGAACAGAACGGATATCTGACTATAGAAACGCTACCAATGGTGCTCAACCAGATAGGAAGGGTGGTGCTGACGACGGCAAAAGAACTGTTCTTTGACCCTTATCGGACGAACAAGGCCACTGGAGCCTTTGTCCTGATTGATCCCATCAGCAATAATACCTGTGCCGTGGGGATGATCATCGGCCGACTGGATGAGAAGGAACTGCATCTGGCATCGGATCTGCCGGTGATAGATTTGTCTTGTTTGGATATCTCTCCAGAGCACTACCCGGCCATTGAAAAGGCTTTTAAGGAGTTGGAGCGACAAGGTATCGCTGTACACCTCAAAAAGTAAGGTGGCAGTTAGTTTGATATTGAATAGTTTTTATTAAAATGGGACTTTTAGAATTCAATAAACTACCTATCAATACATTGGTAGGTGCAGACTGGAAGACGTTCAAGGCCGTTACGACCGGACGCGAGGTGGATGCTGCGTATCGAGGCAAGTATCGGTTGACAAAGGCCGTGTGTCGGTTACTCTCCCTGCTGGTTCCATTGCAGGATCGACGTTACGACAAATTGCTGGCCGACAAGTTGCTGGAACATGATCCTGTCTTTATCTTGGGGCATTGGCGCAGCGGCACTACTTTCATGCACAATGTATTCTCATGCGACCGTCATTTCGGATACAATACTACGTATCAGACGGTTTTCCCCCACCTGATGATGTGGGGACAGCCTTTCTTTAAGAAAAATATGAGCTGGCTGATGCCGGATAAACGGCCTACGGATAACATGGAGTTAGCCGTAGACTTGCCACAAGAGGAAGAGTTTGCGCTGACGAATATGATGCCGTACACCTACTATAACTTTTGGTTTCTTCCCCGGCATCAACAGGAGTATGCGGACAAGTATCTGCTGTTTAATGGCCTGACACCGCAGGAATTGAAAACGTTTGAGGAGACTTTTGTAAAGCTGATAAAAATTTCGCTTTGGAATACGCACGGAACCCAGTTCCTGAGTAAGAATCCGCCTCATACCGGACGGGTGAAAGAGCTGGTGAAGATGTTCCCTCAGGCTAAGTTTATCTATCTGATACGCAACCCCTATACGGTGTTTGAAAGCACCCGCAGTTTCTTTACGAATACCATCCAGCCGCTGAAGCTGCAGGACATTGCTCCCGAAGAGTTGGAAGCGAACATCCTCTCTATCTATACCAAGTTGTATCAGAAGTACGAGACGGACAAAGGGTGTATCCCGCAGGGGCATCTGATAGAGGTGAAGTTCGAGGACTTTGAGGCCGATGCATTGGGGATGACGGAGCATATCTATCAGACACTCTCCATACCGGGGTTCGCAGAAGCGCGTCCGGCCATTGAAAACTATGTGGGCGGAAAGAAGGGATACAAGAAAAACAGTTACCAATATGATGAGCGGACTGTGCAATTGGTGCAAAAACATTGGGGGTATGCGTTGGAACAGTGGAACTATCAGCTTTGAGACAATGGAGGAGATGAAACGTATATGGATGTTGACTGCAATTGTTTGGGGCAGTTTGAGCCTTTGTCTGCCCCTATGGGCTCAGCATCATACAGTGGAGCCAATTCCTTTTGGTGACATGAACCAGTGGGTAGACCGACAGATTAAGGAATCTGGTATTATAGGTGGGGCAACCAAGCATGTGTACGCCATTGCTCCTACTGCTACCTTGACAGACAACAGTGCTTACCGAAACAGGGGTGGGTCGCCCTGGGCCTCGTCCAACGTAATGGCGCGTGTGATGGGAGTTACCAAGACGAACACCTCCGTCTTCCCAGAGGAAAGAGACAGTGGTTTCTGTGCCCGCTTGGATACGCGAATGGAGAGTGTCAAGGTGGCCGGGCTGTTGGACATCACAGTGCTGGCAGCCGGTTCCATCTTTTTGGGGGAGACACACGAGCCTATCAAGGGAACAAAGAATCCGCAAAAGATGATTAATTCGGGCGTTTCCTTTACGAAGAGGCCGATAGCTGTACAATTTGACTATAAGGTAAAGATGTCCGATCGGGAGAAGAGAATCCGTGCTACCGGATTTGGTAAGATTACCGATGTGGAAGGGAAGGACTTCCCTGCTGTGATTCTGCTACTGCAAAAACGGTGGGAAGATAGCAAAGGAAATATCTATGCCAAGCGGGTGGGTACCATGGTAGTGCGCTATTATGCTTCAACGACAGATTGGCGGAACAAAGTGACCTATCCCATCTTGTATGGAGACATCACGGGAGATCCGGCTTACAAGGCGCACATGATGCGTTTGCAGGTGGAGGAACGCTATGCCGTGAACAGCAAAGGCAATAGTGTGCCTATTCGCGAAGTGGCTTGGGGATCGGTCGATGATGAACCGACCCACCTCATCTTACAGTTCACTTCGAGCCATGGAGGAGCCTATGTCGGCTCGCCTGGAAATTCGCTGTGGGTGGATAATGTGAATCTGATTTATTGATGTCTCCGCTATTATCAAGGCATTTTTTTATATAAAATCTTTGGAGTTATTAAAAAAGTGTCTATTTTTGCAGCAAGTTTTGTGTCGTATAGGCACGCGAGAACTGTGGAAAAAAGGAGGTTTAGAAGCTTTAACATGGGAAAGTCCCTAACTACTAAAACAATAGCACGTTATGTGGCGTTCTTACTTTACTGTCTGTCTCCCGTAGGGGGATTTTGTCAGACGGGAGAACTGGTGACGGACGTGCTGGTGGAAATGGGATTTGAAAATGTACAGTGGACGGAAGATGAAACCGAACGGGTCTATGTCTTGCAGAATTCAGCTTATCGTTTGCAAGGCGTGGGAATCGGGAAAGCAGTGGATGTAATCCAACGTTGGGGTATGCCTGCTGATAAATCCTGTCGGGTGATTGTGCTTGACAACGGAGTTCCGCAGATTTCGCTTTGCTATCGGCGCACAGCGGAGGTCGATACGCTGTCAGTCATCCGACGTCAGGCATGGGATGCCAGTTATGAACTGGGAGATGCTTGGAAGAAGGTGAAACGAGCGAAGACGAAAAATAGCTCTTTGTTTAAGGTTGATGTGCTGGTCTATCCTCAGTTGTCATTCAGAAACTTGATATTGACGCAAATCTACCAAGTGCTGTTTGACTTGAGCCCGGCTGTTGAGGTCTCTTTTTGGCGTGGCATGCGTCTGACGGCACAGTTGAAAGTGCCGGTGTATAATGACGGCTATGGGGACTACGAGGGAAAAATTCATCCAGGTCATCTGACGTTGTCGCAGAGTTTCCGTTTGCCTTATCAGCTGTTCGGAAAGGTGACAGTAGGCTGTTTTAGTGCAGACCGTTTCGGTGTAGACGTTGCGCTCAGGCATCCTTTTAAAGATGAACGCCTCTCTGCTATGGTACGTGTGGGGTATACGGGTGTCGGCTTTTGGGATGGATTCCGATATCATTATGATACGGATATGACGCTGACATGGACGTTGGGTGCAGGCTTCTATTGGCCTCAGTATAACACTCAGTTCATATTGAAAGCCGAACAATACCTCAAAGAGGATAGGGGGGTGAAATTTGAAATGATGCGCCACTTTCGCTATTGTTCTATCGGATTTTATGCGATGAAGGCTAAGGAGGCAAAGGCAAACGGAGGGTTTCGTTTTCAGGTGGCTCTGCCGCCTTATCGATACAAACGATATAAGAATCGTTGGCCACGGATTGATACGGCTCCTTCGATGGGTATTATATATAACGCGGGAAATGAACGTTACTATTATAAGGAATATAAAGCGGAGGCCTGCGATAATATAATCAAGGAGAATAGTTTTAATCCATATTTTATTAAGTCAGAATTGTTAAATTTTTAAATTATTATTGAGATGAAAAAGATTAAATTCTTGAACGGTTTGAAAGCAATGTTCGCTTTTGCCGTAGTTGCATTGACAGGATCTCTCTTCACCTCTTGCGAGAAAGAAGATGTGAATGCGACATTCCAGTCAAAACCCGCTGAGGCTGTTATCAATGTGGAAGTGCGTGAGTTCTTTACTCAGAGCGTGGTAACCAATGAGGCTACTATTACTTCAGACAAAGGTGCGGTTGAAAACGGCAAGCTGACTTTGACAGGTAACAAAGACCTGGCTGCTCAAACTGTCAACTTTACTGCTACCTATAAGGGCAATTCCGGTACAACCAGTGTTACCATTCCTGCACTGAAGGCCGGTACGGTAGCTGAATTTAAGGTGACAATTACTGTTGCTTACCAAGAACCTTCGGAAGACAAGACGTTGGTAATTGCGACGGAACTTGGCGAGCCCGTAATCACGACTTACGATTTGGGTGATCCCTCTCACAGCCATGCTGATGCTATGTGGATGGAAAACGCTAACGACTATATACTGAGACGTGCGTTCACTTATACAAAGCGTGACTATTCTAAGGTTATCAAGACTGAATTGGATAGCAGAGTGGATTTCGACGCTGCAGCATATACTTACGAAAAATCAAAGGATGTCACTGTAGAATTCAAATTCTCGGCTTGGAGTCTCTATCGTGTTTATTACTTTGAGACATCTACTGATGAAATTATGAGTTTCTCTTATAAGGAAACGGGTGAAGATTTGGGTAAGGTAACTATAGAAACTGTATATGGTTCTGGTGCTTATTCTGAGGAAACAGCTCTCCCGGGCCATTCTCATGAGTACGTTCCTGGTCACGGTCATGGTGAACATGGTTATGACGCAAATGCAGGTGGTGGTATTGTAGATCCTGCATAATGTGTGTGTAAACTGATTGATTTGATAACTTAAAACTTAGTATAAAGATGAAAGCAAAATTATTGTTCGCTGCCGCTTTGTTGGCTGGTGCTTCTGTAGCTGTAAACGCACAGGAGGCAAAGAACAAATATTATACGGAGAAGGCTTCTGACAACATCTTCATCGGTGTGGGTGTAGGTGGTATGTCTGTATTGAACGGTGGCATGAATACACCGACAATGAACGTCAATCTGCAGATTGGTAAGTTGATTACTCCTACTTGGGGCGTTCGCGGTGTCATCAGTGGTCTGTGGCAGAGCCTGGATGATCAGGATAATGGCTATTTTGTTGAAGGTCAGTCTGAATATCATAAGTATTGCAAGCAGTTCGGTGAAATCAACTTGGATGCAATGCTGAATCTGACAACTTTGTTCGGTGGATATAATCCTGATCGTGTAGTAGACTTCTATCTGTTTGGAGGTCCTACAATGAATCTTTCCTCTGTGGGAACTCAGTTTACGGGTGAGTCTACTGCCAATTCTTATGTAGTAGAGGAAAACGATGATTTGAAGGCTCGTTTCGGTGCCACTGTAGGTCTGGGCTTGGGCTTCAATCTGAACAAGCGTCTTGCTTTGAACGTAGAAGGCCGTTTGGGAGTGACTCCTTCTATTTTTGGTGATGTCAGCGATTGCCGCAAAGCTGAGGCTACAGCTCGTGTAAACGTAGGTCTGGCTTATACATTCGGTGGCAAGAAGTTCGTTCGTGCTTCCAACATCGACGAAGATGCTATCAATGCTGAAATCAACCGTTACAGAAGCGAGCTGGCCAAGGCACAGGCTGATTTGGCAGATTGCCGCAACTCATTGGCTAACAGAAAGCCGGAAGTGAAGGAAGTAACGAAGGAGATTGAAAGTGCAGGCCCGCTGGCTGTATTCTTCCGCATCGGTAGTGCCCGTTTGGACGACTATGGCAAGGTTAACATCCAGTTGATTGCCAAGAAGATGAAGGCGAACTCTGACAAGAAGTATAAAGTGGCCGGTTATTGCGATAAGGCTACTGGTAGCGCTTCATTCAACCAGAAACTTTCTGAAAAACGTGCTCAGGTGGTTTACGATGCTTTGATTGCTGAAGGCGTTGACAAGAGCCAACTTGAATGCGTAGGCTTCGGCGGTACAGAGAACATGTTCGGCAAGAACTTCCTGAACCGCGTGGTTATCGTAGAATAATAGAGACTATTTGAAATAGTTTGATTGGGAAGAGGGTGCATCATAACACCCTCTTCTTTTTTCCGATGAATCTTTATGCGAAATAAGCGACTTCTGATAGCCCTCTTTTGTCTGGTCTCGTCGTATGCAGGGTATGCACAACTGACTTATGGCACGACCGGTCTGCTTCATGCACCTTCTGCTGAGATGCAGCGTGACAAGACAGTGCTGATAGGTGGCAATTTCCTGCATAAAGAACTGACTCCCCCTACATGGTATTATAACACTTATAACTATTACCTCAATGTTACCATCCTTCCGTGGATGGAAGTCGCATATACTTGTACGCTATTCAAGGCGGAAGCTCTGGGTTTAGGCCCCTACGGCTATTCCGGTTTTACCAATCAGGACCGATACTTCTCGCTTCGTCTTCGTCTTTTAAAGGAAGGCCAGTTCTGGAGGTATATGCCTGCAGTGGTGGTTGGAACGTCAGATCCTTTTACATCCAGCAATACGCAAGTGGCTCCTACTGAGGGTAACGGCTATTTCTGCCGTTTCTTTCTGGCAGCAACCAAACATATCTCTTTGGGCTCAGAAGAGGTTGGCGTTCATCTCTCATATCTATATAATAACAGGACAGAATATAAACTGAATGGTTTTGCGGCGGGTATTACCTATCATCCCTCTTTCCATCCCTCATTGCGTCTGATTGCTGAATATGATTCCAAAGATGTCTCGCTCGGAGCCGCTTATCTGCTGTTCAACCATTTGCAATGCCAAGTCGAGATGCAGCGGATGCGTTATTTTTCGGGTGGCATCGCCTTTAAAATCCATCTTAGATAAGCTGAATATCTCATCAAAAGATGTGATTTTCGTTATTATATGTTTATTCATGCCGCTGCAATTCAAATAAATCGTAACTTTGTGACTTGTTATGAGTAGAATAATAGCCATAGATTACGGAAGAAAGCGTACGGGAATTGCGGTAAGCGATACTTTGCAGATGATTGCCAATGGACTGACCACAGTGCCTACCCACACGCTGCTCGATTTCCTACTGGGTTACGTGGAACGTGAACCGGTAGAGCGTATTCTGGTAGGCCTTCCCAAACAGATGAACAATGAGGCTTCAGAAAGCATGAAGTATATCGAACCCTTTGTCCGTTCGTTGAAGAAAAAGTTGCCTCATATTGCAGTAGAGTATGTGGATGAACGCTTTACCTCAGTCTTGGCTCATCGCACCATGTTAGAGGCAGGTTTGAAAAAGAAAACTCGCCAAAACAAGGAACTGGTGGATGAAATCAGTGCCACTATTATTCTACAAACCTATTTGGAAAGCAATCGTTTATAGTATTAATACAGAATTTGAAGATGATTTTACCGATTTACGTGTACGGACAACCCGTACTGAGACAAGTGGCAGAGGATATCACTCCAGATTATCCCAACCTGAAAGAACTGATTCAAGATATGTTTGAGACCATGGACCGTGCTGAAGGTGTGGGGCTGGCAGCTCCGCAGATAGGTCTGTCTATCCGTGTCGTTGTAATTGACTTGGACGTGCTGTCCGAAGACATGCCTGAGTATAAAGGTTTTCGCAAAACATATATCAATGCCCACATTCTGGAGGTGACCGGTGAGGAAGTCTCTATGGAAGAGGGCTGCTTAAGTCTGCCAGGCATTCATGAGTCTGTGAAGAGAGGAAATAAGATACGAGTGAAGTATTGGGACGAGGAACTGGTTGAACACGAGGAGGTGGTTGAAGGTTATTTGGCACGTGTGATGCAGCACGAGTTCGACCATCTGGAAGGTAAGATGTTTATCGACCATCTTTCTGCGTTGCGTAAGCAGATGATCAAGGGCAAGCTGAATGCGATGCTTAAGGGGAAAGCTCATTGCAATTATAAGGTGAAAACCGTAAGGAAGTAGTTTCTAATCAGATAACATAAAGGACGGATGCGTAAGTTTTTGTGGATAACGCTCTTGCTATTGCCGACATGCTTGCATGCACAGATCAATACGGAACGGGTGATGACCATTGCCCGAAATGCTTTGTATTTTGAAGATTACGTGTTGTCCATTCAGTATTTCAATCAGGTAATCAGTGCTAAGCCCTACTTGTTTGAACCTTATTTTTATCGTGGATTGGCAAAAATCAATCTGGATGACTTTCAGGGAGCTGAGGCAGATTGTGATGAGGCTATTCAGCGCAATCCGTTCGTAGTGGGTGCATATCAGATAAGAGGGTTGGCTCGTATCAGGCAGAATAAGTTTGATGATGCCATTTCCGATTATCGTACGGCATTGAAGTACGATCCTGAAAATGTGGTTTTGTGGCATAATCTTTCGTTGTGCCACATCCAGAAAGAAGACTATGCAGCAGCCAAGGACGATTTAGGCAAGTTGCTGAATATCGCTCCTCGTTATACTCGTGCCTATTTGATGCGTGGTGAGGTGTCGTTGAAGCAGAAGGATACCTTGCAGGCTATGACAGACTTTGACAAGGCTATCCAGATGGACCGATACGAGCCTGATGGTTGGGCAGCCCGTTCTATCGTAAGGATTCAGCAGGGTAAATACAAGGAGGCAGAGGCCGATCTCGACCAAGCCATTCATTTGAGTGCTCGCAATGCCGGTAATTACATCAATCGCGCATTGGCTCGTTTCCACCAGAACAATCTGAGGGGAGCGATGAGTGATTATGATCTGGCATTGAGCATTGACCCGCATAATTTCCTCGGTCACTACAACCGTGGATTGCTACGCGCACAAGTCGGCGATGACAACAGGGCCATCGAAGATTTTGATTTTGTGTTGTCCATGGAACCGGATAACATGATGGCTACTTTCAATCGTGGCTTGTTAAGGGCTCAGACAGGAGACTATCGGGGGGCCATCAATGATTATTCCCGTGTCATTGAGGAGTACCCGAACTTTCTTGCGGGATATCATTATCGGGCAGAGGCTCGTAAGAAGATTGGCGACCGTAAGGGAGCTGAACAAGATGAGATTAAAATCCTGAAGATGCAGTTGGACAAACAGAACGGACTGTTTGGTGCTAATGCTGACAAAAATAAAGACGATGAGTCGCAATCGGATACAGCCGATGCCGGTGGCAAGACGCGCAAGAAATCGGATAAAAATATGGAGAATTATCGGAAGATTGTGATAGCCGATGATTCGGATGCTGATAAACGTTACACCAGCGATTATCGCGGACGTGTACAGGATCGCAATGTCTCTGTCAAGTTAGAGCCAATGTTTGCATTGACCTATTATGAAAAGATGAGCGACGTGAAGAGAATTGTTCATTATCATAAGTATATTGATGAACTGAATCAGATCAAGCTGTTTCCTAAACTGCTGAAAATTACTAATATGGAGGCTCCTCTAACCGAAGAACAGGTCCGGTTCCATTTTGCATTGATTGACACACATACATCCGATATCGTTTCGGATGCTCACGATGGGAAGAAACGTTTCCTGCGTGCGCTGGATTTTTATTTGGTGCAAGACTTTGACAGTGCTGTTGACGACTTGACCCAATCCATACTTTTGGATGATACTTTCTTCCCGGCCTACTTCATGCGTGCGTTGATACGCTACAAACAGTTGGAATATAAGAAGGCGGAGGCTGGACTGGATGGAGAGGTAGCCTCGTCACGTGCTGACGGGCGACAGACTGTCGATGTGAAAGCCATAGACTATGAGGTTGTGCGAGCAGATCTCGATCAGGTCGTGCGCTTGGCACCTGACTTCGTGTATGGGTATTACAACCGAGCCAACTTGCTTTCCATGCTGAAGGACTATCGGGCCGCTTTGGCCGATTACGATAAGGCCCTCTCGCTGAATCCTGATTTGGCAGAAGCGTACTACAATCGTGGATTGACCCATATCTTCTTAGGAAACAACAGACAGGGAATCTCCGATTTGAGTAAGGCCGGTGAACTGGGTATTGTTTCGGCCTATAATGTCATTAAAAGATTTACGGCTGTAGGAGAGTAATAATCAAAAAGAAATAGCTAATTTTGCAATTTGAAAATAGGAAGATGGAGTTGTATCTCCATCTTTTTGGGTGTTGAATAGAAATAATATACATAGCATTATGATTAAAATAACATTTCCAGATGGCTCCGTTCGTGAGTACAACGAAGGAGTGACAGGTCTGCAGATTGCAGAAAGCATCAGTTCACGTCTGGCACAGGAGGTGCTGGCATGTGGTGTAAACGGAGAGACGGTAGAGTTGGGACGTCCTATTATGCAGGATTCCGACTTTGTGCTCTATAAGTGGGAAGACGAACAAGGCAAACACGCCTTCTGGCACACCAGTGCCCACTTGCTGGCCGAAGCCTTGCAAGAACTCTATCCCGGTATCCAATTTGGTATCGGTCCTGCGATTGAAAACGGTTTCTATTATGACGTAGATCCGGGTGAAACTCCTATCAAGGAATCCGATTTGCCTGCTATTGAGAAGAAAATGGCCGAACTGGTGGCCAAGAAGGAAGCTGTGGTTCGGGCTGATATTGCCAAAGCTGATGCGTTGACGATGTTCGGCAATCGCGGTGAAACCTATAAATGTGAATTGATTTCGGAACTGGAAGACGGGCATATCACAACCTATACGCAAGGTGCTTTTACCGATCTTTGTCGCGGCCCGCACTTGATGACGACAGCTCCTATCAAGGCTATCAAACTGACATCTGTGGCCGGCGCTTATTGGCGTGGACGCGAAGACCGTAAGATGATGACCCGCATCTATGGTATTACCTTCCCGAAGAAGAAGATGCTTGACGAATATCTCGTGTTGTTGGAAGAGGCCAAGAAACGCGATCACCGCAAGATTGGTAAGGAGATGGATCTTTTTATGTTCTCTGATACCGTAGGTAAGGGTTTGCCTATGTGGTTGCCAAAGGGAGCGGCCTTACGTCTGCGCCTGCAGGAGTTCCTCCGTCGCATCCAGGCCCGTTACGATTATCAGGAGGTCATCACTCCCCCCATTGGCAATAAACTTCTTTATATCACCTCTGGTCACTATGCCAAATATGGAAAGGATTCTTTCCAACCAATACATACTCCAGAGGAAGGTGAGGAGTACTTCCTGAAACCTATGAACTGTCCGCACCACTGTATGATATACAAGAACTCGCCTCGCTCCTACAAGGATCTTCCTTTGCGTCTGGCCGAATTCGGTACGGTATGTCGTTACGAACAGAGTGGTGAATTGCACGGACTGACTCGTGTACGTAGCTTTACACAAGACGATGCCCACATCTATTGTCGCCCTGACCAGGTGAAAGACGAGTTCCTTCGCGTAATGGATATCATCTCCATTGTGTTCCAGTCGATGAACTTCACGAACTTTGAGGCACAGATTTCTTTGCGTGACAAGGTAAATCGTGAGAAATATATCGGAAGTGACGAAAATTGGGAGCGTGCCGAGCAGGCCATTATTGAGGCTTGTGAGGAGAAAGGCTTGAAAGCCAAAGTGGAATATGGCGAAGCAGCTTTCTACGGTCCTAAGCTGGACTTCATGGTGAAGGATGCCATCGGTCGCCGTTGGCAGTTGGGTACCATTCAGGTAGACTATAATCTGCCCGAACGTTTCCAGTTGGAATATACCGGTGCGGACAATCAAAAGCATCGTCCGGTCATGATTCATCGTGCTCCTTTCGGATCAATGGAACGCTTCGTGGCAGTTCTGATTGAGCATACAGCCGGCAAGTTCCCCTTGTGGTTGGCTCCCGACCAAATCGCCATCCTGCCTATCAGCGAGAAGTTCAATGACTATGCCCGCGAGGTGCAGCAATATCTGAAGCGTTTCGACCTCCGTGCTGTCATTGACGAACGCAACGAGAAAATCGGACGTAAGATTCGTGATAACGAAATGAAGCGTATTCCCTATATGCTTGTAGTCGGTGAGAAAGAGGCCGAAAACAAGGAAGTTGCTGTCCGTAAGCAAGGTGAAGGCGATATGGGAACCATGAAATTTGAAGAATTCGCTAAAAAAATGAGCGAAGAAGTTCAAAATATGATAAATAAATGGTAACTTTGCGCCCAATTAAAAACGTAGCGGCTTTTGCAACGTCAGTTTAGTTGATAAAACAATTTAGTTATAAAGTAAGAAACAAACCGGAAGTAAAGTTATTTAATGAAGAATGACAGCTTAAAAGGGCAACATCGGATTAATGGACAAATCCGTGCCAAAGAAGTCCGCATTGTGGGCGATGATGTAGAATCCAAAGTGTATCCGATAGCGCAGGCTTTAAGACTGGCTGAGGAGCATGAGGCCGATCTCGTGGAAATTTCTCCAAATGCACAACCTCCTGTTTGTCGTATTATTGAGTATTCTAAGTTCCTGTATCAATTAAAAAAACGTCAAAAGGAACAAAAGGCCAAGCAAGTAAAGGTCAATGTCAAGGAAATCCGTTTCGGCCCTCAGACAGACGACCACGACTACAACTTCAAGTTGAAACATGCCAAAGGCTTTTTGGAAGATGGTGACAAGGTAAAGGCCTACGTCTTTTTTAAGGGGCGCTCCATTTTATTCAAGGAACAGGGCGAAGTTCTGTTGCTCCGTTTTGCCAATGATTTGGAAGATTATGCCAAGGTAGATCAGATGCCGATATTGGAGGGTAAGAGAATGACCATCCAACTCTCTCCGAAGAAAGGGGTAGCTGCCAAGAAAACAGCAGCTCCCAAGGTGGTAGAGGCAAAAGCAGAAGATGCTGCCGGTGATTTGTCAGAAAACGAATGAGTAACGCCAAGGTATAGTGCGTTGCCATATAATAATAATTAAAAATTAATTAATAAGATGCCAAAGATCAAGACTAACTCCGGTTCTAAAAAAAGATTCACTCTTACCGGAACGGGTAAAATCAAAAGAAAGCACGCTTTTCATAGTCACATTCTGACTAAGAAGACGAAGAAGCAGAAGAGAAACTTGTGTTATTCTACCATTGTGGATAGAACCAACGTAAGTCAGGTGAAAGAACTTCTCGCCATGAAATAAAAAATAGAAGCGTACGAATTTAAGTTATTAACCGAATGCATTAGCTGTAAGTCCGTTGCGGGAAGCACCGGCGCTAACATTCAAAAACAAGTAAAACTATGCCAAGATCAGTAAATCATGTTGCTTCAAGAGCAAGAAGAAAGAAAATTTTGAAATTAACCAGAGGTTACTTTGGTGCAAGAAAGAATGTTTGGACCGTAGCCAAGAATACTTGGGAGAAGGGTCTGACCTATGCTTTCCGCGACCGTAAGAACAAGAAGAGAAACTTCCGTGCATTGTGGATTCAGCGTATCAATGCTGCCGCTCGTCTTGAGGGTCTCTCTTACTCAAAGCTGATGGGTGCTTTGCACAAAGCCGGCATTGAGATCAACCGTAAGGTGTTGGCCGACTTAGCGATGAATCATCCCGAAGCATTCAAGGCTATTGTTGCAAAGGCAAAGGCTGCATAAATTCTTTATCAGATATGTAAAAACGCCGTTCATCCCCGATGGACGGCGTTTCTGCGTAATATAAAGTGCTCTTTAATCGGATGGAAGAAGGATGGTTATCAGTTATGCTTACGCATGTTCCCAGCCCTTAGAGCTTAGTTTTCTAATCTAAACACATACGTTCGTCAAGCGCATTGCAGCCTAAAATGATCGTTTCATGGCTTGAAACGACCATATCATGGCATGATATCACCGTATTATGCTGCAATACTATGCTTGCTGATCTTCTTATTGCTTTTGGGTGGAGAGACGGTACTCCTCGTCAATACAGATGCCTGCAGGTGCCAAGTGGCGAGGATAGTCTATCTCGGTTGTAGTGTCAACGTAGCGGCGCATTTCGGTCAGTTCACTTCCAGCTACCTCACGGCATACCTTCCAGAACTCTTCTTCTGTAAAGCCACGGCCTTTCTCCTTATAGTAGCCGTAGTATAGCAGGCGCATGACATCATCCAGACTCTTCCGGTTATCAGTCAGCCGACGTATTTCGATGTCCGTTAGCAGGGCCACGATGGGGCCTTTGAAGTAATAGTTGATGCAAACATCGTCTTCATTCTCGTTGTCGGTGAGGAAGTTGAGCCAGATATCGTAGCTGCTTTGGCGAAGGCTCATGTGCTTATGACCCTCTTTGGTCTCCACTCGTCGGATGAATCCGCTCATTTTGTCTAATACCTCCTCATCGGAAGCCAATCCTGCCCGTCGGACTAATTCCGTCTCGAAATGCATGTTGATGCCTTCGGATACCCATAACATGGGTGTGAATACCTCGCGATCGTAGTCGAATGGACCCAGTTCGATAGGGCGGATACGCTTTACATTATACAGGTGGAAGTACTCGTGGGCAATGAAGTAGAGGAAGCGCAGGTAATGACTCTTCGACTGGAACCGAAAGGAACCATCGGTGAAACTGGCCTGTGAGTTGGCGTGTTCCAGTCCACCTTGTCCTTTCCCTAACAGCAGGAAGCAGTAGCGTGAGTAGGGAACCTCGCCCATCAGTTTGGTGGCTTCGGCAACAATCTTCCGGATATCGTCAAAGAAGGTAGTCTCTTCGATTCCGTCTGGCGTCTCGATGGCAAACTCATATTCATGCCCTTCCCATAGCTTCTTCACTACCAGATGGTTGCCGATGAGGAAAGGACAATCGTATAGTTCGTCCGCATCCTTCGCCCGATAGGTGAACGGGCTTCCTGCAACTGCTTCCATGCCTGTGGATATGTGCTCCCATCCTTCTGCTGGCTGTATGTGGACGGTGATGGGGTTCTCTTTTTCCCCATCTATATACATGAATACCCCATTGCCGGGCATGAAGGCTCGCTCTGGGTCAACCTTGGCTTCGCATACATCCTGCTTATGAGCATAAATCCGATAGGTTACAATGACTTCCCGTTGTTTCCCATTTCGAACCAACCATCCGGATTTGCCTTGTTTTTCCCATTGTATCGGCTGACCATCAGTATCTGTGACGGCAAAGTCGGCCAGATTCCTTGGATAATCCTTTATTTGGTAATAGCCGGGTGCCCATACGGGCATTTTCAGTAGCGTTTGCTCGCATTTCAGGTCGTTGAGGGTCAGGTTGACATGGATGTAATGACTCTCGGGAGCAAAAGAAATGTGATAAACCAGTTCGGATGCATAGCTGCTGATACTTAACCAGCAGATGATGAGGAATGCAAAGAGTCTGTTCATATCAGATGTATTTGGGAAAGTGGGGGATGTGTGGAGCATAAATAAAGAGAGGCACGATATTACGGTCGTAAAGGAGATTCATCCTTGTCAGCAGCGCGATATCGTGTCTCTCATCAAATCTCTTCATGAAAGAGTTTTCATTGTAGGTTGGTGTCTATTACCTTGATTTTTTCTTCTATCAGTTTGATGTCGCCTTTCAGCTTGTCTACCTTTCGGTTGATTTCATTCAACAGGCTGTTGCCTTTCTTCGATGAGGCCGTCAGAAAACCGAGGTTGTTCTCGTAAGTCTGCAACTCACTCTTCATGGCTTCGTAGGCGCGTGCCAATTTCTCACGTTCACGATAAAGGGCCTGTGAGCCTCCCTCTTGTATGGAATTGATGGAGGTCTTGAAATTATCCAACTTCTTGGTTGAAGCCGATAAGTTGAAGCGGTCGAATAGTCCGTCAACCAGCGTGCGGTACTGTTTGTAGAGCTTGTCCTTCTCTTTAAAGGGTACATGACCAACACTGTTCCACTCCTTCGTCAGTTCGCGCACCAGACGGGTGGCTTCGTCTATGGCGGTTTCTTCATCAATTTCCTGTAGGCGAGCTATGATGGAACGTTTCTTTTCCAAATTTTCCTGTTCGATGCTTCGCTGGCTGGAGGTAGCTTTGGACTTCTGCTCAAAGAAATAGTCGCACGCCGAGATGAAGCGTTTCCATACGGCATCCGAATGTTTTTTGGCCACTGGACCTATTGTCTTCCACTCTTTCTGCAGACGGGTCAGTTCATCGGCTGTCGCTTTCCAGTCGGTGCTCTCTTTCAGCGCTTCGGCACGTTCACAGAGGGCACGTTTCTTCTCCAGATTCTCGTTCATCCCCTCCTTCAGTGCTTTGAAGAATTCACCTTTGCGGCGGAAGAAGTCGTCGCACGCCGAACGGAAACGCTCGAAAATCTTGACGTTCATCTTTTGTGGCGCAAAGCCTATAGTCTTCCATTTGGCTTGTAGGGCAATGATTTCCTGTGTCTTGTTCTCCCATGATGCGAAACTGGTCAGTTCGCCATATTCGATGGATTCAATAATCTCGCAGATGACGGTCTTCTGGTCCAGATTGTGTTGCTCGGTCTCTTTCAACGCCTCAAAATGTTGCTGATGACGACGGTTGACAGTGGTAGAAGCCTCTTTAAAGCGTGCCCACAAACTCTCGCGCAACTCCTTGGCAACAGGACCCGTGTCACGGAATTCCTGATGCAGTTTTTGCAGTTGGTGGAAGGCGGAAACGACATCCGGCTCACTGGCTAATTTTTCAGCAGCCTCACAGAGCCGTGTCTTGATTTCCAGATTCTTCTTGAAGTCGTATTCGCGGAACTCGTTGTTCAGTTTCAGCAAGTCATAGAACTTCTCGACGTAGAGCTGGTAACTCTTCCAAAGTTCATTGGCTTTCCCTTGCGGAATGAGTGTTACCTCGTTCCATTGTTGCTGCAGTTTCTTGAACTCATTGTAATTCTTGTTGGCATCGTCGGGTGATTCTATCAACTCTTTCAGCTCTTCGATGATGGAGAGCTTTATCTGCAGATTCAGTTCTTTCTGTTTCTCTTGTTCGGCGGTCAACTGGCCTCTCTTTTCTTTAATGACGGACATCAGACTCTTGAACTCCTCCTCCCGTGAATCGGGTTGGGGAGTGAATGCGTCGGCTTCACCACCTTGATCAATGAATGCCTTGCGTGCTGTTTCCAACTCTGCGTTGTGCAGCTTATAGAACAGTTGCTTCAAACTGTCTATTTCGCTTTTTGCGCTGTTTTCCACATCTTCTGTAATCGCTTTCAGACGGGTCAGGATTTCCTCCTTGGTCAGTCTTTGGGTGGTTACGGCAGGTTTCTCTGTGGTCTCGTTTTCTGCTGGAGCTTCGGGCTCTGTCGGCTCAAGGCTCTCCGCTGTCTTTTTTTCTTCTTCTAATTCCACCGTTTTTTCGGGGAGATTAGTGTCATGAGTGTCCGTCATTGTATTTATTCTTTTAGGAACGGGGCGTACCCCGTAGGATTATAAGCCACAAATTAACAAAATAAATTGGTTACTTCATACTTTTTTCCGGTTTTTTTCTTGTTGTCAGCCTGTTTTTATTTGAAAAAGTAAACTGTTGTGCCGTATATCAAGATAAAAGTACGGTAATTCCCATATAGAGCATCATGCCGATAATGTCGTTGGTGATGGAAATAAAGGGGCCGGTGGCAATGGCCGGATCAACCTTTAACTTCTCCAGCGTCATGGGTACCAGCGTGCCGAAGATGGAGGCGAACATAACAACGGCAAAGAGGCTGATGGATACGGAATAGGTTACGGTAGCTGTAGCTCCAAACCGTATGAAATTGTAGATGTATACCAGCAAGGAGATGATGGTGGCATTGATGAGGGCTACTACAGACTCCTTGACAATCTGCCGGAAGGTGTCTTTGGCATCAAGCGAACTGTTGGCCAGACCTTGCACCACGATAGCCGACGACTGTGTACCCACATTTCCACCGGTGCCGCCAATCAGGGGGATATAGAGTGCCATCTCGGGATGGGCGGCAAAGGTGCTGTCAAAGTTTCCCAATATCATGGAGTTGCCGATACCGCCCAGCATACCTATCAGCAGCCAAGGCAGGCGTGCCGTAGTCTGGCGTACCACGTTGTCGTCTGTCTCTACGTCTTGTGAGAGACCGGATGCCAACTGGTAGTCGCGTTCGGATTGTTCGCGAACCTCGTCCATGACATCGTCTACGGTAATCTGGCCCACCAGTCGACCGATGCTGTCAACTACCGGAACGGCCACCAAGTCATACTTCTCAATCATTTGTACCACTTCGTCAATGGGTGTATCTACGTGAACGGAGAGCGGATCTTTCTTCATGACATGCTTCACCTTTGAAACGGAGGGTGATGTAATCATCTTCTTCAGCGGGAAGACACCCTGCAGGCGGTCGTCGTCATCGATGACATAGACATAATAGATTTCATCCAACTGTTCAGCCTGCTGGCGCATCTCTTTCAGACATTCTGGCATACTCCAGTTCTCGTTGACGGTTACCATTTCTGTACCCATCAAACCGCCGGCTGTGTCTTCGTCGTATTTCAGCAAGTCGACGATGTCGCCGGCCTGTTCGATATCCTCGATGTGCGACAGTACCTCTTCCTGTTTGTCTTCGTCCAGTTCTCGCATCAAGTCTACGGCATCGTCCGTGTCCATATAGTCAACGAACCGTTTGGCGATGGTTTCTGACGGCAGTATCTCAAGGAATTCCTTACGTACGTCTTCATCCATCTCTACCAAGACGTCTGCGGCAGTTTCGTTATCCAACAGCCGGTAGACGAAGCGTGCGTCTTCCGGATCCAGGTCGTTACATAGTTCTGCTATGTCGGCCGGATGAAGGTCGGTGAGCATTGCCTTTACGTTTTCGGCATCTTTCTGCTCAATGTACCCTTTGACTTTGTCTATGTATTCTTCGTCAATTTCCATAACTTTATCTTCTGTTCTGACAAGTTATTGTTTCATGTTCAGTACTTTCTCTACACGGTTGGTCAAGTCTACAAACTCTTGTACGGAGAGTTGTTCCGGTCGGCGGTTAAACAGCGCATCTTCCGTCAGCGGACACTCCTTGCCGAGCAGTGGTTTGATGGAGTTGCGCAGCGTTTTGCGCCGCTGGTTAAAAGTGGTCTTCACTACTTGTTTGAACAACTGTTCATTGCAGCCCAAATCGCGCGTATCGTTACGCATCATACGGATGACTGCGCTTTTTACCTTAGGGGGAGGATTGAATACATGCTCACTGACGGTAAAGAGATACTCCACGTTGTACCATGCCTGAATCAAGACACTCAATATACCGTACGTCTTACTGCCTGGAGCGGCGGCAATGCGTTCGGCCACCTCCTTCTGAATCATACCTGTGCAGCAGGGTATCAGTTCCTTGTTGTCCAGCATCTTGAAGAATATCTGGCTGGATATGTTATAGGGATAGTTGCCCGTCAGCACAAAAGGGTGTCCGCCAAACAGACGGTCCAGGTGCATCTTCAGAAAATCATCTTCTATGATTCCTTCTTCCAGTACCGGATAAGCTTCACGCAGGTAGGCTACCGATTCAAAGTCAACCTCCACCACCTTTAGTTCACGTGCTTTGGGCAGCAGGAACTGGGTAAGTACCCCCATACCGGGCCCTACTTCCAGAATGGGTAGGGTGGGGCAGGCATCCACGGTGTCGGCTATGGCTTGTGCCACTTTCAAATCTTTCAGAAAGTGTTGGCCGAGAAACTTTTTTGGTTTAACTAATCTCATGTATCAACAAAATGGTTACATTTGCTCCGCCTTAGGAGAACCGTTCTTCGTAAGGCGCATCAAAGGTAATTCTTTTTGCCGAAGAAAAAAGAATGATGCCGAAAAAAATGAGTGAAAACGTCAACTGAATGAAAAAGACATTGAAAATCGTTTTGCCCATCCTGCTGGGTGCTTTTATACTCTATTGGGTCTATCAGGACTTTGATTTCTCCCGTGTACGCGAGGTACTGTTGTATGACACGGATTGGGGATGGATGCTGCTGTCGCTTGTGCCGGGGGTGTTGAGCCATGTATTCCGTGGGTGGCGGTGGAAACAAACTCTGGAGCCATTGGGTGCCTCCCCCAGGCGTGGCAGCTGTGTGGATGCCATCTTCCTCTCTTATGCCGCTAATCTGGTACTTCCCCGGGTAGGGGAGGTGTCGCGTTGTGGAGTGTTGGCTCGTCATGATCAAGTCTCGTTTGCACAATCGCTTGGTACCGTGGTGACGGAACGTCTTATAGATACGCTCTGTATATTGCTGATTACCGGTGTTACATTTCTGTTGCAGATGCCGGTATTCTTTCGTTTCTTTGAAGAGACAGGTACCAAGATTCCTTCGTTGGTTCACCTGCTTACGTCGCCCTGGTTTTATGTGTCCCTGTTTTGTGTCATCGGGGTGGTGGTACTCTTTTATTATCTGTTGCGGGCACTCTCGTTCTTTGAGCGGGTGCGTGGTGTGGTGCTGCACGTATGGCAGGGCATCCTCTCACTGCGCAGGGTACGTCACGTGTCTTTGTACGTACTCTATACGTTGCTGATATGGGCCTGCTACTACTACCACTTCTATCTCACGCTGTTCTGCTTCCCATTCACTGCCGGGCTGGATTCGCTGGCTGGTCTGGTGATGTTTGTGGCAGGTACCTTTGCTGTAATTGTTCCTACACCCAATGGAGCCGGTCCGTGGCACTTTGCCGTTATCACCATGATGATGCTTTACGGGGTCAGTGCTACGGATGCTGCCGTGTTCGCTCTCATTGTCCACGGTGTGCAGACGTTGCTCGTCATTCTGTTGGGGGGATGGGGCTGGGCTCATCTGACGTGGACCGGCCGCCGGTGATTATTCCGGATCGAATCGTCCGCCTCCTACCCAATGCTGCCGGTAGTATTCTTCCAACAGACTGCTGACCACTACTCCCTGGCTACTGGCGTGGATGAACTTCCACTCCTTCAGGTAGATGCCTACATGGGCAATCTTCCGGCCGGAGGAAGTGGTGGTGAAGAATAGCAGGTCGCCCGGGTGCAGTTCATCGCGTGTAAGCAGGTGTGGGCAGAGGTTGTGCTGGGCGGAGGCGTTGCGTGGAAGGCGTATATGGTAGACGGTCCGATAGAGTTGATGGGTTAACCCGGAGCAGTCTATACCCTCACGGCTGTCGCCTCCGCTGCGATAGGGGGTACCTATCCATTCTGCCGCATGCAGGAAAAGCTTGTGGTTGTCGTTGCGGTCAATGTCCAAGCCCAAGCGAAGGCCTGCATGAGCCAATGTGCGATAGTAGCCGTCCGGGTGCGAGGTCCTGCATGAAGTCAATCCGAGTATCAGGCCAACCGTCAGCAGGAAGAAGTATGTCACTGTCCGTTTCATGCTTCTTCGGGTTTAGGAGTGACGGAGGCTTCATCGTTCTGGTATTGCTCTTCGGCAATCTCCTGTTCTACGCGGACATTAAAGTAGGCCTCTAATTCTTGTTCAGCTGAATTGTTTACGTTGTGGAGGTCGCGCAGAATCACTCCGTATTCCAGCAGTGCAATGCGTGAGCAGACGTCTACCGTATGGTTCAAGTTGTGGCTGGAAATGATGACAGTGGCCTGCTGCTCTTCGTTGTAGCGTTTCAGCAGATGCTTGATGATGGACTGCGAACTGGGATCGAGGAAGTTGAACGGTTCGTCCAGAATGAGCAGCGAGGGGTGATGAAGCATGGCAGAGATGATGCCTATCTTCTGCTTGTTACCCATGGAGAAGTTACGGATGAACTTCTTCTGTCCCAGTACTTCACCGTTCATGAAGCGTTCAAAGGGTTTCAGCCGCAGGTCTACCTCCTCTTTCTTCAGTCCGTACATCTTCCCGATGAAGTAGAAATACTCTTCGGGGGTGAGGTAGTCTATCAGGAAACCGTCATCAATAAAGGCTCCGGTTGTATTCTTCCACTCTTCGGACTTCGATACGTCCGTACCGTCAATGCTCACGTGGCCTTGGTCGGCCTTGAGCAGGTCGAGTATCAGGCGGAAGAGGGTGGTTTTCCCGGCTCCGTTGTTGCCCACCAGACCGAGCATGTCGCCCGACTGGATGGTATAGTTATCTATGTTGACGGCTATCTTGCTGCCGAATTTTTTCTGAAGGTTTGATAGAGTAATCATAACAAAGGGTATCTTATAATTAAGTGATATGAATGGGAAATCTCATTTTTCTGGTTGCCAAGTCTATTTCTGACGGCTGTCTCGGAAGCCTTCCATGTTTTGGTAACGACGTTTCATGAAACGTTTGTAGACCATGCGCAGCCAGAGGCGCGAAGTGAGTATGAAGATGAGGCCCGTGCCGATGAAGATGCAGGATACCACCGTATCATCAAACAGTGCCTGCAGGCCGAACAGCATAATCAAGGGTACACCCATAGCAGCCATGGAAAGTAGATTCTGCATACCTGTGCCCATATTCCGTTGGGTCATCTTGTTGTTCAGGTCGATGGTCTTGTTGTTGTATACAGCCATCTGGAAGAGGCAGAAGTACACAAATCCGGGGACGAAAGTGACCCATGACAGACAGGTGAGTACAGAAACCTTTCCCATAATCATGGCGGGTGACATCAGCAGCAGGGGAATCAGCTGTCCCAGTGTGTATAAGGCATACTTGGCCTGGAGTAGGGAGTAGATGCTCTCCTTACGACTCATCAGTCCATCAATGTAGTTGCCTTCGTATCCCATGATGGTGCTGAGGAAGAGAATGCCGAAGAGGGTGAAGTTGTACATCACCAGAAAGTCCTTCATGCCGCCTTGATACACATCGCTGAAAGCAATCAGGATGCTGAACATCAGTACCACTCCGCCGGCCATATAGAGGCCACGCTTGCATATCTTGTTGCGGAGCATCAGCTTCAGTTCCAGCTTCATATATTCGCCTACCTGTCCATAACGTTCCAGAAAGCGGTATTCGGACACTTTCTTTACCTGTATGGTGCTGTCCTCCACCTTGTTGATTTCGTTATAGACCAGTCTGCTTATCAGACGGCGGTCAATCAGATAGAATACGGCAATAGCAGCCAAGGTGCCGAGGAAGGTGAGGGGGTCGCCCAGAATAAAGCCTTCGCCTACGTTGAGCGAAAAGTCAAACAGGGGACTTCGGTCGGGTATCAGTAGAACGGCTGCCAGAACTCCGTAGACACAGAGGGGAAGTAGCAGCCACCAGAAGCGTTCGCTCATCAGCGTACGGCAGAGCAGGAACCAGTAGTTGTTGAGCAGCATCAGCAGCCAGATGCCGATGGCGTAGGTCGCTACCCCTGTCACTCCGTAGAAGCGGGAGATGCTGAGTATGGCAAAGGGAACAAAGAAAAAGAACCAGAAGAGGTTGTAGCTGTCCAGTCCGGAGCGGAGCAACAGCATGTCTATCAGACGGCTCCGCTTGATGGGCAGCAGCATGTAGGGCTTCATCTCCTGGGTAGCCGTCTTCTGAAAAGGCAGACGGATGACGAAGTCGATGAACAGGACAAACAGCAGACCGCTGTTCAGTACGTGGTAGGCTTCGCGCGCGCCTCCGCTGAACGCAAAGGCGAATACGCTGCCGAAGAAGATGAAGTAGCCGGCCCAGAAGACAACCATCAGGTATATCCAGAACTTGGCAAAACGGCTTTTCTCGTACATGGGGTTACGCTTTTCGGCCAGTTTGCCGTGGCGGCGGAGCTCTAAAAACAGGTTCATGAGTAATGTGTGGGTTGAGTCAGAAGATGGATAGCATGTATAATCAGTTGAAAGACGGAGGTTCGTCAAAACACGGCCGTGTCTTGAAGGCACCTCCGTCTTTCCGTTAGGAGGGGGAGAATCACTTCTCCTCCTCAGCTGTCAGAATGATGGTCGCCTTGTTGCCCTGCTTCAGGAAATCGGCGGCAAACTGACGGATGTCCTGAGTCGTCAGACCATTGACAGCTTCTACATATCCGGCCGTCTTGTCGATATTCAGGAAATAGTAGTCCAACAGGTTCTGCAACCAGTAGTTGTTCTCCTTCTGATTGTCGTTATACTGCTTTATCATATATTCCTTGACCTTCTTCAGGTGTTCCTCGGAGGGACCTTGAGCTGCCAGTTCGTCGAACAGATCGCAGATGCGTTTGTTCAGATACTCTTTCTTGGCGGGGTCAGTCTGGTAGACAATCTGCAGCAGAAGCTGGTTCTTAGGATTTTTCTCCAGATTAGCATAGCAGCTTACACCGTACGTACCACCCTCTTTCTCGCGAATCTCTTCGGTATAGATGATGTTCAGTATCTGCGTCAAGGCACTTTGCTTAATCCAATTGGCCAGATTGTACTCACATGCACCGCTGTACACCATCAGGTTGGTAGCCATCGGTGTCTGCAGTTTCTTGGCATATTCCTTGTTGACGTTGCCTTTCACAATCTCCATCTTGCGGTCTACAAAAGTCTCGCTGCTCTTCAGTGAAGGCAGTGCACCGATGTACTGTGCAATGAGTGGCTTCGCCTTTTCCATATCTATATTGCCTACAAAGAAGAAGCGGAAGTCATCGGCATCGGCAAAACGTTCGTGGTACATCTCCAGGATGCGGTTGTAGTCCAGTTGGTCAATCATTTCCGGCTGCACAACGAGGGCACGCGGATGGTTGCCGAAGAGAACGACGGAGGCGGTATCGTTCAGCGAACTCAATGGGTTGGCCTTGGCACTCTCCAGCTGTGCTTTCACGCGGTTCTTGAAGGAGGCGAATGCCTCATCGTCTCTGTGCGGAGCCGTGAAGGTCAGGTAGGTGAGCTGCATCAGTGTCTCAAAGTCCTTGGGTGAACTGAAACCGGAGACAAACTCATTCAGAGATCCCACAGCCGTATTTACAGATACTTTTTTGCCAGCCAACAACTTGTCTAACTCCACCTTATTGTGGCTGCCCAGACCGCCGCTGCCGGTCACTCCAGTTATATACGAAGCGTTCAGCAGTTCCTTGTCCTCATACAGGGAGGTACCGCCGAAACTATAGGCACTCATACGGATTTCATCGGCTTTGAAGTCGGTCTTCTTGAGAACCACCTTCACACCGTTGGACAGGGTCAGTTCGGTAGTGCCATAGATGCCGTCACTCTTTTCAGATACGATGCTACCGCCCTGAGGAGCTTCTGACATCAGCGGTTCGTTGCTGACCTTGTCTTCGTAAGGTTTCAGTTCCATGCTACGTACTTGTTTCAGCAGCTCGAGCACACGTTCCCGGGTGGGGCAGCTGGCCTTCTCATCGTCCACGGCTGCTATGAATACGGCTGCATTCTCCTCTTGGGCCAGCATCTGTTGGAACGTCTGGTTGATAGCGGCTACCGGCAGATTGGGAGCCACTTGGTTCATTGTGCTGTACTCAAATTCAATGCCGGGGATGGGTTCGGCATCAAGGAAGTGACGGACATATTCCCGAACGTAGCTGCTGTGCTTGCTCTTTTCACGTTCGTTGAAGGACGATTCCAAGCGTTGCAGATAGTTGGCGCGGGCACGTCCATATTCCGATTCGGTAAAGCCGAAACGGCGGGCACGTTCCAGTTCCGTCAATACAGTTTGCAGAGCTGTCTCGATGCCGTCAGCCTTGCAGGAAGCGTCCAGGGCCAGTGCTTCTTTGGTCTTGCCCAGGAAGTAGTTGCCATAAGCGCAGCTGGCACTGATGAAGGGCGGTGTGGCCGTCTGGCGCAGTTCGTCCAGACGTGCGGTCAGCATATCGGTGGCCATGTCAAGCATATATTCGCCCAGCATATACATCATGTTTCCCTTGATGGAGTCGGGTGTCGCGTCTTGCTTGAAGAAGAGCATCAGCATAGGTTCGTCAATCTCCTTGTCCTTGCCGATATATACCAGCGGTTCTTTGTTGTCGGGGATGGGATAATATTCGCGTTTGGCCGGATTGACCGGTGCAGGAACATCGGCCCAGGTAGCCTTGATTTTGTTCTCAATCTGGTCTACATCAACATCGCCTACGATGACGATTCCCTGCAAATCGGGACGATACCACTTGTGATAGTAGTCGCGGATGCGGTCGTAGGGGAAGTTGTCAATCACCTCCAGCGTACCGATAGGCATACAGTCGGCATACTTGGAGTCGGGGAACAGTGCGGGCAGCGATTCTGAGTAGAGGCGCATGATGCCCACGTTGCGGCTGCGCCACTCTTCGTGGATGACACCGCGCTCCTTGTCAATCTCGTCACCGCTCAGCAGCAGGGCGTTGCTCCAGTCGTGCAGAATGAGCAGGCAGGAGTCGAGCACTGCTTCGTTTTCGATGGGAGCGTTGCTGATGTTGTACACCGTTTCGTCTACCGAAGTGTAGGCATTGAGGTCGCGTCCGAACTTGATGCCTTTGCTTTCGCACCATTGTACGATGCCCAGTCCCTTCTCATTGCCGGGGAAGTTCTTGGTGCCGTTGAAGGCCATGTGCTCCAGGAAGTGAGCCAATCCGCGCTGGTTGGGTTCCTCTTGGATGGCACCTACCTTCTGTGCGATGTAGAATTCAGCCCGCTTTTCGGGCAGGGCATTGTGGCGGATGTAATAAGTCAGACCGTTGTCCAACTTGCCGATGCGCACGTTGGGGTCGGTTGGGATAGGAGGCAGCTGCATTTGCGCAGATGCACATTGTATGTTGCAGCAGAGTAACAGTGCGGCAACAAACGCATTACGAAAAATTAGAAGATGTTTCATAATTGAATAATTAGTAGTTTTCTTTTGTTTGTTCTATAAGTCGTGGGATGGTGCGTCAAATCACACATCTTCTCCGCTTTTTTTAATAATCTGTATGAGACGAGGCTCGGAGTGAAGGCCAGGCTTCATACAAGGCTGGCATGGAGGGGAAGACAAGATGCGCTCCGGCCTCGCGAAGCACCTGCTCGTCCAGCGGTCCGGTATTGACGGCGATGGTAAAGATACCGGCGGCCACACCGGCCTGCACGCCGATAGGTGCATTCTCTATTACAATGGCTTCATCGGCCTTTACGCCGGCTTTGGCCAATCCCATCAGGTAGGGCTCCGGGTGGGGCTTTCCGTATTTTACATCGAAGGCAGTAACCATGTGCTGCGGTGTGAAGATGCCCGGGTAGTGATGGCTCAGACGGTCAATCAAGGTGCGCTGTCCGCTCCCGGTCACCAAGACCGGAATCAGTCCGTCGGCTTTCACCCGTTTCAGTAAGTCGGAGGCACCGGGCATAGGCTCGGCTTCCGGATGCCGGTTGAATTCGGCGCTCTTCTCGGCATAGATTTGTTCTATCAGTTCCGGCGTAGCCTCTTTGCCATATTGGCGCAGATAGACGATGTTGATGGTGGAGGCTCCTGTGCGTCCTTCGTGCAGATAGGCCTCTTCGCGGCTCAGGTGCAGTCCGTGACGTTCCATTACTGTGTGCCAGGCCTCTGAGTGGTAGGGCATGGAGTTGAAGAGTACACCGTCCATATCAAACAGTACGGCTTTCAGGTTTGTTGGGAAATTCATGATGGGTGAATGATGGCTTTTAGAAGTGAAGAAGGACCGTTACCATGTGCTGTGACGACGATGGTTCAGGTCCTTCTGCATGATTCGGAATATCAGTGGCCGGATATGTGCCGGCCTTGGAACGATGCTTTACAGGCGAGCCTGGATAGCTTTCGATTCAGCTTCGTAGCCGGGCTTGTTGAGCAGGGCGAACATGTTCTTCTTGTATGCCTCTACACCCGGTTGGTTGAATGGGTTGACACCCAGCAGATAACCACTGATGCCGCAAGCCTTTTCGAAGAAGTAGAGCAGACCTCCGATGCTTTCTTCGTCCAGAGTCGGGATGACGATGCGCATGTTGGGCACTCCGCCGTCTACGTGAGCCAGCTGTGTACCCAGTTCGGCCATCTTGTTCACCTCGTCTACATACTTGCCGGCCAGGAAGTTCAGGCCGTCCAGATTTGCTGCATCCGTAGGCACTTCCAGACGGTGGTTAGGATGTTCTACCGAGATAACCGTCTCATAGATGGTGCGTTCACCCTCCTGAATCCACTGTCCCATGGAGTGCAGGTCGGTAGAGAAGTCGACGGCAGCGGGGAAGATGCCCTTGTTATCCTTGCCTTCCGACTCGCCGTACAGCTGCTTCCACCATTCGCTGACGTAGTGCAGTTTGGGGTTGAAGTTCACCAGGATTTCAATCTTCTTTCCCTGACGATACAGCTCGTTGCGTGTGGCGGCATAGATGGCAGCGGGATTTTCTGCGAACGGAACATCGGCTCCGCAGCACTTCTCCATGGCGGCAGCACCGGCTACCAGCTTCTCGATGTCATATCCGGCCACGGCAATGGGCAGCAGGCCTACCGGAGTGAGTACGGAGAAGCGGCCTCCTACGTTGTCGGGGATGATGAAGGACTTGTAGCCTTCGTTGTCGGCTGTGACGCGGGCGGCACCCTTTCGGGCATCCGTGACGGCTACGATGACTTTGCGTGCCATCTCCTTGCCGCGCTGGTCCTCGCACTGCTTCTTCAGTAGGCGGAATGCCAACGCTGTCTCTGTGGTTGTGCCAGACTTGGAAATGTTGATGACACCGAATTTCTTGTTCTTCAGATATTGGGTGAGTTCGTACAGATAGTCTTCGCCAATGTTGTGACCGGCATAGAGGATGACGGGACCATCCTTCTGCTCCTGCAGCCAGGCGAAGCTGTTGGAGAGTGCTTCGATGACGGCACGGGCACCCAGGTAGCTGCCTCCGATGCCGGCTACTACTACCACTTCGCAGTTCTCGCGCAATGTCTGTGCGGTAGCTTTCAGGTCATTCAGATGCTCCTTGGTGATGGAGGAGGGCAAGTGCAGCCAGCCCAGAAAGTCGTTGCCCGGACGGGTACCCTTTTCCAATGCCTCTTGTGCAGCCATGACGTCGGCTTCATAGGCGTTGACAGATTCTTTCGAGATGAATCCAAAAGTCTTTTCAATGTTTAACTGTACCATAGTATATATGCTTTTTAAAAGTTTTTTTTGAGTTATCAGTAGTCTTCTTTGCTTTCTGCCACCGGTCGTCATCGGAAAGAGTCGGTCAGCAGCTTGATTTCGATGGTCGGTGAGATGCGTTCATACAATATATTATATACGGCATCCACGATGGGCATGTTCACATGATAGTGCTTGTTGATTTCCTTGATACACTTGGTGCCGTAGTAGCCTTCCGCTATCATTTCCATCTCTATCTGTGCACTCTTCACGGAATATCCCTTACCAATCATGCTCCCAAACGTGCGGTTGCGGCTGAAGTTGGAGTAGCCCGTCACCAGCAGGTCGCCCAGATAGACCGAATCATAGACGTTGCGGTCCAGCGGATGTACGGTCTGCAGGAATCGGTTCATCTCCTGTATGGCATTGGCCATCAGCACAGCCTGAAAGTTGTCTCCATATTTCAGTCCGCTGCAGATGCCGGCCGCAATGGCATATACGTTTTTCAGCACCGAGCTGTATTCGATGCCCGCCACGTCATTGCTCACCGAGGTCTTGATGAACGAGTTGGCCAGCCGTCGGGCCACCACCTCGGCCTTGTCCCTGTCCGGACAGGCGATGGTCAGATAAGAGAGCCGTTCCAGTGCCACCTCTTCGGCATGGCAGGGGCCGGCCAGCACAGCGATGTTCTCGGCCGGTACACCATACTCTTTGGTGAAATACTCTGATACGATGACGTTGTCATCGGGTACGATGCCCTTGATGGCGGTGATGATGAACTTGTCTCTGATGCGTGTCCTCAGCTTCTTCAGATGCGACTTCAGATAGGGTGAGGGGGTGACGAATATCAGCGTGTCCGACTCCTTCACCACTTCGTTGATGTTAGAGTTGAAGTTGATGCGTTTGATATCGAACTTCACGCTCGTCAGATAGGCCGGGTTGTGGCCCAGACGCTTGAAGTCGGCAATGCGGTCGTCACGCCGCATATACCAGTTGATGCTCTCCGTCTGCGCCAGCACCATTTTGGCAATGGCTGTGGCCCAACTTCCTCCGCCCATGATGGCTATCTTACCGGGTAGTTTCATATCACTGATTGATGGCGTTGATCCACTCCGTCACGTCGCCGACGCTCGGATTGGTCAGTCCTAATTTGTATTTCTTGTTGATGCCGCAGATGTCCATGTGCAACTTCTGCGGGTTCACCTCTTTCATGTCGCTCACCAGGTTGTAGCCGGCCTTCTGGATGACCGGTACCCACTCTTCGGCGATGCCTAAAGCGGTATATTTGGCCGTTGCATCTTTCGGAGCCGTCTTCTCCGGACGCATCTGCGGGAAGAAGAGTACCTCTTGTATGAAGGCCTTGCCTGTCATCAGCATGGTCAGTCGGTCGATGCCGATTCCGATGCCCGATGTAGGCGGCATACCGTATTGCAGTGCCTTCAGGAAGTCCTGATCGATGAACATGGCCTCGTCGTCGCCCTTCTCGCTCAGTCGCAGCTGCTCCTTGAAGCGTTCCTCCTGGTCGATGGGGTCGTTCAGCTCCGAGTAGGCGTTGGCCAGCTCCTTGCCGTTCACCATCAGCTCGAAACGTTCCGTCAGTCCGGGCTTCGAACGGTGCATCTTGGTCAGAGGCGACATCTCTACGGGATAGTCGGTGATGAAGGTAGGCTGTATGAAGGTGCCTTCGCAGAACTCGCCGAAGATTTCGTCAATCAGCTTGCCCTTGCCCATGGTGTCATCTATCTCCATCTTCAACTCCTTGCATATCTGGCGAATCTCCTCTTCGCTCTTGCCTTCCAGGTCGTAGCCGGTCTTCTCCTTGATAGCTTCCAGGATGGGCAGGCGGCGGTAGGGAGCTTTGAAGCTGATGGTCTTGCCGTCAATCTCCGTTTCCGTACAGCCGTTCACGGCAATGCAGATACGCTCCAGCAACTTCTCGGTGAAGGACATCATCCAGTTGTAGTCCTTGTATTGAACATACAGCTCCATGCAAGTGAACTCCGGATTGTGGTTCTTGTCCATACCCTCGTTGCGGAAGTTCTTGCCAATCTCGTACACACCTTCGAATCCACCCACGATGAGCCGTTTCAGGTAGAGCTCGGTGGCGATGCGCAGGTAGAGGTCGATGTCTAATGAGTTATGGTGTGTGATGAAGGGGCGTGCGCTGGCTCCGCCGGGGATGCTCTGCAGGATGGGTGTCTCCACCTCGGTGTAGCCTGCCTCGTCCAGCACGGCACGCATGGTCTTGATGACGGTAGCCCGCTTCAGGAAGGTCTCTTTCACTCCGTCGTTCACCACCAGGTCTACATAGCGCTGGCGGTAGCGCAGTTCGGGGTCTTCAAAAGAGTCGTAGGCCACGCCATCCTTGTATTTCACGATGGGCAGCGGCTTGATGCTCTTGGCCAGTACGGTCAGCTTCTTGGCATGGATGCTGATTTCGCCCATCTGGGTGCGGAACACGAATCCTTCGATGCCGATGAAGTCGCCCAAATCGAGCAGACGTTTGAACACGGTGGTGTACATATCCTTGTTCTCTCCCGGGCAGATTTCGTCACGGGTGATGTACACCTGGATGCGACCTTTGGAGTCTTGCAGCTCGATGAAGGAGGCTTTGCCCATCACGCGGCGGCTCATCATACGTCCGGCCACGGATACCTGTCGCGGTTCGGCATCATCCTTGAATTCTGCTTTGATATCGGTAGAGAAGGCATTGGTTACATACTCTGCTGCGGGATAAGGCTCGATGCCCATCGCGCGAAGTTCATTCATACTGTTGCGTCGAATGATTTCTTGTTCACTTAGTTCTAAAACGTTCATATCGTTAAAATTCACTCTATTTGGGGACAAAAGTACGAAACATTTTTCAGATAATGACATTTTTTGAGGAATATATGCACGAGAAGCCTTCCATTCCTCGCATTTTCTTGCGTTCAGGATGGTTGTGCATCGGTATTACCGCTGTATGCACGCAGAATGTACGAGCTTAGTAAGGGGATGGTAAGAGGATGGTAAGGGGATGCTAAGAGGATTGGCTATTGTTGTCTTGCATGAGAACTCTGTTTTCGGTACTTTTGCATCAAGTAGTTTCAGATTTTATCGAAAATAGTTGGATAAAAACGTCATTCCCGCGTAGCGAAATGCACCGTCATGGGTTATTATTGCAGAAATAGCAACGAGAACAATGGAGATACACGAGTTCATACAGGGTGCCGAAAGGCTGCGGAACAATCTGCTCGGGCAGGCCGGACATTATTTGGCCGATGCCGACGATGCCGAGGATGCCGTGCAGGAGACGCTTCTGCGGCTCTGGATGGCACGGGAGCGGATAGCTACGCCCGACAAGATGAGGAACATGGCCTCTGTGGTCTGCCGCAACGTGGCACTCAATATGCTTCGTGATGCTACTCTCCGTTGCGCTGTGGATGAGGCACAGACTACCTCCCTGCAAGCCAGTCCGCAGGAGGAGCTGGAGGCGCGTGAAACCGGGCAGCAGCTGAGGCGCAGCATCCGGGCGCTGAGCCCCAAGCAACGGGCTCTCATGCGGATGCGCAATGTGGAGAACTTGTCGTATGCCGATATTGCCAAACTGATGGGAACTACCGAGTCGTCCGTGCGGGGCATGATTTGTAAGGCCCGTATGGAACTCTTAAAACAGATGAAAGGAGCAGTAGAATGAAACAGAAAAAAGTGGACATAGCGGAACTTCTTGACAAGTTCTTCCAAGGAGAGACCGGCGAAGCCGAAGAGCAGCTGCTCACGGACTACTTCGTTCATACAGAACACATCCCCGAGGAGTGGAGCCTCTACAAGGAGTTGTTCCGGAGTTTTCGCACGGATGCCTATGACTTCTCTTCCGAGGAGATAGATGCCATGGAGAGTGCCTCCATGGCCGCCGGGCAGCCTATCGGAAAGAGATCCCGCAGGCACTTTCGACTTGTGGCCCGATGGATGGCTGTGGCAGCCTGCCTGCCGGTCGTCATCTGGACAGTAGGCTTTCGTCCTTGGACATCGCCCAAGGAGGAGAATCCGGCTCCGGTGTCACAGGAAATTACCGTAGGCGAACTACTTGAGACTCTCACTATCCTGGCTGAGACCACTCCTGAGGATGCCACCATCACGGCCACTCACAGAGCAGGCGGCATTGAGGTAAGTACCTCTACGCTCCAGGGTACATCGGTTACCTACACACTCAGGCGGCGTGCCGACAACTCAACACTGGAATTGATATCGCAACTTGTTCAGAACTAACTAATTAAATTTATTATGATATGAAACGTACAGTCATCTGCTGGCTTGCAGCGCTGTTTGCCATCGCCAGCCTCTCGGCGCAGGAGGTAAAACCGACCCATTACATCATCAATGGTAAAGTGGTAAAGGAGTTCGATGGCTCGCAACTCGTCGGACAGACCATCACTCACTACAGACTGGATGGGGAGCACAATGCCCACATCATCTTCACCTCCGCCTACCGGGGCGATGCCGAGACAATGAAGAAGGAGGCGCAGGCAGCCCTTGACGGAGTAACTAAGGGGAAAATCAGCGCCCTGACCATCCACGACGGTGAAGCCAAACCCAAGGCCGACCAGTCCGAGGAGAACATCTACGTCATCAACGGCAAGGTGGTGCCCTATTCGGAGTTTAAAGGGCTGTCGAGCAATAAGATTGCTTCGATAACGGTCATCAAGAACAAGCAGCACCCCGATTTCGTGAAGTATGCCCGCGATGCCGTGAAATACGCCGGAGTCGATCCCAAGGCCTTGATTATCATCACCGTCAAACATTGACAATACAACAAACCTGTTTTTATAGATTTTGGGGCTAATTCACAGCGGAAAGAGAAGTAGCCTCGTGCTGAAATCAGAGTGGAGTATAAACCTCTGCTGGATGTGCTAAGGCTACTCCGGCTCCTGAGTATTATGCCACCCATGTATAATGGCAAGGGTCGATTATCACTGATTATGAAAAGCGTGCTAATTATATCTATGTTTTGTTCGTTCGTTGCGACCTGTGCGATGGCACAACAGGTCAATGTCTGCGGCACGGTGATGGACCGCGAAGCCAACGAACCGCTGGTGGGGGCATCGGTCATCGTCAAGGGAGCGGACGGCAAGATAAAGACCTTCTCTTCATCCCGGGAGGATGGAGGGTTCAGTATGACTCTGCCCTCGGTAGCCGGATGCCGGCTGGATGTTGCCATGATGGGATTTGCCAGACAATCGTTCGCGCTGGACAGCGTCTCCTTTCCGCTGACGGTATCTATGCAAATAGGGTCCACCTTGCTGAAGGAGGTCAACGTAAAGGCCGACCGCATCCGTGAGCAAGGCGATACCGTCAGCTATTATGTAAGCAGTTTTGCCCAGGCGCAAGACCGCACCATCGGCGATGTGCTGCGACGGATGCCTGGCATTGATGTGGCAAGCAACGGCAAGATACAGTATCAGGGCGAGGATATCAACAAGTTTTACATCGAAGGCTCCGACCTGCTGGGTGGCAGGTATGGCATTGCCACCAACGGCATCAGCTCGGATGACGTGGGTGCAGTAGAGGTGATGGAGAACCATCAGCCGATGCAGGTGCTGTCTGGCATCTCCTTCTCCGACAAAGCGGCCATCAACCTGAAAATGAAGAACAAGGCGAAGGCTGTCTGGAGCCTGCATGGAGATGCCGGAGGCGGCTGGTCGTGGCAGCCTGAAGGCGCCGTGTGGGACGGAGAACTGTTTGCCATGGCCGTGATGCCGGGATTTCAGAGCATCACCACCTTCCGGACCAACAATACGGGCGAAGACCTCTCAGCCTCCAAAACGGACTTCTTTGCTGACCGACGCGGTACAGGACTAAGCCGGTATGTCAGTGTAGGGCTGCCCGGAGTGCCGTCGCTCGACGGCAGGCGTACCCTGCAAAACCGCTCTTTCCTGGTATCGACGAGCAATCTGTGGAAAGTGGGACGGGGTGAGCTGAAGGCCAACATCGACTACTCCTTCAACCGTGTGGTCGCCAATGCACAGAATATCACCACCTACTTTCTGGATGAGGGTGACCGCGTCATCACCGAGAATCGCAATGGCACGGAGCATCAGCACGCCCTAAGCGGCAAGTTCATCTATGAGCTGAATCAGAAAACAGCATACATCCACAATACGCTTCAGACCAACATTGACTGGAACGACATCAGCCTCCGCACTACCGGTTCCCTGCCCAACAGCCAGTGGGCAGACTTGCCGGATTACTATGTAAGCAGCCGCTTCAAGCTGATAAGGCGCTTCAAGGGCAAGCACCTTGTGACATTCGAGAGCCGCAACGAGTGGGAATCGCTGCCGCAGACGCTCCGCTGCAGTCTGGAGGGCAATGCCTATCGCCAGCACGTAGGCGACAACGCCTTCTATACGCAGGAGAGCGCAGCCTATACCTTCACGCTCAGCGGCATCACCGTGAGTTTAGAAGGAGGGATGAAGGGGTATTGGCGGTCGATGGACTCCGCACTGCCCGATATCCCGACCGAACTGCCCGGACTGACCGAGAACGTCATCCACACGAACTCCCTTACCCTCTATGCCACGCCCCGGTTTGAGTATTGGGTCAAGCGTGTGAATCTCTCGCTCAACGTACCTGTCAGCTATGCACATTACTCGTTTGACAAAGCCATTGCCAATCGTGACGAAGTGTATTGCTCTCCCTCGCTGAGCATGAACTGGAAACCCAACAACCGTTTTTCGGGCACCATCCGTGGAGGCATGGGCCGTTCGCCGATGACTCTTACCCTCATTCATCCGGGACTTGTCATGACAGATTATCGTACACTCAAATCGGGCGTTGACCATTTCTACAGCTCCACATCACAGCAGGTATCGGCAAGTTTCAGCTACAAGCATACGCGCCACGGACTCTTTGCCAACGGCATGGTGATGCACTCGTGGAGCCACCTGCCATACACCCTGTCGCAACAGCTTTATGGCGACTATGTCGTCTATAGCTATGCGGATGCCGAAAACGACGGAAAGATGCTGATGGCGATGGGAAGCCTCGGAAAGACGCTCGACTTCATGCGAGGAAGCTGCAACATCAACGCCTCCTTCAACCGCAATGAGTCCCGGCTCCTTTCTCAGAACCAATCCGTACAGTCGGTAGGAACAGGCTGGAGTGTGGGCGGCAAAGTCAACGGTTCGCCGTGGCGTTGGTTCAGCTTCGACTATGCCATCCGTTTCTCCAACAGCCGCTTGTCCATGAATTCAGCCTCTGCACCATGGCTCTCGGCTATGACCAATGAACTGAGTCTGAACTTCCAGCCTCATTCCAAGTGGCAATGGCAGGTGGGTGGCGAGCATTACCGCAACGAGCTGATGCAAGGCACCTATAAAAGTATCCTGATGCTCGACACCAAGCTCATCTTCACGCCTACAAAACAAATTGAGCTGTCCGCCTCGCTCACAAATATGCTCAACAAGAAACAGTATAATTACACAACGTACTCGCAACTGTCATCATTCGAGAGTCAACGCTCGCTCCGTGGTCGGCAGTTGCTTTTCTCACTAACGCTAAGAAAATGAAAAGAACATTAACCGTATTGGCATCCTTACTTGTCGTTGGCTTGCTCTATGCACAGAAAGCACAGTTGAAGGTGGGGTATGACTATCACTATTTCGACCCGCGTGGAATAGAGAAGAATGAGGATTTCATCCTTCTGGCCGGGAAGGATTGCGCCAAATTCTACAACAGCCAGTCACAGTGGCTCGACTCCATACGCTGCACCAAGGAAGGCGAGCAATGGTATGTGCAGCAAGGATTGGTGATGATGGGCGAATTGATGAACAAACCGAAGGAAGAACGAGAGGCGATTCTCAATAGTTCAGTTATCGGTCATGCCGTCAACCTCTATGTGCTCCGCAAGGGAGACAAGTTCAATGTATGGGACATGGTGTATCATGAATACCGCAAATATGCTGAGCCTATTGAGGAGAGAGACTGGGCAATCCTTGACGATTCGACCAAGACGGTATTGGGATATGAATGCTTGATGGCGACAACCGAATACCATGGCCGCCAATGGACGGCATGGTTTACGCCCGAAGTACCCATGAATGCCGGACCTTGGAAACTACTCGGATTGCCCGGCCTGATATTGGAGGCTATCGACAGTACCGGGCAACATCACTTCTCTGCCAATGGACTGCAATCTGTTGACGTGGATATTCCAAAGGTCTATGAACCCTATTCATACGAGAAGACGACAAGAAAGAAGTTCCTTGCGCTTTGCCGATACAGATATGACAATGTCCAGGGCATGAGTGACCTGCACTTTGGCGGCAATGGGCCACGGCTATCTCCTGAGATGATAGAGTATGAAAGCGGCAAGAAGGGCTTCGACCTGCTTGAAACCGATTACGAATAGCAACTCGTATGCTTGTCTGACCATTTGAGCGAAGCTAAGATGTTCCGTCCCTACAAGTATCGAACTCACGTTAAGTAACAAAATAATCTCGTAGGCTGTGAAGCCATGTTGCGCACCTGCCTTTTACCTTTGTATCCGAAAACTAAAAAAACATCACGACTTATGAAGAAGAACGAGCGCAGCAAGAAGCGGCAAAACCGCGAAGATGAGATACTGGAAGCATCATGGGACTTGAATTCCCGACTGGGAAGCATCATCAGTTCTCGACTGCAAACCTTCAAGGAGGCCAGCACTCTTTCGGGAGCAACCCCGTGGCCATTCAGTTTCAAGCAGGTGGACGGCCAGATGGTACGGACAGACGATGGCTGGGAACGCTGGGCAGAGGTTTTGGACAAGATGATATGGTCCTTCAACGAATACGCGCACTTGGACGAATGTCTGGAGGAGTTGCCGGAGGAGTATCAAAAGCGCTTGCAGGAGGGGCTTGACCTTTTTGCCAAACATTATCGGCATCTGCAGCTGTAGAATAATGGAAAAAGATTGTACCTTTGTCGAACGATAACCATTGATAAGCGATGATAGCCATGAAGAATGATCTGTTCAGAAAGTATCTGTGGATACTGGATACACTGTACCGCACGGGTGGCATTACCTTTGCCGAACTGAGCCGTCGCTGGGAGCGCAGTGCGGCCAACGACTCGAAGAGTCCGCTGACGCGCCGCACCTTTATCAACTGCAAGGAGGCCATCCAGTTGAACTTCGATATCGACATTGCCTGCGACTCATCCGATGGATACAAGTACTATATAAAGAATATCGCCGACCTGCGCGACGACACCATCCGCCAGTGGATACTCAACGGATTCTCCATCACCAACATGATTCAGGAGAGTCACAAACTGCGCGACCGCATTCTGATGGAGGAAGTGCCGTCGGGCACTCATTTCCTTGTCCCCATCATACAGGCCATGCAGAACAATGTCCGTTTGGCACTCACCTACCAGACCTTCAACCGGGACGAGCCTTTCGAGGTTTCCGTCGAACCCTATGCCGTAAAGGCTTTCCGACAACGCTGGTACATACTGGCCCGCGATGTGAAACAGGACAAACTGAAAATCTATGCATTAGACCGTATCCGCAAGGTGACGGCCACCACCGAAATCTTCGCCCTACCCGCCACCTTCAACGCCCGTCTCTACTTCGAGGATTATTTCGGCGTGATTGTCCAGCCGGAAGAGTCCGACTTGGAGACCGTTCGCGTGAAGGTGTGGAGTGAAAGAAACGAGGTGAAGTACATCTGCACGCTCCCCTTGCACCACTCGCAGCAAGAGGAGGAACGCACGGAGGAGTATGCCATCTTCGCCTACCGGCTTCACCCATCTGTCGATTTCTATCAGGAGCTGCTGAAGCATGGCGATTTGGTCGAGGTGCTCTCTCCCCAGTGGGTGCGCGAGGAGATGATGGCCTACATCAAGGAAATGGGGAAAAAATATGGCTTGAGCGTGAAATAATACAACCTGTGAAACGATGTTGCACACCTGCCCCCTACCTTTGCGCAATATTCAAGAAAAAAGAGTATGGAAGCAAATCAAACATTACGAACCCGGTTGCTCCAGGCAGAGCAGCGTGTCAAGGAGATAGGTGGTGACCTGCAACGTTCCGTATGGCAATTGCAGGAACTTTCCAAGGAAGAGACGAACGAGCTGCGCCGGTTGCTTGAGCAGCGCAGAAGTCTGCTGAACGACATGATGCAACCCACAGCGGCAGAGGTGAAGCGACTGGAGCAACAGAACGGGCGGCTGCTGCAGCTCTACCGGGAGCTTTGCGCCAATGTCCACTGGGCAGGCGGTTTCCAGCGAGTCATGTCAGAAGGTGAGCCATCATCCCACACCCGGCCGTGCCATACGGAGGGCATTCTGTTTTACGAATACGACCTGTTTGGCGACGAGCCGTCGGTATTGTCTCTTTCCGAAGACGACTACTATGGTTCGGACTTTGCGTACATGATGCAGTTGATGACATCGTGGAAGGATGATTTGTGCAAGCTTGCCATGGTCTGTGCACCCCATGTGCCACCCACCAACGACACGACCTGGGCGGATGGCATCCTGTTTCATCCGGCCTTTCAGCACATCAACATCTGCTATCCACTCCACGTGGCCTGCTGCCATCTGCTCTACTCCGTACCCGACGTATTGAGGATGAACCGGTTTGAACGTCGTGTTGATATGCAGCTGCTCTGTGAATCCTTCATGACGGACGAATCCATGGAGAAAGGAGGTGAAGGATGACTGTTCAGGAAATGTTAAGCTGCATGAGACGTGAGGCGGAACAATCCCCATACTGCACACCTCAGGAAGAAGCCCTGCAGAAGGAGGCGCGCCAGGCCATCCGCGAATGCAGGGATATGACCCTCTTGCGTCAGTTGGTTATCGGCGTGGAGCGAGCGTTGAAGCAAATGGCAGGAGGTGTGGGCAGCGGAACTTGGTTCGAGGAGTGGACCGGCAAGCAAGCCTATGCCATCAGATGCTTGCTGGGATGGCGGCACACGCTGCTAAATCACATGATGCAGCCCACCGAAGCCGAGGTACAGCGGCTGGAGCATCTGAACAGGCAACTCAGCGAGGAGTCCCGCAAGTTCCATCAGACGGTCATCGAGGCAAACCGCAAGTGGCAATCCTACCAATCCTCCCGAAAAGAGGGTGAGGAACCGAACTGTGCAAGTCCGGATGGATGCCTCTACTTCTACGCCTACGAAGAAGGAGACGAGGTGGTTCCCCTGCCCGAGGACGATTATTACGGCTCTGATTTCCCCTATATGCTCAAGTTAATCAGCCACTCCATCGTTTTGGAAGGCGACATGCCGATTGACACGTATTACGATGAGACTTTTCTGGACGACGAACTGAACGACTGGGCCATAGGCGACCTCAGACATCCGGCCTTCAGCCACATCCGTTTCTGCTATGCCGTCCACTCCCTCTACGACCACCTGAACTACTCCATCCCCGATATACTGCGCATGGGAAAGTTCTGGCGCGAAATCACATTGACTTATTACCTCTAAAACAAACGCCTATGAAAACCATTCAATTATTCCGTGAATTAGAAAACCAACTATTTGCTGAAAAGAGAATCACTCCCGCTGCCCGGCCGCAGCTTCCCGCCCATTGGTGGGCCTTGTATGTAGAGTCTTTCTGCCTCACGACGCTATTCCTGCTTTATGTCCCAAGCGTCCATCTGTCGTCGTGGCAGTTGGCCTCTCTGTCTCTCTTGCTCTCTGTGACCTGGTTTGTACTGCTGACCCGAGCGCTGAGTCGCCTGCCTCGCCGGTGGCTTGTTGCCGCCATCCGAGTGGCGTGTGGGCTGCTGCTCTTGGAGATACTGCTCCCTCTGCTCTTCGTGGTGACAGTGCTGCTTGCCCATGCGCAGGGAGGTCTCTGGGCAGACACCTATTACGACCGTTTGCTAAGTCTCTTTCAGCAATAATAAGAATAAAAACACCGTCTCGTGTTATGATAGTAGTCTCCAGATTTGCTTTTCTCAAAGAGATTCGCTTATTTTGCGATACGATTAAGAAAGCAAGCGTGGTTTCTGCTGACATAGTGCATAACTTGATGGACATCAAAGCCGGACTGGTTAAATCTGGAAAATTCAACTTGTGAGTCTGCGACGATGAAGTCTAAGCAAGTTCTGTACCCTTCCATAAGGGCACGGGACGGCTTTTACTTCTTTTCAGACTCAAGGTTTTCCAGAACCTAACCAGACGAAAGAAGATAGAAGAAGTGCTGTGCCCTTCCTTTATACCTCCCGTCTTGATGCCTCAAATAAAGTTAAGCTTAATCAAATGAACCAACGTGAACTTGACTGTGCAGGCCAAGACCGATACTTTTGTCCTGCTATTATGAAAAAACATATTAAAACCGTTACCTATGTATCGTGGAATAACAACCTTTAGATGTTCGGAGTGTGGCGCCAAGTTCAGTGCCCCCGATATAGAGTGGATGGCCACAGCCTACTCCACTCCCCAACCCTGCCCAAAGTGCAATAGCCGCCGCACCCGTCCCTCCGGCTTGTGGGGATGGCTGTCCCGTCCTGCATACGAGAAGATTTGGGAGTGTATGGAGAAACAATAAAAGTAAAGTACTATGGAAAAAATATTTCAGAAGATAAAGAGTCTGGCTTCAAAGCTAATGGAAGAGCAATGCACTTTTTCAAGAGCGGATTTAGCATATGAATTAAAAGATTATGGCATTACACATGATTCGATTGAGGTCAGCAAGCTGGTTTATGACGCATACCTATACTACAATCAAGATGGTGCCATAAAGGCTTCGTTTGTATCAAATGATGGATATAATTCGTTAGTCGATGACTATTTGACCAATGAGTTACTATCACATGAAGATAAGTCCGCATTGGCAACACGAATGAATCAACGCCTTACCAAGGCTAACAATTCGCTGCAATCATTGACACGCTTAACTAATTCACAAATCAATGCGAACAGCAACGAAGCCACTTCTATCAGTGGTATTATAACTGGCACAAAAGGAGTATCGGATACACAAGCCAGAGCAAAATCATTACTCACATGTTATACGAAACTCATTAATAGTTATGCGGAAGCCAGACAAGATGTCAAGAACATCATGTGCGATTTTGTGGCCATTCGTGAAGATGTACTGAATATCTATACGCAATATGTCATGTGTCTGCGCGATATATTCGGAGACTCTATAAAAAAAATTGCCCCTCAGCTGTTTGATTACAATCAGGTTGAATTCCTTGATGTCGAAGGAATGTTACAAGCCACAACCCTGAAGTATGACGAACTTTCCGAGCATTGCGCTTCGTTAATAGGTGAGATAAGCGAAAACTTCAACCTTGCGGTCAATCAGTCTATTGCAAGCTACAAAAGTATGGGCAACAGCAAAGGATTAGGATTAGCCATGGCTGGACTTACCATGCTTGGCCACTATTTTGACGCACAGGAGAAAGCTACTCGATGCAAATCCGAGTTAGAAGTACTAAAGGGAGACATGAATCACGACACGACGAAGATACGTGCCGACTATGGACGTCTTGCACTGATTTACAAAACGCTGAACGACTTGTATATACCCAAGGCTGATACATTCTATCGCTATGCAGATCGCGTTCTGTCCAAAGAGTTTCAGAATCTCCTGAACACAATATACAGTAATCCGACCACACACGATTTAATCAAAAAAAGATCAGAACTGTTGGAGGAATCAAAGACATTAGACAGAGCTATCGCTGATTGTAAAATACAGATTGACTACTATACGGAAGAACTAAAGGCTGCTTCACACTTCCTCTCAACAAAACAAGATGAATACCAATTGGCTAAGTCGAGTAAGCCCAGCAAACCATTTTTCCTGTTCAATCTACTTTCCCTTGGGCAGCTAAAAAAGACATATTATAGACATATGTACAACTGGCAAGAGGTCTATTATCCTGTCATTGTTGAATTTGAGAACTTCAAAGAGACAATGGAATTGGATAAGCAGGAATTAGAAAGCCAAAAGCTACAATTGGAAAGGAGTGTAGCTCAGTTGAATAGAGTCAATGCACAACTTAATCAAAATCAAAGTACTATGCAGGCCAAGTTGAGCATTTCAGACGATTTGAGATTAAAGATGCTGAAGCACCTTCAACCGCTTGTAGGATTATTGCATACAGCAAAAGAGATAGTGGAAAGCAAGCTGGACCAACGTTACATGAAGACTGTCTCCATCCAAGACTGCCGAAACACCCAATTACCCGAACATGTAGTGAATGCCATTCATTCTTTCACCGAGGAATTAGGAAAGGCTTTATATATCCAAGAGGAGGTTTCAAACGAGCAGACAGAACTGCAAAGCAGAAAGAATCAACTTACTGCAAAGCAGAATGAGATTATCCAGCAAGGCGTATATCTTTTTGATTCCTGGGTTCAACTGAAGCAACAGCAAGAACAAGGCAAAATAACACGTAAAGCATATAATATGCAGCTCAAGCAAATACAGGAAGATTTCGCTTTGAGTATGGCTGATATTGAACACCAAAGCCTCTTGCTGTCTGAGACAATCAGCAAGATAAAGACCGCAGAAAGTGACGAGCAGCTGCGTGCTGGATTATTATCTTTATCTGCTGGCAAAATCAACCTAACCCAAAAGGATTTGGATGATTTCCTGCAAGGAAAGAAACAGATTATACTATAACAAGAATAACAAAATAATAAGAGTCATGGCAATAGTTAGTGGAAGAAGGCAACAGATTCATCAAGATTTGAATCTGACCTCAGAATCAGAACAACATGAAATTGAAAAGTCTGTAAGGAAAGAAGAAGAACGTGCCCAACGAAAGCTGGAAAGACAACTTAAGATAGAAGAAAGTCCTTCATACCGTCTGATTAAAGGTATCGCTACACTTATGGACAAGTACTTCTTAGACCCTATATTAGGCTTACTTCCAGGTGTAGGAGATGCATTAGGAACAGTTTTCGTGCTGCCATTTATCTATGTCAGTCTGTTCAAAATTCATTCTATTCCCCTCACATTGGCTGTCATCTACAATGCCCTTGTGGATGCAGCCTTAGGCATGATTCCATTTTGGATAGGTGACATACTGGATTGCTTTCATCGCGCAAACTTAAAAAGTTTTAAGTTGATTCAAGGCTATGTAGAAGACAATGAGGATATCATTAAAGAAGTAAACAGAAAAGCCATATTTATGGCTTTCATGATTTTTGTGATGTGTCTTATCATATACGGCCTTTATGCGTTGATTGTGAAACTATTATCACTGTTTTAAGGTGTATCTTCTTATACTATTTCCGTAATTATCAATTTTATATCTAATTAGTCATGCCACAATTAGTAAACTTAGGAAATGAATTGGTCCGTATCAATACGGCCAAGAACAGTATAGAATGTTCGCAGAACGGTGGACGCAGCTGGGTGTCCCGCTGCATAAACAGTTCACATGGAACATTTGTTGACCTGCTTCCCTACGGAAGTGAACTGCTGGCCTGCACCAGTAAAGGACTCTATGTGAGCAGCAACCAGGGACGTTCCTTCTCCCCGCGCTGCACCAACACCTCGTCCTACGGTGACTTCCTCAACCTGCAGGATGCCGGAACGGAGCTGCTGGCCAACACCAGCAAGGGACTCTATTACTCGCGCAATGCCGGCCGCTCATGGGTAAGAAGATAAGAAGAACCTTTCCATTATATGTAAGTTCAACTCATAAAATAAGATAAGTATGGCAGTAAGAACAGAAGAAGAACTTGCAAAACAAGTTCAAAATGGTGATGATTACATAGTTATAGAAGGCGATTTAAGAAACAAAGTCATAAAAATAAAGACTAAAGGTAAAGTCGCTTGGGCAATAGCATTTGGTGCAATAGCCGTCGCAATCGTTGTTATATTGACAATGCCTGCATCAGCAGTTACAGGGCCCGTTGTACCTGTCGTTGAAGGAGTCCTCGCATCGGGAGTAGCAGCAGGAGCCGTCGCAGTATTAGGGTTTTCAACAACCGTATCAGCTATATCAATGGCATTGGCTGTTAAAAGCAAGTCTGTCTTGACGAAGCTCCGCAATAATTATGATATTGTGGAAGAGTCCAAGAACCGAATTGTTCTTCGGAAAAAATAACGAATTAAATTTTTAATATGGGAAAGGTTATTTTTCGACCATTTGTTGGCAAGAATTACGCTACATGTGGAGTTTTCAAGAAACATATTATGATCTTAGGTGAAAGTCATTATAGTGATGACTATGACCCCATGTTGACTAATAATGTTGTCAGGAGGTATTTAGATTCCAATGAAGACCATGAAGGTTGGATGAAAACATTCTTGAAATTTGAGCGCTCTCTAGTAGGGAAGGAAACCACTTTGATAGATAGAGCGAATATATGGGAGTCGCTTGTATTCTATAACTATCTGCAAGTCTTGATGGATGGGCCTCGCGAAGCTGGACTGAAACAGCAGTATATTGACTCGTCTTCTGCTTTCTTTCAAGTTCTGGAGCAATTTCAGCCAGACGTGATAATTGTCTGGGGTAAGAGACTGTGGAAGAATATTCCATGGGAGCACTGGACGGAATCTGAACCTATTACTATTGAAGGCTATAACATTGATAATGGTTATTATACCCTTAGTAATGGGCACATAGTCAAAGTGGTCAGCGTATATCATCCATCTGCTGGCTATAATTGGGAATGGTGGTTCAAACATGCTATAAGCAAGTTCTTATAGTATAAGGATTTCATAATCTGAGGGTGTGTCATAATTGACATGCCCTCATCCTATTTGATAAAGTATTCTTATTTCTATAGGTGCTTACTTCACCTCCTCAAAATCAGTATGTTATATCTATCAGCGACTTGCGTGAACGTGTTGCAATTATCATGCAAACCAGATAATAAGCATCCATAAGAAGCCACAGTTCTTGACTGTAAAAATATACAAATTTCCAATAAATGTCGTGATATAAACGCATAATAATCAAAAGTATGGCACGAGTTTAATAGAATCTCCACTTTTATCCTTATCTTTGTATATGACATTGGGGAATTGTACCCTAACAATTATGAGGAAACGATGCAAATTCAAAACAATACATTGATAGCGGAATGCTCGGCTTACGATTTCAAAGAAATGTTGGAACGTAAGAAAGTGAAGTCATGGCTTAAATCGATATCGGCTTTTGCCAATACGGATGGTGGCAGTTTGTTCTATGGAGTGAATGATGACGGAGTGATTGTAGGTTTGGAAAATCCACAAGCTGATGCCGATTTTATCAGTGAAATGATAAAGGCAAGACTTGATCCTGTACCGGAAGTTCAACTTATCCCGATAGAGCATGAAGGACATACGCTGCTTGAGGTGAAAGTAAAGGCAGGAACGCTTACACCTTATTATTATTATCAGGATGGGACACGTACCGCGTATGTACGGGTTGGCAATGAAAGCGTAGAGTGTAATTCGCAGCAACTTCTTTCGTTGGTATTGAGAGGTACGCACATGACATGGGATTCACTGCCTACCCAAGTGGATGCCAGCAAACATTCTTTCATTATCCTTGCCAATACTTTCCGTGAGCAAACCCATCAGGAATGGAACGATAAGTATCTGGAATCATTCGGACTGGTAACTCCCGACGGCAAGCTAACCAATGCCGGATTGCTATTTGTGGATAACTGCACCGTATTCCAATCCCGTATCTTTTGTACCCGTTGGACGGGACTCTATAAGGATGACGCCATCAGCTCCGTGGAACATCGGGCTAACCTCGTATTGCTTCTGAAATACGGAATGGACTTCATCAAGAATTATACCATGAGCGGATGGGTGAAGATGCCGAACTATCGTCTGAACCTCCCCGACTATTCCGATCGTGCCATCTTCGAAGGATTGGTAAACCACTTGATCCATAGAGATTACACGGTAATGGGTGGCGAAGTACATATCGACATCTACGATGACCGTGTAGAATTGGTATCACCGGGTGCGATGCTTGATGGTACGCGGATTCAAGACCGAGACATATACAAAGTGCCTTCCATGCGCCGAAATCCCGTCATTGCGGACGTGTTCACACAGTTGGACTATATGGAGAAACGTGGTTCCGGCTTACGCAAAATGCGAGAGCTTACAGAGAAGTTGCCTAACTTCCAGCAAGGGAAAAAACCGCAATATCAAACGGAAGCGACTTCTTTCTACACCACTTTCTATAATTTGAACTGGGGAGAAAATGGAAGATTACCTGTCGAGGAAGTGGCAAACAGGGTAAATAGTACCCTCGAAAAGTACCCTGTAAACGAAGAATGTTCGGTGAAAAAGTACCCTGTAAACGAAAATAGTACCCTCGAAAAGTACCCTGTAAAACAAAACACCAACAAACCAGTTGGTAAAACGGCTCAACGTATTATAGATATGGTTATATCTAATCCGATGATAACTCGTGAGAAAATGGCGGATGAATTGGGTATCTCTTTGGATGGTGTCAAGAAGCAGATAAAGAATCTTCGAGATAGAGGCATTCTCATCCATGAAGGTTCTGACAAGACAGGTTATTGGCGCATCATCGTAAATCCATAGAAGAGTGTCCGGAATTTATGTCCACTTAAGTATATCAGGGAGTACCTTAAAAAAGTTCCTCTGTTTATTAAAAAGGCAAGAAAAGGGTCTGTATATAGATTATTACAAAGCAAAGGTTTTCGATTTGTAGTATAAAAAACTTGGGCAGATGATGCAACCACATTACTTCAAACCCTTCGTGGGAACCCGCTATGCTGACGGCATCAACGGAGTACCCACTTTGGTGGTAGGTGCTTCACACTACTGCCAGTATATCGACTCGTGCCCCTTCCGCAGGGATTGCACCCGTCTTCATGGACCTTGGCTGCACGAAAGGGAATGTCCGGAATATCAGAAAACGGTGCGGACACAACTGCAATATCGCGAGGAGTACGTGTTGAGCAACACGACAAACATCGAGCTGCGCTACGGTTACATAGAGGATGGGGAGAAACAGTCTTCGTATAATAATTTTGCCTGTTTCCTGCTCAAGAAAGATGCGTATGCCCTACTGGAAAGGACAGAAAGAGAACGGGCTTGGAACCAAGTGGCATTCTACGAGTTCTACCCTTATTTCCCCACGTCGATGGTCACTCCGAAAGTACAGACGGATGAACTGGTTGTTTTCTGCCACTTGCTTGAACAGGCCATGGCATCGCTGCCGGTCTATCCGAAGTGCCTGGTGCTGTGGGGCAAGCCTGTGAGGGAAGCACTGCTGAAGCACTACCCATGGCAGTCGTTAGACAGTGAAGGGTATCTATACCGTATGTACATAGCCGGCCACACGATAACCGTTTGCTGCTTAGACCATCCATCCTCGCCCTTGTTCTACAGCAACAAGCGTGAGAAGCTGGACGAGGCGCTGTTGAGAACATAACTTAGGGACAGTCACTTAGGCTCACTGAAGTATATCAGTTTACAGCCTAAAGCCGTCTCTATCTTCGCTATGGTCTGCATAGTGAAGTTATGTCTGCCCGTCAACCTCTATGTGGTCCGCAAGGGAGGCAAGTTCAATGTATGGGACATGGTGTATCATGAATACCGCAAATATGCTGAGCCTATTGAGGAGAGAGACTGGGCAATCCTTGACGATTCGACCAAGACGGTATTGGGATATGAATGCTTGATGGCGACAACCGAATACCATGGCCGCCAATGGACGGCATGGTTTACGCCCGAAGTGCCCATGAATGAGATATGACAATGTCCAAGGCATGAGCAATCTGCACTTTGGCGGCAATGGACCACGGCTATCTCCTGAGATGATAGAGTATGAAAGCGGTAAGAAGGGCTTCGACCTGCTTGAAACCGATTACAACTGAGCCCTTCATGCCGTTCGGTATTGCATAGGTGTCTTTCCTGTATGCGCCTTGAAGAAACGGATAAAATGCTGCGGATACGCAAAGCCAAGTTGGACGCTCACCTGATTGACGCTCAGCAGGCCGTTGTCGAGCAGCTGTTTGGCAGCGGCGATGAGATGGTTGGCAATGAAATCCTTGGCGGTGGTGCCTGTCTCTACTTTGACAAGCGTGCCGAAATATCCTGTGGAGAGACAACACTTGTCGGCAAAATAGGCCACGGTGGGTACTCCCTCGCTGCAGGCTTGGGCACGGATATAGTCGGCCAACAGCTTCTCGAAGCGTCTTACCACCGCATGGTTTATCTCCTCACGGGTGACGAACTGCCGGTCGTAGAAGCGCAGGCAGTAGTTGAGCAGCAGCTCGATGTTGGACACAATCAGGTCGCGGCTGTGCTTGTCGATGGAGCGGTGCAGCTCTTGCGAAATCATCTCCAGCACGCCACGGAATATCTCGATTTCTCCGGCAGACAGATGGAGGGCTTCGCTGCTGGAATAGGAAAAGAATTCGTACTTGTCGATTTCCCTTCCTAATGCACTCCGGGCCAGCAGGTCGGGATGGAACACCAGTGCCGTCCACTTGGGGTATTGCACTCCCGGCATGGACTGCACATGGATGGTCTGACCCGGGGCAAAGCTGGTCACCGTCATCTCATCGAAGTCGTATCTCGTCCGGCCGTATGAGAGCTGGCAGCCTTTGTTCTCTTTCAGGAAGAGGGCATACAGTCCGTAGCGCACTAAGCACTCCTCCACCTCCCGCTGCTTGTCGTAGCGTACCACGCTCACCAACGGATGCAGCGTCTCGAAGCCATATAGCTCATTGAACTGCTGCACGGTGTCTAAATGTATTTCTTGCATAAGGCATTTCTCTGTATAAGTTTTGATGTGCGCAAAGTTACAATGAAATCCCGAAAGTCGCGATACCTCGATTTCGGGAATAGTTACCCGGATGCTCCAATCCGTCTGTCCATGCCCTGGCTATTCTTGCTGACCGCTCGGCTCATCGAATCACAAATGTCTGATTTGCATGGCAGCTCCTTCTTTCAGCAAGGTAAAGCCATTCTTCTCGTAAAACGCAATGTTCTTGCTCTCATCGGGCATGATGTTGATGTAGAGGAATGAGCGGTACCTGTCCTTCACCATTTGCAGAAGATGTTTGGCTATACCCATACCCTGGTACTCCGGTCGGACAAGCAGATAATGAAGGAATGCCACCATTTCCCCGTCGTCCATTCCTCGTATCAGTCCCACCAGTTTGTCACCGTCCCAAGCCGTGATAACCAGGGAGGATGACTTTAAGGCTTTTATCAGACGTTGGGGATATCTGCCCGACAGCCAGTTAACAGACAGGAAAAGGTCTTCCACCTCCGCTTCCGTAAAATCTCTTGTTTCTTTGTATGCTATTTCCATATATTAAATGTTTTAAGTTTCGGTTTTACATCAACAGATTGATAGAATGGTCGTTATAACTGTAGGGGCGCAACATTTTGCGCCCTGAACCCGCTGTCGTATGGCTTTGGGCGGAAAATATTCCGCCCCTACACGTATCGAACAATTCACTTACCTTATTCATTCCTATCTGTTTATGTAAATCCGAAACTTGAGTTAAATGTATGTTTACTGTTCTCTGAACTCGGCGGGCAGGTAGCCCGTATGCCGCTTGAAGAATTTGACGAAGTAAGACGGATCTTCAAACCCCAGTTGGAAGGCGATTTCCTTCACCTTCAGGCTGGAATGGAGCAACTGGCGTTTGGCCTCCAGCACGATGCGCTCGTTGATGAGGGCAAGCGGTGTATGGTGCGAACTTTCATATACACAGTTGGTCAGCGTTTTGGCGGATACGTTCAGGTGGTTGGCGTACTCCTTGACGGTGTGCATCGTGCAGTAGTGGCGTTCAAGCAACTGGCGGAAGCGGACGAACGTGCGGTGGGCGGCATTGTTGATGCACAGGGGGATGCCATCTCCCCTTTCCCCCGTCCGCTGGATGTGAATGAGGAGCATCTTGATAAGGTATTGCAGCATGTCCTTGTGCGCGAAAAGCTCCTCCCGGGCCGTTTCCATCTTCATCTCCCTAACCAGGAAATCGAGTCGTTCGGCATTTTCCGGTTGTATATGGTAATAGGGCGCGGCATCGAATGCATTGAACACGTTGTACTTCAGGAACACGTTCTCGCTGCGGCCTTCGTCCGAAAGGAAACTCTCGTTGAAATGGATGATGCTGCCCACGGCATCGCGGTTGTCCTCAAAGTAATGGATTTGTCCCGGCGAGATGAAAAACACCGTGTTGTCCGTCACCGGGTATTCCTTGAAATCGACATAGTGCATTCCGCTCCCTTTCTTGAACCAGATAATCTGATAGAAACTGTGGATATGTGGTTCAAAGGGGTGCTGTCCGTTGTCTGCAAGGAAACCGGGCAACTCCATCATTTCAAACTGCGCGTCCGATGGCCGGCGTGTGTTCAGATCATATTGCGTAAATACTTCTTTCATGCGTACAAAGTTAGTGCATTTCTCCGCAAGGCAGATGGCACATACGGTATTATTCATGGTAAATCCGGGAATATCGGATAGGCCGTCTTCGAGGGGTGCCCAAATTTACCATTCATTTTCCTGTATGTCTATCGTCTGTCCCGTTGTTCCCATCTACCTTTGCGCTGTCAAATTTAAAAACAATAACAGCTATGGTAAAAGAAAACAATGTGGGTGCATTTCTTGAAATCACCATGAAGATTAACGAGAATGATCGTGCTGCGGCTGCAGCAGTGTACACGAAGTATCGTCAGCCGTTCCTGGATGACATTGCCGGCGCAGTGAGCAAGCAGTTGTTGGTGCGTGGCGAGGACGTGCAGGTTCTCCATGGTTTCGCGTCAGTGGCCGATGCAGAGAACTATCTGAAGTCCGACCTCTTCACGCAAGATGTGGTGGTGGAGCTGAAGCCTTACTTCCAGGCCGACCCTGACGTGCGGATCTACTGCGTATTAGGTTGATGCCGGAGGTTTATTGAAGCGGAACAAGTCCGCCAGGCGATAGTGTTGCACTGTTTGCCCGGCGGACTTGTTAGCGAAAAAAACAATTAGACCCTGTCAAAATAATGACCGAAATAATCACACAGATAGCTATTGTGTTCATCCTGATTGCCGTTGGATATGCTGCCAACAGGCTGGGAATACTCGACGCGGGATTCAATCAGAAACTATCCCGGCTGGTCATCCTGATAGCCTGCCCTTGCTTGGTGCTGTCGTCGGTCATGGGGGAGCGCGTGCAGCAACGCGAACTGATACTACCGTTGCTGCTGATAGGACTGCTCTCTCATACGCTGTTTGTCCTCGCCGGGATTTTGTTGACTCGCCTGTTCTGCCAGTGTTCTGAGCAAAGAGGCATCTACAGGTTTATGATTGCTTTCAGCAACATTGGCTTTGTAGGCTATCCCGTTGTCACTGCCATTTTCGGGACGCACGCCTTGTTCTATGCGTCTGTACTGATGCTTCCTTATACACTGTTTGCCTTTACGATAGGCATATATTTCGTTTCCGGAGGAAAGGAGATGGCACATTTAGATTACCATGCACTGCTGTCGCCCATGATGGCGGCATCCCTGCTCGCCATTGTCATGGTATGTACGGATACGACCGATATGCCCGCCCTTGTCAGCCGGCCATTGCTGTTGATTGGCGGTCTCACTGTCCCCATGGCACTGCTCGTCATTGGTTCGTCGCTTGCCGAGGTGCCGTTCGGCAGG
>JBJEHI010000031.1:0-4839 GCA_051875915.1 Bacteroides sp.
GAGGAGCGGCTGTTTGAGCGCAGCGAGTTCCGCGACGACCCCTTCAGGCAATGTCGGAGTAGCGACGGAGACGTGCGCCTTGAATTTTTCTTTTTGGTAGCTTTTTCTTAATGCCCTTGTTCCTGAATGTAGGACAAAAGTTTGCGATAGAAGGGATGGTGCCCCAGTGTAGCGGCTTCACCTAAGATGACCAGCTTCATGCGTGCCCGTGTAATTGCCACATTCATGCGGCGGAGGTCGTTGAGAAAGCCGATTTGGCCCTCCTCATTGGCACGTACCAGACTGATGAAGATGACATCCCTCTCCTGGCCCTGAAATCCGTCCACTGTGTTGACCGTCAGCAGTTCCCGATAGGGACGCAAGGAGGTTTGTCCCTTGATGCGGCTGCGCAGGTATTGCACTTGTGCCTTATAGGGTGAAATCAGTCCGAAGTCTATCCGTTCCTCCAATATCCGCCTGCCTCCGATGCGCAGGATATAGCTTTCCAGTTCGCTTAGCAGCAAATCGGCCTCCGGCTTGTTGATGCGCCCGAAACTCTCTCCGACAAAGCTTTCCTTGAATCCCTTGTCTGACGTATCAATCCAGGAGATGGGTACGTCCAAATCCAGAATCCCTCGATGCCTCACTTCAGGTGCAGCTTCCAGCAGGCCGTTGTAGAACCAGTCGGACGAGAAGCGCATGATGGCCTCGTTCATGCGGTATTGCAGTTTCAGCAACGAAACCACTTCGGGCTTCTGCTTTACGATACACTCCATCAGCGTGCGGTCCAGTCCTTGTCGGGCAGCTTCGTAGCATTTGATGGTAGGGGGCAACTGTTGGTGGTCGCCAGCCAGCACCACACGGTCGGCTTTCCGGATAGCTATCCAGCAGGCTGCCTCCATAGCCTGGGCAGCCTCGTCGATGAAAAGGGTGCCGAATCGGTGCCCTGCCAACAGGCGATGGCTGCTGCTGACAAGTGTAGAGGCGATGACGTGGGCCGAGTCGAACAGGTCGGCATTGATCTGTACCTCCAGTGCGGTGGCCCGGTCGCGCAGGCGGCTCATCTTGCTGCGCAGAGCCTCGCGCCCTTCGTAGCTGCCTCGGCGCGTCTGTCCTGAGAGGTGCCGCAGCTCCTTGCGGATGCTCCATAACTCAGGATAAGAAGGATGGTTCTCGAACCGACGCTCGTAGGTGAACGACAGCATCTTGTCGTTTACCCGTGTAGGGTTGCCGATGCGCAGTACGTTGACACCTCTGTCCACTAACTTTTCGGAAATCCAGTCCACGGCCATGTTGCTTTGCGCACATACCAGCACTTGCGGTTCTCTGTGCAGTGTCTCATAGATGGCCTCGACGAGCGTTGTTGTCTTGCCGGTTCCCGGAGGTCCGTGTACGATGGCTACATCCTTGGCGCAAAGAACCTTGTTTACAGCGCCTTCTTGGGTAGGGTTCAGCCAAGGGAAGCGGACGGGGTAGAGTTGTCTCATCTCCGGCTTGACATTTCCCAACAGTTTCTCCTTGAGTTCGGCCAGTCGGTTCCCCTTGCTGCGTACCACCTCCTCCAGAGCTTCGAACATGGCGTGGTAGCTGGTCTCGTCGAAGTAGCGTTGTACGCCCAGATGGTCTGCCCCTTGTACATCCAGTATAGAGCCTGCGTTGGGCATGACTACAACCATTCGTCGGTCGTCGGCATAGCTTACGGTGGCAATGAAGTTGTAGTATGAAAGGGTGCCATCGGGGTGCTGCCGGAAGAAGCAGAGCGGGCGGCCATACTCAAATTCGTGCTCGATGTCGATGTCCTCCGTGCGGGTGACTTCCAGCACCAGCTGGTTCAGCGAGTTGTAGTAGGTGCGTCCTGTCTGGACGGGATACCAGCACAATCCCCGCTTCACCTTGCGGCTCACGCCCATCGCTTCCGTCTGCCGTTTGAACTCCTCCTTTTCGTACTCATACTCCATGCGTAGCAGCAGTTGCTGACGTTGCAGGTGGAGGGTCGGACTAAGGGTCTCTTCCTGTTTCATACGCTCAATGTGTGGGGTTACATGTATGGATTACCAGACGATACCCGTCTCGCCGTGCTCTTCCAGATAGGCATTGGTACGGCTGAAGTGGTGGTTGCCGAAGAATCCGTTGTAGGCCGATAGGGGAGAGGGGTGGGCCGATGTGAGCACCAGGTGACGGCTGCGGTCGATGAAAGCACCTTTGCGTTGCGCATAGGCTCCCCATAGGATAAACACCAAATGCTCTTTCTCCTCAGCCAACAGGCGGATGACTGCATCGGTAAACAGTTCCCAGCCCTTGTTCTGGTGTGAACCGGCCTGGTGGGCACGGACTGTCAGGGTGGCATTGAGCAGGAGTACTCCTTGCCGGGCCCAGCGGGTCAGATTGCCTGTTGCAGGAGGTTCGGTACCGATGTCGGCCTTGATTTCCTTAAAGATGTTGACCAGTGAGGGCGGATAGGCGATGCCGTCGTTCACCGAGAAACAGAGCCCGTGGGCCTGACCGGGACCGTGATAGGGGTCTTGCCCGATGATGACCACCTTGACCCGGTCAAACGGACAGAGGTCAAAGGCATTGAATATCAGTCGGCCGGGTGGATAGATGGTGGTCGTCCGATATTCTGTCCGTACAAAGTCGGTCAGTTTCAGAAAGTATTCTTTGTCAAACTCGGGCTGCAAATGTCTTTTCCAGCTCTCTTCTATCTGTACATTCATACGTGCGATGTTTTAGGAAAGCCGGATGGCGGCTTGTATTACGCCGCTAAGGTACGAATTAATGTGTAATGAATCAAATCTCCGGAAGGGGATTCGGAGGGGAACGCCTTAAAAACAGGAGGAGGCAGCGGTATCTGAATGCCTCTGCCCCCTCCCGAGGAGAAATGGTTGTCTGTCAAATCAGATGGATGTTGTGTGCATTGCACTCCTGACGCATCTCTTCCGGCCAGATGCTGGCCTGTATTTCGCCGATGTGGGCCTTGCGCAGGTAGAACATACAGAGTCTGGATTGCCCGATACCTCCTCCGATGGAGAGGGGGAGTGTGTCGTTCATCAGCCTCTTGTGGAAGTAGAGTTCCAGACGTTTCTCTTCGCCCGTCTCCTTCAGCTGGCGCAGCAATGCCTCTTTGTCTACACGGATACCCATAGACGAAAGCTCAATGCTGCGTTGCAGTACGTCGTCCCACAACAGCAGGTCGCCATTCAAGCCGGGCAGGTCGTTCAGGCCGGGGGTTGTGTAGTCATCATAGTCCGGAGCGCGTCCGTCATGCTTCTTCCCGTCACCTAATACACAACCGATGCCGATGATGAATACGGCACCATACTTCTTGCAGATGGCATGTTCGCGTCCCTTTGCGTCCAGGTCTGGATAGAGCCGGCGCAACTCCTCTGCATGGATGAAGTGCAGCTTCTGCGGACAGGGCAGGCAGGGCTTGATTTGCGGGTACATCTCATATACCATATATTCGGTGCGCACCATGGCTGCATAGATGCGCATTACAATCTCCTTCAGGAACTCTACGTTACGGTCTTCCGGACGGATGACACGCTCCCAGTCCCACTGGTCTACGTAAAGCGAGTGCAGGTTGCCCAGCTCCTCGTCTGCCCGGATGGCATTCATATCTGTATAGATGCCGTATCCGGGTTCTATATGATATTCGGCCAGCGTCAGTCGTTTCCACTTGGCCAATGAATGTACCACTTCCGCTTTGGCATCGCCCAAATCCTTGATAGGAAAGGTCACGGCACGCTCCACGCCGTTCAGGTCGTCGTTGATACCCATTCCTTTCAGCACAAACAGGGGGGCAGTGACACGGCGCAGACGCAGCTCTGAGGAGAGGTTCATCTGGAAGAACTCTTTAATCTGTTTTATACCTAATTCGGTCTGCTTTAAGTCCAATAGAGGCTTATAGCCTTCAGGAGTTATCAAGTAGCTCATATCGTTTCTTTTATCAATTCAGTTTAATGACGATTTGTTAATTTGACGTGCAAAGATAGGAATAATATTGATATGTGGCTAAAAAATTAGGAAGAAAATAACAAAATGAGATATGTTGTTCCAAAGAGGCTTGCAAAATATCATGTATAAATGGGCGGAATGGAAACAAAAAAAAGGATATTTATTAGGAGTGTGACGACTTTTTTTATACTTTTGCAACCGCTTTCGGCTCCGTAGCTTAGTGAATAGAGCGTCAGATTCCGGTTCTGAAGGTCCTGGGTTTGAGTCCCAGCGGGGTCACAGAGAAGAGAGGTGGTTGGTTCGACTGCCTCTTTTTTTTTATTGTATGGTCTGGCAAGTGAACTTCTGGAAAAAGAGTGCATAAAAACAGTCCCTCGGAAATCGCTCTCCAAGGGACTATCATGTAAGATAATTCGGAAATTGGGAACCCCCAAAATGGAGCGGAAAACGAGACTCGAACTCGCGACCCCAACCTTGGCAAGGTTGTGCTCTACCAACTGAGCTATTTCCGCAAATCCTCTCTTTTACAGAGAGGGAAAAGTGCCCAAAACAGGACTCGAACCTGCACGCCTCGCGGCACACGCACCTGAAACGTGCGCGTCTACCAATTCCGCCACTTGGGCATACTTTCGAGCGGAAAACGAGACTCGAACTCGCGACCCCAACCTTGGCAAGGTTGTGCTCTACCAACTGAGCTATTTCCGCATTCGGATTTCTTAAATCTAACGTGAAGAGAAGGAGACTCGAACTCCCACGACATAATTGTCACTACCCCCTCAAAGTAGCGCGTCTACCAATTCCGCCATCTCTCCAGCACTCTTCAAGAAATCAAAGAACCGACTGCTACCTTTAGTGCCCAGAACAGGACTCGAACCTGCATGCCTCTCGACACACGCACCTGAAACG
>JBJEHI010000032.1:0-20408 GCA_051875915.1 Bacteroides sp.
GATAGATATAGAGCACCGCCTCCTTTTCAGAGTTACTGGGGTCTTTTTGCAGGGTATTATATATGATAGAATAGTCGGACTGGTTCTGTTCTTCTTTATGTACCAGGATGTTCTGAACACCCGACTCTAAAATAACATCTATATGTTCCGGTTCAATAACCGTTTCACGATCAATAACTACTTCGTTACGTTCAATGGAAACGACTTCACCGGTATCCTCATCTACAAAGTCCTCAATCCAAGTCTTCAATACACGTGCAGCCAACTTACGGCCAACAATTTTCTTGAGATTTGTCTTGTTCACCTTCACGTCTTCAGCCAAATCAAAGATTTCGAGAATATCCTTATCATTCTCAAAACCGATAGCACGCAACAAAGTCGTTACAGGCAACTTTTTCTTACGGTCGATGTAGGCATACATGACATTGTTGATGTCAGTAGCGAATTCAATCCACGAACCCTTGAAAGGTATGATACGAGCAGAATAGAGCTTCGTACCATTGGCATGTACGCTCTGTCCGAAGAATACACCGGGGGAGCGATGAAGCTGAGACACGACGACACGTTCTGCACCATTGATGACAAATGTCGCTTTGTCTGTCATGTAAGGGATAGGGCCCAAGAAGACATCCTGAATGACCGTATCAAAATCTTCATGATCAGGGTCAGTGCAATACAATTTCAATTTGGCCTTTAAGGGGACACTATAAGTAAGCCCTCGCTCTATACATTCATCTATTGTATAACGCGGCGGATCAATATAGTAGTCCAAGAACTCAAGGACAAAATTATTTCTTGTATCGGCAATAGGGAAGTTTTCTGCAAAGACCTTATACAAGCCCTCATTCTTACGCTTTTCGGGCGGGGTATCCAGTTGTAGAAAGTCTTTGAATGACTTCAATTGTACTTCCAGAAAATCCGGATAAGCGAGCGGATTCTTTGTCGAAGCGAAATTAACTCTTTGATTTACAGTATTTGAAGACATCTGTTAATGGATTTGTAGAACTCAATTTGAAATATATACACAAAAAGGTTAAGAACCCTTTTCACGAAGGGTTCCTAACCGCTTTACCTGATTTACAGGCTAATGTTATTTAAGTTCAACTTCAGCTCCAGCTTCTTCCAGTGTTTTCTTCAGTGATTCTGCTTCGTCCTTAGCCAAACCTTCCTTAACTACGCTAGGAGCACCGTCAACGAGGTCCTTAGCTTCCTTCAAACCGAGACCGCAAGCTTCCTTAACGGCCTTAACTACTTGAAGTTTAGCTGAGCCAGCGCTCTTCAATACTACGTCGAAAGAAGTCTTCTCTTCAACGGCTGCTGCACCACCTGCAGCGGGACCAGCAGCAACAGCTACAGCTGCAGCAGCAGGTTCAATACCATATTCTTCTTTCAGGATAGTTGCAAGTTCATTAACTTCTTTTACTGTCAAGTTAACTAATTGTTCTGCAAAAGCTTTCAAATCTGCCATTTTTGTATGATTTTAATTGTTTAAATACTAGATAATTGATATAAATGTTTTCCGAATTACGCTTCGGGACGTTCACCAAGAGTTTTGAGAACTCCGTGGAGGGTGTTTCCACCAGACTGCAGAGCAGAAATAACGTTCTTGGCCGGAGATTGCAGCAAAGCAACAATATCAGCAATAACTTCGTTCTTGCTCTTGATAGCGACGAGGGCATCCAACTGGTCTGCACCTACATAGAAACCTTCTTCAGCATAAGCAGCCTTCAGACCGGGAATACCGTTTTTGGTTTTATCCTTGAGCAACTTGGCAGGAGCGTTTGCTACATTGGCAAACATCACAGCCGTAGTGCCCTTCATAGAACCATAAAGCGGAGAATAATCGACTTCCAGGCTTTCCAATGCTTTGTGAAGCAACGTATTCTTGACAACCATCAACTTGATGTCTGCCTTGAAACATTCTCTTCTTAATGCGCTGGTATCAGCCGCATTCATCGCAGTGGTATCAACCAAATAGAAGTGACCGTATTCCTTCACGGTAGCAGCAATCTGCTCAATAATCGTACTTTTATCTTCCTTTCTCATTATTACTCCGTTTTATTAGATTTCTTCTACTGTCTTCGGGTCAATCTTGATACCCGCACTCATCGTGCTAGAAAGATAAATACTCTTAATATATGTACCCTTGGCTGCAGACGGTTTCAATTTAATCAATGTAGAGATGAATTCTTTCGCATTGTCGCGAATTTGATCAGCACTAAATGAAACTTTACCGATAGAAGTATGTACAATACCGCTCTTATCGACCTTAAAGTCAATCTTGCCTTGTTTTACTTCCTTCACAGCTTTAGCAACATCCATAGTCACAGTGCCACTCTTCGGATTCGGCATCAATCCACGAGGACCGAGGATACGACCGAGGGCACCAATCTTACCCATGATAGACGGCATAGTAATGATTACATCAATATCAGTCCATCCACCTTTGATCTTTTCAATATATTCGTCAAGACCTACATAGTCAGCGCCAGCTTCCTTTGCAGCAGCTTCGGCATCGGGTGTACAGAGTACCAATACCCGAACAATCTTACCAGTACCGTGAGGAAGTGAAACGACACCTCTCACCATCTGATTAGCCTTACGGGGATCAACACCCAGACGTACGTCGATATCCAGAGAAGCGTCAAACTTAGTGAAGGTTATTTCCTTCACCAACTGAGCAGCTTCCTTGAGAGAGTATGCCTTCCCTGCTTCAATTTTTTCTGCAGCCAACTTTTGTTTTTTTGTCAGTTTACCCATTCTAATTGAAGTTTATTAGTTATTAACCGGGAACTCCCCTTTTACAGCGATACCCATACTACGAGCTGTACCAGCAACCATTTTCATGGCAGCTTCTACAGTAAAGCAGTTCAAGTCGACCAGTTTGTCCTGAGCAATCGTACGAACCTGTTCCCAAGTAATCTCAGCAACTTTCTTACGGTTAGGCTCAGCAGAACCACTCTTCTGCTTAGTCATCTCCAGCAGCTGAATAGCTACAGGAGGAGTCTTGATAACAAAATCAAAAGACTTGTCAGCATAATAAGTGATGATTACAGGAAGAATCTTTCCTGCCTTGTCCTGGGTTCTGGCGTTGAATTGCTTGCAAAATTCCATAATGTTGATACCCTTAGAACCCAAAGCAGGTCCTACGGGAGGTGATGGATTTGCCGCGCCTCCTTTAATCTGTAATTTGATCAGTCCAGCAACTTCTTTAGCCATTTTTCTAAATGATTTTATATAAAGATTTTAAATAAAAAGAACTACACAGCGTAACACCTGTCTCATTCTTTTTCCACTTGCATAAAGCCTAATTCGAGCGGAGTCTTCCGTCCGAATATCTTCACCATGACCTTCAGTTTCTTCTTCTCGGAATTTACTTCTTCAATGATTCCACTGAATCCGCTGAACGGACCGTAATTTACCTTTACGGTCTCTCCGACTACATAAGGAATATTCATATCTTCCGAAGATTCCTGTAATTCGTCGACAGTTCCAAGTATACGATTCACTTCTGCTTGTCTCAAGGGGACAGGTTTATCCAAGCCACCCAAGAAACCAATCACATTAGGAGTGTTTCTCAAATGATGAGCAACCTCACCCACCAAAGCAGCTTCCACCAAGACGTAACCAGGGAGATAACTCCTCTCCTTCACAATTTTTTTTCCATTGCGAACCTGATACACCTTTTCGGTAGGAATCAACACCTGAGACACGTAATCACCAAGATTGCTGTTTCTGATATCAGCTTCAAGGTACTCCTTCACCTTGGCTTCTTTTCCGCTAATAGCACGCAACACGTACCATTTTTTTTCAATCTCAGACATTTTTCCTCACTGTTTTAATGTGGATAAACAAATTCCATCAAATGTTGAAAACAGAAGTCCATCGCAAATACTACCACTGCAATAAGTAGGGAAGCATATAAAACAACTACTGCACTGTTAGTAAGTTCAGAATACGTAGGCCACGACACTTTATGGACAAGTTCGTCGTAAGTTTCTTTTAAATAAGCTACAATCTTCTTCATTTCTTAAATATTAGCACGGGAGGAGAGGCTCGAACTCCCGACACCCGGTTTTGGAGACCGGTGCTCTACCAACTGAGCTACTCCCGTTTGTACATAATCAGTTCCCGATATAAATACCAGGAACTGATTTATATAATCTAAAATGATTAGTCAAGAATTTCAGTAATCTGACCAGAACCAACCGTACGACCACCTTCACGGATAGCGAAACGCAGACCTACGTTCAAGGCAACCGGATAAATCAGAGTTACAGTGATTTCCACGTTATCACCCGGCATTACCATTTCAGTTCCTTCAGGCAGAGCGATTTCACCTGTACAGTCCATAGTACGCAGATAGAACTGAGGACGATACTTGTTGTGGAACGGAGTATGACGGCCACCTTCCTCTTTCTTCAAGACGTAGATAGAAGCCTTGAACTGAGAGTGAGGCTTAATCTGACCGGGCTTGCAGAGTACCATACCACGTTTGATTTCGTTCTTGTCGATACCACGCAGCAACAGACCTACGTTATCACCAGCTTCACCTTCATCCAACAGCTTGCGGAACATCTCCACACCTGTTACAACAGACTTCTTATCTTCACCCAAACCAAGGATTTCAACTTCGTCACCTACCTTGATAACACCAGCTTCGATACGACCAGTTGCTACAGTACCACGACCTGTGATAGAGAACACGTCCTCAACAGGCATCAAGAAAGGCTTATCGATATCACGCGGAGGCAGAGGAATCCAGCTATCACAAGCATCCATCAGCTCCATAACCTTCTGTTCCCATTTCTCCACACCGTTCAATGCACCAAGTGCAGAACCCTGGATAAACGGAGTGTTGTCGCCATCAAATTCATATGCAGACAGCAGTTCACGCATCTCCATTTCAACGAGCTCCAACATTTCGGGATCATCAACCATATCGCACTTGTTCATGAACACAACCAAACGAGGAACGTTTACCTGACGAGCCAGCAGGATATGCTCGCGAGTCTGAGGCATCGGACCATCAGTAGCAGCAACCACGATGATAGCACCATCCATCTGAGCAGCACCAGTAACCATGTTCTTTACATAGTCGGCGTGACCCGGGCAGTCAACGTGAGCATAGTGACGATTTGCAGTCTCATACTCAACGTGTGCTGTATTGATAGTGATACCGCGTTCCTTCTCTTCAGGAGCGTTGTCGATAGAGTCGAAAGAGCGCATTTCAGACAGACCCTTCTTTGCCAATACGGTTGTGATGGCAGCGGTCAAAGTGGTTTTACCGTGGTCTACGTGACCAATTGTACCAATGTTCACGTGGGGTTTGGTACGTTCGAATTTCTCTTTAGCCATAGCTTTACTTGTTATTTATTTGATTAATAATCAGCATTTACGTCTTTGGAGCTGTTACCGGGACTTGAACCCGGGACCTCTTCCTTACCAAGGAAGTGCTCTACCGCTGAGCTATAACAGCATTATAGAAGTGGGCAAAGATGGATTCGAACCACCGAAGGCGTAAGCCAGCAGATTTACAGTCTGCCCCATTTGGCCACTCTGGTATTTGCCCATTCTCACACTCAAGCAGCAAACTGCTTATCATTACTGAGCCTCTTGTCGGATTCGAACCAACGACCCCGAGATTACAAATCACGTGCTCTGGCCAACTGAGCTAAAGAGGCAGGCTCAAAAAAGCAACCGTTACGTTCGTAGTGTGAGCGAAACGGCTGCAAATTTAGGCATTTATTTTTAACCCGCAAAATTTTTGGGGAAAATTTATTTGCTCCGCTGTTTTTCCTTGTGTTTCACCAGCTGCTTTTCCAGCGCATCCAAGGCCAAATCTACTGCTTCTTCAAACGTATCACATACCTTGTTAGCATAAAGTTCGCCATTGGGAATCAACACTTTCACCCCGGCTTCCTTATTTTCAGCAGTCTCTGGTTTCACCACTTTCAATGACACCTCTACTTTCTTTATATCATCGTGAAATTTCTCCAACTTAGCAGCTTTCTTCTGAATAAAAGCCTGCAATTGCTCTGACGCATCAAAGTGAATCGATTGAATTCTTACTTCCATACTTACCTCCTTTTCTTTAAGCCCGAGGATGGGCTTGATTATACACTTTTTTAAGCTCCTCGAAAGTGGTATGCGTATAAACTTCCGTCGTCGCCAGACTTTCATGTCCCAGAAGCTCCTTTATGGCACCCAGCTCCGCATCATGATTCAGCATTGCTGTCGCAAAAGTATGCCTCAGCACATGAGGACTTCGTTTCTTAAGCGTCGTCACTTTCGACAAGTTTCGTTTCACAATCAGTGCAACCACGCCCCGACTGAGAGGTCTGCCGTCCTTGCGGACGAAAAAACAATCCGACCGCAACGGCACTGCCTCATCTCGCTTCATCACATATTCATTCATTGACCGTTTCAACTCTTCCGCAAAAGGAATCAGGCGCTGTTTATTCCGTTTTCCCGTCACTTTAATAAGAGAAGTCTGAAAATCAATGTCACCATCCTTCAGCCCCAAGAGTTCCGAAAGTCTCATGCCCGTAGCATAAAACATTTCCAAAATCAAATGGTCACGACGACCTTCAAAATCATCGCCGAACGGCACATCATCCAGCAAGCGATTAATCTCCTCTTCACGCAGGAAGACCGGAAGTGGTTTTTTCTTTTTCGGCCCCGTCACCTTCTGCGTCGGATCAACCGACACCAACTTCTTCCGAAGAAGAAAGCGATAAAGTGCCCGGACGGAACTCAACTTCCGATTTATCGTACTCGAAGCAGCCCCTTTATCCATCAATGAGACCATCCATTCACGAATCAGGTTTGCACCCACATCCGATGGGGAGATATCATCACGTCCCGTTTCTCTTACAATGAAGTTCTGCAATTCAATCACATCCGCCCGATAACGTGACACCGTATTCGCAGCGTAGTTTCTTTCATACAGAAGATAATCATAGAACGAATCTGTGAACAGCATAGTCGCTACATTTCTAAATCATGCAACGAATATATGAAAAAGAATTCAATAATTCAAAGGAAATTACGAATTATTAATCTTCTACTTGCTGAAGTTTCTGAACATACACAGCATGTTCTTTTCTAAGTCTCTTTGTTACAGAAGGTTTATCAAACTGTTGTCTGCTGCGCAGTTCCTTGATAATACCAGTCTTCTCAAATTTTCTTTTGAATTTCTTCAATGCTTTCTCAATGTTTTCGCCTTCTTTTACAGGTACTACAATCATTGTTTTTTGCTTTTAAATTGTTAATGATTAAAAATTGGTTTACTCAAAATTGGGTTGCAAAAATACGCATACTTTCTTTATTTACAAAACATTCGGATTTTTTTTGCACTATTTTTTCAAAGCACGCCTCTTTTCAGTTCTTCAATGCCACTTTTCCCGAAAAACGTTTGTGAAATAGAGAGTTTATTCCGAACTTTGCTTCAATCATATACCTATATATAATATAACATGGAAACAAACATCAAACAACGTATCAGTGATTTACGAGAATGGATGAAGAGAAACAGCATCTCTGCATTTATCATTCCGAGCACCGACCCCCATCTAAGTGAATATGTTGCCCCACACTGGCAATCCAGGGAATGGATCAGCGGCTTCAGCGGTTCTGCAGGCACCTGTGTAGTTACCAGCCGGAAAGCAGGTCTGTGGACAGATTCACGCTATTTCCTGCAAGCGGCTTCCCAGTTGGAGGGGAGCGGCATCGAGTTGTTCAAAGAGATGTTGCCCGAGACACCCTCTATCGCCCAGTTCTTATGTTCAGAGCTACAAAGCGGAGAGTCAGTAGGCATCGATGCAATGGTGTTCTCCACTCAAGGAGCGCAAAGCTTAGAGAAGGAGTTAGAGGAAGCTGGTATATCCCTGAAAAATGCCGGTGATCCGATGGCCGTATTGTGGAAAGACCGCCCAGAGATATCAGAAGCCCCCCTATTTTCACTTGATTTGGCCTTTGCCGGAAAGTCCACGGCTCAGAAGTTGCAGGAAATCAGAGAAGAGGTACACCAAGCCGGTGCCGAAGCACTGTTCGTATCCGCCCTTGATGACATTGCCTGGACCTTGAATATGCGAGGCAGCGACGTTCATTGTAATCCGGTATTCGTCAGCTATCTCTACATAGATAGGGAGCAGACACATCTGTTTGTCAATCCCAAGAAGGTACCCTCCGATGTCAAGGAACTGTTGCAAGCCGACGGCATCCTCCTTCATCCGTATCAGGAGGCCGAAAGTTTCTTGTTGCAGCTGCACGACAAACGAATCTTACTTGATTTGCCCAAAACGAATGCAGCAATCTACGCAGCTGTTTGCGCACACTGCAGGGTTATCGCAGGAGCTTCTCCCATCTGTCTGATGAAAAGCATAAAAAACACGACCGAACAAGAGGGGTTTCGCCATGCCATGACACGCGACGGCATTGCCATGGTCAAATTCCTAAAATGGCTGAAGCCGGCCGTAGAAGCCGGTGGCGAGACAGAGTTGAGCATCGACCGCAAGCTCTGTTCGCTGCGTGCAGAACAAGCCAACTTCCGCGGCATCAGCTTTGACACCATTGCCGGATATGGGGCACACGGAGCCATCGTGCATTATGAGCCTACTCCCGAAACCGACATACCCATCAAGCCTGAAGGATTGCTGTTGTTAGACAGCGGTGGCCAGTATTTGGATGGAACCACAGATCTGACCCGTACCATTGCATTGGGGCCGACGACAGAAGAAGAGCGTACCGACTTCACTTTGGTATTGAAAGGCTTCCTGCAACTGATGAATGTGGTATTCCCCGACGGCACCTGCGGTACACAACTCGACGTATTGGCCCGCCAAGCCATGTGGAAAGCCGGCATCAATTACCTGCACGGTACAGGGCACGGCGTCGGTTCTTTCCTCTGCGTCCACGAAGGGCCTCACCAGGTTCGCATGAACCACATGCCCACCATCCTAAAGCCGGGCATGACATTAACGGATGAGCCGGGTATCTATAAAGCAGGGAAGCATGGGGTACGTACAGAGAACACCCTGCTTATCGTTCCGGCCAAAGAGACAGAGTTTGGCAAATTCTATCGTTTCGAACCGCTGACCCTTTGCCCCATCGACAAAGCACCGATCATCAAAGAGATGCTAAGTACCGAAGAGGTCCAATGGTTCAATGAATATCAGCAACTGGTATACGAACGCTTAGCGCCCCATTTGGACGAAGGAGAGCGCATCTGGCTGAAAGAAGCCACCTCTGCACTTTAACCGAAGCAATCAGGCATCATCAGTCCCCGATAGAAATCCATTGGGGATTGATGACGCAAACCCGCTAATCCCAAAACAAGAACTTATGGCAATTATCAAATCCGTCAGAGGATTCACACCTGAAATTGGCGAAAACTGTTTTTTGGCAGACAATGCCGTCATCATTGGAGATGTAAAGATGGGGCGTGACTGCAGCATCTGGTTCAGCACCGTACTCCGAGGAGACGTCAACTCCATCCGTATCGGCAACGGTGTCAATATACAAGATGGTAGTGTCTTGCACACTTTATATGAAAAATCCGTTATCGAAATAGGCGACAACGTATCCGTAGGGCACAATGTCACCATTCACGGTGCCATTATCCGAGACTATGCTCTTATTGGGATGGGAGCCACTTTACTTGACCACGCGGTCGTCGGCGAAGGAGCCATCGTAGCAGCCGGTTCGTTGGTCTTGAGTCACACGGTCATCGAGCCAGGTAGCATCTGGGGAGGTGTCCCTGCCAAATTTATCAAGAGAGTGGATTCGGAGCAAGCCAAAGAGTTAAACCAGAAAATTGCGCACAATTACCTGATGTACGCCAGCTGGTACAAAGAGTAGATAGACGTCAGAAGTTGATCATACCCAGCACCTTGTCCGTAGCACCTGCATTGCCGGTAACATAATTGCCGGCATTCATGCCCATCGTCCGCAGGCAGACCTCGTCCGTCAGCAGGCGATCCAGCAGTTCCTTCAGCTCTTCATAGCTCTTGATGGAGCAGGCACCACCGGCCTCTATCAGCTGGACAGCTTCTTGGAATTTCTGATACTTCGGCCCGAATATCACCGGTATGCCATACACTGCAGCCTCAAGGGTGTTGTGGATGCCTACGCCGAATCCGCCTCCGATATAGGATATCTCGCCGTACCGATAGATAGAAGAGAGTAGGCCAAAGCAATCGATAATCAAGCAGTCGGCCTTGCGTACATTCTTTTCATCGGCACGAGTATAGCGCACATAAGGACGTTTCAGTTTGCGTATAATCTCCACCAGATGGTTTTCATCAATTACATGCGGAGCGATAATCAGCTTCACCTCCGGATGCTGGTTGAAATATTCGATAAACAAGTCTTCATCCGGCTGCCAGGAGCTACCTGCCACAAAAGTCATGGTCTGAGCCTTGAATGCCTCCACCAAAGGCAGCTCTTTCGCTTCGTTCCGTATCTGCAGCACGCGGTCAAAGCGCGTATCGCCTACAACGCTCACCCGATTGATGCCAATCTTTGCCAGATAGCGTTTCGACCGTTCATTCTGCACAAACAGGCAATCAAAGTCACGCAACACATTGCGATACGTTCCTCCATACCATTTAAAGAAAATCTGCCCCCTACGGAATATGGACGATACGCTGTATACCGGTATCCTCCGGCGATGTAACTCATCCAGATAATTTTTCCAGAATTCATACTTTATAAAGAAAGCCATGCAGGGATTGACAATATCCAAGAACTTCTTGACATTCCGGGGTTTGTCAAAGGGAAGATAGCATACCACGTCAGCGCCACGGTAGTTTTTGCGCACTTCATACCCCGAAGGAGAGAAGAAAGTCAGCAGAATGCCATACTGAGGATATTGGGCACGGATTTTCTCCATCAGCGGACGCCCCTGCTCAAATTCTCCCAACGAAGCTGCATGAAACCAGATATAGCTCACCCCCACCTCCAACTGCTGCCGCAGGAGTTCGTACACCACCCAATGTCCCTTCATCATTTTGCGCGGTTTACGGCTGAAAGGAGCTGCCAGATGTACCAGAATATCGTAGACGGCTATAACCAGATTATAGAGCATAACTTCTATACGATAATAAATAAGATGAACGACATCATTTCAAGGCAGCTACCGCACGTTCGATACGTACCAGTGTTTCCTCTTTTCCCAGCAGTTCCGTGATATCAAACATGTGGGGTCCCTTGCATTCACCGACTACTGCCAGACGGAACGCATTCATCACATTACCCATGTGATAGCCCTTCTCGGTAATCCAGCCGATTACGACCTCCTCGGCCGGTTTCGACGAGAAGTCCTCAATGCCTTTCAGCACCTCCATCAGTTCACCCATAATACGCGGTGTATCTTCCGACCAGCGTTTCTTCACGTCCTTCTCCGCATAGGTAGTCGGAGCCACGAAGAAGAAGCGGGCCTGACTCCACAGTTCCTTCACAAAATTCACACGTCCCTTCACCAAGGAAACGATTTTTGCCAGATAGGCATCACTGTATGCAGCCACCTCTATTCCATTGGCCGCCAAAACCGGTTTGAACAGTTCGGCAAGCTCTGCATCCGGTTTCTGCATGATATATTCATGGTTAAACCACATACCCTTTTTGTAGTCAAACTTGGCACCGGCCTTGCTGCAGTGAGAGAGATCGAACAGTCTGACCAATTCATCCATAGACATCAGTTCCTGATCATTACCCGGATTCCATCCCAGCAAAGCCAGGAAATTGATGACAGCCTCCGGCAGATAGCCCGATTCCCGATAACCCGAAGATACCTCACCGCTTTTGGGGTCGTGCCACTCAAGCGGGAACACGGGGAACCCCAGACGGTCGCCGTCACGTTTGCTCAACTTTCCGTTGCCTTCAGGCTTCAACAGCAGAGGCAGGTGGGCAAACTGTGGCATGGTATCTTCCCATCCAAAGGCTCGGTAGAGCAGCACATGCAACGGAGCAGAGGGAAGCCACTCTTCACCGCGAATCACGTGCGACACCTCCATCAGATGGTCGTCCACGATGTTGGCCAAATGATACGTAGGCAATTCGTCGGCCGACTTATAGAGCACTTTATCGTCCAGAATTGAGGAGTTGATAACCACTTCTCCGCGAATCAGGTCATGCACGTGTACGTCTTCGTTCGGTTCAATTCTGAAACGTACCACATATTGTTTCCCATCAGCAATCAGACGATCCACTTCCTCTTTCGGCAAAGTCAGCGAATTGCGCATCTGCATTCGGGTAGAGGCATCATACTGGAAGTTGGCCACTTCCGCGCGCTTGGCTTCCAGCTCCTGAGGTGTATCAAAAGCGATATATGCCTTACCTGCATCCAGCAACACCTTCACATATTTCTTATATATGTCTCGCCGTTCCGACTGCCGGTACGGCCCGTGTGCGCCACCGAAGCTCACCCCCTCATCGAAAGGTATTCCCAACCATTTAAACGATTCCAGAATATACTCTTCGGCACCCGGCACAAAGCGGTTGCTATCCGTGTCTTCTATACGGAAAATCAAATCGCCCCCATGCTGGCGGGCAAACAGATAATTGTACAATGCGGTACGTACACCACCGATATGCAACGCTCCCGTAGGACTGGGCGCAAAACGAACTCTGACTCTTCTTTCTGCCATATTACATTATTCTATTTTTAAAGTTGAAAAGAGGAGCGGGAAATCACGTTGTCCCTACACTGTAACGGACATCACCCAGCTATACCTTCCACTTCCTATCAAACCAGAAAAACAGGAAGATGTTTCCAATTTTCACCACAAATAAAGATTAAAAACAACTTCTTATGCTAATTTAGGTGGCAAAATTAAGTCTTTTTTTTCACACTAATGTTTTTTTTTGTACTTTTCGCAAAAAATTCAACCGATATGAGCTATTTCAAGACGAAAAAAGAGTTCCCCATTAGAGAATTGTCATACAGAGCGTTGATTTTCATCGCCTCTGTAGCGGCCATTGTCTACTTTTTACCGCGCGACAGCAAATTCAATTATCAATTCGACATTGACAAGCCTTGGAAGTACGGGCAACTGATGGCTACGTTCGATTTTCCTATCTATAAAAACGAGCAGATGGTCCGGCGCGAGCAAGACAGCATCCTGGCCGCCTTTCAGCCCTACTTCCAGTGGGACAGGCAGCAGGAAAAGGGTATCGTCAAAAAGCTGAGAAATGCCTATCAGAATGAATTGAAAGGCATCCTGCCCTCGGTTGATTACATGCGTCATATCGAGAAAAAACTCAATGAAATCTACCAAGCCGGGGTCATATCTACAGAGGACCTGACCCGCCTTCACGAAGACAGCGTTGCGGCCATCATGGTCATCGACGACAAACTGGCCAACTCACGTTCGCTGTCGGATTTGTATTCGGTCAAAGATGCCTACCACTATCTGCTGACGGCCGACACGCTTCACTATCGGCCGGAGCTGCTGCAGCGATGCTCGCTCAACGACTACATTTTCCCCAATCTGGCCTATGACGAACAACGTACCGAGAGTGCCTTGCGGGAGATACTGGACAACTACTCCTGGGCCAACGGCATTGTGCTGAGCGGCCAGAAGATTATCGACCGGGGCGAAATTGTCAACCAAGAGACCTACAACATTCTGGAAAGTTTCCGCAAGGAGTCCATCAAGCGCAGCGAGTCCAGCGGGCAGAAGCGACTGATGCTGCTCGGTCAGATACTCTACGTCAGCCTCTTCATGCTCTGCTTCATGCTCTACCTCGACCTGTTCCGACGAGAGTATTACGCACAGAAGGGGAGCCTGGCCTTGTTGTTTGCCCTCATCATGATCAACTGTGTGCTTACAGCCATCATGGTGGCCAACAGCTTTTCGCATGTCTATATCCTGCCGTACGCCATGCTTCCTATCATCGTGCGTATCTTCCTCGACTCCCGCACCGCTTTCATGGCACAGGTCACTACCATCCTCATCTGTTCCATCTGCCTGCGATATCCACACGAATTCATCCTGCTACAGTTGGCGGCAGGCATGGTAGCTATTTTCAGCCTCCGCGAGCTGTCCCAGCGTTCCCAACTTTTCCGTACCGCTATGCTGGTCATACTTACCTACGCTGCGGTCTACTTCGCTTTCGAGCTGATTACCGAGAACGACTTGTCCAAACTAAACGGGAGGATGTACATCTACTTCGTCCTCAACGGCATCCTGCTGCTATTTACCTATCCACTACTGTTCTTGGTAGAAAAGACATTCGGATTCACTTCCAACGTCACGTTGGTAGAGCTGTCCAACATCAACACGCCACTGCTCCGCAGGATGTCCGAGACCGTACCCGGCACCTTCCAACACTCCATGCAGGTGGCCAATCTGGCTGCCGAAGCCGCCAACCGTATCGGTGCCAAGAGTCAGCTGGTACGTACCGGTGCTCTTTACCATGACATCGGCAAGATGGAAAATCCCGTATTCTTCACCGAGAACCAGTCGGGCGGTGTCAATCCGCACAAGAATCTGAGCTATGTACAGAGTGCTCAGGTGGTCATCAGCCATGTGACAGACGGATTGAAACTGGCCGACAAGAACGACCTGCCCAAGGTCATCAAGGATTTTATCACCACGCACCACGGCAAAGGAAAGACAAAATACTTCTATATATCTTGGAAAAATGAGCACCCCGGCGAAGAGCCGGACGACAGTTTATTCACCTACCCGGGTCCCAACCCCTTCACCAAGGAACAGGCTGTCCTCATGATGGCCGACGCAGTAGAAGCCGCATCGCGCAGCCTCCCCGAATATACCGAGGAGAGCATCAGCAACCTGGTCAACAGAATTATCGATTCACAGGTGGATGAAGGTTACTTCCGCGAATGTCCCATCACCTTCAAGGACATTGCAACCGTGAAAAACACTTTCAAGGAGAAACTGAAGACAATCTATCACACCCGAATCAGTTATCCGGAACTAAAAAAATAAGCCTTATGGAAGCTACAACAAAAGAACAAAAAAGAGCGGAACGATACCTGCAAAGCAAAGGCATCGCACTATCTGACATCCAGAGTTTCTGTTTCATGCAACGGCGCACCGTGGTGCCCCACAAACATGACTCCTCCAATCTGTATGGCCCCGGACTGCTCACCTTACAATTGCGCACGGGCGAGGAGAGGACCTGTATACTTCATGTCCGGAACCATCCTTCCTCCTTGGTGCGTACACTGATGACTCACCACATTCCACTTACCAACCTACACCGTAGCGGAGGGCAAACAGTATCAGTCACGGCATCTACATACAAGCGGCCCTCACTGTACCAGTTCTGGCACTTCGTTCTGTTCCTCACATTTCTGCTGCTGGCCTTCTACCTGCTTCTGAACTATCCGGAAGGGTGGACAGGTGTCTGCCTCTCCATTCCGGCTTTTGCATTAAGCCTGAACATGCTCTATCTGCTGCTAACACGTTTCTGTTACCTCTCTTTAGATGCAGAGGGACTGTCTGTCCATAGCATAGGGCGCACTGTCCGATATCCGTTCGACCAATTGCTGAAGGTCAACTTCGACTTCTCGCGCGAGCCCACCTTCACCCATGTCATGGAAGCGTTAGACAAAGACTGTCGCTACCGTCTCTTCTACATCGGTCGCACTCCACGGAAAAGCCTCAACGAGATTGCCAGACAGTTGCGCCAGGCCGGCATTGATGCCAACTGCAGTTTGAACGATGAGAAGCGCCACTACAACGATGTATACCATACCATGTAGTCATCTACCCATTCGAGGCACGATTGCGTATCCGTATCGATAGGCGCATTCGTGCCTTCGGATTTCAGCCTTCCTCCAAGCGGGCCAAAAGGCCGGCACAAGCGTCCTCCAGCACATCAAGTACATACTCAAAGCCAGCCTCACCGCCATAGTAAGGGTCAGGCACATGGTCGGCCTGACAACGGGTACAATACTCCGTCATGCGATGTAACTTGCGCTCGCATTCCAGCGAAGGAGCCCGTTCCTTCAAGTCGTCCATATTACGGTCGTCCATACCGATAATCAGGTCGAACTCATAAAAGTCATCTGTCCGTACCGGACGGGAGCGGTGCGTCAGTTGATAGCCCCTTCGGGCCGCATGTGCCCGCATCCTGCTGTCAGGCATCTCCCCTTGATGATACGACAAGATACCAGCCGAATCAATTTCGTACGCATTTGCCTTACCGGCCTCTTCTACCAGATGCTTCATCACTCCTTCCGCACACGAGGAACGGCAGATATTCCCCAAGCATACAAACAATATTTTCTTTTTCTCCATCATCTATCCATCATTACGAGCGCACCACATTTTCATGCAGCTCAGTTTCGCGCCAAAGATAGTGCAAAAAACCGAGTAAGCGAGCGAAGAGAAAATTTATTTGCTCTTCCGAGCGTGAGGTATTTATCAAAATTTAGAGGAGAACGTTCACGCTTGCCTAAACAGGTTAATCCTTCAACGGAGTGTCTAACTCATGCGCAGGTGTTCTCTCGCACGCGCGCGTGACAAGTTTTGTTTATCTGCCATCTGCCACACACTTTCTTTTAATCTCCTTTATATAAAAGGATTAACTGCTAAAATTGTGTGGCAGATATTTTTGGTTTTACAATCATTAACACAAAAATGGCCTATTTTTGTGTTAAAGTGCATTATTTCACCTCTGTTTTTGGGCGTTTTTTTGCACGTTTTGGCAGATTAGTAGCAGATAACCGCAGTTTTTTCATCAAAAAAGTACTTATTTCGGTGCAATAATCACCGTTATCACGAGTGTACCACCGCAGTTGTCAAGGGTGTACAATAGGCATCACACGTGAACAATAGTCCATGGAACAACTGTTTCACCTATAGATAACAACTGTTTCATTAGGAGTAAACAACTGTTTCATACTATGTTTACAGCTGTTCCATTAAAAGTTGTTGTCAGCCGATTGGAATGTAGAATGCGACGAATGGAGTTCCCATACGCAACTGTCTTGGTGGGTAGAGTTGCGCACAACGATTTGATTCCTTCCCTCGTTGAGTTGGATTTGATTCCACCGCAGTACGTGTACCTTATCGGGAGTTTGCCATCCATAAGAACGATCGTTTACTATCAACTCGGCGGGGCCGCTGCTGCTGAAAGCCTCGATGCGGGTCACCGGTTGTGTGCGTTGGCATGCGCGTTTGCCGACCAAATGAAGTATTTGTTCCCCATTGTTCCAATTGGCTTTATAGAAATAGAAGGCATCCTTCTTTGTCTTTCGGTCGTATGTAACAAGTCCTTTGTCATTCCGTCCCATGGTAGAGCCTTCACGGCGACCGGCTGAGGAGAAATCGAACATACACCAGATGAAGTTGCACCAGAGGAACGGACGTTCCTGTAATTGCCTCCAGTTCTCTACGTGATAGTAGGTCTGCCAGTTCTCTGGATGCCATTGTCCCCAAGGTTGCGGATGGCTCAACGTGTCGCTTTGCTGATAGACACACGCTCCGGCACCATATTCGCTAATACCCATCTTGCGCTTGGGGTGTGCTGCATGTTCACGGTCAATCCAACGTCCCATGTCTTCCATTGAGTCACCGTACCAGCCAAAGTATTTGTTGAACGCGATGAGATCGGGCGTACCGTTGAAGTCGTCGTCTTGATTGCTGGCTCCCATGGTCAGTCGGCTTGGATCCAGCTGATGGGCCAGTTCATGGAGCGTTTCCGTCATGTGCGACGGACGGTCCAGCCAGCCGGAGTTGATTTCGTTGAATAGCCCCCAAAACAGGATGGATGGGTGATTGTAGTTCTGCAGAATCAATTCACACAGTTGCTGACGGAGGTTCTCGTCATAAACCGGATGGTTGACATAGACATTGACAAATGGAATCTCCACCCAAGCCACTAATCCCCGTCGGTCCATCTGTTGATGCATATACGGAGACTGCGGGTAGTGACAGAGGCGTACGGCATTGCATCCCATCTCTTGAATCAGGTCAAGGTCTTCGTCATGGTCTTCAGAGCGGAAGGCAGAGGCACGCTCGGCTCTGTCCTGATGACGGTTGACACCTTGCAGCCGATAAGGTCTGCCGTTAAGAAAAAATCCCTTGTCAGCATCGGCATGGAAGTATCGCAGTCCGATTTCCTCTTCACGACAGTCTGTTTCCACTCCGTTCTGCCGCAACGATACCACTGCACGATACAGATAGGGGTCGTCCACACCGTTCCATAGGTGAGGTGACATCAGGGTGGCATGCATCCGCACCCGTCCGTCGGCATCTATCTTCCGGCTTGAAGCATGGCAGACGCATTTACCGGTCATGTCAACAAGACGGAATTCTACTTCACATCCATCCAATGTCTGATGACGGCTGGAAAGCAGCGTGGTGATATCCAGTTCGACCCGTTGGCGGGTGACCTGCGTCTGTGTGACAAATACGCCCGAGGAAGCGTAATAGTCGGGACGGATGCATACATCCTCTGTAACAATCAGCTCTACGCCTTGATAGAGGCCGCCATAGATGTTGAAGTCGCCACAAACAGGCGCGATGTCAAAGGTCGGGGCATTGTTGACACGGATTACCAGTTCGCTCTCTTTGCCTGGGGTCAGAAAGTCGGTCACCTCAACCACAAAGGCGGTGTATCCACCCCGATGTTGCATGACAAACCGATGGTCTATGAACACGTCGGCTACAGTTTGTGCAGCAGCTACCCGCAGGAATACACGCCGACCTTTGCAGCGGTCGGGAAGGCGAAGGGGGCGGATGTAGGTACAAAGCCCCCTGAAATAATCGGTATTGCCAAACATGGCATCGGCCGCGTTCCATGTATGGGGCAGCGAGACTTGCAACCTATCAGATTCGGAAGCCTGAAAGCCGCGATGGAAGGTCCATCCATGATTCAGTGGAATGACCTCCATTCCTTGAACTTGCCAGCTGACCATCCACAGCAGCCAGCCGATAATCATCGTACTTTTTCTCATAAACAATGTCTTTGGTGAGGACAAAAATAGGAAAAGAAATCGTAAAATGAACCAATCTATACAGACAATGCAACATAAACGAACCCATCCTGAAACATAATGGCCGATGAAATGTGCCCTAAAAACGCTACCTTTCCTCTAAAGAAAAACACTTTCTTTATCCTGCCGGTGTAAAACTCACGGATTTAATATATATTTGCATAAAAAGACAGTAGAGATGTGTAAGAAAATCTGCATACAAGGTATCCTGTGGATAGTGATGCTGGCAACGTCGGGACTGGTAACGGCACAGACCCAACGAGCTTTCCGCCACCTGAACGTCGTGCATGGCTTGTCCAGCAACAACGTGAAGGCCTTTCTGCGGGACAGCGAAGGGTTTCTATGGGTAGGTACCGAGAACGGGCTGAACCGCTATGACGGTTATCGCTTCAAGGCGTATTGGTCGGACAGGGGCAGCGTGGGAGCCTTACCCTTCGGCGACGTGTCCCAACTGCAGGAGGACGGAGGAGGAAACCTATGGATAGGCAATGATGTCTATTGCCTCTATCGGCGCGAGACCGACAGCTTTGAGACGGACGTGGCAGCAGCCTTGCGGCGCATGGATTTATACGTACAACAACAACTGGAAGCCACGTACCCAGTGGCCCTACGAGGGCACGGAGGTGCCCGGCGCATGCAGCATGAGCTACATGACGTCGCGTACCCCGCTGCAGCCCGACAGCTGGCGCTATGTGGGTCACTACTTCCTGAATCCCGGCGACTACGGCCTGTCGCACAGCAACAATCATACCCACCTGCACCGCTACGGCGGACACTACTACCTCTTCTATCACACCTTGGGCCTGCAGGAGAGCCTGCAAGTGAAGGGCGGATTCCGCAGTGTGTGTGTGTAGACGAGATTGAGGTTGACGAGTCTCTACCCCTCATCCGCATGGGGCAGGCCACCGCCGCCGGTGTCAGTCAGTTGCAACCTGTGGATGCCTTTGCCCGCCAGCAGGCCTCTACCACGGCTGCCACGCAGGCAGTGCGCTTCGTGCAGGCTGACGGGCCCGGTCATACCGTAGCCACGGCCTCTGCGGCGGGTGCTGCCACCGAGGTGCGCGGGGTGCAGTTTGCCCGTGCGGCACGCGGCATAGCCCTGCGTGTGCGGGGCACAGGCACGCTGGAGGTGCACACGCAGGCTGCCGACGGGCCTCTGCTGGTAGCCGTCCCCTTCAGCGCGGACAACTGGCAGGTGGTTCGGGCGGAGTGTAGCGTAGCACCTGTCGAGGCCGCCACCCTCTGCTTTGTATGGCGTGAGGGCGACCTCCAGTTTGACGAGTGGCAGTTTTTGGAGTAAAAAAAACAGGGGTATATAAAAATAGGGGCGCAAAATGATGCGCCCCTTTTAACTTTTAACTTGTAGCTCGTAGCTTGTAGCTCGTAGCTCGTAGCTCGTAGCTTGTAGCTCGTAGCTTGTAGCTCGTAGCTT
>JBJEHI010000033.1:0-20051 GCA_051875915.1 Bacteroides sp.
GCAAAGTTACATAAAACAATCGAATTTAGTGCGGTCTAAACGCCTATACCTATTTAAAGTTTTGCACTCCTTGTTTTAAAGTGATGATACGAACGAATAGAAGCCTATAAATATCGGCTTTAATGCACTTATAGATAGATGCTTATAGTGGAAACAGCCGTATCTACTCCTCCAGGGCAAAGTCGAGCTGCTTCTTCTCCAGATTGGCCCGCGCTACGCGCACGTGGATGGCATCGCCCAAGCTATAGATGCGTTTCTTGCGTCGTCCCCGCAGGCAGTAGTTCTTCTCGTCAAATTCGTAGTAGTCGTCATCGAGGTCGCGGATGGGTATCATTCCCTCGCACTTGTTCTCGTTCAGCTCTACATAGAGGCCCCATTCCGTCACTCCTGAGATGACGCCATCGTACACCTGCCCTACGCGCTCGGTCATAAACTCCACCTGCTTGTACTTGATGCTGGCACGTTCGGCACTGGCGGCCAGCTGCTCCATGGCACTGCTGTGTTCGCACAGCTCTTCGTACTTCTGTTCGTTGGCACTGCGTCTGCCTTCGTCGATGTAGCGGGTCAGCAGGCGGTGTACCATCAAGTCGGGATAACGGCGGATGGGTGACGTGAAGTGTGTGTAGTAGTCGAATGCCAGTCCGTAGTGGCCGATGTTGTGGACAGAGTAGCGTGCCTTCTGCATGGCGCGGATGGAGACGGTCTCTATCAGATTCTCCTCCTTCTTGCCTTGAATGTCGTCCAGCAGACGGTTGATGGACTTGGAGACTTCGGTCTTCGAGCCGCTGGTGCGCAGTCGGTAACCGAAGCGGGCGATGAACTGGGCCAGATTGTCCAGCTTCTCGGGGTCGGGCAGGTCGTGAATGCGGTAGGGCAATACTTTGGCTTTCTTCCCTTTGGGTACACGACCTATCTTTTCGGCCACCGTACGATTGGCCAGCAGCATGAATTCCTCTACCAGCTTGTTGGCATCTTTCGACTCTTTGAAATAGACGCTGAGTGGTTTGCCGTTCTCGTCAATCTCGAAGCGGACCTCGTAACGGTCGAAATTGATGGCACCTGCCTGGAAGCGTTGCTCGCGCAGAATCTTGGCCAGACGGTCCAGTTGCAGTACCTCTTCCTTGTAGTCTCCCTCTCCCGTCTCGATGATGGCCTGTGCCTCTTCGTACGTGAAGCGACGGTTGCTGCGGATGACGGTATGGACGATGCGTGACGACTTCACCTCCGCTTGGTCGGTCATCTCGAACACGACGCTGTAGGCCAGCTTCTCCTCATCGGGACGCAGGGAACAGATGAAGTTGCACAGCCGTTCGGGCAGCATGGGGATGGTACGGTCTACCAGATAGACGGACGTGGCCCGCTTCTGTGCCTCCTTGTCGATGGCGCAACCTTCGGTGACGTAATGGCTCACGTCGGCAATATGCACACCTACTTCCCACAACCCCTCCTTCAGCGGGCGGATGGAGAGGGCATCGTCAAAGTCCTTGGCATCCTTAGGGTCGATGGTAAAGGTGGTGACTGCGCGGAAGTCTTCGCGTCGCGACAACTCCTCGGGGGTAATCTCGGCCGGTATCCTGTCGGCCGCTTTCTCTACCGAAGCAGGATAGGTATAGGGTAGTCCGAACTCGGCCAGGATGGCATGCATCTCGGTGGTGTTGTCGCCGGCCCGTCCCAGTACGTCCACCACTTGTCCGATGGGATTCTTGGCCCGGTCGGGCCACTCCACTACCTTCACGATGACTTTGTCGCCATCTTTTCCACCCTTGAGGTTCTCTTTGGGGATGAAGATGTCGTTGGCCAGAGTACGGTTTTCGGTGAGCAGGAAGGCATATCCCTTGCCTGACTGCAGGGTGCCTACAAAGGTGTCGTTGGCCCGCTCCAGTATCTCAATCACTTCGCCTTCGGCTCCCCGTCCGCGCCGTTTGGCATAAAAGGCGATGCGGACGCGGTCGCCTGCCATGGCGTGGGCCGAATTGCGTTCGGCGATGAAGATGGGCTCTCCACCCCCGTCGGGGATGAAGGAGTTCTTCCCGTTGCTCTTCCGCTGGAAGGTGCCTGTCATCTCTACTCCGTGGTTGTTCAGCTTATACTTGTGCTTTTCGACCTCGGTGATGTAGTCGTCCTGCAACATCTCTTCCAGAATGTCCACACATAGCATCTTCAGCGGATGGGTGGTAAGCCGAAGTTGGTCGAATATATATTTCAAAGGGAGTACTTCGTTGTTCTTGCTCTGGAAAAACTCCATCATCAGAGCTGCCAGCTGCTTCTTGTTCATCCGTTTGCCGGCCTTCTTTTCTCTTTTCTTTGCCATAGCTCTTTAGTTTTATGCAAAAATAAACAAATAATCGGTTTCTTCGGTTCATTTTGCCGGTTATTTATCCTCTTTGGGTCGAAAAAGCGGCAATAGAAGGGGAGGGATAGAGATTTTGTCGTATATTTGCAACTTTCAATAGACATAACTAATAAAAAACGATACGGCAAATGGCGGACACGAAGGCAAACGCTCGCGAGAGGGAGATATACCGGGTGACATTGGCAGGCAGTGTGGTGAACCTGTTGCTGCTGCTATTCAAGTTTGTGGCGGGCATTGCCGGCCATAGTGCGGCGATGATAGCCGATGCGGTACACTCGCTGTCGGACTTTGCCACCGACATCGTGGTGATTCTCTTTGTACACATCTCCTCCAAGCCGGAGGACGCAGGGCACGACTATGGGCATGGGAAGTACGAAACGCTGGCAACAGCCATCATCGGACTGGCACTGCTCTGTGTAGGCATCGGTATCTTGTGGAATGGCCTGACGGCTGTCTGGCACTTCTGGCAGGGCGATGCGCTGCAACGGCCGGGTGGGGTGGCACTGGCAGCGGCGGTGGTCTCTGTGCTGTCGAAGGAGGCTGTCTATCGGTACACCATCCGTGCCGGCAGGCGATGCCGTTCGCAAGCCGTCATTGCCAATGCCTGGCATCACCGCAGCGACGCACTTTCGTCCATCGGGACGGCTATAGGCATCGGAGGAGCTTTCCTGCTGGGCGAACGGTGGTGTGTACTCGACCCGCTTGCAGCCATCGTGGTGAGTATCTTCATCATACGGGTAGCCATCCAACTGCTGGTGCCTTGCATCAACGAGCTGCTGGAGAAGTCGCTGCCCCCTGAGATAGAGGAGGAGATAGAGCAGACCATACTCTCCTTTCCCGGCGTATGCTCGCCCCACCATCTGCGTACCCGCCGCATCGGCAACCATTTTGCCATAGAGGTGCATGTGCGCATGGACGGACGCCTCCCGCTGGAGGAGGCCCATCGGAAAGCGACAGAGATAGAGATAGAGCTGAGAAGGCGTTTCGGAAGCAATACGCACATCGGCATTCACGTGGAACCCATTAAATAAAATGAATATAGGCGTTATGCAATCGATACTTATCACAGGTGCCAGCGGATTCATCGGCAGCTTCATTGTAGAAGAGGCTCTGCAACGGGGAATGGCCGTCTGGGCAGGCATCCGCTCGTCCAGCAGCAGGCGCTATCTGAAGCATCCCGACATCCGCTTCATCGAGCTGGACTTTGCCCGCCCTGACATGCTGAAGACCGCGCTGGAGAACCATCGGAAGGAGTATGGGAGGTTCGACTACATCGTACATTGCGCCGGCGTGACGAAGTGTACCGACAAGCATGATTTCGAGCGGGTAAACTTCATGCAGACCCGCTGCTTCGTAGATGCGCTGCGCAGTCTGGACATGGTGCCTCACCGCTTCCTCTTCGTCAGCACACTGAGTGTCTTTGGTGCCATTCACGAAGAGGACTATGCCCCCATCCGCGAGGAGGACACGCCGTGCCCCAACACAGCGTATGGCCGAAGCAAGCTGAAGGCCGAGCGCTATCTGCAAAGCCTCAATGACTTTCCCTATGTGATATTCCGGCCGACAGGGGTCTACGGCCCTCGCGAGCGCGACTACTATCTGATGGCGCAGAGCATCAAGCGGCATACGGACGTGGCTGTAGGGTACCGCCGGCAGGATTTGACGTTCGTCTATGTGAAGGATGTGGTGCAGGCCCTGTTTCTGGCCATCGAAAAGGGGGTATCTCGTCGAGCCTATTTCCTGAGTGATGGTGAGGTCTACTCCAGCCGTACCTTCTCCGATCTGATTCGTCAGGAACTGGGAAATCCCTTTGTTATCCGATTAAAATTTCCGTTATTTGTGTTGAAAATCGTATCTTTGCTCGCCGAATGTTGGGCACGGATGAGCGGAAAACCCTGCACGCTCAATACGGACAAATATAATATCATGAAGCAGCGCAACTGGCAATGCGACCTTACACCGGCGGTGGAAGAGCTGGGATATGCTCCTCGATACAACCTGGAGAGGGGCGTGAAGGAGACAGTTGCCTGGTATAAAGAAGAAGGATGGCTTTAGATTTATTCAAGAAAGTAGATACCCGCAAGGGGCTGTTTGCAATCGAGAAGGTGTCGCTGATTTATAATCTGCTCACCTCGATATTGATTCTGTTTCTGTTTCAGGAGATGGACCACCCTGTGCGGATGCTGACCGACCGCCTGTTGATAGCGGTCATGACGTTCCTGCTGATGTATCTCTATCGGTTGGCTCCCTGTCGCTTTTCGGCCTTCGTGCGGGCCGCTATCCAGATGTCACTGCTATCCTACTGGTACCCCGATACGTTTGAGTTCAACCGCATCTTCCCCAACCTCGACCACATCTTTGCCTCGGCCGAGCAATGGCTGTTTGGCGGGCAGCCGGCCATCTGGTTCAGCGAGACGTGGCCGCAGATGTGGATCAGCGAACCGCTCAATATGGGCTACTTTGCCTATTATCCCATGATTCTGGTGGTAGTGGTCTGGTATTTCCTGTTTCGGTTCGATTTGTTTGAGAAGGTCTGCTTCGTCATAGTCACCTCCTTCTTTGTCTACTACCTGATTTATATCTTCGTTCCTGTGGCAGGTCCGCAATTCTACTTCCCTGCCATTGGCGAGGAGAATGTGGCACAAGGCATCTTTCCTGCCATCGGCGACTATTTCCATCACCATCAGGAGCTTTTGCCGGGTCCGGGCTACGAACACGGATTCTTCTACAACCTGGTAGAAGGTTCGCAGCAGGTGGGCGAACGGCCAACGGCAGCCTTCCCTTCGTCGCACGTGGGCATGAGTACCATCCTGATGATTATGGCCGGACGAGGCAGTCGGAGGCTCTTCCTATGTCTGCTTCCCTTCTATCTGTTGCTTTGCGGTGCCACTGTCTACATCCAGGCCCACTACCTGATTGATGCCATCGCCGGCTTCGTATCAGCCATCGGACTGTACGTCGTGGTGACTTGGATGTTCAAGCGATGGTTTGTTGCCGCTTAGGGGAGCAGCGGTCTGATTTCTTCGAAGATACGGAAGAGCTCCTCCTTCGTTTCGGCACGCAGCATGGCGATGCGGGTATCACGAAAATTGGGAATGCCCTTGAACAGCGGGCTGGCGGCCAGGTGACGACGGACATGCAGGATGCCCCGACGCTCGTCCAGCAGCTGCACGCTGTCCTCTACCTGCTGACGCAGCACATTCAGTCTCCATTGCGAGGTGAGAGGCGGCAGCTCCTCACCCGTCTGCAGGTAGTGCTTCACCTCCTTGAATATCCATGGACGTCCGAAGCTGGCGCGTCCTATCATGATGCCGTCCACTCCGTAGCGGTCGAAACACTCGCGGGCGCGTTGGGGGGTGGTGATGTCGCCATTCCCGATGACGGGGATGTGCATCCGTGGGTTGCGCTTTACTTCCCCTATCAGCGTCCAGTCGGCCTCGCCTGTGTACATCTGTGCTCGGGTGCGTCCATGAATGGTCAGTGCGGCAATGCCGCAATCCTGCAGCTGTTCGGCCAAATCGACAATGATTCGATGGTCGGCATCCCATCCCAGACGTGTCTTTACAGTGACGGGTATCTTCACCGCCTGTACCACCGAACGGGTGATGTCCAGCATCAGCGGGACGTTCTGAAGCATACCGGCTCCCGCCCCCTTGCCTGCCACCCGCTTTACAGGGCAGCCAAAGTTCAGGTCGAGGATATCGGGTCGTGCCTGTTCTACAATGCGGGCAGCCTCTACCATGGTAGCCGTGTCGCGTCCATATATCTGGATGGCTACAGGGCGTTCTTCATCGCTGATACAGAGTTTCTGCTCCGTCTTGCTGACCGAGCGTATCAGTGCGTCGGCCGATACGAACTCAGTATATACCATATCGGCTCCGAACCGCTTGCACATCAGTCGGAAGGCAGGGTCGGTCACATCCTCCATCGGAGCGAGCATCACAGGGAAATCTCCCAATTCTATGTCGGCTATCTTCATATAAAACTTGCTATTTCGCTGCAAAAGTAAGGAAAAAACCAAGAAATAGCCTATCTTTGCATCCATCAATTTATTTCAGTAGTAAAAGATGAATTACAATACAATCTCTCTTTTTTCAGGAGCCATGGGATTAGACCTGGGTATAGAAAAAGCAGGATTTCATATCCGTGTTTGCGTAGAAATGGATAAATGGGCTGCAGAAACTATCCGGAACAATACCCATATTCCTGTTATTGAGAAAGATATCAATTCTGTATCTTCAGATGAGATATTACAGGTAGCAGGGTTGAAAAAAGAGGAAGTTACACTCTTGGTCGGTGGTCCTCCTTGCCAAGCATTCTCTACCGCAGGCAAACAACGAGGATTGGCAGATTTTAGAGGAAATGTGATATTGCAATACATTAGGGTGTTGTCAGACATCAGACCTCCCTATTTCATTATGGAAAATGTCAGGGGACTGATGTCAGCCAAGTTAAACGATGTTCCGATATGCTACAAACAATATGAGGCTATCAAATCCATCAAGGGCAGCGTCTTACAGTTTATCTCAGAACAATTTAAGGAGTTGGGCTACAAGATAAGTTATGCATTACTTGATGCTGCAAATTATGGAGTACCTGAACATCGGGAAAGAATGGTGATTATCGGCCATTTAGGAGAAAGAATACCCTTGCCATCTCCCACACATTCAGTGGACGGATCTTTCGGAACCTCAAAATGGCAAACTTTGCGGGAAGCTATAGGAGACTTAGAACAGATGGACAATTTAAGGTATGTTCCATTAAGGGCAAAAAGCATTCCCTATATGAAATTGCTGAAAGAGGGTGAGAACTGGCGTTCACTTCCGACTGAACTGGCCCGTGAAGCTATGGGGAAAGCCTATAATTTGTCGGGAGGGAAAACGGGTTTTCTTCGAAGATTGAAATACGATGAACCTGCCCCCACACTGGTAACAAGTCCTACGATGCCGGCAACACTTCTATGCCATCCGACTCAGCTGAGGCCATTGTCCATAGAAGAATATGCAAGAATACAGCAATTCCCCGAACGATGGGCGTTTCAAGGACGTATTGAGACTATATATAAGCAGATAGGAAATGCAGTACCTGTCGGTTTGGGTTATGCAGTAGGTCGGCAAGTGATGAATCATATTGAGGGAAGAATTGATTCGGCTGCAGAAAAATCGAATCGTATTCCATATTCACGTTACAAAAATACATCTGATAATGAATTCTCTTCATTGTTTGAAGAACGAGTTGAATACATAATGAGTAAAGGACTATGAGCGATTTATTAGAGAAGGTGGAAATTTATGTCAGGGATCATATATCCGAGTTCCATGAAAGCCGAATAAGAAAATTACAACAATTAAGGCTAAAGAAACTTCTGAAGCAGAAGAACCCTTATATGTATAGAGCCAAGAATATCAATGCTGCCGATACGCTCATCCGTGGTTTGGCAACTGCCTTCATGTCTTCAGCGGAGGAAACGATGTTCGGGGACTGGCTGGAAGGACTGGCCATATATGTAGCGCAAGAAGTATATCATGGATATAAAAGTGCTGCCAATGGAATTGACTTGGAGATGGATAAAGAAGGTTGCCACTATGTGATAAGCATCAAATCCGGTCCTAACTGGTCAAATTCTTCATCATTAGCCAAACAAATGGAGAACTTTAGAAAAGCCATTAAAACATATCATACCAGCGGGCACAAAACACCGTGCCTGGCTATTGAGGGGTGCTGCTATGGAACTGAATACTCTGAAAATGACACACGCACCAAGCTATGTGGACAACGCTTCTGGAACTTTATTTCTGGTTCAGAAACATTATATACAGATATTATTGAACCGATGGGAGCAGAAGCAAAAGCTAAAAATGAGGCTTATCAGAAATCGTATGATGCCATGATCAATAAATTCATTGTGGAGTTTGCGCAAGAGTATTGCGATACGAATGGCTGTATTGTATGGGAGAGAATACTTCAATTGAATTCAGGGAAATGATTGCTTTACAATATGGATATTAGAGATTTTGAAATCATGGCCCCTGTGGGCAGCCGTGAGTCGCTGGCCGCTGCCATTCAAGCCGGAGCAGACTCCATCTATTTCGGCATTGAGAATCTGAATATGCGTGCCCGCTCGGCCAATACATTCAGCATTGACGACCTGCGCGAAATAGCCCGTACCTGCGACGAGCATGGCATGAAGAGCTATCTGACCGTCAATACCATTATATATGACCAGGACTTGGAACTGATGCGTACCATTGTAGATGCAGCCCACGAAGCGGGCATCTCGGCCATCATTGCTGCCGACGTGGCGGTGATGGCCTACGCGCGAAGCATCGGGCAGGAAGTCCACCTGAGCACACAGCTCAACATCAGCAACGTAGAGGCACTGCGCTTCTATGCCCAGTTTGCCGACGTCGTGGTGCTGGCACGCGAACTGAATCTGGAGCAAGTGGCCACTATCTACCGGCACATCTGCGAAGAGCACATCTGCGGCCCCAGCGGACAACCCATCCGCATCGAGATGTTCTGTCACGGAGCCCTCTGCATGGCTGTGAGCGGCAAGTGCTACCTCTCGCTGCATCAGATGAACAATTCGGCCAACCGAGGTGCCTGTATGCAGGTGTGCCGCCGGTCGTACATTGTGCGCGATAAAGAGACCGATGCCGAGCTGGAGATTGACAACCAGTACATCATGTCGCCCAAAGACCTGAAGACGATTCACTTTATGAACAAGATGCTGGATGCCGGCGTGCGGGTATTCAAGATAGAGGGGCGTGCCCGCGGGCCGGAGTATGTGCGCACGGTGGTGGAGTGCTACAAAGAGGCTATCCGTGCATACGTGGACGGGACGTTTACCGACGAGAAGATTGCGGCATGGGACGAACGGCTGCGTACCGTCTTCAACCGCGGCTTTTGGGATGGCTATTACTTAGGACAGCGGTTGGGCGAATGGACCAAGAACTACGGGTCGGCCGCTACCGAGCGAAAAATCTATGTAGGCAAGGGCATCCGCTACTTCAGCAACATCGGAGTGGCAGAATTTCTGGTAGAGGCTGCAGAAATCAGTGTGGGCGACAAGCTGCTCATCACCGGTCCGACCACCGGAGCAGAGTTTGTAACGTTGGAAGAGGCACGGGTTGACCTGAAGCCTGTACAGACTGTACACAAGGGCGAGCACTTCTCTATGAAGGCGGTAAAAATCCGTCCCAGTGACAAGCTATACAAATTGGTGTCGACCGAGGAACTGAAACGTTTCAAGGGACTGGACGTAGAACGACAACGGGGATAGTCAATCTATATCAAAAGAAGAGATGGAAAAGTATATATATGAACTGGAAATGAAGGTGCGCGACTATGAATGCGACCTGCAAGGCATTGTGAACAATGCCAACTATCAACACTATCTGGAGCATACGCGCCATGAGTTTCTGCTTCAGTCGGGAGCCAGCTTTGCCGCCCTGCACGAACAGGGGGTCGATCCCGTAGTGGCCCGCATCAGCATGGCCTTCAAGACTCCGCTGAAGAGTGGCGATGAATTTGTCTCCAAACTCTTGCTGAAGAAGGAGGGCATCAAATACGTCTTCTATCAGGACATCTTCCGCAAAAACGATGGAAAGGTGGTGCTGAAAGGCGTGGTGGAGACCGTCTGTGTGGTGAATGGCCGCCTGAGCGACAGCCGCCTGTTCGACGAACTGTTCCACCTCGCTTGATACCTGTAAAACACCCTTAACCTACTATACCATGAGCAACGACGAACGTATCTGCAGCATTGCACTCTCCCTCTGTCCGGGCATCGGGCATATTGGAGCCAAACGGTTGATTGACAAGATGGGAAGTGCCGTAGAGCTCTTCCGCCAACGGAAAAACCTGCCGCAACTGCTTTCTGAGGCTACACCGGCAGTGGTGAAAGCATTGGACTGTCCGGACGCTTTCCGACGGGCCGAGCGGGAGCTGGAGTTTGTGGAGAAGAACCGCATCACCTGTCTGACGCTGAAAGATGAGGCTTATCCCTCGCGGATGCGCGAGTGCGAAGATGCGCCGATTGTGCTCTTCTTCAAGGGTCACTGCGACTTCAATCGGTTGCGGGTCATCAGCATGGTAGGAACCCGTCAGGCTACGGAGTATGGCAAGCAATTCTGCAACGACTTTCTGCGCGACCTGGCCGCTTTATATCCCGATACGCTGGTCGTAAGCGGACTGGCCTATGGCATTGACATACATGCGCATCGCGCTGCGTTGGCTCATGGGCTCTCTACAGTAGCTGTGCTGGCCCACGGGCTGGACCGACTCTATCCCTATACGCATCGGAAAACGGCTGTAGAGATGCTGGAAGGGGGAGGACTGCTCACCGAGTATCTGAGCGAGACCAATCCCGACCGCCACAACTTCGTCAGCCGCAACCGTATAGTAGCCGGCATGAGTGACGCCACCATCGTGGTGGAGTCGGCACTGAAAGGCGGCTCGCTGATTACAGCCTACTTGGCCAATGAGTACCAACGCGACTGTTTCGCTCTGCCCGGCCGTATTCACGACACGGCTTCCTCGGGCTGCAACCGGCTGATACGCGATAACAAGGCTGCTCTTGTGGAGAGTGCCGAAGACTTTGTGGAAGCCATGGGGTGGTGTACCGCCGGCCGGATTAAGCCTGAAGCTGTGCAGCGTACCCTCTTCCCCAATCTGACAAGTGAGGAGGAGCGCATCGTGCAACTGCTTTCCGCACATGGCGACCTGCATATCAATACGCTGGTCGTGAAGGCCGACATCCCCATCAATCGCATGAGTACGCTGCTGTTTGAGCTGGAGATGCGCGGTGTCATCAAGGCCTTGGCCGGAGGCAGCTATCATCTGCTTGCTTTCTGAAGTGCTCTCCAGCAAGCCGACTACACGCCATCATTTTCGATACCCTTTCACTTCAGCCATTCGCTGACCCGCTCTCTGACAGCATTCGACTCGCTGAGCAGTCGGATGAACTCCTGGGCAGAGTGTTTGCGATAGGAGTCGCGTAGCATGTGTACGCACCCCTCCATCTCGTTGTCGGGGCAGTCAATGGGAATAGCCTTTACACCCTGTTCGTTGTGTATGGTGGCTTCGGAGAGGATAGTTACCAATTCGCTTTGCCGGATGAGTTTCAGCAAGATGTTCATCTCGCTTAGTTCGATGCGAATCCGAAAGTGCGAAAGGTAGCGTGCCTGTACTTTTTCAAAAGCATTGCGGGCTTGAAATCCTTTGGCAAGCAGTGCCAGGTCGTACTGTTCCAAATCGGCTAAGGTGACCCGTTCGTATCGGGTCAAAGGATGGTGTTCGTTGACGATGGCCGCCAAGTGATTGTTGAAAAGAGTATGCGATTCAATTCCCTCGTATCGCCTTACGGGCTTGAATGCCAGTACAAAATCTACCTTACGTTGTTGCAGCAGTTCCATCAGTTCGTCCATGGGTCGGTAACAGATGTTGAGTTTCACGTTTGGGTAGCGGTGCATGAAGGTGAGCAACGTCTCCGTCAGGATGGGTCCGAAGGTAAAAGTCACGCCGATGTCCAATGTGCCGGTCAGCATCTGTTTCAAGTCACGTATGCGGTCCAGGCAGGTATCGGCTGCATGGAGGGTACACAAAGCATGTGGCAGCAGGGCTTTGCCGGTCTCGGTCAGGCTGACGTTGTGTGTGTTGCGTTGGAAGAGCTGAGTATCCATCTCCTGCTCCAGCTGTCTGATTTGTTGCGAAAGGGTACTCTGCGTGATACATAAAGCTTTGGCTGCTTCAGAGAAGTTGAGCGTTTCGGCTGCCTTAACGAAATATTTAAGTTGTCGTAGTTCCATTATTGGGCTGAGTAATTGAGTTGCTTTGGCAAAGGTACAAGCTGTTTAGCTATCTTGTAGCCTGAAACGAGATTTTTTTGAAAAGAAATATCGGAATCGTGGCTCCCACTACCATGCCCAGTATGATGAAAAGGCTGGTGAAGCCGTTGTACGACAGCAGGTAGAAATAGTGAATAAAAGGTGCCTCGTCGCCGTGGTAGAGGCACATCAGCAGAGCTTCGATGGTGCGGTAGGCATACATGCCTGGAATCATGGGAAGCAGGGCAGGGAAGATACAGGTCTCTGCCGGAAACTTGTTGTGCGGAGCGGCATAGACAGCCAGCAGACCGATGATGAATGCAGCCAGTGCACCGGCCAGAATCAGGTGCAGCTGTAGCAGGTGGATTAGCAGGTAGCGCGTGGCATGTCCCACAGCGGCTATCCCGGCACAGACCGGATAGGCACGTTGGGGAGGATTGCTGATACTTGTAAAGCCAATAGCGGCAAGTGCAGCAAAGAAGCCGTCTTGCATCAGATTGATAATCAGTTCCATATTTCAGATAGAATAATAGCTAAAACCATTGAAGATTCACGAGAAGCATCCCTATGCAGAGCCCTATGGAGAGACAGGCTGTCAGCATGGCGGCATCGATGAAGCGGCTGAAAGCACATAGATAGTGGCCGTCGAGCAGGTCGCTCACCGAATTGATGTAGGGAATGCCGGGGATAAGATAGAGCACGCTGGTACCTAAAGCCACCTCAGGAGTGCTGCCCAAGTGAAAGAGGTGGCCGGCTGTTGCGATGACGGCTGAAAAGAAGGCCGAGCAAAAGAAGGTAAGCCTCACATCAATATGCGCTTCTAATAGTATCTGCTTGAGTCGATAGCCTCCCAAAGTAGCCACATAGACCAATAGCATGGAGAGGACATCGCCACCAAAAAGCCTGCAGAACGAAGCATTGGCTATAGGTACCAGCATCAGCACCCGCAGCGAAGGCTCAGGTGGCAGCTTCTGTATCTGTGCAAAAGATTGTCGTGCAGCAGAGTAGCTGCATTTCTTGTCGGCCAAAGCCCAGCTTAGTTCACTCAGCAGGGTATTGGTGCGGAAACTGATGCCTCCTTTGTGTATCTTGCGTAAGCAGTTGTATGATTGCCCGTCTTTGTGAAGCACTACATGGACGTAGGAGGGCATGACGATGAGGTCGGCTTTCAGTCCCAAAGCCTCGGCCATGCGCCTCACATTCTTCTCAATGCGGATGCAGGTAGCTCCGCACCCCAGCAGCCACGAAGCATATTCGGCCAAGAAGTGGCCGGCTTCGGGCAGGGAGGGATTTTCGCAAGGATGCGGTTCAGAAGTCATCAAAGTCATCGGTTATGCTTCGGTCTCCCGGGCAATAGAACAACTCTGCTTCGTGTCCCATCTCAATGAGATGCCTTCTTTTCCTGTTGTTTTTGCACGACATGCGGTATTTTTCTACCGCGTGAACCAGCAGTGTAACAGCCAATATGCCCACCACTATAGTCCATACAATCATTCCGTTTGTCATTGTATTATCAATTTTTTCTTTACGGGTGCAAAATTAGGGTATGGGGATAGTATGGGAAAACGTTGGCTGATGAAATTATCGATAACGCTTATCGGTTTCTCCTTCAGGCAGATTTTTACAGTCACTCCTCCTTCTTCTCAGGATAGCGCATATTCTCTTCTGTCATCTGTTCCAGCACCTCGTGCAGGTATTTGGCAGCTTCCCATCGCGCCATAGGCAGGTCGTGCAACAGGTAGTTGCCGCAATCGGCAGGTGTGGTGCCCGGCACTTCGCCTTCGTATGTCGCCACGAAACGGAAGGTGTCCTTCATCAACGCTACGATGTCCTCGGGTTGCAGATTCCCTTTCATCAGCAGGTAGTTGCCTGTAAGGCATCCCATCGGACCCCAGTAGACGATGCGGTCGCGCCAGTCAGGCTCGTTGCGCAGATAGGTGGCGGCCAGATGCTCAATGGTGTGCAGGGCTCCTTGTCCCAAGGCAGGCTCCCGATTGGGCTCCTTCATGCGGATATCGAATGTAGTGACGGTTTCTCCTCCCACCCTGTCGCGGCGCGACACGTAGATGCCCCGCTTCAGTTGCAAGTGGTCGATGGTAAAGCTTGGTATTTTCTCCATTTCCATATATATATGTATATTTTTGGTAATCTTCATTATTCTCCCAGCGTCGATACAAAACGCCACGTCGTTTCAAACGAGCGGTCGGCCATCATCTGCCAGAAGTTCTGGTATTGGGCGAAGTTGTCGGGATGCGCTCCCGGCGTATCACTGACGATGCGCAGGCTGATGAAAGGCACTTTACCTTCTACATAGCAGGTCTGCGCAATGGCAGCCGACTCCATATCTACCGCCATGGCAGCCGGAAAGTGGCTCCGTATCTGTTGCAGCTCGGCAGCGCTCTCTACAAAGCGGTCGCCCGTTGCAATCAGTCCGCACCATATTTTACCCTCTCTCTCGTCGTTCTGCTGTTGCGAAGCGATGCGTTGCGCATGTCGTAGCAACGCCTCATCCGATTCGTAGTAGAGGGGCATTCCCTGAATCTGTCCGTACTCGCTGCCGTCCGGTCCGCAATATACGTCGTGATAGACGGTCCGCGTGGCGGCCACCACGTCGGCCGGTTTCATGCGTTCGTCTGCCCCGCCGGCCACACCCGTGCTGATGACACAGTCCGGATGGTAACGCCGAATCAGTTCGGCTGTTCCGATAGCCGCATTCACCTTGCCGATGCCGCATTGGGTCAGTACCAACGTGTTGTTGCCGACGCGCCCCTCCACATAGCAGAAGGCACCCTCTTGAGTCGTTTTCTTTTCCTGCAGTCGCGCCGCCAGCTGGCGATGTTCGCTATCCATGGCGCTGATAATGCCTATAATCATACTGTTTTCCTGTTTCGTTAACTATTCGGGGTACAAAGATAATGCAAATTGTTCAGAAATCGCTTATCTTTGTGGCTATGAAAACAATATCAAACCCTATGAAATCACCTGTTCTGACTGGTATTTGTACCACACTGTTAGGAGTCGTTTGCGTCCTCACGCTGCAGGCAGCTCCATCCGCCTCTTCCGAGGAGAGGCCGTCTGACGACTCACGCTATCCGTTGTGCAACCATGTAGACCCTCGTATCGGCAGCGAAGGGTTAGGACGTGTCTTTATCGGCCCCTCTTGCCCCTTTGGCATGGTAAAGCCGTCGCCCGACTGCACCCCTTCGCCCAACAGCGGCTGGCTGCCCATGCCCGAACGGGTGGATGGTTTTGCGCAGATACACGTCAGCGGCACGGGAGGCGGACCTAAGTACGGCAATATCCTTGTTATGCCCTTCGCAGAGGGGATGGACCGCACCAGCCACATCGACTACCGCCTTTACGAGCATATCAGTCTGGGCTATTACGACACCCGTTTTCGCGAGAGCGGCATCCGCAGCGAGGTGACCACCGCTTCGCGTGCCTCGATGTACCGCTTTACCTACCCCGCAGAGTCGCCCCGCTCGCTGGCCATCGATGCCGGTTTCTTCTTGGGAGAGAGCCCCGTGCCCGATGCCCGCGAGGCACAGCAGTTCGTCGGTTCCGAGATACAGATACTCTCCGACCACGAAGTGTGCGGTTATTCACGCATCCGAGGCGGCTGGAACAACGGACGAGCCTACACCGTCTACTTCCATGCCGAGACCGACCGCCCCTTTGTGCGTACTGCTACCTGGAGGGGAACTGCCATACAGCCCGAAGTGAAGATGCAGGCCGATGGCGGAACGAAGTGTGGGGCACTGTTGCGCTTTGCCGACACGGCCGATGCCGACAGCGTTGTCCAGCTGAAGATAGGCATCTCCTTTATCAGCTGTCTGAAGGCACGTCAGAACCTGCAAGAAGAGCTTCCCCATTGGTCGTTCCGGCAGGCACACGACCGGCTGTTGGCCAGCTGGGAGAACCTGCTGCAGCGCATCGAGCTTTCGCCCCGCGCAACCGATGCCCAGAAGCGTATGTTCTACACCGCTTTGTATCACACCATGCTGATGCCCGTTGACCGCACCGGCGAGAATCCCTTGTGGAATGATCCGGGTGTCCCTTACTACGACGATTTCTACGCCATCTGGGACACCTACCGTTCCTCATCCCCCCTTATCACCCTGATTGACCCTGAACGCGAGGCCGACATCGTGCGCTCGCTGGTCAACATCTACCGCCGCGACGGCTACATGCCCGATGCCCGCAGCGGCAACTGCAACGGACGGACGCAAGGAGGGTCGAATGCCGAGATTGTCATTGCCGATGCCTTTGTGAAGGGGGTGAAGGGCATTGACTACGAACAGGCATTAGAGGCGATGCTGAAAGATGCGACCGTAGACCCGGGTGCCCATCACGAGGCCGAGGGACGAGGCGGGCTGAACGAGTACCTACGTCTGGGCTACGTGCCTTATGGCATCCCGCGTGCCGGCAACCGCACGGTAGAGTATGCCTACTGCGACTATGCCATCGCACTGGTCGCCAAAGGACTTGGCAAGGAAGCACTTTACCGGCACTACCTGAAACAGAGCGGAAACTGGAAGAACCTGTGGCGCAGCGACTATCGGCACGAGGGTGCCCAAGGCTTCATCCTGCCTCGCGACGCACAGGGCAACTGGTTGGACGAACTGCCATACGGACATAGCGCACTGGAGCAGCCCACCTTCCGATACACACCGCTCACCTTCGAGGGCCCGTGGTACAAGCCCTGGTGGAGCATGTTCTTCTACGAAGCTTCATCGTGGGAATACTCGCTCAGCATTCCGCACGATGTACCCGGACTGATGGAGGCCTGTGGCGGACGCGAAGCCTTCGAACGTCGGCTTGACATCTTCTTCGACCGCGGTTTCTTCAACGTCAACAACGAACCGTCGTTCCTCTCTCCTTGCCTTTACCACTGGTTGGACAAACCATGGCGTAGCAGCGACCGCATACTCGACATCATCCGCCGTCACTACAACGACACGCCCAAAGGCCTGCCTGGCAACGACGACTCGGGTGCCATGTCTTCGTGGTTGGCCTTCCACTTCACCGGCCTCTATCCCAATGCGGGACAGGACTACTACCTCATTCATACACCGGTGGTGGATGAGGCTACCTACCATCCCGCTCCAGGGGTCAGCTTCCGCATCGTGGCCAAGGGATTGTCGGAGAAGAACCGCTACATACAGCACATCACCCTCAACGGAAAGCCCTATCCATGCTCCATCCTGCGCCACGCCGACCTGGTGGCCGGCGGCGAGTTGGTGCTGCAGATGGGCCGCAAGCCGGTAGCCTTCTCCATGGAGGGAGGCGATGTCTCGGCCGCTGCCGCACAGACCACCCTGCCTCGGGTGCTTCCTGCCACAGGGCTGGGTGCCTCATTGCCTGTAGGCACAACGGCTGCCCGCACAGCACCGAGTGACTCCACCCTGCTGTTCGTCTTCCGTCTGCACGGACAGACGCGCCGCTACCAGATGTCGTTTCACCCCTGCCCGCACGGCGAGCTGCGCGTGGAGTGGGGCATCGAACGCAACCTGCATTGGCAGTCGGGCAGCTTCACCCTGCCTGCAGAGGCTGTGCAGCAGGGCAGCCGGCTGAACTTTACGCAGCCTGAAGACGGATGCCACCTGCGCCTGCAGACCGACGAGACCTCGTATCTGCTGTCGGCCCGCGCCTATCGGGAGCTGACGGAGAAGCAATGCTTTACCTACAACGGGCGCAACTTCCGTCTGGTAGAGCGGACTGCCGACGGTAAGGGGCGGCCTACGCTGCATGTACGCGAAGATGCCGAGGGGTGTGAGATGTGGATTTGGGACCGCCCAGACCTGCCGCTGGTGCTGCAGATGAAGAACAATCCGTTGGAGATAGAGTGGCGGGTAGATTAACTTGGAAAAACTTTTTCATGCAAGCATGAAAGTTCTTCACTCAAATTACACTATCTTTGCACCCAAAATTTTGAAACATAACCATTATAACATTTTCATTCGATGAATTTTGTAGAAGAATTAAGATGGCGTGGCATGCTCCATACCATGATGCCGGGTACTGAGGAGCTGCTCTCCAAAGAGCAGGTGACGGCCTATGTGGGCATTGACCCCACTGCCGATTCGCTGCACATCGGCCACTTGTGTGGCGTGATGATGCTCCGTCACTTCCAGCGTTGCGGACACAAGCCGCTGGCACTGGTAGGAGGTGCTACAGGTATGATTGGCGACCCCTCGGGCAAATCGCAGGAGCGCAACCTGCTGGACGAAGAGACGCTGCGTCACAATGTTGCCTGCATCAAGGCACAGCTGGCCAAGTTCCTTGACTTTGAAAGCGAGGCCGACAACAAGGCCGAATTGGTGAACAATTACGACTGGATGAAGGACTTCACCTTCCTGGACTTTGCCCGTGAGGTGGGCAAGCACATCACCGTCAACTACATGATGGCCAAGGATTCTGTCCAGAAACGACTGAACGGGGAGGCCCGCGACGGACTCTCTTTCACGGAGTTCACCTACCAGTTGCTGCAAGGATATGACTTCCTCTACCTCTACGAGCACAAGAACTGCAAGTTGCAGATGGGTGGCAGCGACCAGTGGGGCAACATCACCACAGGTGCCGAGCTGATTCGTCGCACCAACGGAGGCGAAGTGTTCGCCCTGACTTGTCCTCTCATCACAAAGGCCGACGGAGGCAAGTTCGGCAAGACGGAGAGCGGCAACGTATGGCTCGACCCGCGCTACACATCACCCTACAAGTTCTACCAGTTCTGGTTGAACGTGAGCGATGCAGATGCCGAACGCTACATCAAGATATTCACCATGATTTCGAAAGAGGAGATTGAAGCCCTCATTGCCGAACACCGCGAGGCTCCGCACCTGCGCATCCTGCAGAAGCGTCTGGCCAAGGAGGTGACCATACTGGTGCATTCTGAAGCCGACTACAACGCAGCCGTCGAGGCATCGGGCATCCTCTTTGGCAATGCCACCGGCGAAGCGTTGAAGCGTCTGGACGAACCTACGCTGCTGGCTGTGTTCGAGGGCGTACCGCAGTATGAAGTGTCGCGTGAGGCACTGAATGCCGGCGTGAAGGCCGTAGACCTCTTTACCGAACAGGCAGCCGTATTCGCCTCGAAGGGTGAGATGCGCAAGTTGGTACAGGGCGGAGGCGTATCGCTGAACAAAGAGAAGCTGACCGCTTTTGACCAGACCGTGACCGTTGCCGACCTGCTGGACGACAAGTATCTGCTGGTACAGCGTGGCAAGAAGAACTACTACCTGCTGATTGCCAAATAAGAAAAAAATTCTGAAGGTCGGGGGCGGGGGAGACGTGTGATGTCCCTCCCGCCGGCCTTGCCTATAAAATTGCAAGGAGGAAGAGAAAAATAGCCCGAAACACTTGCATATTTCGGGACAACCCTCTATCTTTGCACCGCTTTTTAACAGAAAGCCCATAAGTTTGGACTATGGTGTAATGGTAGCACAACAGGTTTTGGTTCTGTTTGTCCAGGTTCGAATCCTGGTAGTCCAACTGCATCACAGGTAAGAGGGAAGTCGCAAAATCGTGGCTTCCCTCTTTTGCTGTATGCCCATGCAATCTCAAATTTAAAATGTTATTTTTAGCTACGAGCTACGAGCTACCAGTAGTAGGGGCGCACTATACCTCAATATAAAATTAAAAGTTGTTTTGAGCGTAGCTAACATTTTGCGCCCTGAATGCCGTTGCGGTGGTATCATTTTAATTTAAAATTTAACCCAAGTTTGATACCGCAAAATATTTTCCGGCAATTTTCTGGCTGTAAAGATAGCCAACCTGTTGTGTTTCAGTTCATACATTCCCTGAAACCGAATTGTAGTACACCTTAATTCCGCAACTTAATTCTTAAAACACATTTTAAAGATTCTGAGCAACAA
>JBJEHI010000034.1:0-4731 GCA_051875915.1 Bacteroides sp.
TAAGTTTGTAAGTTTATGAGTTTGTAAGTTTTTGAGTCTTTAAGTTCACCCGTAACTCGTAACTCGTAGCTCGTAGCTTGTAGCTCGTAGCCAATCAACACTCCAGCAACATTTGGTTCACAGCACCGCCCGGAGGTGTCATGGGCAGTACGTTGCCCTCCTCGACCACGCATGCCTCCAACAGATAGGCTCCCTCCGTGGCCAGCATCTCGTCAATGGCCTCGTGCAGCTCCTCGCGCGTGAAGACGCGGCGGGCCGGGATGTCGTAGGCCGAGGCTATCTTCATATAGTCGGGATTGAGCATCGGGGTGAACGAGTAGCGGTGGTGGAAGAACATGGCCTGCCACTGGCGTACGTTGCCCAGGAAATTGTTGTTCAGCAGGATAATCTTCACCGGTGCCTTCTGCTCCATGATGGTGCCCAACTCCTGCAGATTCATCTGCAGACCGCCGTCGCCCATGAAGGCACAAACCGTCCGGTCGGGGCGGCCGAAGGTGGCACCGATGGCGGCAGGAAGGCCGAAGCCCATGGTACCCAAACCACCGGAGGTGACGATGCTGCGCTCTTTGGTATAGCGGAAGTAGCGGGCGGCCATCATCTGGTTCTGACCGACATCGGTCACCAGAATGGCTTCGTGGTGTGTAGCCTCGCTGACGGCACGCACCACCTCGCCCATGCTCAGTTCCTTCGTGGCGGGATGCAACTCCAGGTTGATGACCTTCTCCTGCTCTATCGCTTCATACGGTCGGAAGCTCTCTATCCATTCGGTATGCTTGGCGGGGTTCAGCAGACGGGTCACAGCGGCCAGCGTCTCCTTGCAATCGCCCAGCACGGCCAGGTCGGTCTTCACATTCTTGTCAATCTCGGCAGGGTCGATGTCGAAATGGATGATTTTGGCCTGCTTGGCATAGGTAGCCAGATTGCCTGTCACGCGGTCGTCGAAACGCATACCTACGGCAATCAGCACATCACACTTGTTGGTATTGATATTGGGACCCAGGTTGCCATGCATACCCAGCATACCCATGTTGAGCGGATGGTCAGAGGGCAGTGCCGAAAGGCCGAGCAAGGTACGTCCCGCCGGCATGTCGGCCTTCTCGATGAAGGCTTTCAGCTCCTGCTGCGCATTGCCCAGTTCCACGCCCTGTCCTACCAATACGAGCGGACGTTCGGAGGCGTTAATCAGGTCGGCGGCCTGTCGGATGGCCTCTTCATCCATCTCAGGTACAGGCAGGTAGCTGCGCACATAATCCACCGTAGTAGGCTGGTATTCGGTCAGCTCCACCTGTGCATTCTTGGCAAAGTCGAGCACCACCGGACCCGGCCGGCCGCTCTGCGCGATGTAGAAGGCACGCGCCACTGCCCAAGGCACATCTTCAGCCCTGCGAATCTGATAGCTCCACTTGGTGATGGGCTGTGTGATGCCTACCAAATCGACCTCCTGAAAGGCATCTGTGCCCAAGAAGCCGGTACCTACCTGACCGGCAATCACCACGATAGGGGTGCTGTCAATCATGGCATCGGCAATGCCGGTGATGGTATTGGTGGCACCCGGCCCGCTGGTAACGAGACAGACACCCACCTGTCCGGACACTCTGGCAAAGCCCTGTGCCGCATGGGCAGCTCCCTGTTCGTGACGAACCAGGATGTGATGTAATGTATTCCGATGGTCGTACAGCGCATCAAACACCGGCATGATGCTGCCGCCCGGATAGCCGAACAGCGTCTTCACGCCCTGATGCTCCAACGAACGCATCAGCGCTTCCGCGCCTGAAATCTGATTGTTATTCGATTTATGATTGTTTTCCATATCTCTGGGTACTATAGATTTATCACGTTCATCCTTACTCGCTGATGATTCTCACGCCACCCTTGTCGGCCGAACTGACACTCTGCGCATAGGCACGCAGCGACTTGCTGACCACCCGATGACGCTTCAGCGGCTGTTGCGGACGTGCAGCCAGTTCCTCGTCAGAGAGACGCACGTTGATGGTACGGGCGGGAATATCTATCTCGATGATGTCACCATCCACCAGTTTGCCGATGTTACCTCCGGCTGCCGCTTCGGGACTGATGTGTCCGATGCTCAAGCCCGACGTACCGCCCGAGAAACGTCCGTCCGTGATGAGGGCACACTCCTTACCCATGTGCATGCTCTTGATATAGGAGGTGGGATAGAGCATCTCCTGCATACCGGGGCCACCCTTGGGGCCTTCGTGGGTGATGACTACCACGTCGCCTTTGCTGACCTTGCCTCCCAAAATGCCTTCGCAAGCATCCTCCTGCGAGTCGAACACGCGGGCGGGACCGCTGAAGTGCCAGATGCTCTCGTCGACACCCGCCGTCTTCACCACGCAGCCGTCTTGGGCAATGTTGCCGAAGAGCACAGCCAGACCGCCATCCTTGGTGTAGGCATGTTCCAAATCGCGGATGCAACCCGTGGCACGGTCGGTGTCCAGACTCTCCCAACGAGTGTCCTGTACGCCCAACTGATTGCAGAACTTACCAGCCGGCGCACTGCCGTAGATGCGGGCCGCCTCTGCATCGACCTCCTCCTTCAGGATGCTGTAGCGTTCGATGTCTTCGCCCAACGTGGCACCATCTACCCGCTTGCAATCCAGGTGCAGCAAGCCTCCCTTGGCCAGTTCGCCCAGAATGCCCAGGATGCCACCGGCACGGCCGCACTCCTGTACGCTATACTTCTGTGTGTTCGGAGCCAGCTTGCAAAGGCAAGGCACCTTGCGGCTCAACGCATCAATATCCTTCATGGTAAAGTCAGCCTCAGCCTCCTGAGCCACCGCCAACAGGTGCAGGATGGTATTGGTACTGCCACCCATCGCGATATCCAGCGACATGGCGTTCAAGAAGGCTTCACGGGTAGCGATGCTGCGAGGCAACACGCTCTCATCCCCCTCTTCATAGTAAGCCAATGCGTTCTTCACAATCTGGCGGGCAGCCTGCTTCATCAGTTCACGACGATTGACATGCGTGGCCAGAATGGTACCGTTGCCCGGCAGCGAGAGTCCGATGGCCTCGGTCAGCGAGTTCATGGAGTTGGCCGTGAACATGCCCGAGCAGCATCCGCAACCGGGGCAGGCGCGATTCTCCACTTCGGCCAGTTCGTCATCGCTGACGGTAGGGTCAGCCCCCTTCACCATCGCAGCTATCAAGTCTAAGTTCTCCCCTTTCCACTTGCCGGCCTCCATCGGTCCGCCCGACACGAAGACTGCAGGGATGTTCAACCGCATGGCTGCCATCAGCATACCCGGCGTAATCTTGTCGCAGTTGGAGATGCAAATCATGGCATCGGCCTTGTGCGCATTGCACATATACTCCACCGAGTCGGCAATGATGTCACGGCTGGGCAGGGAGTAGAGCATACCGTCGTGCCCCATGGCGATGCCGTCGTCAATGGCGATGGTATTGAATTCGGCTGCATAACAGCCCAGCTTTTCAATCTCGGCCTTTACAATCTGTCCCGCTTCATGCAAGTGGGTATGACCTGGCACAAACTGTGTAAAGGAGTTGACAATGGCTATGATAGGCTTTCCGAACTGTTCCCGTTTCATGCCGTTGGCTACCCAAAGGGCTCTGGCGCCTGCCATGCGGCGTCCCTCCGTGCATACTGCACTGCGTAACTGATGTTTCATATCGTCATTCTTTTAGATTCGTTGTTTCCATAAGGGCGTCGTTCCCGACCCGTCCCCTTCTCATTATATATATGTATCAAAAAAGCCTCTCCCACTCTGTGAGAAAGGCTGATATAACGTTATCTTTCAAGTACGGACATACATACACAAACCTTTCTCACGCTCTCGGTTCCACGACCACGACGCGAATAATATGCAGGACTGCCAGGTTGTATGTAGAGGTATGTAGAATCATAACTTAAAAGTGCTTCTCTTTTTAAAACGGTGCAAAGGTAAGGCCTTTTTTATAATCTCCAAACAAATCAAAGAGTTTTTTCTCTTTTTTCTGAGCATTTGAAAGAAAAAGTGGCGTAATAACGTCAAATTAACGAGCAGAACTCGTTCGGCTTCCTGCGATTGATTCACTGCAATCCGTTTCAAGCTTACTTCAGTCATATCATCAGATTGTTTCAGTCGTATGGTTAAGTTGTTTCAGTCGTATACTTAAATACCGTTCACCGTTCGGTGAACGAGCGTTCACCCCGGGGTGAACAAGCGTTCAACGTTCGATGAACAGGCGTTCACCGTTCGGTGAACGATATTTAAGTATACGACTGAAATAAGCTCAGTATACGACTGAAATAACCTAACCATACGACTGAATCGATTTCCCCATAGGGTGTGAGGGGATATCACTTCTCTTTTGCTTGTACTGTAGGGGTGGAACATTTTCCGCCCTCACCCCGCTGGTAGTGCCACTTTAAATTTTAAATTGTTAATTTTAAATTGAACAAGGCGTGCGGGGTGTCACTTTTCTTTTGCTTGTACAAAAGAAAAGTAACCAAAAGAAAATACACCGTCTGCACCTACGGAGCTACTACGAGGGGAGTCGGGCTAAGCAAAAAGAACTCGCCCTTCGGGCTCAAACAGCTTTTTGCTCTTAACGCCCTCCCTACCCCTCTACGCTTTACGCTCCTGCGGTGAGGACGGAGAAGTCCGCATCGCAAGCTACAAGCTACGAGCTACAAGCTACGAGCTACAAGCTACAAGCTACGAGTTATAAGTAGGGGCGGAACATTTTCCGCCCTCACCCCGCCGGTAG
>JBJEHI010000035.1:0-19988 GCA_051875915.1 Bacteroides sp.
ACACATTCAATACACGTGACGGGCTACATGTAGGGGCGGAATATTTTCCGCCCAAAAAAGCTACGAGTTACGTGTGGGCGGAACATTTTAGCTTCGCTCAAAACAACATCTATTGTTTACGCTAAGGTATAGTCCGCACTAATCCGAACGTCATCGGGGGAAGGGCGCAAAATATTGCGCCCCTACACGCATTCAAATACACTATAAATCAGAACACATCGCGTGTGTCTGCCCTGAATGCCGCTGGCGTGAATGCGCCGTGAATGCGCCGTGTGCGGGTGGGCGGACACACAGGTCCGCCCCTACGGGGCAATACACATTCCAATACACATTCAATACACGTGACGGGCCACACGCATTCCAATCAATTCCCTGTTACGATGAATTTTCCGCCCAACCCCGCTCACACGCACATTCAAATCAACCCCCGTTTGTGATGAATCATACGGATTAATTCGTGTGATTCGTTCTGTTATCTGTTAATCCATTGAAAAACAGCGTATTGGATTAAATGAATTAATTCCGTTCACATTTTGGATCACCCGAAATGCCCCTGAATTTTGCCCACAGAAAATCCGTGATGGCGGATGGTGAAAACAAAAAATTTCATTCATTTTAAAAAAAGGAGAAACATTATGAACGGACAGAACAACCCCACAGCCTGCAACCTGCAGACGGACGACTCCCGGCACATCCAGCTGGGCGGTCTGGCCTACTACGACGAACGCAAGTATTTCATGTTCAGCCCCGACGTGCCCGTGCCCCACAGCGTGCCCCGCTTCCGCTGGCAGGGCGTGGCGCAGCAGATGACGGACGGCACCTTCGACTTCGTGGCCAAACCCCGCCTGCGCCCGCAGTCGCGGCTCATCAAGAAACTCTGCCACGGACGGGTGAGCCACACCAAGGACGGAGCCGTGCAGCTGACGCTGAAGGTGTTTGCCTACGAGGGAGTGAACATCAACGAGGCACTGCGCCAGGAGGCCGCAGAGGCAGCCGAAGCCGTGCGCACCTACCAACTGACGACGATAACCGAATAAAGACACAGAGGAGGAGAACCAATCATGAGTTGTTACCTGATTACCGTGGAGCAGGGCCGCAAGGTGGCCCGCCCCATCACCTCCGAAGAGGAGTACAGAAGGCTGCGAGGCAGCTCGGCGCAGCTGGCCAACCTGCGCCTGGCACGCGAAGGCAACGAGGCCGCCAAACGACGGCTGATACAGTTCAACTACTCGGGACACTATCCCCCCACAGCCGACGGCACTGCCCGGCCCGTCAAAGGACACCGGCTGCCCTCCAAGGCCTTCGGCTTCGACCTGGACGACCGCGAGGCCTTCGAGCAGGCCTCCCGCCGGCTGCTGGCCCGGCCCCGGGAGTACGGTCTGCTGATGCTGGAGCGCAGTGCCCGGCAGGGCGGACACGCCGTCTTCCGCCGCGAGGCAGGCCGCACCATACTGGAGAACCAAGTGCGCATGGCCGCCGAGCTGCAGTGCGAGATGGACACCTCGGCCCACGACATCAACCGCGTCTACTTCACCACCGGCCCGGGCCCCGACGACCTGCTCTACCTCTCGCCCGACCTCTTTGCCGACACCTACGACGAGGCCGAGGTGGCCGCCGAAGCACGCCTGCTGGAGGAGCGCGAACGCTGCGGACACGAAGAGCTGCCCCCCGGGGCACACCGCGCCAACAAGCACTTCAGGGTAAACCTGCCCGCCGCCGAAACCGTGACTGCCGCCGAAACCGTGACTGCCGCTGAAACCGTGACCGCCGCTGAAGCCGTGACTGCCGCCGAAACCGTGACCGCCGCCGCCGTGACTGCCGAATCGGCCCAACCGCCGTGCGACCTTCCGGCAACAACGGACACCGTCGCCGCTGCGCCCGTTGCCTCTGCCAACCCGCCGTGCGACCTTCCGGAAGCCGCCGGATCTGCCTCACCTGCAGCCGCCGACACCGCCCCCGCTGCGCCGGCAGCAACGGACACCTACCTCGGCATTCCCTACGCCGACATCATCGGCAAATGGTGGCAGCTGTACAACGACGGACAGACCCCCGTGCGCTCCAACCGCGACGTGCTGACCTACGAGCTGGCCGTCAACCTGCGCCACATCTGCGGCTTCGACCGCGCACTGATGGAGCGCGTCATCCCCTGCTACGACGGCTTCCCCCCGGCGCAGAAGATGAAGTGCATCGACTCTGCCCTGGCCGAGAAGCGTACCCAGATGCCCCGCCGCCTGCGCGACGTGCTGATAGCCCTGCAGCGCGACCGCCTGTGCTGCGGCACCGACCCCGCCACCGCCGAAGGGTGGGAGGAGAGCATGGGCGACCTCTACTACTACAACCTGCTGCCCCGCCTGCCGCAGGGCGTGCGCGACTCCGTCGAGGCAGCCGGCCGCCCGCTGGCCATGGCCGCCCTCATTGCCATAGCCCCCGCCATCGGAGCACTGGCCACGGGCGTGAAGCTGGACGTGCACGGCAAGGCACGCGGACTGAACCTCTGCTCGTTCATCGCGGGCGACTTTGCCAGCGGCAAGGGACAGCTGGACGACATCATCGCCGCCTGGATGCAGGAGCTGCAGGCCGAGGCCGACATCTACACCCTGCAGGAGGAGGAGTGGGCCGCCAAGACCAAGCGCATGAAGAGCGGAAAGGCACCCGAGCAGCCCCGGCTGCCCGTCCGTATGCTGACGCTGAACAACACCGTGGCCAACATCGCCGAACGACTGGCCAACACCGAGGGCAAGCACTCCTTCTCCTTCACCCCCGAGGCCGACAACGTGGCCCTGAAGTGGAAGCAGTCCGTCAGCGACTTCAGCGTCATGCTGCGCCAGGCCTACGACGAGGCACGCTACGACCGCGAAGCCAAGTCGGCCGAGGCCGTGAGGGTGCACATACAGAAGTTGCTGTGGAACGTCACCATGTGCGGCACGCAGGACGCCCTCTACCGCGTGGTGACCAACTATACCGACGGACTGCTTTCGCGACTGGCCATCGCCCGCACGCCCGACAACACCTTCGCACCCCTGGCCGACCATCCCGCACAGCTCACGCCCGAGCTGGCCGAGAACATCCGCCAGATAGCCCACCTGCTGCCCCTGATGCAGGGCACCGTCTGTCTGCCCCGTCTGGAGGAGCGTGGCCGCCGGTGGCTGGAGACCGTCCGCAAGGAGGCACTGAAGAACGACGACCGCGTGCTGGCCCGCCAGCGCTTCCGTGGCTGCGTCAACGCCCAGCGCATCACCACCGCCCTGTGGCTGCCCAAGGTGGCCGAACAGCTCATCCGCAAGCACGGACTCCACGGGGCGGAGGTGCGCCTCAAGCAGTCGCCCGACGTCTGGACAGCCATGCTCCTGCGGCAGCAGACGGAGGAGATGCTCACCCTCTTCGACATCGTGGCCGACTATCTGCTGGACAACGACCTCTACTACTTCCGCGACCGCATCGAGCAGGCCTACGAGGCACGCAACTATCGGGGCGACGTCGGGGCCATCCGCGCCCGCCGCGGACGCAACGACACCATCTACGAGCGGCTCACGCCCCAGTTCACCTTCGACCAGGCACTGCAGCAGACCCTGGCGCAGAAGGGGATGCAGGCCACTCGCAACAGCGTGCACCAGATGTTGAAGAACTGGCGCAAGCAGGGCCTGATTGCTCCGGCACCCGACGGCACCTGGCGCAAGGTGCCGTCGTGACCGCGGTCATGATTGTCACGTTGTCATGTTGTCAAAAAGGGTTTTAGCTACGAGCTACGAGTTACGAGCTACGAGCTGTTTTTAGCTACGAGCTACGAGCTACGAGCTACGTGTAGGGGCGGAATATCTTCCGCCCAACCCCGCACGTCATCGGGAATCACCCCCGCACGTCATTGGGAATCAGGGCGCAAAATGTTGCGTCCCTACAGAATTCCAATACACTATAAATCAGAATGTACCGCGTGCGAGGCTGGGCGGACACACAGGTCCGCCCCTACGGGTCTGTAATACGCATTCAATCAATCTATTGCCATGAATCGTTTCCCCGCAGCGTGTAGGGGCAGACCTATGTGTCTGCCCTGAATGCCGATGACGCAGTGACGCAGTCATGATTGTCATGTTGTCATGTTGTCAAAAAGGGTTTCAGTTACGAGCTGTTTAGCTACAAGCTACGAGTGACGTGTAGTAGGGGCGGAACATCTTCCGCCCAATCCCGCACGTCATTGGGAATCAGGGCGCAAAATGTTGCGCCCCTACAGAATTCCAATTGCCCCCTCGTCCCCTCAAAAACTTAAAAACTTAAAAACTCAAAAACTAAAAAACTCAAAAAAATGTACATCGAAAACACCCAAACCTGCTTCGTGTCGCTCTGGCAGCAGCTGGAGCACACCCGCTGCCTCTTCCTGGGGCAATACCGCCGCTACTGCATCCGGCGCATCTGTCGGTCGTGGTTCCCCGGCGCATCGTCGGACGACCTCATCTACGAGGTCTGCCACTTGTGCGGCCAGCGAGGTTACGACCTGCTGCCGCCCCCTGCACTCAATCCCTATCCCCACCGCGAGTTCCTCCGCGCACTGGTGGCCGTACGGCTGGGGCTGGGCATGAGGGCCGTCAACCTCAAAGCCCTCGACGCCGCCTATTCCGTCGCCTTCCCCCACAGCACGCCCCTCAACGTGGCGAAGAAGAAACGGCCGCCCGGCTGACGCGACCTCCCCGATAACCTGCGAAAGTTGCGTTTTTTTTCAAACTTTCGCAGGCTATCGGCACTTTTTCTGAGAAATATCACTAAATTTGCATGCAGAAGGAGACAAATCTTATGGGACAGATCATAGTTGGTAGAAAAAGGGAGTTAGCGCAGATTGACCAATATTACAACTCGGGCAAGGCTGAATTCATTGCTGTGTATGGCAGAAGGCGGGTAGGTAAAACGTACCTTATCCGCCAGTACTTCAAGAATCAGTTTTCCTTCGACATGACGGGAGTGATGGAGGGAAGTAAGTCCGAGCAGATGACCGCGTTCCATACTGCCTTGAGGACATACGGATACACAGGCAAGAAGAATCAGAACTGGATTGATGCTTTTTTTGCACTTAGACAGCTGCTTGAATCAAAAATGCAAGCGGGCAGGCGATGTGTAATCTTTATGGACGAGTTGCCATGCCTCGATACTCCCAAAGCCGGATTTGTAAATGCGCTCGGACACTTTTGGAACAACTGGGCAAATTGGCAGTCAGAGATTATGCTGATAGTCTGCGGCTCGGCAACATCGTGGATGGTGCGCAATGTCATCGATAACCACGGAGGGCTTCACGACCGTATTACGCACGAAATGCACCTGCATCCATTTACATTGAGCGAAACCGAGGAGTTTTTTGCTAATAATGGATTTGCATGGAATCGGCTCAGCATCCTCCAAGCATATATGGCGATTGGCGGCGTGCCATATTATATGAGCCTGTTTGAGAAGAACGACAGCCCCGCTACGGGATTGGACAGATTGTTCTTCGGTGAAAATGCCGAATTGAAGAAGGAGTATCGCAGATTGTTCTCCTCGTTGTTTCGGAATCCACAGCCATACCTCGAAGTCATCGCTCAACTGGCCAGACATCCAAAGGGACTTACAAGAGAGGAGTTGAGTGAGGAGTTGGGTACATCAAACAATGGCAAGTTGGGCGATATGCTGACCGACCTTGTATATTGCGACTTCTTACGCAAGTATAATGTACGGGAGAAAAAGATAAAAGCCAACTCGGCTGTCTATCAGTTGGTGGATTTCTTCACCATATTCTACAATACCTTTGCCGGCAAGCATATCGTAGAGGAGCATTTCTGGACCCGCAATGTGAATACTCCAGCGATTACAACGTGGTATGGCCTTGCCTTCGAACGTGTCTGTAAGGCTCATATTCAGCAGATTAAAGCAGCGTTGGGGATTGCAAGTGTTTCAACCGAGTTCTATACCTGGAGGAGCAATCGGGCTGGGAATGGGGCGCAAATTGACATAATCATAGACCGTGCGGACAATACCATCAATCTTTGCGAGGTCAAATATAGCGAAGACTTCTACAGCCTCGACAAAGAAGAGTTTCTCAAGATACAGAATCGCATTCGTGCATTTAAGGAGGCCACAGGGACAAGAAGCAGCATCATCCCTACGATGATTACCACATTTGGCATGAAGGAGGGTATGTACAGTGACCAAATCATTGCAAAAATAGACATGGATGCGCTGTTCTTGTTACCTTGTTAACTCGTTCACTTTTATTTCCCGATGCAGAAATGCTTGAATATGTTGCCCAGCACTTCGTCGGTGGTGACTTCGCCCACGATGTCGCTGAGGTGGAAGATGCACTCGCGGATGTCCTGCGACAGGAAGTCGCCCGACAGCCGGGAGCGTAGCCCCTCCTGCACGCGACGGATGGCTTCGAGCGCATGGGTGAGGGCTTCGTAGTGGCGTACGTTGCTCACGATGACGTCGCCCGCGGCAATGTCGGGCAGGGAAGCCGCATCCACCAGCAGCTGCCTGAGGTCGGAGAGGCCCTCCTGACGCTTGGCCGAGATGAACAGGCGGGGAGCCGGGACATCGGCAAACTGCGCGTCCCACCGGGCACGCTGGGAGTCGGAGAGGAGGTCGCTCTTGTTGAACAGCAGGATGAGCCGCTTGCCTTGCAGCCGTGACAGCAGTTCGGCCTTCAGCCCCGCAGCACGCTGCCCGCTGGTGGGGTCAATCATCCAGAGCACAATCTCGGCCTGCTCCATCTTGCGGAAGGTGCGCTCGATGCCCAGGTTCTCAATCGTGTCGTCCGTCTTGCGGATGCCGGCCGTGTCGATGAACCGGAAGCTGACGTGCCGGATGCTGACCACATCCTCTATCACGTCGCGCGTGGTGCCGTGGATGTCGCTCACAATGGCCCGCTCTTCGCCTACCAGGGCATTGAGCAAGGTGGACTTGCCGGCGTTGGTCTCGCCCACGATGGCTACGGGGACGCCGTTCTTCAGGGCGTTGCCTACGCTGAACGAACGGACCAGCCGCGAAAGGGTCTGCGCGATGCTGTCGGCCAGCCGGCAGAGCTGCGTGCGGTCGGCAAACTCCAGCTCTTCGTGGTCGCTGAAGTCCAGCTCCAGCTCGATGAGCGAGGTGAAGTGGAGCAGCTGGTCGCGCAGGGCTGCCAGCTCTTTGCTGAATCCGCCCCGCATCTGGTTCATGGCCAGCCGGTGGGTGGCGGCACTGGTGGAGGCGATGAGGTCGGCCACGGCTTCGGCCTGGCTGAGGTCCATCTTGCCGTTGAGGAACGCCCGCTGTGTGTACTCGCCCGGACGCGCCAGACGTGCCCCGCAGCCGATGAGCAGCTGCAACACCCGCTGCAGGATGTAGGGGGAGCCGTGGCAGGTAATCTCCGTACTCTCCTCGCCGGTGTAGGAGTGTGGGGCGCGGAACACGGCCACCAGCACTTCATCAACCACCTCGTCGCCGTCCGTAATCTGTCCGTAGGTCAGGGTGTAGGGCTTCCGCGTCTCCAGCGTTTTCTCCGCCCGGGCGGGGCGGAAGATGCGCGACGTCAGTCCGATGGCTTCAGGCCCTGAAACGCGGATGGTGCCGATGGCTCCTCCCTGGGCCGTGGCAATGGCACAAATGGTATCGTGGTTCATCATCATCGTTCACTTTGTTTTGGGGTACAATGTCTCGGCCAGCATCCGGGCCACTTCCTCCAGATGGCAACGGTCGGTTTCGTCAAAATCGTTCAGGCGGTCGCTGTCGATGTCGAGCACGCCCACTACCCGGTCGTCCACCCGGATGGGCACAACGATTTCCGACTTGGACAGCGAGCTGCAGGCAATGTGGCCGGGAAACTGCTCGACGTCGGGCACCAGCAGCGTGCGGGCTTCGGCCCACGCCGTGCCGCACACGCCCTTCCCCTTGCGGATGCGGTAGCAGGCGGCACTCCCCTGGAAGGGGCCCAGGACGAGCCAATCCTCCTTTACCCAATAAAAACCGACCCAGAAGAATCCGAAGGCTTCACGCAGGGCGGCGGCTGTGTTGGCCAGCACGCTCACCACCTCGCTTTCGCCCGAGATGAACTGACGCAGCAGCGGCAGGAAGCAAGCATAGCGTTCGGCCTTGTCTGTGGCTGTAAGTTTGAAACTGGTCTCCATGTCAAAAAAAATGTGGTCAGATTCGTTCAAGCACTTTCTCTATCAGTCCGTCGATGCTGTTCTTGTAGCCGGTGTTCGCCTCCTGAATCAGCCGGTTGGCAATGACCATGCAGACGGTCATGGCTTTGTGTCCCATCAGCCGGGCCAGTCCGGCCAGGGCCGAGCCCTCCATCTCGAAATTGGTGATGCGATGGCCCTGGTATTCGAACCGCTCGATCTTTTCGTTCTGATGCGGGTCGGCCAGGGGGACGCGCAGCTCTCTGCCTTGCGGACCGAAGAATCCTCCGGCGGCAATGGTCACACCCCGTACCATGTCGTCGGCGGCAATGCGCCCGATGAGGTCGGCATCGGCATCTATCACATAGGGGTTGGGCTGGCACAGGTTGCCGCTCCATCCCATGTGGTTGAGGAAGGCACGCTCAAAGGGGAGGTCGCACACCGCATTCCGTCCGGCATAGAAGTTGAGCAGTCCGTCAAAGCCGATTGACTTTTCCGAACAGACGTAGGTGCCTACGGGCGTGTACGGTTGCAGACCGCCGCACGTACCGATGCGCACCAGCTCCAGCTGGCGGAAACGTTCGTTCTCCATCCGCGTCTCGAAGTTGATGTTGGCCAGGGCGTCCAGCTCGTTCATCACGATGTCTATGTTGTCGCACCCGATGCCGGTAGAGAGCACCGTGATGCGTTTTCCGCGACAGGTGCCGGTGATGGTCCGGAACTCACGGCTCTCTACTTCGCACTCTTTCTGTTCGAAGTGCGAGGCCACCAGTGAGACGCGGCCGGGGTCGCCTACCAGTATTACTTTGTCGGCCAGCCATTCTGGCTTCACATGCAGGTGGAATACGGAACCGTCATCGTTGATAATCAGTTCCGAAGGTGCAAAATATTTCATTTCTTCTGCTACTACGGTTATCGGGGGATTATTTACTCAGCGGTGTGTTGGCCGCGTTGCCGCCCGTGGGGCGGGCAATGTTCTCGCGCATCTGGGTGTCGGCCTCGATGTTCTTCATGCGATAGTAGTCCATGATGCCCAGGTTGCCGTTGCGGAAGGCTTCTGCCATGGCTTTCGGCACTTCGGCTTCGGCCTCTATCACCTTGGCGCGTGCCTCCTGTGCCTTGGCCTTCATCTCCTGTTCGCTGGCCACGGCCATGGCGCGTCGCTCTTCGGCCTTTGCCTGTGCAATGTTCTTGTCGGCATTGGCCTGGTCTATCTGCAGCGAGGCTCCGATGTTCTTGCCTATGTCAATGTCGGCAATGTCGATGGAGAGTATCTCGAAGGCGGTTCCTGCATCCAGTCCCTTGCGGAGCACCAGCTTGGAGATGGAGTCGGGGTTCTCCAGCACCGACTTGTGGTTCTCCGACGAGCCGATGGACGAGACGATGCCTTCGCCCACACGTGCCAGCACCGTATCTTCGCCTGCACCACCCACCAGCTGGCGGATGTTGGCACGTACCGTGACGCGGGCCTTGGCTATCAGCTGTATTCCGTCCTTGGCCACGGCCGTGACGGGAGGCGTGTCTATCACTTTGGGATTCACCGACATCTGTACGGCCTCAAACACGTCGCGGCCGGCCAGGTCGATGGCGGTTGCCATCTGGAAAGGCAGTTCGATGTTGGCTTTCGAGGCCGATACCAGGGCGTGCACCACTTTTTCTACATGTCCTCCTGCCAGATAGTGGGCCTCCAGCTCGTCGCGGGTGATGTTGCTCAGCCCGGCCTTGTGCGCCTCTATCAGTCCGGGCACGATGATGTAGGGCGGCACGTTGCGGATGCGCATCAGAAACAGCTGCACCAAAGAGATGTTGACACCGGAGACTTTGGCGGAGAGCCAGAGGAAGAACGGGACGTAATGGAAGAAGATAGCCAGAAATGCCAGTCCGCCTATCACGAAAAACAGAGTCAGATACATAGGATCCATACGCAGTAATTTTTTTTAGATATGTTTGTAATCAGTGAATTGCTTGTATAGGTTTCAGGATGGGGAGAGGTCGCGCTCCACCAGGATGACGCCGTCGGCGATGCGGACCACGGTGACGCGGGTCTTCTCGTTCAGAAAGCCGTCAGCCGACTTTACCTCCACAATCTGTCCGTTGAAGTCGGCGTAGCCTATCAGTGCCAGTCGGGTAGTGGCGGTGCCTTTGTCGCCGATGGCCACTTTCGCATCTCCATTCCGGCCGACGGTTGAACGGATGTCCTCTTTCAGCGCCACGCGGTCCAGTGTCTTCGAGCGCATGAAGAGGATGAGCGACCCCAGGCAGGTGATGGCCGAGATGGCCAGTGTAATGTAGCCGGCTGCATTTCCCAGATGGACAAACGCATAGTAGTTGGCCAGAATCAGGGAGACGCCTCCCAGAATGCCGGCCAGACTGATGCCCGGGATGATGAACAGTTCTACCAGCAGCAGGATGATGGCAATCACTATCAGACCTGCGATAATCAGAATATCCATGATGTCCTCCTTTTATTTGAGTGTTGATATTTCGGCTCTTCTCACGTTGATGGCTGCTTGCTCCAGCTCGATTGTCAGTTGCCAGACGCGCTGCTCCAGATCCAGGATGGCCGCTTCCCTGCCGGCCTTTCCGCTGGCATTGGCTTGCGCGTAGGCTGCACGCATCTGCTCCAGTCTGGCTTGCCGTTCGCGCAGGCTCTTCTCCATCGAGGCGTATTGCTGATACAGTTTTCTGGCTTCCGGCGAACGGAACTCATCCATATTATAATAGGTATGGGCATCGTTGATGACAAAGCAGAAGTCCCGTTGCCGCTTGTTCTCCTCCTGTATGTTTCCGGCCGCAGCCAGCCGTGTGCGGGCTTCCTCCACCGTCTCGCTGTCTGTCCAGGTTGCCTGTATCGACTGCAGCTTGGCCAGCCCGATGAGTTCGTCCGCATCCATGTTCTCGTAGTCATACACCTGTTTGGAGGTGTTGGGGATGAATACATAGATGCAGACCTTGTCCTGCGGCTGGTAGCGGTCTGAGGCAAACCAGCCCAGGTTGTTGAACTCGTCTATGACGAACATGTAGTCGTTGGCCGGCGAGTTGAACGGCATTCCCACATTCTCCGGGGTCAGATAGGTGTCGGTGTTCACATTGTAGCGGCTCACGAAGATGTCGTAGCCTCCGATGGATTTCTCTCCGTCGGCCGCGTAGTAGATGGTGATTCCGTCAGACAACACGTAGGGGTAATCCGCATTCACGCCTTCATTGATTTTGCCCGGCAGCAGGATGCCTTGCGCCCATCGGCCTTGCAGCTTGTTGCTCATCTCCAGACTCAGTGTACCGTCTTCCTGACGGATGCTGTAGAATATCTTGTTGCCCAGCTCGGTCTCGTACACGGTACGGCCTGTCCCTTCCGCCGACTGGCCGAAGTAGGCTGCTGCCGCAGCTATTTTGCCAGACTCGGGACTGATGCGGTAAGCCTGCAGGAAGTCGGCCTTGTCCACCACAAAGCTGTCGATGACGCAGACACGTTCCACTCCCTTCAGCAGCCTCAGATTCTCCTTGCTCTTTTCCAGCAGCTGTTCCGCCTCTTCGGTCGGGCGTTTCCGTTTGGTCAGGTCGGCAATGTAGTCTTCGTAGTTCTCGACGGCCTCTTCAAATCGGTAGAGTTCGTTGTAGGCTTGTGCCAGGTAGAGTTGTCCGCTGGGAACTCTTCTCTTGACGGCAGTCTGCAGATACTTCAGGCCTTCTTCCGCCTGTCCCGTCTTCAGGCAGCTCACTCCGTACCAGAGGTTGTAGTTGCCGTTGGCCGGCTGGCTCTTGACCAGTTTCCGGAAGACCGGCCGTGCTTTCTCGTACTCTCCCTTCTCATACCACGCTTTGGCCTGTGCCAGCGTTTGTGCTTGCGAGGAGAGGCCGGCAACCAGTGTCAGCAGTAAAATCAGATATCTTTTTTTCATACAAAAATGCGCTATTTTGGTTTCGACTTCAAAAATACGAATTTATTGGGAATAATGCCCCATTCTCTCTTCCAAATATGTTAATTCTTCTTAGTAGGCCTTCGTCTACCCACGATTCTGAACGGTTTGAAGCCGCTGTGGTGGATGAAGAGAGGGGATAAAAAGAAAATCGCCCGTGAAAAAATCACAGACGATTTTACAGGATGGGGGAGGTACCTGGCGGATTCGAACCGCCGTACGCGGTTTTGCAGACCGCTGACTAAGCCACTCATCCAAGGTACCATTGACCGTTGTGCATCGGTGGGTTGTTTCCCGATTGCGGATGCAAAGGTAGTACTATTTTTTGAATTACCAACTATCCGCAGCACTTTTTCTTCTTTTCTTTTTTTCCTTCGGACGACTTTCGGCACTTGTCCGTGCTCAAATCCTTTAGTTCACAGGGAGTTGGGCAGGACGAACAAAATGCGTTTTTTTTCTTGCTCCGTCTCCAAAAAGAGGCTACACCCAGCAGAATCCGGACCGTACAGTAGGCCAGCAGCAGGGTTACAATCCATTCCTGCCACCCCCTCATACCAGCCAGCCTCCTATCTGGTAGAGGGCAAATGTCACAATCCATGCCAGCAGCGTGGTGTAGACGGCGGCAAACAGGGCCCATTTCCAGCTGCCGGACTCCTGCCTGATGGCGGCCAGCGTGGCGATGCAGGGGAAATAGATGAGCACAAACACCATGTAACAGAGGGCGGCCAGCGGCGTGATGGGGATGCGTTCGGATAGGGTAGAGGTGTCACCGTCGTTGGTGTAAAGTACCCCCAGCGTGCTCACCACCAGCTCTTTGGCTCCTACGCCCGAGAGCAGTCCGATGCCCAGCTTCCAGTCAAATCCCAGCGGCTCAATCAGCGGTTCGATGGTGTGTCCCACCTGGCCGATGTACGAATGCTCTTGCTGCTCGGCCACGCTGTTGTAGGCATCGTGGTTCGGATAGTAGCCTAATGCCCAAATCACCATTGAGGCAATCATGATGATGCCTCCCATCTTGCGCAGATATTGTGCGCCCTTCTCCCAGGTGTGACGCAGGATGGATTTGGAGGAGGGCATCCGGTAGGGCGGCAGTTCCATGACGAAGGGGGTGTCGTCTCCCTTCACGATGAAGCGGCTGAACAGACGCGCCATGCCTACTGCCAGCACGATGCCGATGGCGTAGATGCAGAGCAGTATCAGGCTGGCGTTCCGGGGGAAGAAGGCACCTACCATGATGAGGTAGATGGGTAGCCGTGCGCTGCACGACATCAGCGGGGTAATCAGCATGGTGACAAGGCGGCTCTTGCGATTCTCGATGGTGCGCGAAGCCATGACGGCAGGCACGTTGCAGCCGAATCCCATGATGAGGGGGATGAACGACTTGCCGTGCAGCCCCATCTGGTGCATGATCTTGTCCATGATGAAGGCGGCCCGGGCCATGTAGCCGGAGTCCTCCATCAGTGAGATGCAGAAGTAGAGTATCAGTATGTTGGGCAGGAAGACAATCACACCGCCTACGCCTCCTATGATGCCGTCTACCAGCATGTCCTTCAGCGGGCCCTCTGCCATGTGCTGGCGTATCAGGTTGCCGACTGTCTCCACCAGCCATTCGATGGCCTGCATGGGATAGTCGCCCAGCACGAACGTCCCTTGGAACATCAGGTACATGAACAGGAAGAAGATGGGGTAGCCCCAGATGCGGTGGGTCACGATGGAGTCTATCACCCGGGTGGTAGGCTCTGTGTCCTGATGATTGTCCACAAACGTCTCCTTCAGCGCACCCGATATGAACCCGTATTTGGCGTCGGTGATGGCCTGTTCGCTCTCTTCGTTCAGCACATTCAGCAGGCGTTGCTCTTCGTGGTCGCGCACCTGCAGTATCTCGTTGCCGTTGGGCAGGGTACGGATGAACTTCTCCAGCTCCTTGTCGTTCTCCAGCAGCTTGATGGAGAGGAAGCGGGTCGAGTACTTGTGTCGGATTCCTTCGTTCTGTCCGATGATGCGTTTCACCTCTTCGATGCTCCGTTCCAGTTCGGGGCCGTGGTTGATGTGGATGTGGCGGCAGAATCCCCGGGGTGATTCGTCCTCCTGCTGTGTGCCGAAGTCGTGGTCCGACACATATTCGCGGTGCCAGTTCCTGAAGTCGTCCAGCACCTCCGTGCGCCATTTCCCCTGTTTGTTCAGGAAGTCCATGCCTTCGTAGATGGCTATGATGACGTGAAACAGCTGGTCGATTCCCTTTCCCGTCCGGCTGATGGTAGGCACCATGGGTACGCCGAACAGGCTTCCCAGCTTCTTGTGGTCCAGCTCGTTGCCGCTGGCCTCCAGCTCGTCGTACATGTTGAGGGCTATGACCATGCGTATGTCCATGTCAATCAGCTGCGTGGTCAGATAGAGGTTCCGTTCCAGATTGGACGAGTCCACCACATTGATGACGATGTCCGGCGTCTCGTCAATGATGTGCCGGCGCACGTAGATTTCTTCCGGCGAGTAGGCCGACAGCGAGTAGGTGCCGGGCAGGTCGATGATGCGGAAGTGGTAGCCTTGAAAGTCGAAATACCCCTCCTTGGCGTCTACCGTCACGCCGCTGTAGTTGCCCACATGCTCATGGGCTCCTGAGGCGATGTTGAACAGTGACGTCTTTCCGCAATTGGGGTTTCCCACCAGCGCTACGTTGATGGTGCGTCGTTTGCCCAGCGCCAGCCGTTTCAGTTGCTCTTCGTCCAGAGGCACGTTTTCCTGAATGGTCTTGTGGAAGTCGGGCAGCATCGACTGCTCTTTCGCCTCCTGTTCGCTGATGATTTCTATCATTTCGGCCTCCTGCCTTCGCAATGAGATTTCATATCCCATTACCTTATACTTGATAGGGTCTTTCAGCGGAGCGTTCAACAGCACTTCCACCACTTTTCCCTTGATGAAGCCCATCTCCACAATCCGCTTGCGGAAGCCTCCATGTCCCAGCACTTTTACCACGACACCCTTCTCACCGGTTTTCAATTCAGACAAACGCATATTTCGCCAACTGTTTTCATTCTTTTCCGGCCGCAAAGATAACGTCTTGGCCACAGATACGCAAATAGTTTAGAATGTTTTTAAATAACGTTTTCTTTCCCTTTTCCTTTGACTGCGACAATCTTTGCGGAGTTATTCCGTTTTTTCTTCGCTTATTCCGATGAATTTTGTAGATTTGCGGAAAATATGAACGAAATCAATCTAATTACTAATTTCTAAAACTTTAATTTATGTTTAAAAATCATCCTAAAGGACTGTTGGCGGCTGCGTTAAGCAATATGGGCGAGCGCTTCGGTTACTACATCATGAACGCCGTGCTTGTGCTGTTCCTCTGTTCCAAATTCGGTTTGAGCGATGTCACCAGCGGTTTCATCTATTCCATTTTCTATGCAGGCATCTATATCCTTGCCTTGGTAGGCGGTATCATTGCCGACCGTACCCAGAACTATAAGGGCACTATCATGTCCGGTCTGGTGGTCATGGCATCGGGCTACGTGCTGCTCTCCATCCCCATCCTCTCTACCTCCGACAACATCTCGTGGCTGTTGCCTTTCACCTGTTTCGCTCTTTTCCTGATTGCGTTTGGCAACGGTCTGTTCAAGGGCAACCTGCAGGCCATTGTCGGCCAGATGTACGACAACTTCGAGCAGGAGGCTGCCAAGAAGGGTCCCGAGGCCCTGAAGCTGGCCAAGAGCCGTCGTGACTCGGGCTTCCAGATTTTCTATGTCTTCATCAATGTGGGTGGTCTGGTGGCTCCCTTCATTGCACCGCTGCTCCGTTCGTGGTGGCTGAAGGTGCATGGCTTCACCTACAACTCCGACCTGCCTGCCCTGTGTCACCAGTACCTCAATCAGGGTGCCGAGCAGATGGGCAACAACCTGAACAACCTGAACGAACTGGTGCTGAAGGTGGGCGGTGATGCTTCGGCCGACCTCCAGGCGTTCTGTACGCAATATCTGGATGTGTTCAATACCGGCATCCACTATTCCTTCATCGCTTCTGTGGCCGCCATGCTCATCTCCCTGATTATCTTTATCTGCACCAAGCGCATATTCCCCACTCCGGGCAAGAAGGAGAAGCAGGAGAGTGTAGGCTATACCGAGGCCGAGAAGGCTGCCATGGCTACTGAAATCAAGCAGCGCCTCTATGCTCTGTTTGCCGTGTTGGGCATCGTCATCTTCTTCTGGTTCTCGTTCCATCAGAACGGGCAGTCGCTCTCCTTCTTTGCACGCGACTTTGTGGTGACCGAGAGCATTGCTCCTGAAATCTGGCAGGCAGTCAACCCCTTCTTCGTCATTGTGCTTACGCCGGTCATCATGTGGATATTCGGTCTGCTGGCCGGCCGTGGGGTTGTCATCTCCACCCCCAAGAAGATTGCCATCGGTATGGGTATTGCCAGCATCGCCTTCCTCTTCCTGGTAGCCTATTCATTGATGAGCGGTTATCCTTCGGGTGAAGTCTTCAAGGAGATGGCCGACTCTGCCAAGGAGGGTCTGAAGGCCGGTCCCTGGGTGCTGATAGTCGTTTACTTCTTCCTCACGGTGGCCGAGCTGTTCATCTCTCCGTTAGGCTTGTCGTTTGTCTCCAAGGTAGCCCCCAAGCACATGCAGGGTCTCTGCCAGGGTCTCTGGCTGGGTGCCACAGCCGTAGGCAATCTGCTGCTGTGGGTAGGTCCGCTGATGTACAATGCATGGCCCATCTGGCAGTGCTGGTCGGTGTTCTTCGTTGTCTGCATCATCTCTATGGGCGTGATGCTGGGCATGGTGAAGTGGCTGGAGCGCGTCACCAAGTAACGCTGTCCCCCGGTTGACAAAAACAAGACGAGGGAACAAGCCGGCGTGTGGAGATTTCTCCTTTTAAGAGTCTTCCCGTCCGCTTGTTCCCTCGTCCTCTTTTCTGCGGGCCGGCCCTATTTCAGCATGGCCCCCTTTACCGCCTCCGGCGTCCAGTTCTGGAAGAAGCGCAGCACCTTTTTGGGGTCATACCCCTTTCCCTCCTCCAGGTAGCCTGAGTCCTGGGTATGAATCACCTCTCCGTTTTCGTTCAGCACCACCAGTACGGGGAATCCGAAGCGGGCCGGGTTGTTCAGCCGTTTCATCATGGCAGCTGTCTGCCGGGCTTTTTCGGCACCTGCCGATTTGCGCGGGTTGTAGTCTACGTGGAGGTACACGAACTGCTTCTCTATCACCTCCTTCACCAAGCTGTCCTTCTGTATGAAGTCTGCAAAGCGCAGGCACCAGGGACACCAGTTGCCTCCCACCTGGCAGACGACGTATTTGCCCTCTGCCTTTGCCCGTTTCAGTCCTGCGTCAATCTGTTCTACAGGATTGAGCTCTTCGTTGTACACTTTCTTCAACGTCTCTTGTGCACGTGCCGCCGTCAGCATACAGGCGGCCAGCAGTGCGATGGTCCATCTTTTCATACTCTGTTTTTTTTCTATAGGGTTTGTTTATACATGTGTCAGTCAGTAGGCCGTTGCTGTGCCCGTTGCAGGTAGTATGCGGCTGTCAGTATCTTCTTTCGCAGCAGCGGATGCAGTTCCGGGTGTTCCTTCAGGTATCTCTCTACTGCCTCCAGTGCTTCGGCAGAGCGGTGCCCTGCCAGCAGGTTGCTGCACCAGTTGGCCGGGAAGAAGATGTCGCCCGTGCGCTGGATGTCGGGCAGCCACTCCAGTGCCGGCAGGATGTACTTTACCGACCGGCGGTCGCGTAGCGGATGGTTCAGGTAGTAGAGTGCCGACAGCGTCCAGGGCTCGATGCGCCGGGCTTCGGCTGCGGCCAGCGAGGCAAACAGCGTGTCGCGTGCTGCCTCCGAGGCAACGGCTGCCCGGGCGATGAAGTCGAACTGCTGCAGGCGGTCGGGGTTGGTGATGCGGCTGCGTTGGGTTGTCAGTATGTCAGCAGCCCGCTCCGGCATCCGCACGGCCAGTTCGTAGGCCATGGTGGTGAAGTCGTTGGCTGACAGCCGCTCGTCCGCGCCTCTCTCCCAGAGCGCGTACATCCGTGCGGTCAGTGCCGGCGAATAGCCTTGGCGCATCAGCAGCCGGAGCAGCAGCGTGCGTACCGAGGGTAGGGGATGCTGCCGGGCCATGGTCGTCAGCCGTTCGTTCACCGCCTCGTCTCCCTCCAGTTGCGCCTGCAGTCTCAGCTGCATCGGCTCGTGCAGGTAGCCCGTCAGCGTGGAGGCTGTCAGCAGATCCGTCTCCTCCTTTAGCGAGGCGAGCAGGAAGTGCAGCCACCGTTCTGTGCCGATGTGGCCGGCGCAGAAGTTCTCGTGCAGGTTCATCAGCAGTGCCTGTCGGGCGGTGCCCTCCTGCTCTGTGGGCCAGTAGCGCATCAGGCTGTCCGTCTGCAGGCTGTCCAGCTCTGTGAAGCCATATCGCTTGCCGTCCCGCCCCTCCAGATAGGATGATGCCTTGTAGCGGGGCCACCGTTCTGTGTCCACCCATTCCCGGCTGAAGCCCGTCAGGTCGGCCGGTGTCTCGGCATCCAGTATGCGCACCAGGTCGTCCCAGGTGGCGTTACCATATTTATACGTACGCACATACTTCTGTATGCCTCGTCTGAAGGCCTCCTTTCCCATCATCTCCACCATCCGCTTCATCATCACCGGTGCCTTGTTGTAGATGATGTTGTTGTATATCAGTCCGGCATTCCGCAGGTTGTCCAGCGGTTGCCTGATGCGGGTGCGTCCCTCCGTGCGGTCTTGTGCGACGGCAGCGGCCGTGTACGTCTTCAGCCAGTTCAGTTCGTGGTTCAGCTGCGGAAACAGGGGGGCGGTAATCTCCGCCGCAAAGTAGTTGGCAAACACCTCTTTGGTCCACACGTCGTCAAACCACTCCATTGTCACCGCATCGCCAAACCACATGTGGCTGGTTTCGTGTGCAATGAGCCGGGTGCGTCGCAGCTCCTCGTCGGGGGTAGGTTTCGGAGGAAGGAACAGGGTGTTGTCGTTGTAGAAGGTGGCTCCGGTATGCTCCATCCCGCCAAACTGGAATCCGGGGAGCACCACGAAGTCGTACTTGCGGAAGGGGTATCTGACCCCTGTGAACTCCTCCTGCCAGTGCAGGGCGAAGGCTATCTGCCGGGCAATCTCAGGCAGCTGTGCCACGCGGGCGGGGTCTGTCTCCCGGTAGAAGGCTCCCAGCCGCTCTTCCGGAAAGTAGGTGTACTGAAACTCGCCGGCCGCAAAGGCAAAGAGGTAGGTAGGCAGCGGTTCGCTGGCCTCGAAACTCCACAGGCGGTAGCCCTCCGGCTCTTCGGCCTTCCGCCTCTTGCGGGCGGTTGCATCCTCCTTTCCCGCCGTCCGTTCCGCCGTGTTGCACACCGCCTTCCAGTGGCGGGGAATCATCAGCTGCAGGGTGAAGCTCGCTTTCAGGTTCGGCTGGTCGAAACAGGGGAATGCGGTGCGTGCCCGGTCGGGTACAAAGAGTGTATAGACGTAGCCGTCCCGTCGGTTGAGCGACTGTTCCCCTGCCGTGAAGTCCAGCTCTATCCGGTTCTGTCCCCGTCGCAGGGCCGAGGCGGGCAGCACGATGTGGTCGTTGACGATGCGGTAGTGGCAGCTTCTGCCGTTGGCCCTGACGCGGTGTATCTTGTCGGCCGATTCGCGGAAGTCCAGCACCACCTCCCGGGCCTGCTTCAGCGTGAAGCGGATGCATTCCGATGCCTCTATCGCCTGGTCTCTCGCCTCGGGGATGTGGAAGTAGAGCTGATAGGACAATGCCTGGATGGCTTGCTTGCGTTCCTGTGCCAGCTCCAGCGACACCCCTTCGTCCCATCGGTGGTCGTCCTGTGCCCGCAGCATCGGCAGGACTGTTCCTGCCAAGGCCAGTATCAGCAGGAGTCGGGCTGCCCCTGCCTTCAGATAGTCTGTTCGGCATTTTTTCATACGTTTCTCCTTTTTTGATTGGCGGTTTTCGTGCCTACAAATGTAGATA
>JBJEHI010000036.1:0-68494 GCA_051875915.1 Bacteroides sp.
TTGTTGCTCAGGTGCTTATAAAAATAATTATTAATTTTGTTGCGGAATTAAGGTTGATGAGATTCAGGACATCAAGGAATTTGAGCGCAGCATCCGTCATTACAGGGAAGAAGCAGATATAGAAATCATCATCACCGGTAGTAACTCAAAGATGCTCAGCAGCGACTTGAGCACCATCATAGGAGGACGGTACAAGGAAATCCATATCCATGCACTGAGCTATGAGGAGTTCCTGACCTTCCACCAGCTGACCGACAATGACGACTCACTGGCACGCTACATCCAATATGGAGGTTTGCCCGGTCTGATTAAGATAGGCCTTGATGAACAGGATGCACGCGAATACCAGCGGGATGTCTATCACTCTGTACTACTGAAAGATGTCATCATGCGTAACCAGATACGCAATGTCGTGTTCCTGGAAAATCTGGTTCGTTTTTTAGCCGACAACACAGGGAAAATCATATCGGCCAACAGCATTGCACGATACATGAAGTCGCAAGGAGAAAACATCACCTCTACAGCTGTCATCAACTACACCAATATGCTATGCGATGCTTACATCATTCACAAGGTGGGCCGTTACGACATCCATGGCAAACGGCTGTTCGAGAGCAATGATAAGTTTTACTACGAGGACAACGGCATACGCAATTCGCTGGCAGGTGGCAGTCGCGAAGGCGACATTGAGAAGGTCATAGAGAATGTCGTCTATAACCAGCTGTTGCGCATGGGGTATGCAGTCTGCGTAGGCCAGCTTCAGGTGGGTGAGATTGACTTTGTCTGCGAGAAGCCTGAAGGACAAAGGGTCTATGTACAGGCCTCGTACCTTATTGCCGATGATGTTACAAGAGAGCGGGAGTTTGGCAATCTGCGTGCCATCAAGGACAACTATCCCAAGTATGTCATCTCCATGACACCGCTTGTCACCCGCACAGATGCCGACGGCATTATCCACCTCCATCTCCGGCAATTCCTGTTGAAGGGATTCCGCGTGTAAAGAGCCTGATAGTGCCATTACGCTCTTATTCAAGTTTCGGTTTCACATCAACAGATCAATCAAGTGCGTGTTATAACATGTTGCGTCCTAAGTTCGCTGTCGTGTAGCTTTAGGCGGATTATATCTTAACGTAAACAATCAGAGAGACACACGATAGAGGAGTGGCTGATTGCCTGAAGGCAGGATTGCACAGCCTCTATGCCGCCACTTTAGAGGGAAGATAGATAATACACTGATTATGGAGTGTTTACAGGAAACACCATTTTTGGAATATTCACTATTTTCCTCTTTTTTTGCATCATTTTCCCCCTCTGTAAACGTATGTTTACGTAGTTTTGCATTCGGTTAAATCTAAGCATTATGAAACGGCCCACACTCCCATCCGTAGCATCGGGTGGTACATCTCCGTTCAGTTTTTGCAGGCTTGGATTTCAACGGTTACTGTAATATGCATGTAACATGGATGGCATATATTTGCCGGCGAAAGCCGGAAAAAAGCATAACAACAGAAATAGAGAAAAGAACCAAATTACTAACTAAAACTTAAATTTATGCTGAATGTACAATTGAAAGGCAGAGGAACTTGGATGCAGGGGTTGCTCCTTGTAGTGTTCCTGTTAAGCAGTACCTTGGCATTTGCTCAAAACAAGGTTACAGGTACCGTTACAGACAAATCGGGAGAACCTGCAATTGGTGTCAATGTCCTTGAGAAGGGAACAACCAACGGTTGCATCACCGACATCGACGGCAAGTTCTCATTAAACGTGAAAAAGGGAGCGACGCTCGTTTTCTCGTTCATCGGATATACTACGCAAGAGGTGCAAGTAACAAAAGATATCCTTAACGTAGTGATGCAAGAAGACTCCAAATTGCTGGACGAAGTAGTTGTCATCGGTTATGGTAGCATTTCCCGCAAAGATGTAACAAGTTCTATCTCCACAGTCAAGGCCGAGGATATGAACGTAGGTGCATACACCGATCCGGGACAGTTGCTACAAGGTAAGGTGCCGGGACTGGTAGTCGTTCAGAATTCCGACCCGAACGGGGGTGTCAATTCATTGACTTTACGTGGTGCTTCTACCTTGAACGGTTCTACCGAACCACTTTATGTGGTTGACGGAATCCCCGGCGTGAATATGAATTTGGTTTCACCGAGTGATATCGAATCCATTGACGTATTGCGTGATGCTTCTGCAACAGCCATTTACGGTTCAAAAGCTGCAAACGGTGTCATCATGGTGACAACAAAACGTGGTCAGGATGGACCAGCCCGTGTAACTTATAGCGGTTATGTATCCTGGGAAAAGATTCACAACGACCACGAAATGATGAGTGCTGACGAACTTCGCGCGTATGCTAAAGAGAACAATCTGAGCATTCCAAACGACCTTGGTGCCAACACGAATTGGCAAGATGAAGTACAACGCACTGGTTTTGCCCACAATCACAACCTGTCTATCAGCGGTGGAAACAAGAGTACGACATACAGCACCAGCGTGAACTATATCGCCCGCGACGGTATCATCAAGGGAGTAGGCAACAATTTATTCACTTTGCGTAGCTATGTAGAGACCAAGACCTTGAAGGATCGTCTGACTCTGGGTGCTGGTCTGAATGGCAATGTCCGCAACGAATGGGGCGTATTGCGCAACAATCAGGGAGCTTCGGTATACAATGCCATGTATTACTACTCTCCGCTGGTTCCGACCAAAAACGAAGACGGCACATGGTATGAAGATGCCGGTATCTCTCAATTCTACAATCCGCTTTCCATGATTTATGAGGACGAGAGCCGTGCCACCTACAAGCGTTTGCAAGCAACCGGCAAGGCCAGCCTGAAGATTCTGGAAGGTCTCTCGTTGAATGCCAACTTTTCTTACGAAAATCAGAACTACAGCTATAAGAGCTATTCCTCTCACCAGTCCCAGACGAACAAACGTGGCGGTGAAACAAGCCGTAATACGACCGAAGACATCAAGAAGTTGTTTGAAATCTATGGAAACTTTGACAAGACGTTCAACGACACCCACAAGCTGGGTCTGATGGCCGGTTACTCTTGGGAAGAGCAAAACAACGGCGACGGCTTTGGCGCAAAAGGATACAACTTCTACGATGATGCTCTTTGGTGGAACAACATCGGTATGGCCAACTCATGGGATGCTGACCCTGTATGGGGCAACACACTTTCCACCATCCGCATGATTTCCTTCTACGGACGTTTGAACTATTCATATAATAGTAAGTATATTCTGCAAGCAGCTGTACGCCGTGATGGCTCTTCTACATTTGGTACCAACAACCGTTGGGCTACCTTCCCCTCGGGTGCCATCGCTTGGCGTTTGTCCGAAGAAGAGTTCATCAAGAATCTGAATATCTTTGATGATTTGAAACTCCATGCAGGTTGGGGACAGAGCGGTAATGCCATGGGGTTTGACATCTATACCTCTCGTTTCTATTATGATGCAGGTAGCCGTTTCGTATATACCGACCCTGAAACAGGCAAGGAAACCAGCTACAAGAACCTGAATGCAGCTCGCAACGTCAACAACGACCTGAAATGGGAAACAACCTCCATGTTGAACATCGGTATTGACTTTGCATTCTTGAAGGGGCGCATCAACGGTACCATTGAGTATTACAACAAGACTACCAAAGACATGATTTGGAGTTATCCTGTTTCTACCAGCTACTATCCAGTAGGATGGATGGTCGCCAATGTGGGCAAGATGAACAACAAGGGTGTGGAACTCTCGCTGAACATCGTACCAATCCAGACCCGCAATCTGAACTGGACTGCTTCGTTGAACTTCTCGCACAACAAAAATAAGATTGTCAGCCTCTCGAACGACAAGTACAATGCAGGTGTCCTGAACCGCTACAATCCTTCGCTGCCGGGTGCTTCTACAGCTACCGTACAACGCATCATCGAGGGTGAGCCCATCGGAACATTCTACATGTGGGAATGGGCTGGATATAACGAAAACGGTCTTTCTCAATTCTATGTTCACGACCCCGAAACGGGCGAACGCACTGGTGAGACCACTATTACCCCCAGCGAAGACGACCGTACCATTGTGGGCAATGCACAACCTTGGCTGACGATGGGTTGGAACAATACGATTACCTACAAGAATTGGGACTTCAACGCATTCTTTACAGGTGTGTTCGGACAGAAGATTTTCAACGAACCTCATGCATACTTCAGCAACATAGCCAATGTAACCGAAGGCAAAAACGTGCTGAAATCCGTCATCAAGGATCAGCGTCCTACAGATACACAATCGGCTATGCCTTCTGACCGTTATCTGGAAGACGGCAGCTATTTCCGCCTCTCCACTCTGACGATTGGATATACATTCCGCAATTTCAACGGCTGGTTGCGCGACCTCCGTCTCTATGCTTCTTGCAACAACGTATTCACGTTGACTGGCTATAGCGGTCGTGACCCCGAAATCTGCTTGGGCGGTGAAACGCCGGGATGCGACTCACGCGATGACCACTATCCCCGTACACGTCAATTCTTAATTGGTGCAACTATTAACTTCTAAAAAAATTGAGATTATTATGAAATCGTATATAAAGCTCTTATTATTGTCGGGAGTTCTTGTCTGTGCCGCTTGCACCGACCTCGATACTGATATTAAAACCAAGTATACCACCTATCCAGACAATCCAATTGCATTGAGTGCCAAGTTGGAAGGTTGTTACTATTACTTCCGCACAGAGGCAACACTGGGCCGTAACTATTGGGAAGGTGTAGTCCTTCAAGGTGACGAACTGATGGGTCTTTGCTTCGACAACGGTTATTTCGACAACGGTCGTCTGTTCTTCCCCACTGTACACGATTTGAGACCTGACACTCCGGGTGTAGGTGCCATGAGCGACTTGAAGTCTGGCATCTCTTATTGCAACAGCGTGATTATGGAAATTGGTGGTGCCGAAGGTAAAGACCCAGTAGTAGCTCCCGTACGTGCCATTCGCGCATTCTACCATTTTATGATGATGGATTTGTATGGTGATGTACCTTTGCTGGATCATACTCCTGAAGCAGATGAAGTGATTGACCGTGCGCCGCGTGCCGATGTTGCCCGCTGGATTGAATCGGAACTATTGGAAATAATGCCTGACTTGTCTGAAGAAAATAATGCAGACACATACGGTCGTCCGAACAAATGGATGGCAAAGGCTCTGCTGGCCAAACTCTATCAGAATTGGGGTGTATATACCTGCGGAGATGTAACAAAGGTAACTAACGACACTCCGAATGAGAAGCTGAATGACTTGGTTGCCGTATGCGACGATATCATTCAATCAGGCATATTTGAAGTAGGTAAGGGCTATCGCAAGAAATTCTTTCCCAATAACGGCGTTCAGATTAAGGACTTTATCTATGCCATGCCTTTCGATCCCGTCAAGATTCCTACCAAGTACGTGGGCGGACACCAGCTGGATCGCTTTATGACCTTCAAGAAAGCCAACAACTGTGATATAGGTCCCTGGGGCTTCAAACCAGCAAAATCTGTGGCCGGTGCATACGTATTGGTTCCCGACTGCGTAGACCGTTTCAATCTGGAAGGTGACGAGCGTAATCTGGTTATCCTTGGCGGACCGCAGTACGTAACCGACCCTTCTACTTACGAGTTTACAACTACTCCGTTGGTTTACAAAGGCGAGCAGGTAGTTTATCAAAAAGAGCTTACATTTAAAGATAAGAGCAAATTGGACGTTGGTGATAACACAGAAGGTTATATGCAAGGATATCATCTGGGCAAATATCCTACTGTGCCCGAAGACTATACGGAACGTGACCGTTTGGGTGGCAACGACATCCCTATCTTCCGTTACGCCGATATCTTACTGACAAAAGCTGAGGCTATCCTTCGTGGTGCCACTGCAACGCTGGGTGCAACACCGGCTTCCTTAATCAACGAGGTTCGCGATTGTTCGAGTGCTCCGCATATTACAGGTACTCCTACTCTGCAAGATGTGCTGGACGAACGTGGACGTGAATTCATTGGTGAGTTATGGCGTCGCAATGACCTGATTCGTTTCGGTCAGTTCGAAAGAGATTGGGGATATAAGAACGAGGTCAATCCTGCTGCCAAACAAGATTTGTGGCGTCGTCTGCTTCCCATTCCTCTGGGCGAAATGGAGACCAACACCAACTGGACTCAGAACCCCGGTTATTGATCATGATTGTCAAACAGTGATAACTTGCTTGTTATTTTTATTTAGAGTTTAAAAAAGAACAAGCTTTGCATTGCAACTTGGCCGTGTGCCGCCATCACACGTGCCAATGTTGCAATGCTTTTTTTGTGTCCTTATAGCCACGATTGATGATGCGAAAGGGCATTCTGACAACGTGCAAGATACCATTATTTCAAGGTCTATCACAGGTTTTTATCGTGAAAAAATCGGTTTCTTATATCGATCGGACGAGGTCGGTCAATTGACCGACGTAGGTCGTCCACTTGACCGACCAAGGTCAGCCAATCGACCGACCAAGGTCGGCCACCTTATAAAGTCGTATATTGACAGAGAAAAACAGGTATGAAGAGGGAATGAAAACAGGCTGCTGCAGCAATTGACATAGAGCAAAAACAAAATATCGAACCTCCATGTACCCAATCAGTACAGAAAGGCCCGATATCCAGCTATAGCGGCAGAGGGTGCCTGCACGTGATTATTGCAAGCCGAATGCCTCCTTGACGCGATCTACATAGTCCAGTTTCTCCCACGTGAAGAGTTCCACCTCGATGTCCTTGTCGCCCTCGTAGCGGCTGCGGAAGTGCTTGGTCACTACCTGTGGCTCGCGACCCATGTGGCCGTAGGCAGCCGTCTCTTGATAGATAGGGTTGCGCAGCTTCAGACGGTCTTCGATGGCTTTAGGACGGAGGTCAAACAGTTGGTCAATCTTGCGGGCTATCTCGCCGTCGGTCATCTGCACATGGCTGCGTCCGTAGGTATTGACGTAGATGTTGATGGGGCGTGCCACACCGATGGCGTAGCTTACCTGTACCAGCATCTCGTCGGCCACACCGGCAGCTACCAGGTTCTTGGCGATGTGACGGGCTGCGTAGGCAGCAGAGCGGTCTACCTTCGAGGGGTCTTTGCCTGAGAAGGCACCTCCTCCGTGTGCCCCCTTGCCGCCGTAGGTGTCTACAATGATTTTACGGCCGGTCAGACCGGTATCGCCATGAGGTCCGCCAATGACGAACTTGCCAGTGGGGTTGACATGGTACTTGATGCCGTCGTTGAACAGTGCCAGCACCTTCTCGGCATGGATGGAGGCAATGACGCGGGGCATCAGTACCTCGATGACATCGCGGCGGATGATGGCCAGCATCTCCTCGTCGGCCTTCAGCTGGGCGGCCTCGCTCGCGTCGGCAGGCTGGATAAAGTCGTCGTGCTGTGTAGAGACGACGATGGTATCGATGCGGACAGGCGTGCCGTTGTCATCGTACTCAATGGTCACCTGACTCTTGGCATCGGGGCGCAGATAGGTCATCACCTGCCCTTCACGACGGATGTCGGCCAGCACCTGCAGGATGCGGTGTGCCAGGTCGAGCGAGAGTGGCATGTAGTTCTCTGTCTCGTTGGTGGCATAGCCGAACATCATGCCTTGGTCGCCGGCTCCCTGCTCCATGGGGTCTTGGCGCTCCACACCTCGGTTGATGTCGGGGCTTTGTTCGTGAATGGCACTCAGCACGCCGCACGAATTGCTTTCGAACATATACTCTCCTTTGGTATAGCCGATTTTCTTGATGACTTCGCGTGCAATGAGTTGCAGGTCCACATACGCTTTTGTCTTTACTTCTCCTGCCAGTACGACCTGTCCGGTGGTTACCAGCGTTTCGCAAGCTACTTTCGAACTGGGGTCATAGGCCAGCAGTTTGTCAAGCACAGCGTCCGATATTTGATCGGCCACTTTGTCGGGGTGTCCCTCGGACACCGATTCGGATGTAAACAGATATCCCATTTCTTTCATTTAAAATTAAAAATGAACTATTAAAAATTAAATGCACAATGGGGAAGTGAGAGTAGGATTTCGGATAGAAGAATCTGCTTTTAGCATTTTTTTCTGTGGTTGCAAGCTACTCAAATCTTTCCACATTTTGTTTTGCGGGCGCAAAGTTACGTCAAAGTTTTGAATAACGAAACATTTCCGCCTGTTTATTATTAGTTAACAACACATCACACAGTGCTGCATGACCCTACGATACGAAGGAAAAGAAAAGGATAGTGATGGAGTTTTGGGGGTTTATCGTAAGGAATTTGAATGAAAATGATTATCTTCGCATCCAAAACCAACGATATCCGCCTATGTACGACAACAATAGCATCATCCGATTTGATTGGGCCGCCAAACGCATCCTGCGCGACAAGGCCAACTTCGGCGTGCTCGAAGGGCTGCTGACGGTGCTGATTGGAGAAAACATACACATCCAGCAACTCTTGGAAAGCGAATCCAATCAGGCATATTCGGATGAGAAATTCTATCGTTTGGACGTTCAGGCCACAAACAGCCAAGGAGAAAATATTATCGTGAAGATACAGCCATCACGCAAACTGCATTATTATGAACGTATTGTGCTGGGAGAGCCACAAATCATCGACATTGCTAATTGGGAACAACGTTATAAGTCAATAAAGAAAGTCTATTCCATCAACATCCTCTATTTTGACTTAGGCAAGGGAGGAGACTATCTGTACCACGGTACTACCCGATTCGTGGGAGTACATACCGGTGACGAGCTACAAGTCAATATGAAAGAGGGTGACCTGATACGTATGCGCACTCCTTCGGAAATCTTCCCCGAATACTACATCATCCGTGTCAATGAGTTCAACAAGGTAGCCACTACCCCTTTGGAAGAATGGATGGAATACCTTAAAAATGGGATTATCCGTGAGAACACCTCAGCTCCCGGCCTCAAAGAAGCACGAAAGAAACTTCAATATCTCACGATGTCCAAGCAAGAACGTGCCGCTTACGATGAACATATCAATGCCATCATGATTCAAAACGACGTATTGGACACCGCTAAAATGGAAGGGAAAGCAGAAGGTAGAGCGGAAGGCAGAGCAGAAGGTAGAGCAGAAGGCAGAGCAGAAATTGTACAAGCCATGTACAAGCAAGGATTCTCCGTAGAGACCATAGCCGGCATCACAGGACTGAGCATTGCTGATATTCAATCGTTGCTGAAACGATAAGAAATTCATGTCTAAGTTTCACCTCTCCTCCTGTAGGGACAGAATCTCGCGCAGCGGACGCATCACGAAGTCGCGCTGATACATCAACGGATGAGGCAGCACCAGTTCGGGTGTCCGCAGGGTGATGCTCCGTCCGTCGGCATCGTAGCAGAGCAGCAGGTCAATGTCAATCAGGCGGTCGTGATACGTGCCGTCAACCGACTTGAGGGTGCGCCCCATCTCACGCTCTATCTGCTGCGTGACGCGAAGCACTTCCATCACCTCCAAGGCCGTCCTCACACAGCATGCCGCATTGAGGAAGGTGTGGCACGAGGTGAACCCCCACGGCTCGGTGGCGTGAAACGACGAGAGGGCAAGCACATGGCCTACCCTCTGTTCCAGTTGTTGTATCGCAGTGCGCAGATTTTGCTCTTTATCACCCAGGTTGGTTCCAAGGCTGAAGTAGACGGTCGTGCTCATCGGTCGGTTATCAGCATGGCATCACCGTAGGTACCGAAGCGGTAACCCTCCTTCAGCGCTACGTCATACGCATTCATCACCTCATCGTAGCCGCCGAACGCCGCTACTATCATCAGCAGCGTGGAGAGCGGCATGTGGAAGTTGCTCACCATGGAGGTAGCCACCGTAAAGTCGTAGGGCGGGAAGATGAACTTGTTGGTCCAGCCGTCGTACTCCTTCAGATGCCCGTCGGTGCTGACGGTGCTTTCAATGGCACGCATCACGGTAGTGCCCACAGCGCAGACCTGCCTGTTCAAATCTTTGGCATGATTGACGGTAGCCACAGCCTTGGCATCGACAATCATCTGCTCGGAGTCGGTCTTGTGCTTGGTCAGGTCTTCCACATCAATCTCACGGAAGTTGCCCAGACCGGCATGTAGCGTCACATAGGCGAATTCGATACCCTTGATTTCCATACGCTTCATCAGTTCGCGGCTGAAGTGCAGGCTGGCCGTGGGAGCCGTCACCGCACCTTCGTTGCGTGCAAAGATGGACTGGAAGCGCTCGGCATCTTCGGGCTCTACCGGCCGGTTGATGATGCTGCGCGGCAGCGGTGTCTCACCCAAGGCAAAGAGCGCACGCTTGAACTCGTCGTGCGGACCGTCGTAAAGGAAACGGAGCGTACGGCCACGGGAGGTGGTGTTGTCTATCACTTCAGCCACCATCGAGTCGTCATCGCCGAAGTAGAGTTTGTTGCCGATGCGGATTTTGCGGGCCGGGTCAACGAGCACGTCCCACAGACGCAACTCTTCGTTCAACTCGCGCAGCAGGAACACCTCGATGCGGGCACCCGTCTTCTCCTTGTTGCCGTAGAGGCGGGCGGGGAACACTTTCGTATCGTTGAAGATGAATACATCCTTGTCGTCAAAATACTCCAGGATGTCCTTGAACATCCGATGCTCTATCTCGCCGGTTTTCTTGTGGAGCACCATCAGGCGCGACTCGTCGCGGTAGCGGGTGGGATGCAAGGCGATTCTTTCGTCGGGTAGCTTGAATTTAAATTGTGACAGTTTCATGTGGATTGATTATTTGAGTTTTCAGTTTTCATTGTTTTCAGGTTTCGCCTCCTCCAGCACCACCTCCTGGCGGTCTATCCAGTCGCGGAAAGACAGCGGGTCGAGGCACTCTTCAAGGCGGATGTCGCCTACACGGGTACGTACCAGTGCCGTAAGGTGGGCACCGCTCTGCAAGGCCAGACCGATGTCACGGGCCAGCGCACGGATATACGTCCCCTTGCTGCACACCACCCGCACCTTGATTTCAGGTATATCAAGATGACACTCCAGCAGTTCTATCTCGTCGATAACCAGCAGTTTGGGCTTCAGTTCCACCTCTTCACCCCTACGGGCCAGGTCGTAGGCCCGCTTGCCATTGACCATGCAGGCAGAGAAGGCAGGGGGTACTTGCTCTATCTGTCCCACAAACCGCTTCAGCGTCTCCTCTACCAGTTCGCGCGTGATGTGCTCGGTGGGATAGGTGGCATCTATCTCATGCTCCAGGTCGTACGACGGTGTCGTGGCTCCCAGACGGATGGTAGCCACATACTCCTTGGTATGCTGCTGGAACTCCTCGATGCGCTTGGTTGCCTTACCGGTGCAGACTATCATCACCCCGGTAGCTAACGGATCTAATGTGCCGGCGTGTCCCACCTTCAACTTCTTCACCTTCATGCGGCGGCAGATGTGGTAACGGGCATGTCCTACAACCTTGAACGAGGTCCATCCCAAGGGCTTGTTGAAAAAGAGCACCTCTCCTTCTTTGAAATTCATAGGCTTCATCCGGATATGCGTTTAGAGGGCCAGTGCCACAACGGCCGCAACGGCACAATAGATAGCGAAATAAATCAGTTTACCACGCTTTACAATGCCTATCATCCATTTGCAGGCCAGACATCCTGCTACAAAGGCGGCAATGAATCCCACCAACAGCGACAGGGCAGGGATATCACCCGCAACAGCTTCACCCTTCACCATCTTCAGGCTGTCCAGCAACGCCTCACCCAGAATGGGAGGTATCACCATGAGGAACGAGAACTGAGCCAGCTTGGCCTTGTCATCGCCCAGCAACAAGCCTGTAGCGATGGTGCTGCCCGAACGGGAGAGACCGGGTAATACGGCACATGCCTGTGCCAGACCGATGATGAAGGCATCTTTGGCAGATATGTCCGCCTTCTGCTTCGGCTTGTAGTAATAGGAGAAAGCCAGCAGCAGGGCGGTCAGCAACAGGCAGCATCCCACCACGGTAAGACCCGAGCCGAAGATTGCCTCGACCTGATCTTTGAAAAAGACGCCGACAATGCCGATGGGAATCATGGAGACGATGATGTTGCCCACATAGCGTGTCTCTTCGTTCAACTTTCCTTGAAAGAGACCCTTGAATATCCAGGCGATCTCCTTCCAAAGTATCACCAACGTACTGAGCACAGTGGCCACATGCACTACGATGGTAAATGCCAGATTCTCTTCTCCCTCTATGCCGAACAGAGCGGCTCCGATGGCCAGATGGCCGCTGCTGCTTACGGGCAGATATTCAGTCAGACCCTGCAACAGGCCCAATATCAATGCTTCTACTACATCCATGTTTTCAGTTTTTAGTTACGAGCTACGAGCTACGAGCTACAAGCTACGAGTTACAAGCTACCAGCTACAAGCTACGAGCTACAAGTTGAGTTTTAAATTTTTAATTTTAAATTTTAAATTATCAGTTGTTTTCCTCTTTCGGTTTACGCAACACGGCGTATATCATGAACACGAACCCTAACAGGCAAACCACAGGTGCCACCTTGATGCGGCGTACACTGAAGATGTCTGCCTCAAAGTTAGCTGAGGAAGAGGAAGGCCCCGTCATCAGCAGAAAACCGATGATGACCACTGCCATGCCTACTGCCAACAGAATGAAGTTGGTCTTGTCAAATGCGAATTTCTTTTTATCCATTTTGTCAATTTAAAATTTAAAATTAAAAATTTAAAGTTATAAGCTCGTAGCTTGTAACTGGTAGCTCGTAGCTCGTAACTCGTAACTCGTAGCTTGTAGCTAAATATAATACAGCGCACCGGCCTTCATCCGCAAGTATTTGTTGATGGAGAACAGCGCACACAACGATGTGATCAGCACACCAAACAGCAAGACGGATGCCGACACCAGCAGCATGACACCCGGCGTGATAATCTTCACCAAATCAGGTTCCCAACGCACAGCCAGATAGGCACCTCCCCAAAGGATGGCATCGGCCACAAAGCCGGCCAATGCGCCCGTCCAGAAGTAACGCGACAGGAATGGACGACGGATGAACGACCAACCGGCTCCCACCAGCTTCATGGTATGAATCAGAAACCGTTTGGAGTAGATGGTCAGCTGGATGGTATTGTTGATCAAGGCGAACGAGATGAGCGTCAGGATGGCAGCCAGTCCCAGCAACAGCAGGCTGATGTCGCGGATGTTCTCGTTGACGGCAGCAATCAGTTCCTTCTGATAGAGGATTTCCTGTATGTTGCTGCTTTTCTGTTTGATAACCTTCTCAATCACGGCAACGCTGTCCGGGTTGGCGTATGCCGAATGCAGTTTCACCTCGATAGAGGCTGTGAAAGGGTTGTAGCCCAAGAACTCTTGCGGGTCGGTACCCATGGCCTCCGTCTGCTCACGCAGCGCCTGCTTCTTCGAGATATACTCCGTCTGCTTCACGAAGGGTTCCTGATCCAAACGCTTCTGCAACTTCAGGATGTCGGCCTCCTTCATGTCATCGCTGATGAGGATGGAAAAGTTGATGTTCTCCTTCACATAGACAGAGAGGTTGTGGGCTCCCAGTACAAAGAATACCACCAAGCCCAGCAGAAGCAGTACCAAGGTAGTGCTGATACACGACGTGACAAATTCAAAGCCACTGGATGCGCGATTTCGGATGTTTGCCTTGCTCATTCGTCCTTATCTTTTTTTTCTGAATACATAAATCATCGAGCTGCTCCGCTCTTTCTTCACCAACGCGCTGAACCAAGCCAGCGTGCCTGTCAGCATACCCCGCAGAAAGGCCATCGAATGGCGCATGTGCTTCTCGGTCAGCATGGATACATAGAAGGCATCGAACGGCATGGGATGACGTTCGGCCAAGATGAAGCCATGCTTGCTACCAAACTGCTGCATGGTGGCCGGCGTGAAATGCCACAGGTGGCGCGGCACATCGTAGGCTGCCCAATAGGCGCCATAGCGACGGGCATCGAACGACGAGCAGTTGGGCACCGCCACAATCAGCAGGCCACGTTCGGTCAGCAGCTCGTTCAGCCTGTCCCACGTCTCATTGAGATGTTCCAGATGCTCCATGACGTGCCACATGGTGATGACATCGTAGCTGCCGGCCGGCAAATCGGCCAACGCCGTCTCGGGCTTCACCTCCAGGCCGAAGTGTTCCTTGGCAAAGGCACGTGCCTGCGCACTCTTCTCCACCGCGTCTACCTGCCAGCCACGTTTCAGCATAGCCTGCGGAAAGTAGCCCGTACCGGTGCCTATATCCAGCAGACGGCCCTCCTTGCGATACGATGTACGGCACACCAACCGCGCTTTGTGGCCCAGCATGTAGGTGCGTACCCAATGGTAAATGCGGTTCATGGCTCCCTGGCGGGTGTCGGTGTGCGAGATGTAGTCGGGGGTTTCGTAGTAGCGCCCTATCTCCGTTTCGGCGGGAAAGTCTTGCGTGAAGAGGAATCCGCATCGGGCACACCGACACAGATGGAACATCTCGCCCGTAGCGTAATGATCCACACACGTCAACGTGCGCTCCAATTGCGTGCCGCCACACAGCGGACAGGTTGTTATGTTGATTTTCTTCATTCTGATAGCCTGCGAACGGGTAGTGCTCTTCCGACCCATCGGGCCACACCACACCTAAATTTGGTGCAAAACTACAAATAAAAAGTGAGTTATAGGGTTAGGGTTAAGGAGATTTAACGACATTGCGCACACACGGCCAGAAGATGCCTCGATTTATCAGCTCATTTGCCCGTCAACCCACCAACTTATCAACTCATTTGCCGTCAGCATTTCGCCGACATGCGAAACCTGAAAACATGAGTTAAAAACCTTGAAAATAGCGCATGAAGCAGGTAAATAATAGGAATAGTAGATGCTTTTTCTGCGGGGGAACGGATTTTATTCGTACTTTTGCGCCGTATGAATGAATTTTGCAGATTATGAACAATCTACCGACTGTAACCAAAAACCTCCTGATCATCAACGTGCTGATGTTTCTGGCTACCATCGTGGTGCAAGGGAGAGGCATTGACCTGGGCGACTACTTAGGGCTTCACTTTGTGCTGTCCGACCGTTTCAATGCGGCCCAGCTCATCACCTACATGTTTATGCACGGAGGCTTTACCCACCTCTTCTTCAATATGTTTGCCGTATGGATGTTCGGGCGCATCCTGGAGCAGGTATGGGGTCCCAAACGTTTCCTTTTCTACTACCTGATGTGTGGTATCGGAGCTGCACTGATACAAGAGGGAGTGAATGCCGCCGCATACATCATGGCCACCGAGGGTTTGTCACCCGAAGCGATAGACGTGGTGGTGCGCGAGGGAAGCGGCGTGCTGCAATCGCAAATGAATTATGTAGACCCGCAGATGGCCCGCCTGAACATCACGCTGAACAGCCAGACGGTGGGTGCCTCAGGGGCCGTCTATGCCATTCTGTTGGGATTCGGCATGCTCTACCCCAACCAACAGATGTTCATCTTCCCGCTGCCTTTCCCTATCAAAGCCAAGTATCTGGTGATGGGATATGCCCTGATTGAGCTGCTTTCAGGCTTTGCCAACAACCCGGCAGACAATGTGGCCCATTTTGCCCATTTGGGAGGCATGATATTCGGATTCATCTTGATAATGTACTGGAGGAGAAAGGACAGAGGCAATGGCTACTACTATTATCACTGATTTGAGGGAGAAGTTCCGTCGGGGCAGTCTCTGTCTGCAGCTGGTCTATATCAATGCAGCCCTCTTTATAGCAGTCAGTCTGGTGCAGATTGCGCTACTACTTTTCAACTGCTCGCCGGCCGGCCTGCTGGAGTGGGTCGAGCTGCCTGCCTCATTCACACGGTTCGCGGTGCAGCCTTGGTCGCTCTTCACCTATATGTTCATGCATGCCGGTCTGCTTCACATCCTTTTCAACATGCTGTGGCTCTATTGGTTCGGCCAGCTGTTTCTGAACAGCTTTTCAGCCAGACACCTGAGGGGGCTCTATGTGCTGGGCGGCATTTGTGGCGGACTGCTCTACATGCTGTCCTACAACATCTTCCCCTATTTCCGTCCGATGCTCGAAGGCTCTTATCTGCTGGGTGCATCGGCTTCCGTACTGGCTGTCGTAGCAGCTGTGGCCTATCGCGAACCCGACTATCCCGTCCGTTTCTTCCTGCTGGGCACTGTACGGATGAAATACCTGGCGTTGATAGTCATCGGCCTCGACCTGCTCTTCGTAACGTCGTCCAATGCCGGCGGGCATATCGCCCACCTTGGCGGTGCATTGGCAGGCCTTTGGTTTGCCGCATCCTTGAACAAGGGACACGACACAACGGCCTGGATCAACCGACTGATTGACATCCTTTCGTCAATTTTCAGCCAACGACCGCGCCGGCCGAAGATGACCGTTCATCCGGGTGGAGGCAGACGGCAGGAGTACGACTACAACGCCCGCAAGAAAGCGCAGAATGACGAGATAGACCGCATCCTTGACAAACTGAAACAATCGGGCTATGACAGTCTGACGGCCGATGAGAAGCGAAGCCTCTTTGACGCAAGCAAACGGTAAAAACAATTTAAAATTAAAAATTAAAAATTTAAAATGGTATTATCCATTACTTGTTGCTCGTAGCTTGTAGCTTGTAGCTCGTAACTTGTAGCTCGTAGCTTGTAGCTTGTAGCTCGTAACTTGTAGCTTGTAGCTCGTAACTTGTAACTGAAAAATGAGACACTTTGGGAACATACTCTTTCTGGTGGTGATATTGGCCAATGCACTCTGCACCTTGTTGCTGTTGCTGGTGGCCTACAGCCCTCACATTGCTCCGACGGTTCATCCTGTGGAGTCGTGTATGGGGCTGACATTCCCCATTTTCCTGGTGCTCAACGGCAGTTTCCTCCTTTTCTGGTTAGTGATGCAGAAGTACAAGGCCGCCCTGCTTCCGTTGGCAGGTTTCCTGCTCTGTACGGCACAGATACGTCTCTACATCCCGATAAACTTCCGTACTGATGCGCTGCCCGAAGCGTCATTCAAGTTGCTTTCGTACAACATCATGGGATTCAACGGAGCCACCAAGCAGGCCGACGGTACCAATCCCATCCTGACCTATCTGCAGAAGAGCGGAGCAGACATCCTCTGCCTGCAGGAATACATCACCATCGAGGACAAACGCCACCTCACGCAGCACGATGTGGAACAGGCGCTGAAGGCATATCCCTACCATCGCATCCTTTCGGTGGGACACAACAAGGGGGCCAACAAGATGGCTTGCTACTCAAAGTTTCCCATCCTCTCGGCCCGCGCCCTCCCCTATCCCAGCGACTACAACGGCAGCGTCCTTTACGAGCTGAAGATAGGCAATGATACGGTGACACTCATCAACAACCACCTGGAGTCCAACAAACTGACCCTGGAAGACAAGGCGGTGTATACAGAGATGCTGAAAGACCCCGAAAAGGAGAAGGTGAAGAGCGGACTGCGTCTGCTGGTGCGTAAGCTGGCCGAGGCCTCGGCCATCCGCGCCGTACAGGCAGACTCGATAGCCGGTCACATCGCCCGTCGGAAGCATCCTGCTCTCATCGTATGCGGCGACTTCAACGACACCCCCATCTCCTACACCCATCGCGTCATTGCCCGCGGGCTGGACGACGCCTTCGCCCAGTCAGGAAGAGGGTTGGGTATCTCCTACAATCAGAACAAATTCTACTTTCGGATAGACAACATACTGACGAGCAAAGAGCTGCGCAGCTACAACTGCATGGTCGACCGCTCCATACGCGAATCCGACCACTATCCGATAGCCTGTTATCTCGCTATACGAAACTAATAACTAATCTAATTTAATACCTATATTAATATGTTCAAGAAAAGTATCTTCATGTTAGCAGCAAGTTGTATGATGTACTCCTGTGCGACACAGACGGAAAGCAATCCGTTCCTTTCCGAGTTCCAAACCCCCAACGGTGTTCCTCCCTTCGACCAGATTAAGCTGGAACACTACGAGCCGGCCTTCCAAAAAGGTATCGAAGAGCAGAACGCCAACATTCAGGCCATCATCGACAACACAGAGGCTCCTACGTTTGAAAATGTCATTGTTGCGTTTGACCAAAGTTCTCCTATACTGGACCGCGTGGGAGGTGTCTTCTTCAACTTGACCGAAGCCGAGACCACCGACGAGCTCTCTGCACTCGACATGAAGATGGCTCCTGTCCTCTCCGAGCACAGCGACAACATCTCGCTCAACCAAGCACTCTTCAAGAAGATAGATGCCGTCTATCAGCAGCGCGAATCGCTCTCGCTAACCCGCGAGCAGGAGCGTCTGTTAGAGAAAATCTACAAGGACTTTGTTCGTTCGGGTGCCGGCCTCCCGGCCGAGAAGCAAGCGCGTCTGCGCGAAATCAACAAGCAGCTATCCACGCTGGGCATCACCTTCGGCAACCATGTGCTGAACGAGAACAATGCGTTCAAGCTCTATGTAGAGAAGGAAGAGGATTTGTCGGGACTGCCGCAATGGTTCCGCGAAAGCGCCGCCGCCGAAGCCAAGGCCGACGGACAAGAGGGCAAATGGCTCTTTACGCTGCACAATGCCAGCCGCCTGCCCTTCCTGCAGTATGCCGACAACCGCGCCCTACGCGAGCAAATCTACAAGGCCTACATCAACCGCGGCAACAACAACGACGAGAACGACAACAAGAGCACCATTGCCGAAATCGTCCGTCTGCGCTTAGAGAAAGCCAATCTATTGGGATTCGATTGCTATTCGAACTTCGTTCTCGACACCAAGATGGCCAAGAACTCGGCCACGGTGATGGACTTCCTGAACAACCTCTGGAGCTATGCGTTGCCCAAGGCAAAGGCCGAGGCAGCCGAACTGCAGAAGCTGATGGACAAAGAGGGCAAAGGCGAGAAGCTGGAGGCTTGGGACTGGTGGTACTACACCGAGAAGCTGCGCAAGGAACAATTCAACCTGGAGGAAGAGGACCTGAAGCCCTACTTCAAGCTGGAGAACGTACGCGAAGGAGCCTTCACCGTAGCCAACAAGCTGTATGGCATCACACTGACCAAGATGGAGGGCGTACCCGTCTATCATCCCGACGTAGAGGTGTTCGAGGTAAAAGACCGCGACGGCTCTCAGTTAGGCATCTTCTACGTAGACTACTTCCCCCGCGCCGGCAAGCGTGGCGGTGCCTGGATGAGCAACTACCGCGACCAGCAGGGTGACGTACGCCCCCACATCTGCAACGTATGCAGCTTCACCAAGCCCGTGGGCGACACACCTTCCCTGCTGACGCTGGACGAGGTAGAGACCCTCTTCCATGAGTTCGGACACGCACTGCACGGCCTGCTGACCAAGTGCCAGTACAAGAGTACCTCGGGCACCAACGTCGTACGCGACTTCGTCGAGCTGCCGTCGCAAATCAACGAACACTGGGCTACCGAACCCGAGGTGCTGAAGATGTATGCCAAGCATTACCAGACCGGCGAAGTGATGCCCGACTCCTTGATTGAGAAGGTGCTGCAACAGAAGACCTTCAACCAGGGCTTCATCACCACCGAACTGCTGGCTGCCGCCATCCTCGACATGAACCTGCACAACCTCACCTCCACCGAGGGACTCGACGTGCTGGCCTACGAAAAAGAGGCTATGGACAAGCTGGGTCTGATTCCCCAAATCGCTCCGCGCTATCGCACCACCTATTTCAACCACATCATCGGAGGATATTCTGCCGGCTACTACAGCTACTCGTGGGCCAACGTGCTGGACAACGATGCCTTCGAAGCCTTCAAGGAGAACGGCATTTTCGACCCCGAAACCGCCAACAGTTTCCGCAGCAATATCCTTGAAAAGGGAGACAGCGACGACCCGATGACTTTGTACAAAAACTTCCGTGGACAAGAGCCCCAACTTGAGCCGATGTTAAAAAATCGCGGTTTGAAGTAAGATTTGTGAAAAAAAAGCTATATTTGCACCCTTGTATGCCACTGGAAATTAATTAAAAAGTAATCATAATAAACTAAAAGTAACATGCAAAACAAAGGATTTGTAAAGGTTTTTGCGATATTGCTCACACTGGTGTGTGTGTTCTATCTCTCCTTCTCTTTTGTGACTCGCCACTATACCAATAAGGCGAAAGAGTATGCAAAAGGGGATGTGAAGGTAGAGCAAGACTACCTCGATTCGCTGGCGAACGAGAAGGTGTACTTCGGCAATTGGACGCTGAAACAATGTCGCGAGATGGAAATCAGTCTGGGTCTGGACCTGAAGGGTGGTATGAACGTCATCCTCGAAGTTTCCGTACCCGATGTCATCAAAGTGTTGGCCGACAACAAGACGGAAGAGGCCTTTAACCAAGCCCTGGCCAATGCAGCCAAGCAGGCTACAACCAGTCAGGACGACGTTATCACCCTTTTCGTGAAGGAGTACCACAAGCTGGCTCCGGGCGCATCGCTGGCACAGCTTTTCGCTACCCAGCAGCTGAAGGATAAAGTCAATCAGAAGTCTACCGATGCCGAAGTAGAGAAGGTGCTGCGCGAAGAGGTGAAGGCAGCCATCGCCAACTCGTACAACGTGCTGCGTACCCGTATCGACCGTTTCGGCGTGGTTCAGCCCAACATCCAGAGTCTGGAGGACAAGATGGGCCGCATCATGGTGGAACTGCCTGGTATCAAGGAGCCCGAACGTGTAAGAAAATTACTACAAGGATCAGCCAACTTGGAATTCTGGGAAACTTACACCGGCAAGGATATTGCCCCCTACCTGCAAGCTGCCGACAGCAAGCTGCGTTCGCTGCTCGCTACCACAAGCGATGCTGATAGCGTAGCCACAGCAGCTCCCGCCGAAGCACAGGCCACCAGCACCGCCGACAGTCTGGCTGCCGCACTGAAGGGCGAAAGCAAGGCACAGACAGCCGACCTGGCTCAACTGAAGAAGGATCACCCCTTGCTGGCCATCCTGCAGGTGAATGCCAATGTAGGCCCCGTTGTAGCCTATGCCAATTATAAGGATACAGCTGACATCAACCGTTACCTCTCCATGCCCGAGGTACAGGCCCAGTTGCCCAAAGACCTGCGCCTGAAGTGGGGTGTATCGGCCTTCGAGTACGACCCCAAGGCACAGACCTTCGAGCTCTATGCCATCAAGTCAACCGAACGCAACGGCAAGGCTCCGCTGGAGGGTGACGTAGTGGTAGATGCCAAGGACGAGTTCGACAGCTATGGCAAACCCGCCGTCAGCATGTCGATGAACACCGACGGTGCCCGCCGCTGGGCACAGCTCACCAAGCAGAACATCAACCGCAGCATCGCCATCGTACTGGACGGCTACGTATATTCAGCTCCGAATGTAAATACGGAGATTACCGGCGGTAACTCACAGATTACCGGTCACTTCACACCCGAGCAAGCCAAGGACTTGGCCAATGTGCTGAAGTCTGGTAAGATGCCGGCTCCCGCCCACATCGTGCAGGAGGACATCGTAGGTCCGTCATTGGGTCAGGCCTCCATCAACGCAGGTATCATCTCGTTCATCGTGGCCTTCATCCTGCTGATGATTTACATGTGCGCCATGTATGGCCTCGTGCCGGGTATGGTAGCCAACGGTGCCCTGATCATCAACCTCTTCTTCACGCTCGGCATCCTCTCTTCGTTCCAGGCCGCACTGACCATGTCGGGTATCGCAGGTATGGTACTCTCGTTAGGTATGGCGGTTGACGCCAACGTGCTGATTTACGAGCGTACCAAGGAAGAGCTTCGTGCCGGCAAGGGTGTAAAGAAAGCGTTGGCCGACGGTTACAGCAACGCCTTCTCGGCCATCCTCGACTCTAACTTGACCTCTATCATCACCGGTATCATCCTGTTCAACTTCGGTACAGGTCCTATCCGTGGTTTTGCCACTACATTGATTATCGGTATCTTGATTTCGTTCTTCACCGCCGTCTTCATGACTCGTCTGGTATACGAACACTTCATGGCCAAGGACAAGCTGCTGAACCTGACCTTCTGCACCAACATCTCAAAGAACCTGATGCAGAACGTTCACTTCGACTTTATGGGCCGCCGCAAGCAGTGGCTCACCATTGCAGGTGCTGCCATCGTGGTATGTCTGGCCTTCCTGCTGACCCGCGGTCTGAGCCAGAGCATCGACTTCACAGGTGGACGCAACTTCAAGGTACAGTTCGAAAAAGAGGTAGAGCCCGAACAGGTACGTGAGCTTATCGCCGGCAAATTCGGCGACGCCAATGTCAGCGTCATTGCCGTAGGTACCGACGGCCGCACCGTACGTATCAGCACCAACTACCGCATTGAGGACGAAGGCAACAACGTAGACTCCGAAATAGAGGCCTACCTGTATGAGACACTGAAGCCCCTGCTGACCCAGAACATCTCGCTGGATACCTTCATCGACCGCGACAACCACACGGGCGGCAGCATCGTCAGCTCGCAGAAGGTAGGACCGAGTATGGCCGACGACATCAAGGTATCGGCTATCTGGTCGGTATTCCTGGCACTGATTGCCATCGGTCTCTACATCCTCATCCGCTTCCACAACATCGCCTACTCCATCGGTTCTGTAGCCGCTCTGGCATGCGATACCATCATCATCTTGGGTATGTACTCCATCTTCTGGGGCATCCTGCCCTTCTCGTTAGAGATTGACCAGACCTTCATCGGTGCCATCCTGACGGCCATCGGTTACTCCATCAACGACAAGGTGGTTATCTTCGACCGTGTACGCGAGTTCTTCGGTCTCTATCCCAAGCGCGAGAAGCTCCAGCTGTTCAACGATTCACTGAACACCACGTTGGCACGTACCATCAACACCTCACTCAGTACATTGATTGTATTGCTCTGCATCTTCATCCTGGGCGGTGACTCTATCCGTAGTTTCGCCTTCGCCATGATTCTGGGTGTGGTATTCGGTACCCTGTCATCACTCTTCATCGCTTCGCCGATTGCCTTCAGCCTGCTGAAGCACAAAGGTACTCCTGCTGAGGATGCCAAATAAGCTTTACTGATAGGAAGCGGCTCTTGATGGGCCGCACAACTGCACAGAAGGTGCGTCAGGGTTTACCCCTCGACGCACCTTCTTCTTTTTTAGTGATGATTAAAAAGCAACTAAAGGGCAGGTCCTTCGTGCGTTGGCTTCACAGGTACAATCCGTCCCTTCTTGTCGAAAGTCAGGCGGTCGGCACAGACCTCTCTATGTATACCCGGTTCCTTATCCCGCTGCAGATAGTGCTTATTGATGCGGTGATAAAAGATGTACCACTCATCCTTGCCAGGTATCTGGAGTATGGAGTTGTGGGCCGTACCATAAATCTCCTTTTCCGCATCCTGACGCAGTATCACCGGTTCGTCGGCCACCTGAATAGGTCCGAGGGGCGACTTGGCCGTACCATACGCCACATGATAGTTGGGCGAACCGGTATCGTCCACCGACCAGGTGAAATAGTATGTTCCTTTGCGATAGAATACGTAGGCCGCTTCGCGGAAAGCATAGTCCTGCAGCGTTCCCCCTTCAGGAGTCATCACCGTCAGGGTCTCCTTCTTCACCGTCTTCATATCAGCATCCAGTTCGGCTCCGGCCATATATCCGTTGCCCCAATAGATGTAGAACTTTTTCGACTTGGGATCCTGAAACACATCCACATCTATCTGCTGTCCTCCACCTACGGGCGAGTCGCTGATGATGGGTGCGCCCGACTCCACAAACGGGCCTGTAGGATGGTCGCTCACCGCCACACCTATCTCCTTACGACGGCCGGCATTGGCACTGAAGTAGAGGTAATACTTGTACGAACCGTCTTTCTGCCTTACCTCGATGGCAGCAGGTGCCCACAGATTGCCATCTGCCCATTTCACCTGGTCGCTCTTGGCATCCAGCACGATGCCCTCATCCTTCCATTCCTTCAGGTTGTCCGACGAGAACACGCTGTAGGTATATCCTCCCCACCCCGGCATTCCGTCGGTCGTGCTATAGATATAGTACTTGCCCGTCTTGTTAGAGTAGAGCACTTCGGGGTCGGCATGAAACCCCGGCAATAGCGGATTCTGCTGTGCGGCCACCGTTGTCATGACAGCAGTGGCCATTAGGGTCATTAAAGTTCTTTTCATTCTATCCTATTTTATTGTTTATTTTCCCCACAAATATAGTGGATTTGCAGGAAAGACGTTTCGTTACATGTCATTGTGCGGGATTGGCCTTTCCTCTGCCTGCAAAGATACATTTCTAATTTAAAATTTAAAATTAAAAATTTAAAGTGTTTGTGCGGATTAGCCATTAATCTTAGTAAACTTAGTACCTTTATCTTTGGATGTACGTTTCTTAGAGATTCAGGCTATGCCCGAAGGCCAGCCGATAGCCATCGCGCAGGGCTTCCCACTCCACCCGGTCGGGCCGTAGGCCGCACTCCACACAGGTCATGGCCGCTATCAGGCGGGCAATGAGGAGTCCGCCCTCGGGCGTGTTGGCCGGAGGCAGTTCGGCCTGCGGGTCCAGCCCCGCGATGCGCGTCACCGTGGCTATATAATTGGTGGTATCGTTGCCGTCTGCAGGTGGTGCCCAGCGGCGGATGATGTTACTTACGTTGTACCGCAGGCCTTGTGCGGCCAGATGGAAGCGGTAGTTGTCCAGCAGCACCCAGGCCGCACGGTAGCCGTAGGCCAGTGTCTGGAAGGTGACGAACTCCTTGTCCGGCTGATAACCGGCCATCCCCTGCCAGCGGCTTTTGCCGTGGCGTATGTTCAGGGGGTTGTTGTTGCGCATTCCGCGCGATAGTTTCTGTTTCATGATTTATTCAATTTAAAATGTTATTTTAGTTACAAGCTACGAGCTGTTTTTTAGCTACGAGCTACGAGCTACAAGCTACGAGTGGATGTGTAGGGGCGCAACATCTTGCGCCCTGAATGCCGTTCGCGGTTGTATCGTCCGCGGAGGCGTTGCGTGCGGTTTTGGGCGGAAAATATTCCGCCCCTACGGCGGGATGCAACGTGTCATCCGTGATGCTGTTCGCAGAGGCATCGCGCGGTGCCGATGTTGCCTGTGAAACGTCAGGTGTAGGGGCGCAACATTTTGCGCCCTGCATGTCGTTCGCGGTTGTATCGTCCGCGGAGGCGTTGCGTGTGGTTTTGGGCGGAAAATATTCCACCCCTACGGCGGGATGCAACGTATCATCCGTGATGCTGTTCGCAGAGGCATCGCCAGCGGTCAGGGCGGAAGATGTTCCGCCCACCCGCACACCGGCGCATTCATCGCGAATGATACATTGCAGTCGAACTGTAGGGGCAGACCTATGTGTCTGCCCACCCCGCACGCAATGAATTTGAATGATTGCAGGGGGCGAACGGCATTCAGGGCGCAACATCTTGCGCCCCTACACTTTAAATTTTAAATTTTAAATTTTAAATTGAATATCATGGACAATACTACAAAGAAGAAAGGATTCAGCTGGGACCTGCTGCTGAAAATCATCATCGCCGTGGCATCGGCGGTGGCAGGCGCATTGGGCGTATCGGCCTGCCGATGACGGACAAAAGGGGACAAAAGAGGCTCTTTGGGAGCGGGGAGAGATGCACCTCCCCGCCTTTTTGCATAACCCCGTCGAGGGGCGGACACGCACAGCGTGAAGCCTCAGATGACAACGGCCGTTCCGCAAGCTGTCACCATCAACATGGAATTGCTGTCACCCAACGCCTCGTAATCCAGGTCCACACCTATCACGGCATTGGCCCCCATCAGGGCGGCCCGCCCGGCCACTTTTTTCGCCTCCATCCGAACGGGGTCAGTCAAACAGCTCGCGCAACACCTCCAGCGATTTCAGTTCAGGGAAGCCCGGCAGATGCAGGCGGTAATAGTCGTTCATCAGCAGGAGACAACGCATCCGCTCCTCGCGGTTCAACGCAAAAAGGTGCATCGTCTCGTAGTTCATACGCAACAAGCGGGGCAAGCGGGCCGCCTCGGCAGGCGACAGGAAGTGCGTATGGGTGAGCGGCCGCAAGGGGGTGAAGCAGGCAGCCTGCAAATCGAAATAGAACCCCTCCTGATATTCATCCAGATTGGGGTAGAGCCCCAAGAAACGGGAAAGCCGCATCAGAAAGACCAGATGAAAGTTGGCAAAACCACTCGTACACTCGTCCAGCCATACGATGGAGTGACGGAGGTAGGCAAAGAGCGGACCATGCTGAGCCTCCTCACGTAGCGCCCGATAGAGGAACTCTGCCAGAAAGAAGGCAATGGCCGACTTGCGAGGGTCGTAAGGCAACGAGACAAAGGGATGGAGAGACTTCACCTCCCTTACCTTATATATAGAGAGGGAGGGACGGAAATCGGCCTCCAGCTCAATCAGTGCCAACGGCTGGAAGAGGACCGACTTCACCAGCGACTTGCGCGAACGGGGAACGGGCACTTGAAACGAAGCCCGTCCGCACACCTCCGTATAGACGTCGGCAATAAGGTAGCTGTCCTTGTATTTCAAGGTACGCAATACGATACCTGCAGTACGCTGTAACATAGTTCTACGAATGAATTGACAGTGCAAAGCTATGAAAACTCTCGCAAAAATGAAAAAAAACAAGCTGCAAACAAGGGAACGGGCAGGAATGAGCAATCAAACAGAAGTCTACAACACGCTATATAACAACAAATTACAGTTTTATCATCAAAAAAGTTAAGAAGAATGTGCATTATTTTTTTGAGATTGTTTTGTCAATTCAAAAATAGTTTCTACCTTTGCATCCGCAAACGAAAGAAAATCCGTATGCACGAGCGGAAACGCTCACCAAGGCCCGGCCCCTTCGTCTATCGGTTAGGACGCAAGATTTTCATTCTTGAAAGGGGGGTTCGATTCCCCCAGGGGCTACAAGTAATAACAAAATTAAAAGATTAGTCGAGATGGCAAATCACAAATCATCACTGAAAAGAATCAGACAAGAAGAGAAAAGAAGACTTCACAACAGATATTATGGCAAGACCATGAGAAATGCTGTTCGTAAACTTCGTGCAACTACCGAAAAGGCAGAAGCAGTAGCTATGTACCCAAGTGTCGTTAAGTTGTTGGACAAATTGGCCAAGACCAATATCATCCACAAGAACAAGGCCAACAACCTGAAATCGAAATTGGCGAAGTACATCAACAAGCTCGCCTAAGCGGAACTTATTATCATTCCATATACACAGGAGCCGGACTTTTTTCATAAGTTCGGCTTTTTCTGTAGGTACACCACGGCAGCATCTCTGCCGGCAGAGCAGAGTTTTTTCTGTTTTCAATAGCATATTTGCAGAAAAAACCCTATCTTTGCAATAAGTTAAGTGGCATTTGTGCCTACCAAGATATTACAACAAGGTATTATTTGATATGACTGAAGAAGAGAAGATAATCGGCGAAAACAATTATTCAGCCAGCAACATCCAGGTGTTGGAAGGTCTGGAAGCCGTCCGCAAGCGTCCTGCCATGTACATTGGCGACATCAGCGAGAACGGTCTGCACCATCTGGTTTACGAAGTAGTAGACAACTCCATTGACGAGGCCATGGCCGGCTATTGCGACCACATTGAGGTGACCATCAATGAGGACAACTCCATCACCGTACAGGACAACGGCCGCGGTATTCCGGTAGATTTCCATGAAAAGGAGAAGAAGTCGGCTCTGGAAGTGGTCATGACCGTCCTTCATGCCGGAGGTAAATTTGACAAGGGTTCGTATAAGGTATCAGGAGGTCTGCACGGCGTAGGTGTATCGTGCGTCAACGCCCTCTCCACCCACATGAAGACCCAAGTGTTCCGCAACGGCAAGATTTACCAGCAGGAATACGAGTGCGGCAAGCCGCTTTATCCCGTCAAAGAGGTGGGCACATGCGAACCCGGCTGCACAGGTACCAAGCAGACATTCCATCCGGATGCCACCATCTTCACAGTCACCGAATACAAATATTCTACACTGCAAGCCCGCCTGCGCGAACTGGCCTATCTGAACAAGGGCATCCGCATCACGCTGACCGACCTGCGCACGATAGAGGAGGACGGCACCCACCCCACAGAAACCTTCCATAGCGAAGAGGGCGTGAAGGAGTTTGTCCGCTTCCTGAACAGCAACAACACGCCGCTGTTTGACGATGTCATCTATCTGAATACGGAGAAGGCCGGCGTGCCCATTGAATGTGCCATCATGTACAACACGGGCTATCGCGAGAACCTTCACTCCTACGTCAACAACATCAACACCAAAGAGGGTGGAACGCACGAAGCCGGATTCCGCTCTGCACTGACCCGTGTGCTGAAGAAGTATGGCGAAGACACGTGCGCCAAGCAGCTGGAGAAGGCAAAGGTAGAGATTTCGGGCGAGGACTTCCGCGAAGGACTGATAGCCGTCATCTCGGTGAAGGTAGCCGAACCTCAGTTTGAGGGACAGACCAAGACCAAGCTGGGCAACAGCGAAGTGAGCGGTGCCGTCAACCAGGCTGTAGGCGAAGCCTTGACTTACTATCTGGAGGAACATCCCAAAGAGGCCAAGCTCATCGTAGAAAAGGTGCTGCTGGCTGCAACAGCCCGCGTGGCTGCACGCAAGGCACGCGAGAGCGTGCAGCGCAAATCGCCCATGTCGGGTGGAGGTATGCCCGGCAAACTGGCCGACTGCTCCAGCAAGGATCCCGAAGAGTGCGAACTGTTTCTGGTCGAGGGTGACTCGGCAGGAGGCTCGGCCAAGCAGGGACGCAACCGTACCTATCAGGCCATCCTGCCGCTGCGAGGCAAGATTCTGAACGTGGAGAAAGCCATGTGGCACAAGGCCTTTGAAAGCGACGAAGTAAACAACATCATACAGGCGTTAGGCATCCGCTTCGGCGTGGACAGCGAGGACAGCAAAGAGGCCAATATCGACAAGCTGCGCTACAAGAAGGTCATCATCATGACCGATGCCGACGTCGATGGCTCACACATCGACACCCTGATTATGACGCTCTTCTTCCGCTACTTCCCGCAGGTAATCCAGAACGGCTATCTGTACATCGCCACGCCGCCTCTCTACCTCTGCACCAAGGGAAAGGTGAAGGAGTATTGCTGGACCGACCAACAACGCCAGCGCTTCATCGACACGTATGGAGGAGGCTCGGAAAACGCCATCCATACCCAACGCTACAAAGGTTTGGGCGAGATGAACCCCGAGCAGCTGTGGGAGACAACCATGAACCCCGAAAACAGAATGCTGAAGCAGGTACACTTGGAGAATGCCGCGGAAGCCGACTACATCTTCTCCATGCTGATGGGTGAGGACGTAGGGCCGCGCCGCGAATTCATCGAGAAGAATGCCCGCTACGCCAATATCGACGCCTAATCATATTTACTAACATAGCCTAACTCACATCTTACGAAGAAAGCCCCGGCTCATAGGAACAATCCTACGCAGCCGGGGCTTCTTTCATTGCACCATCTTCTACAAGCGTCAAGCGATGTACCCCTGCTTCTTCAGCTCTTCAGCGGCCTGTTCCAACTCATGATACCACGCCTCGCCAAACTTGCGGACAAGCGGTTCGCGCAAGAAGCGATAGACCGGCACGTCCTCCTTCTGTCCCAAGAGGAGTGCCGCCTTGCATACATTCCAGCGATGGTAGTTGACTGCTTTATAAGGTCCGTAATCGCCTATACGTATAGGATAGAGATGACAAGAGATGGGTTTGTAGAAAGAGGTTCTGCCTGCCCGGTAAGCCTTCTCGATGGCACAATAGCAGCATCCTTTTTCATCGTAGCAGGTGAATACACAATCTTTGTTGTTGACAATGGAGGTCACCAGATCGCCTTCGCAATCGGTGTAGACCACACCTTGCCTCTCGATCACCGCACGCGCCTCGGGCGACAATTCGTCCCACACCACCGGCAACACTTCTTCCAACTGCTCCACCTCGTCCAACTCGACGGGTGCTCCGGCATCTCCTTCGATGCAACACGCCCCCTTGCAGGCACCCAAGTCGCAAAGAAACTTCTCGCGGAAAACATCCAGCGAAACCACTACATCATCTATCTGTACCATCTCTTCTCCATTTTATGAAAAAAAGAAGGGTGCGTCCACAACGGCGGCACACCCTCCTCACGTTTTTTATTCCGATGCTTATTTAATCAAGTCCTTACCTGTCATCTCCGTCGGCTGGGCCATACCCAAGATGTGAAGGATGGAAGGAGCCACGTCGGCCAACACACCGTCCTCCACGCGAGCCTCCTTGTTGTCCGTCACATAGACAAAGGGAACGGGATTCAGCGAGTGTGCCGTATTGGGCGTACCGTCCTCGTTCAGGGCATGGTCGGCATTGCCGTGGTCGGCAATGATTATCACCTCATAGCCGTTGGCCTTGGCAGCCTCTACGGTATCCTTCACGCAGTTGTCAATGGCGACAACCGCCTTCTCGATAGCCTCATAGATGCCTGTATGACCCACCATGTCACCGTTTGCATAGTTCACCACGATGAAGTCGTACTTCTGCGTACCGATGGCCTCTACCAACTTGTCCTTTACCTCGTAGGCACTCATCTCCGGCTTCAGGTCATAGGTAGCTACCTTGGGAGAAGGTACCAGGATGCGTTCTTCTTGGTCATACGGAGTCTCGCGTCCGCCGTTGAAGAAGAAGGTTACGTGCGCATACTTCTCCGTCTCGGCAATGTGCAACTGCGTCTTGCCGCTGTTGGAGAGATATTCGCCCAGCGTATTCTGCACATTTTCCTTGTCAAAGAGGATGTGTACACCCGTGAAGCTTGCGTCATAAGGAGTCATACAGTAATATTGCAGACCGGGGATGGTCTTCATGCCGGCCTCAGGCATATCCTGCTGCGTCAAGACGATGGTCAGCTCCTTGGCGCGGTCGTTGCGATAGTTGAAGAAGATGACCACGTCGCCCTCCTTGATGGTACCGTCTACCGTAGCGTTGTTGATAGGCTTGATGAATTCATCGGTCACGCCTTCGTCATAGCTCTCCTGCATGGCCTGCACCATGTCGTCGGCCTGCTTGCCGTCACCGTTCACCAGCAGGTCGTAAGCGGTCTTGACACGTTCCCAACGCTTGTCGCGGTCCATGGCATAGAAACGTCCCACAATGGAAGCAATGCGTCCGGCCGACTGTGCGCAATGAGCGGTCAGCTGTTCGATGAATCCCTTACCGCTCTTGGGGTCGGTATCACGGCCGTCCATGAAACAATGCACAAACGTGCGCTCGCCCACACCATACTCTTTGGCTATGTCGCAAAGGGCAAAGAGGTGCTCCAGCGAGCTGTGAACGCCACCGTTAGAGGTCAGACCCATAAAGTGAACGTTCTTCCCCTGCTCCTTGGCGTAAGTGAAAGCAGCCACAATCTCCTTGTTCTGACGGATGCTTCCGTCGGCACAAGCACGGTTAATCTTCACCAAGTCCTGATAAACGATGCGTCCGGCACCGATGTTGAGGTGTCCCACTTCCGAATTACCCATCTGGCCGTCGGGCAAACCGACATTCTCACCACTGGCCTGCAGCTGCGAATGCGGATAGTTGGCCAACAGACTGTCCCAATATGGAGTGGGAGTATTGAAAATCACATCGTCTTTCTTGTGGTCGCCCATTCCCCAACCATCAAGAATCATTAAAAGGGCTTTCTTACTCATAATCTATATTTTATTAAACATTCATTTCGTTGCTGATTCTCCAACCTGCTATGCAAGAGCCGGTCGGGGAAAGAGAGCGGAACGCATCTTGCCTGGTTCCGAGTGCAAAAATACGCATTAATTCTGATTTATCTGTTCTCTACCGAAGAAAACGTGCAAGTGAAGATTAACTCTTCCAACGGAATGATGCGACCGACTTTGCAGGAAGCTCGTAGCAGAAGGTGTGTTTGCCGTCGGTCACCTCCAGCCGACGTGCCGTGTCGCCCTCATTCATCGCCACATAGGCATACGTCCCGTCAGGATTCTCGAAAGCGGCATGGGTCACATGGAGGGGAGCCTGACTGATGCCGATGCGGACAGCTCCCGGCCGTACCACTGCCGAAAGATGGCCGATGATATAGTAGTGCGAATTGCGGGTGATGGTGGCATAGTCGTTTCGGTCTATGTCCACTGCGCCATAACAACTCCTGCACCCCCCTTCGCGATTGGGTCCGCGTTCAGAATCGAGCATCAGATTCCACACGATGACCGCCTTGCACCAGTTGTTCACCGTTCCCAACGCCACTTCACGCATATCTTCCATCAAGCGGTACTCCAGATTGCGTCCATCGTTCCACATACCTATCGAGGTCTCCGTAAAGATAAGTTCCTTGTCGGGACGCTGGCTGCGGATGTCATTCAGCTCCTCACGATCGCCACAATAGTTATGATAGGCGGCACCGGTCAGGAAAGCGGCAGTGACCTCGTCGTCATACATACGGATGGGATAGTCCTCTTGTCCCTCCACATTGTCATAGTTGTAGTTGTGGTCAAAGGCATAAATCTTCACATCCAGGCCGGCCTGTTTGAAGGCAGGGCCGAGTGCCTCCTTGACAAACGCCTGTTCTTCCTTCCATTCCATATACAAGGAGGCCGAATTGCCTCTGTTCAGCGGTTCGTTCTGCGGCGTGACGGCATAGATGGGAATCCCCTCCTGGCGGAACGCCTCCACCCACTTCACGAAATAGGCGGCATACGCCTTGTAACAAGATGGGTTCAGCTGTCCGCTTGTCCACGAATCAAAAGGTTTCCGCTCCGTCAGATTATTCACCTTCATCCATTTGGGGCAGGTCCAGGGAGAGCCCAATATCTTCACATCCGGATTGACAGCCAGCATCTCCTTCAGAACGGGGATGACATACTCCTTCTCTTCCCGCTGCAAGGCGAAATGCTCAATTCCCGGCTCGTCACAACAGGTGTATTCGCTCAACGAGAAGTCGGAGCAGCCAATGGAGATGCGGACATAGCTATACCCCATACCTTTCTCCACCGAGAAGGTCTCTTCCAGAAAGCGATGCCGGTCTTCGGCCGACATTTGCAACAGATTGTAGCAGGTAGAGCCTGTCATGGCAGCCCCAAAGCCATCCATAACCTGATAGCGGGTTGACGGGTCCAGCACGACGCAGGTATCAGACGCCGCCTTCTGCATCTCCACCACCTCCTTGGCAAAATCCTTGGAGCGGTTGCCGGTAGTGACATAAGCCTCCACCGTAGCCTTTGGCTCGTGCATACAGGAAGAGGTCGTGAGCAGCAGGCATCCGCACAAGCTGCTCAACAGTGTGTTCATTTTACTTGTCTTCATAGTTCACATATAGTTTATGATAAATAGATTCCGACTGTTCACTTCCTGCGCAGATACTCATACCCGAATCGGCAACGGAGGCAGTCACGACGTTCGCAATACCTCCGATGCAGCTGGATGAGGGCTTGCGAATCGGAAGCCGTAGTCACCTGCAGGCCAACGGCATCCCACTGGCGGACGATGAAGTTGTCTTCCGCCTTCAACGACTCCAGAAAGGCCATGGCCCGATTGCACAACGCCTCCTCGCACCGATAGCGTCCATAAGCGTACAGGAAGGGGACGATGGTATTGATAATCACCAGCTCTTGTGCCCGCTTTCCCAACGTCTTCTCCTTACGGGGCGAAAGTTTCTGGAAAGTGAAATGTTCCGTCCAGTAGGGTGAAGTCTGGAGCTGCAACAAGCTCTTGACCTCTTCTATTCCGGCCGCCTCCATAAAGCGTGAGAAGAGCGACTGCTCCTTGTGATAGAAAAAGGCCAACTGCGCCATGCGTACATGGGGAAAGTTATCAGGCCGCATACGCAAGAGGCGCCACTGCTCTGCAGGAAGAGGAGCGGGCAACTGAAACTTGTGCTGCAAATAGCGGAATTCGTTACGCAGCCCGCGGAAATAGTCGTCAGCCTCAGGCGGCTCTTGCTCCAGCAGGCCAGCCTGTCCAAAAAACAGGGCCTCAACCTGTTGCAGATTGTCGCGATGTTTGTCTACAGCCCGAAAGGGAAGGCGCAAGGCCCAGGCTTCGAATGCATCACTGTTCAGCCCAAATCCGAAGTTGCGTGCCAGCGTCACAAAGAAGGCATCCTCCCACCGGCGGTCGCAACGCTCCAACCGCTGATAGACCTGCTCCGTCTTCTGCTCCAACCGCTCCACCTGCAATGCCGAAAGCCACGAATGAATCACCAATCGGGGCAGCGAAGGCAACACGGCATAGCAAGGAGGGATAATCTCGCTACGGCGCAACTCTTCATAGTGGAGTGACACCTCCGGCGGACAAGTCAGCTGCAGCTGTGGAATGGGGGTGCCATCGGTTCGGCACACGGCACAGTCTGCCTCTCCTACCACATGCAGTATCACACTGTCATAGGCCTTGTCCGACTGATGACCGTGACGCATCCAATCAGAGGCCCGTTGGTGTATCTCCACATTTCCTACCCACAATGTCCCCCCCAACTTCAGCTTGGCATTGAAGAAGTCGGGCCCTGCATCGGTATTGGCCAAACCGGCATCAATGACCTCCACAGACTCCCCCGAGGTGGTAGAAAGCGGCTCCAACGGGAAGATTTTATGTTTCCAGACGTAATGCAGCAGTTTTTCCATTGTTAAGAAGACGTTAATGATATCCGCAAATGTAAGAAAAATATTATCTTTGCGACTCATAATAAAGAAGTTTCTGAAACAAAAAGCTGTTTTTTATTTGGAAACGGCCTTTCAGACGAAAAACATTAAAGAAGAACGAACAATGAAATTTGCATTAATCGGTTATGGAAAGATGGGCAAAGAGATTGAGAAGATTGCCCTGAGTCGCGGACATGAAATTGTCTGCAGGATAGATGTTGACAATCAAGAGGCATTTGAATCGGAGGCCTTCAAAAGTGCCGATGTGGCCATCGAATTCACCAACCCGATGGTAGCTTATACCAACTATATGAAGACCTTCCGCGCCGGCGTGAAACTGGTTTCGGGCAGCACAGGCTGGCTGGAGGAGCATGGTGAAGAGGTGAAACGGCTCTGTACAGAAGGGGGCAAAACACTCTTCTGGTCGTCCAACTTCAGCTTGGGTGTGGCCATATTCTCAGCAGTAAACAGCTACCTGGCCCGCATCATGAACCAGTTCCCCTCCTACGACGTCAGCATGAGCGAGACACACCACGTACATAAGCTCGACGCTCCCAGCGGAACTGCCATCACCTTGGCAGAGAGCATTCTGGAGCAGCTGGACCGCAAACAACGATGGGTGAAAGGTACACTGACCGCTCCCGACGGCTCATTGAGCGGCTCAACCGAATGTGCGGCCGACGAACTCCCCATCAGCTCCATCCGCGAAGGCGAGGTGCCCGGCATACACGCTATCCGCTACGATAGCGAGGCCGACAGCATTACCATCACCCACGATGCCAAGAACCGTACTGGATTTGCGCTGGGTGCCGTACTGGCAGCAGAATACACGGCTACACACGAGGGATTTCTGGGGATGAAGGACCTCTTCCCCTTCCTGTCCAAATAAGACAGGAAACGTCATCAAGAGAAAAAACAATCGTATAGTAACGCATAACAGATATTTATGAGAAAAGCAACACGTGCCCAATGGATTAAGTTCGGCGTTGTCACCTTGGTCTACCTGGCTTTCCTGCTCTGGGTGAAAAGCTGGCTGGGACTGGTCGTACTTCCCTTCATCTTCGATGTCTATATCAGCAAGATAATTCCCTGGAGCTGGTGGAAACAGGCGAAGAACAGTACCGTCCGAGGAGTGATGAGTTGGGTAGATGCCATCGTCTTCGCCTTGGTGGCAGTCTACTTTGTCAACCTCTACATCTTCCAGAACTACCAGATACCGACTTCGTCACTCGAAAAATCGCTGTTGGTGGGCGATTTCCTGTACGTCAGCAAGATGAGTTACGGACCTCGCGTACCCAACACGCCACTCTCCATGCCTTTGACGCAGCACACTTTGCCGATACTGAATTGCAAGTCGTATCTCGAATGGCCTCAATGGAAATACAAACGGGTGGCCGGACTGGGTAGGGTGAAACGGGGAGATATCGTGGTATTCAACTTCCCCGCCGGCGATACGGTGGCCTTGAACTACCAACAGACCGACTTCTACAGCCTATCCTACGAGGTGGGACGAAGCCTTTATCCCAACACCATTCATCTGGACAGTCTGGACGGTTATCAACGTCGGTTGGTATTCGACCTCTATTATAAGGCCGGCAGCAAACAGATACGGCAGAACCCACGCATCTATGGCGACGTAGTGACACGCCCTGTAGACCGACGCGAGAACTATGTGAAGCGATGCATCGGATTGCCAGGTGACACGCTGCAAATCATCGACGGACAAGTGTACATTGACGGACAGGCGATGGAGAACCCGGCCGATATGCAGCAAAACTACTTCGTGCAGACTACCGGCCCGCTGATTGGCGAAGAGATGTTCCGCGAATGGGGCATCAGCCGCGATGACCAGTCATTGATGCCTTCCGAAGCAGGTTGGGAAGCCAATCTGGTAGCAATGGGACTGGACTGCCGCGATGCACAAGGACGGTTGACCCCCATCTATCACCTGCCATTGACCCAAGCCATGCTGCAGGCAATGCAAGGGAACAAGAAACTGATAGCACGCATCGTGCAGGAGCCCGACGAATACTCGGGTGCCCTCTACCCCTTGAACGGAAATACCCACTGGACACGCAACAATTACGGTCCGCTGTACATACCAGCCAAAGGCACCTCTGTTGCACTTACTTTCGACAACCTGCCTCTATACGAACGTTGCATCACAGCATACGAAGGCAACGAGCTGCAGGTTTGTGAGGACGGCATTTACATCAATGGAGAGCGACGCGACAGCTACACCTTCGGCATGGACTACTATTGGATGATGGGGGATAACCGCGACAACTCGGCCGACTCACGCTACTGGGGTTTTGTGCCTGAGGATCATGTCGTAGGAAAGCCCATCGTAGTCTGGCTCTCCTTAGACAAGGACCGCGGTTGGTTCGACGGAAAAATCCGCTGGAACCGCCTCTTCAAGTGGGTACACACGAACTGATACCTAACCATCCGTCTCCATGCCAAAGAAGAGAAGGAACATACTCATCGCTCTCTGTACAGCAATGCTGATGGCAGCACTGCTCAGAGGGTGTGTGGTCACCTCGTACCTGATACCTTCTACCGGCATGGAAAATACCCTCTACCAAGGTGAACGGATATGGGTGAACAAGTGGAGCTACGGCTATCGGCTGCCCTGGATGCGTCTATGGGGCTATCACCGCTGGTGCGAGGCCCCCGTCCACCGCAACGAGGTGATTGTATTCAACAATCCTGCGAACTATATGGCTACCCCTCTTTCGCGACGCGAAGTCTTTATCGGGCGCTGCATCGGCACCCCTGGCGATACGCTGCTTATCGATTCGCTCTACACGGCAGACTCCTCCAACCGTTTCGCCCCCGACAGCAAGATACTGTATCGCTATCCTCATTCGCGGGCTGCCTTGCTGGATTCACTACTCTTGCTGCTCCATATCCCGCAGGGACACCTGATGGGCAAGGACTCCACGCACTGCTTCCGCAGTTTCAGCCGCTACGAACACTATCTGCTGGAACAGGCCATGAACGGGCGATGCTGGCTGACGCCTGCCGATCCGCAGGACTCTGTCCAGCAGCTACATCCACTCATCGTCCCCGGTCGGAATCGTCCCGTACGGGTCTATCCGTGGAACATCACCTTGCTGCGCAACACACTGGTTCTGCACGAAGGCAAGCAAGCTGAAATCCACCACGATACCCTCTATGTGGAAGGCAGGCCTACCCAACACTGCACCTTCACCAAGAATTATTATTGGGTCTGTGCCAACAATTCTGTCAATCTATCAGACTCACGCCTTTTCGGTTTCGTTCCGCAAGATCACCTTATCGGTCGGGCCACACGTGTGTGGTTCTCCAAAGAGCCCGACAGCCCCCTGTTCAGCGGATATCGCTGGCACAGAATAGGGAAAAAGATAGAGTGACCTCTACCATAAAATCGCATTTTGAAATGGAAACCATCGCCTACCTCTCGTCCGCCTATCTGGCACCCATCGAGTACTATACCAAATTGCTGACCTACGACAAGGTCTACGTGGAGCAGTATGACCACTACATGAAGCAGACCTATCGCAACCGTTGTCACATCGCTGCACCCGACGGTGTGCTGGCTCTCTCTGTACCCACCGTCAAACCTGATAGTCTGAAGTGTCCGCTGCGCGACATCCGCATCTCCGACCACGGCAACTGGCGTCACCTGCATTGGAACGCATTGGAGTCGGCCTACAATCACACTCCCTTCTTTGAATACTACAAAGATGACTTCCGCCCCTTCTACGAGCAGAAGTACGAATTTCTGGCAGACTTCAATGAAGCACTTTGCCGTCTGATATGCAGTCTCATCGACTTCGAACCGCACATGGAGCGGACAACCGTCTACCACACAGCCTCTGAACACGAGCCAGACGACTTTCGTGAGCGTATTCACCCCAAGAAAGAATACCGCACGGAAGACCCTTCCTTCTGTCCCGTCCCCTACTACCAAGTATTTCAGGAGCGCCTTGGTTTTCTGCCCAACCTCAGCATCGTAGATTTGCTATTCAACATGGGTCCCGAGAGCCTGTTGGTATTACAACAGTCCACCCGTTAGATACCCCTCTCTCTCCCTCGCGCATAAAAAAACTTCCTGTCCATACATATCTATATAAGCAGGAAGTTGTTTTTATGACAAGCAAGGCTTAGGATGCCTTCTTCTCCTTCACGTCGCTGTTGGCTTCGACCACGTTCACCACGTAGTCACCCAGTTTCTCGCATTCAGCAATGATATCCATGTAGTAGACACCCATCTGATAGCTGTACTCCTTGTTGTTGACGTCTACAATGTTCTGGTTCTTCAACTGGTTACGATAATTGTTGATTTCGTTCTCGATGTTGAACGACTTGTTCACATCTACCATCTGGTGCTCAGAGCGTTCAACCACCTGAATCATCTGAGCCAATGCGTCGTCCGTCAGCTTCATCATGTAATGGATATGTTCATACTGCCGTTCCGTGAAGTCCTGTGACGTTTGGCGCTTGCGGTTGATGGTGCGTGCCAAGTTATAGCAACTGTCACCTATGCTTTCTATCTCGGTTACCTCGCGCAGCATCGAACGAATCTGCAATTTACTTTCTGAGCTTAACCGCCCTTCTGACACCTGGTTCAGATAGTTGGCAATCTCCAATTCCATGCTGTCACTGATATTCTCGTATTTCTCAATGCGACTGAAGAGATTGTTGAACTCATCGTCCTTCTCGGTATGCAGCAGGTCGCGTACCATGCCATACATGCGGCGCGTACGCTCAGCAAACAGGTGAATCTCTTTGCGGGCTTCCAAAATGGAGAGTTCTGCCGTAGAGAGCAGACCACGTGAGATAAAGCGCAGACGATACTCCTCGTCGTTCTCCTTCATCGGTAATATGACACAGACAATACGTTCAATGCCCTTGACAAACCATATAAGCAGCAGGACGTTGAATACATTGAAGGCGGTATGGAAGGCAGAGAGCTCGAATGCCACACGCGATGAGGGGTCGTTCTGATGCATCACATCCGTCACGAACCAAGAGACGGCATTCATGAAAGGCTGGAAGATGATGAGCACCACAATGACACCAAAGACGTTGAACAGCAAGTGTGCCATCGCCGCTCGCCGTGCCTGCGTATTTCCTGTCAATGCAGCCAGATTGGCTGTGATGGTGGTACCTATGTTCTGTCCCATGGCCAATGCGGCACCCAGTTCAAAGCTAATCCATCCGTTGGCACACATAATCAACGTAATGGCCATTGTAGCAGCCGAAGCCTGCACAATCATAGTCAGAACCGCCCCCACCAGCACAAAAACAACGATGGAAAGGAAGCCCATGTCCGTCCACTCCTGTACGAAAGCCAGCATGTCGGGATTCTTGCTCAAATCGGGCGAATACTCCGTCAGGAACTTCAAACCCATGAAGAGAAAAGCGAAGCCGAAGATAAACTCGCCCACCGACTTGCGTTGGCTCTTCTGAGAGAAAAGTAACGGTACTCCGAAAGCCAACAAAGGCAAGGCGAATGCCGCCACATCGACCTTGAAGCCGAAGACTGAAATGATCCATGCCGTAACCGTAGTTCCCACATTGGCACCCATGATGACACCAATTGACTGAGCCAGAGTAAGCAAACCTGCATTGACGAAGCTAACCACCATCACGGTAGTCGCCGAAGAGGATTGAATAAGAGCGGTAATCATGATACCGGTCAGCACACCGGTTACCCGATTCGTTGTCATGGCCGTCAGAATGTTGCGCAAGCGGTCACCGGCAAACTTCTGTAAGCCTTCACTCATGATTTTCATACCATAAAGGAACAGGGCCAATGAGCCGAGTAACTTTAAGAAATCATAAAAAGAATATTCCATCTTTAATTATTTAAGGTGTTTCATCCTTTCATGTGCCAAAATGCCTATCTTTAGATGCCGATTGGTGCTCCTACAAGTGCCGCCATCGGAACGTTGTAACGCAGTATGAACCCTAAAAAAGAAACATCATGAAACACATGTTACAAATTTGTTGCAAAAATAATAATATTTCTAAAGAAATACCTATTGGAAGCACACTTTTGGAGATTTACCATGCATTTAATCTCGATTTTCCATTCCAAGTGGTCAGCGCCAAGGTAAACAACCGCTCCGAAGGATTGAATTACCGGGTATATCACAACAAAGATGTGGAGTTTCTTGATGTACGCGACCCATCAGGTATGCGTACCTACATCCGCTCGCTCTGCTTCGTCCTCTACAAGGCAGCAAGCGAACTGTTTCCCCAAGGCAAACTGTACATGGAACATCCCGTTTCGAAGGGTTACTTCTGCAACCTGCACATCGGACACCCGCTCACGCTGGAAGATGCTGCCGCTCTGAAACAACGGATGCAGGAAATCATTGCCGAAGACATCCCTTATCACCGCGTCGAATGTCACACGGCCGAAGCAGTACGCATCTTCAGCGAACGGGGTATGGACGACAAGGTCAAACTGCTGGAGAGTACGGGCTCGCTCTATACCTATTATTATATGTTAGGTGATACGATAGATTACTACTACGGCAACCTGTTGCCCAGCACCGGTTACCTCTACCTGTTTGACCTTGTGAAGTACTACGACGGCCTGCTGCTGCGTACCCCTTGCCGGGAAAACCCGACAGCTTTGGGCGACATTGTGAAGCAGGAGAAGATGCTGGAGGTGTTCAAGGAGCATCTCACCTGGAACCACATCATGGGATTGAGCAATGTAGGCGATTTCAACCAAGTCTGCGAGACGGGGTATGCCACAGCACTCATCAATGTGGCCGAAGCCCTGCAAGAGAAGAAGATTGCACGGATAGCCGACGAGATTTACCGCCGAGGCACAGAGGGACATCCTGTCAAGCTGGTACTCATTTCAGGTCCCTCGTCATCGGGCAAGACCACCTTCAGCAAACGCTTGAGCGTACAACTGATGACCAATGCCCTGCGTCCCTACCCCATTGCGCTGGACAACTACTTCGTGAACCGTGAAGACACCCCCCGCGACGAGAAGGGCGACTACGACTATGAGTCGCTCTATGCACTCGACCTGAAGCTGTTCAACGAGCATCTGCAAGCCCTGCTACGCGGCGAAGAGGTGGAACTGCCTACCTTCAACTTCACGACGGGCAAACGTGAATACCGAGGCGACCGGCTGCGCATCAATGACCATACCATTCTGATTCTCGAAGGCATCCATGCACTGAACCCCGAGCTGACCCCTCTGATACCCAACGAGCAGAAGTACAAAGTCTATGTCTCTGCACTGACCACCATCTCGCTGGACGACCACAACTGGATTCCCACCACCGACAACCGACTGCTGCGCCGCATCATCCGCGACTTCAACTACCGCGGGTACTCTGCCCGCGACACCATCTCACGATGGCCCAGCGTCCGTGCCGGCGAAGACAAATGGATTTTCCCCTATCAGGAGAATGCCGATGCCATGTTCAACTCGGCCATGATTTATGAGCTGGCCGTGCTGCGCAGTCATGCCGAGCCCATCCTCTCCAGCGTGCCCGACAGCTGTCCTGAGTACGCTGAGGCCTACCGGCTGCTGAAGTTCATCAAATACTTTACGCCCGTTCAGGACAAGGAGATTCCCCCCACCTCACTTCTGCGCGAGTTTTTGGGAGGCAGCAGCTTCAAATACTGACAGGAACGCACCACCCCTTGCATTGTTACAGAGTCTGCTCACCTCTGCAACAGTGCAGGGGTGCATCCGCTCAGAATAAAAAAATAAGCGAGCTTTTTTTGTACTGCATTTGATTTGCACTATCTTTGCTCATCATCTGAAACAAAACAGCATTATTATGAAGAAAAGTCTTTGCATCATCATCGCACTTCTGTACAGTCTGAACGGTAGTCTATGGGCACAAAGCCAAGCTGACAACCAGTTGAAGCAGGCACAGACATCGCTGGCGAACAAGGAGTACATCAAAGCCCGCGCCCTGTTTCTGAACGCTTATAACGCTTTCGCTTCGAGCGAACAATACGAAAAGGCTACAGAATGCGCTGTCCGCACCGCTGCACTGTACCATCGGGAGAATTACTTCAAAGAGGCATTCGAACTGCTGCGAGGGGCAGACCAACTGATAGCAGCCGGCGAACAGAAGACGCACAAGGTACGCCCTGACCTGCGCTACGCCATTGTGAAAGAGCGTCTGCAGATGTACACCAAACTGAAGAACACCGCCCGCGCCGACGAACAGCTCACACGACTGGGAGAGATGGCCAAAGCCTCGCAGAACGACTCCCTGCTGAATGACCTGCTCTATACACAGGCCAACCATTACTATACCTTCGGCATGAACGCCAAAGGCGACGAGGCCATCAGCCGCCTCATCGGACAATACAAGAGCAACAAGCAGTATGACAAAGTAGACGAATGCTATCACACGCTGATAGACATCGCCCGCCGAAGCGGGAACGCAGGGCTGACAGCCCGTACCTATGAGCAATACATCGTGTGGACCGACTCCGTGCGGGCTTTGAAAGCACAAGACGAGCTGAACGCCCTGAAGCAGCAATGTGCGGAAAAACAGGCCACCATTGAGGAGAAAGAGAGCTCGCTGAAAGGACGCCAATACATCATCATCGGCCTGTGCCTGCTGTCAGGCCTGCTGGCTACACTGTTGGTATTGGGCGGCATCGTGCTGATACGCTTCGTCCTGCTCACCCGCCAACAAAAGAGAGCCATTGCCGTGGCCAACGAGCACAACGAACTGAAGAGCAGCTTCATCCGCAACATCTCGGCTCAGATGAATCCCACGCTGGAGCAGCTGGACGCATCCCTTCCTGCCGTTCAGGCACTGAAGGAATTCATCACCCACATCGAGGAGCTGTCCGAACTGGAGAGCCACCTTTCCGAACCCTGCGAGATGCAGGAGAAGAACATCGCCACCTTCTGCGAAACCCTTGTACAAGAGGCCGGACTGAAGAAGCAGGAAGGCGTGACCCTGACCGTCAATGCCCCCAAGCTGAGTGTACCCATCCGGCCCGACCTGCTGAAGCATGTATTGCTCCACCTGTTGCAGAATGCGGCATTCTATACTCCTGCCGACGGAAAGATTACGCTCGACTTCAAGAAGCGGGGTGCGCATACCCATCAGTTCATCGTCAGCGATACAGGCTGCGGCATCGAAGCAGAAAGACGTGCCAACCTGTTCAAGCCCTTTGCCGAAGTGAAGGACCTGACCCAAGGCGACGGATTGGGGCTGCCCATCTGTGCCCTGATGGCAACCCGCATGAACGGAACGCTGACACTGGACGAAGGTTACACCAAGGGGGCACGCTTCGTACTGGAGCTGCATACCTAAATGGGAAAGGAGCGAAATATGTTTTCTTGTTAAATATCATCACCCAAGATTTTTCTGTTCACGAACTATTCACTATTTTTGCGGTGGATTCAAGAAAACAATAGAATGGCACAAGGCTCCCGACAAGTTCAGACACAGGCGCAACAGCAGATACAGACGCTGTCGCCCCAACAGATTCTGGTAGTGAAACTGCTGGAGCTGCCGGCCGTGGAGTTGGAAGACAGGGTGCGTGCCGAACTGCTGGAGAATCCCGCTCTGGAAGAGGGACACGAAGAAAACGAAGCAGACGAGTACGCTGATGCTGCTACGACTCCTGAGGAGGAGGGCGATACCAGCTATGACTCCCTGAGCGACTACCTCAACGAAGATGACATCCCCGACTACAAGCTGCAAGAGAACAACCGGAGCCGCGACGAGCAGCCCGAAGAGATTCCCATCTCAGCCTCCACCTCCTTCTACGAGACCTTGAAAGAACAACTGGGCGAACAGGAGCTGACCGAACGGCAGCGCGAGCTGGCCGAGTACCTGATAGGCTCGCTGGACGACGACGGTCTGTTGCGAAAATCGTTGGACGACCTGAGCAACGACCTGGCCATCTATTCAGGCATTGATGCCTCGGTTCAGGAGCTGGAAGAGGTATTGAAAATCATTCAGGACTTTGACCCCGCCGGTCTGGGGGCACGCAATCTGCAAGAGTGTCTGCTGATACAGGTACGGCGTAAGATGGATGCCCAGTCGGGAGAAGACGATTCGCTGCTGCACATTGAGGAGAGCATACTGACCAACTGCTACGAGGAGTTCACACGCAAGCATTGGGAGAAGATAGAGCAGAAGTTAGGACTGGACGAGGCCACCACCCGACAGGCCATCAAGGAAATATGCCGGCTGAACCCGCGGCCGGGTGCCTCAATGGGTGAAACCATCGGCAAGAATCTGCAACAGATTGTGCCCGACTTTCTGGTCGACACCGATGACGAGGGCAACATCACCCTGACGCTGAACAACCGCAACGTACCCGAACTGCGCATGAGCCGTGACTTCACCACGCTGGTAGAAGAGCATACCAAGAACAAAGCCAACCAGTCGAAGGAGTCAAAAGAGGCCTTGCTGTTCCTAAAACAGAAGATGGATGCGGCACAGGGATTTATCGATGCCATCAAGCAACGGCAAAACACGTTGCTCAAGACCATGCAGGCCATCATCGACCTGCAGCGTCCTTTCTTTCTGGAGGGAGACGAATCGTTGCTCCGCCCCATGATACTGAAGGATGTGGCCGAACGTACAGGACTGGACATCTCAACCATCTCGCGCGTCAGCAACAGCAAGTACGTGCAGACCAGCTTCGGCATCTACCAGCTGAAGTTCTTCTTCAGCGACGGCTATACCACGGGCGATGGCGAGGAGATGTCGGTACGCGAGATACGGAAGATACTGAAAGAGTGCATCGACAGCGAAGACAAGAAGAAACCGCTGACCGATGACGAACTGACCGACCTGCTGAAGGAGAAAGGCTACCCGATAGCCCGACGGACAGTGGCCAAGTATCGCCAGCAGATGGGCATCCCTGTAGCCCGACTGAGAAAATGAGAACCGAGTATGGATTGACGGCAGCAAGAGACTCTGACGACAGATGGAACAGATAGAAGAACATATCGTAGCAGAAAAGACACTCCTACGGACGGCCAAGGTGGTTTCGGCGGTGTTCACACCGTTCTCCATACCCTTTGTAGCCTTTCTGATACTCTTCATCTTCTCTTACCTGCGCATCATGCCGCTCAAGTATAAGCTGATTGTACTGGGGGTAGTGTACTGCTTCACCATCATGATGCCTACCCTGACCATCTTCCTCTTTCGGAAGATCAACGGACTCAGTCCCTCCGAACTGGCAGAGCGGAAACGGAGATACGTCCCCTTCCTGCTGACCATCATCTCCTACCTCTTCTGCCTGTTCATGATGCACCGGCTGAACATACCTTGGTACATGACCGGCATCATACTGGCCGCCCTACTCATGATGGTCATCTGCGTCATCCTGAACCTGAGGTGGAAGTTGAGCGAGCACATGGCAGGAGCCGGAGCCGTCATAGGCGGACTGGTAGCCTTCAGTGCCCTGTTTGGTTACAATCCCGTCTGGTGGCTCTGCCTGTTCATCCTCATAGCAGGTGTCCTGGGCACCTCGCGCATCACGCTGCAGCACCACACCACCGGTGAGGTGATGGGCGGATTTGCCGTCGGACTGATTTGCTCGCTGCTGGTGCTGCATCCGCTGAGCAATATGCTGTTCAGGGTTTTCCTGTTTTAGGGAGCAAAAGAAAAGAGAAACTAATACGGTGAAGGAAAGGGCCGGACAAGCTCTGCACTGCACCACAATAATAACCTTTTTAAAAAACTAATGATTATGAACTTTCCGACAAATGTAAAGTACACCAGCGAACACGAGTGGATTCGTATGGAAGGCGATGTAGCCTATGTAGGTATCACAGACTATGCACAGGAGCAACTGGGCGATATCGTATTTGTTGACATCCAGACTGAAGGCGAGACACTGGCCGCAGGCGATGCATTCGGCACCATCGAAGTGGTGAAGACCATCTCCGACCTCTTCATGCCGGTAGCCGGCGAAGTGCTGGAGCAGAACGAAGCACTGGCCGACCAGCCCGAACTGGTCAACCAAGACCCTTATGGCGAAGGCTGGCTCATCAAGGTGAAACCGGCTGCTGATGCCGACTTCGACAGCCTGCTGGATGCCGACGCATACAAAGCGCTGGTCAACGAATAAGCCATACGCGCAACAGGGCCGTGCCCCGACACAAGATTTATTAGCATACCAAGAGGCACGAAGGTACAGAGTGCTCACACCCGTCAGACTGCTGACAGGAGCACTCCCTGCCTTTGTGCCTTCGTATAACCCTAAGAACTATCCATCAACATGCTTTCACCCATCGTCAGCATCATCATGGGCAGCACATCCGACCTTCCCGTTATGGAGAAGGCGGCCCAGCTGCTGAATGATATGCACGTTCCGTTCGAAATGAACGCACTCTCGGCACACCGCACTCCGGAGGCCGTAGAAGAATTTGCAAAGAATGCTCGTCAACGCGGCATCAAAGTCATCATCGCCGCTGCCGGCATGGCAGCCGCACTGCCCGGCGTCATCGCTGCCAACACCACCCTACCCGTCATCGGCGTACCCGTCAAAGGCAGTGTGCTCGACGGCGTAGATGCCCTATACTCCATCATCCAGATGCCTCCTGGCATCCCCGTTGCCACAGTGGCCATCAACGGAGCCATGAATGCCGCCATACTGGCCGTACAGATGCTGGCACTGAGCGACCCCACCCTGGCCGAAAACTTTGCCGCCTACAAGGAGGGACTGAAAAAGAAGATTGTCAAGGCCAATGAGGATTTGAAGGAAGTGAAGTACGAATATAAAACGAATTGACACGCGGCATCCGCAAGCAGACACTATGGACCTATTCAACTATTCCCGCCGAGAGACATCGGTAGTCAACGTGGGTGCCACCCCACTGGGGGGATCCAACCCCATCCGCATACAGAGCATGACCAACACGCCTACGCAGGATACGGCAGCCTGTGTGGCACAGACCCGACGCATCGTCAGTGCCGGAGGAGAGTACGTACGCCTCACTACACAAGGAGTGAAAGAGGCCGAGAACCTGAAGGAAATCAATGCCGCACTGCGTCAGGAAGGATGTATGGTACCGCTGGTGGCCGATGTACATTTCAACCCCCGCGTAGCCGATGTAGCGGCCCTCTATGCCGAAAAGGTACGCATCAACCCCGGCAACTACGTGGATGCCGCCCGCACCTTCAAGCAGCTGGAATATACCGACGAAGCCTATGCGCAAGAGCTGCAGAAGATACGCGACCGCTTCGTCCCCTTTCTGGACATCTGCCGTGCCAATCATACGGCCATCCGCATCGGGGTGAACCACGGCTCGCTCTCCGACCGCATCATGTCACGCTACGGCGACACGCCCGAGGGGATGGTAGAGTCGTGCATGGAGTTCCTGCGCATCTGCGTGGCCGAGCACTTCACCGATGTAGTCATCTCCATCAAAGCCTCCAACACGGTGGTGATGGTTCGGACCGTCCGTCTGCTGGCACACGTCATGGAGCAGGAGGGGATGCACTTCCCTCTCCACTTGGGAGTGACCGAGGCGGGCGATGGCGAAGACGGACGCATCAAGTCGGCTCTGGGCATTGGTGCCCTACTGGCCGACGGGCTGGGCGACACCATCCGTGTATCGCTGAGTGAGGCACCCGAAGCCGAGATACCTGTGGCACGCAAGCTGGTGAATTACATCCTCCGCCGTAAGGGACATCCGTACATACCTGGAGCCGAAGCGACCTCGTTCAACTACCTTGCCCCCGTACGACGTGCCACCCGTGCCGTCCGCAACATCGGAGGAGACAACCTGCCCGTCGTCCTGTCGGCTCAGCTGAATGGTGTGAAGCGCGACTTCCATCCCCAGTTCATGCCCGACTATCTCTACGTAGGGCGGAAGCTGCCCGAAACGCTGCTGCCCGATATGCAGTACATCCTCGATGCCGACGTATGGCAGGGAGAGAAGAACACCTGGCCGGCCTTCAACGGCAGCCAGCTGCCCTATATGGGTGCCATCTCCGCCCCGCTGAAGTTCCTGTTCATCACCTATCTGGGACTGAACGAGGAGGCGTTGGCCTGCCTGAAGTACCATCCGGAAGTGGTTCTGATTGTGCAGAGCAACCATCCCAACCGACTGGGCGAGCAGCGTGCCCTGGTACACCAGCTGATGACCGAAGGCCTCAGCAATCCGGTCATCTTCTTCCAGCACTACAGCGAGCAAGAGGCCGAAGCGTTCCAGCTCCAGGCCGCTGCCGATATGGGTGCGCTGATATTCGACGGCTTCTGCGACGGCCTGTTCCTCCTCAACCTGCCTCCGCAGCAGGAGCACGCCGACACCAACCCCATCTGCGACACGCTCTCCGACAGCACCGCCTTCGGCATCCTGCAGGCCGGCCGCATCCGTACCAGCAAGACAGAGTACATCTCCTGCCCCGGTTGTGGACGTACGCTCTACGACCTGCAGAGCACCATTGCCCGCATCAAGGAGGCTACCAGCCACCTGAAGGGACTGAAGATAGGCATCATGGGGTGCATTGTCAACGGGCCGGGCGAGATGGCCGATGCCGACTACGGATATGTAGGAGCCGGCCGAGGCCGCATCAGCCTCTACAAGCGGAAGGAGTGCATCGAGAAGAACATTCCCGAGGCAGAGGCCGTGGACAAGCTGATAGCACTCATCAAGGCGAACGGCGACTGGCAGCCACAGTGACCCGCTGACGGCCTCCCGCTTCATCCCATGCGGGGGTCATCCACTTTAAAACTTGTTGGGCAGAAGTTCTAAACTTTTGAGGTATTAGTTTAAAACTTCTGCCCAACAGGTTTTAATGTCGTTTTCTCACACAAACAGCCGGTTGCCAGCCTGCACCTCCAGCGGAAGGACATGGAAAGCCAACGGCTGCGGTTGTCCGGACGAGGGAGTGAGCGTTTTCCTGTACTCCTCCTCATCCAACAGCACCTTGACAGCCGCCTTCAGGTCGTCGTCATCCTTCAGCTGCTCAATGATGCTACCCCGCTGATAATAGTACCGCTTGACAATTTCTACGGCAATCATGGCTTTGATATCCTTGGCAAAGTAGTCCAAATCTCGTTCCAGGTTGTGTGTCAGTTTCTTCTCCAACGCCTGAAACTCGTCGGCTGCATCCGCAAGATATCCCTCAAACTCGGCCATCTCCTTCAGGCTCTTCAGTATCTTCTCCGTCTGCTGGTCGTACTTGAAGTCGGCCTTCTTCACCATCTCCTTAAAGTCGGCATAGTCGGCCTCCGTCACCTGGAAGCGTTCGGGAGCCTCGATGGTGGCATGCTTCAGGCAGTACTGCGTGGCATAGTCGAAAATCAGGTTGTCGTTCACCAGATAGTAGAGGATGTTAGGCAGCTTTTCGGGTGCCACCTGGATGTCGGGCATGATGCCTCCGCCGTCGCGCACCTCACGTCCCGCAGCCGTATGGAAGAGGTGCGTCAGGCTGTCGGGAATCTGTCCCACGCTACCGTCGGCGTTTCGATGCTGGTAGTCGATAGCCTGTACACATCGCCCGCTGGGGATATAGTACTTCGAGGTGGTCAGCTTCATCGTTGCCCCGTACGGCAACGGGCGAGTTGTCTGCACCAGTCCCTTGCCGTAGGTACGTGTTCCCACAATCACCGCGCGGTCCAGATCCTGCAGCGACCCTGCCAATATCTCCGACGACGAGGCAGTCCGTCCGTCCACCAGCACAGCCAGCGGAATCTCCAGATCCAGCGGTTCGCGCAGCGTCTTGTACGTGTTACTGGCCTGCTTGGTCTTCCCCTTGGTAGTGACCAGCGTCTTGCCCCGTGGCAGGAAGAAGTTGGCAATTTCCACCGATTCGTCCAGCAGTCCGCCACCATTTCCGCGCAAGTCAATCACCAGCGAGGTGATGCCCCGCTTCTTCAGGTCCAGGAATGCCTGCTTGAACTCTTTCGATGGATTCCCCGAGAAGGTGCTCAGGTTGATGTATCCCACGTTGTTCTCCAGCTTATCATAATAAGGTATAAAGGGCAGCTGGATGCTGCGTCGCACGATGTCGAACTCCAGCGGCTGCTCCGTGCCTGGCCGTTGCACCTTCAGCTTGAAGCGGGTGCCGGTCTGTCCGCGCAGCATCTCGCTCACCTGCTGGTTGTCCTTCCCCATCAGGTCCTCTCCGTCTATCTCCATCAGCACGTCCCCCGCCTTCAGTCCCACGGTAGCAGCCGGCATACCTTCGTAGGGTTCGGATATCATGGAGCGCTTCAGCTTGGCATTCCACGTAATCACCGACCCGATGCCGCCATACGAGTTCTTCAGCATCTGTTCCAGTTCGCTCTGGTCATCCTCGGGGAAGTAGTTGGTATAGGGATCAAGCGAATAGAGCATCGCGTCAATACCCTCGCGGATGGTCTTGTCCGGCTGGATGGTATCTACATAAAACATATCCAGTTCCTTCACAATGGAGCTGAAGATATCCAGGTTCTTGGCTATCCTGAAATTGCGGTCGTCCGACTTCTGGAAGCTCCACAGGAGCACCCCTCCCGCCACGGCAGCGAGCAGGCAGAGCGTAAGTTTCAAAGGTCTTTTCATATCACGTAATTCTTTTCAAAGTTCATTTTAATGGTTTGCCACTCTTCGGGCGAGAGTTCGGCCCCTATCACCTGAATGATACGGCCGGACAGGAGCGAGCCGATGCGGGCACACTTTTCCAGCGCATATCCACACGTCAGTCCGTACAGGAATCCCGCCGCAAAGTAGTCGCCGGCACCCGTGGTGTCAACCACCTTCTCTACAGCGACTGCCTCCACATGCACCGTCTCCGTACCCTTGCGGAGCAGCGAACCCCTTGCGCCCAGCTTCACCACAGCCACACTGCACAGTCCGCCCAGCACGTCCAATGCTTCTTCAGGCTCCTTCCCCGTAAAGGCACGCGCCTCCTCCTCGTTGGCAAACACGATGTCTACATACTTGTTTATCAAGAGCGAGAAGAAGTCGCGGTCGTCCCTCACCACGTTCGGGCTGGCCAGGTCCATACATACCTGCAAGCCCGCCTCCTTGGCCAGTTCGATGGCCCTCAGTATCATGTCATGGTCCTGCACCAGATAGCCCTCTATCAGCAGATAGGTATATCCCCTGAACATATCAGGTTGCAGGTCCTCTGCCTTCAATGAGCTGGCCGCTCCCAGGTAGTCGGCAAAGGTGCGTTCGCCGTCCGGCGAGATAAAGGTAGAAGCCACCCCCGACGGCAAATCGGCCGAAACCAGCAGATGGGTATCTACGCCGCACGCCGACAGACTTTCGCGATAAAAGGCACCGTTCTCGTCTGTTCCGACCTTGCCTATGAAGCCTACCGGCACATTCAGGCGGGCCATAGCCCGTATCGAGTTGCCGGCCGAACCTCCGGGCACTTTTCTGGCCTGCATCGAAGCAAGCAACCCGTTCATTTTCAACAGTCCTTCATCGTCCACAAAGGTGATGCATCCCTTCTGCAACTTCAGGTCTGCCAATATCTCGTCGCTCTTCACGATGGCAAGTACATCGGTCAAAGCATTGCCCAATCCAATTATTTTATCCATTTTCGATATTTTTTTTGCAAAGATATTGCATATTTCAAAATATCCTATTACTTTTGCACCGCATTTAAGGAAAAGCAACATTCTTCGTTAGCTCAGTCGGTTAGAGCATCTGACTGTTAATCAGAGGGTCCTTGGTTCAAGTCCAAGACGAAGAGCAAAACTACTTTAAATGCAACATTCTTCGTTAGCTCAGTCGGTTAGAGCATCTGACTGTTAATCAGAGGGTCCTTGGTTCAAGTCCAAGACGAAGAGCAGAAAGGCTTGTCAGTACGACAAGCCTTTTTTGCAACCTGCATGTGTGTTTTCCCTACCTAACCGGGGAAATCTTTCCTCCATTCATCACAGAATCTCGCGGATTATATCTATATTTGTACGCAAATCAAAGGAAAGCATCGCTTATGAAGTACCCCATCGGAATACAGAGTTTTGACCAGATTCGTCAGGAAGGCTATGTCTATGTAGACAAGACAGCCTTGGTGTATGACTTGGTGACATGTGGCAAGATTTACTTTCTGAGCCGCCCACGTCGGTTCGGCAAGAGCTTGCTTATCTCTACTCTGAAGCACTATTTCTTGGGGCACAAGGAGCTGTTTGGTGGGCTGGATATTGATGCGCTGGAGAAGGAGTGGACCGTGTATCCCGTATTCCACATGGACTTCAATGGGGGAAACTTCACAAAGCAAGACGTGTTGAGAGAGCGAATCTGCTACTACCTCTCTGCTTGGGAGCAGGAGTACGGCCTTACGGCCAAGGAGCAGGACTTGGGCCTGCGCTTTAGCCTGATACTTCAAGAGGCTCACCGACAGACGGGTCATCGTGCTGTGGTGTTGATAGACGAGTACGACAAGCCGATACTTGATGTGCTTGATACCGATGCCTCGTATGTGGATGAGGGTGGCAACCGTATCCGCCTGGAAGACGACCACCGCAACATCCTGAAAGGCTTCTACAGCACCTTCAAGGCCGCCGATGCCGACCTGCGCTTCGTGATGCTGACGGGCGTGACCAAGTTCTCGCAAGTGAGTGTCTTCAGCGGATTCAACCAGCCGAAGGACATCAGCATGGACGAACGCTACGAGGCCTTGTGCGGAATTACGAAAGAAGAACTGGAAACAGTCTTTGCCGAACCCATCAAGCAAATGGCAGGGAAATATAAGGTGGAAGTCGAGGAAATGAAGCGGATGCTGAAACTGCAGTACGACGGCTACCATTTCAGTCCGGCCATGCTGGGTGTCTTCAACCCCTTCAGCCTGCTGAATGCTTTCGACATGAAGATGCTGCGCGACTACTGGTTTGCCACGGGTACTTCCACCTACCTCATCCGTCTGTTAGGGCACAACAACGAGCAAATCAATGAGCTGACAGGCAAATACTACGATGCCTCGGAGTTTATCGACTACAAGGCCGATGTGGAACGCCCGCTCCCCATGATTTACCAGAGTGGCTACCTGACCATCAAGGACTATCGCCCCATGACCGAAACTTTCCTGCTCGATTTCCCCAACAACGAGGTTCGTAAGGGATTCCTTTCCTTAGTGGCTTCCAACTACCTGAAATCGAGAAACGACAATTTCTCCTCTTGGCTGACCGATGCGGTAGAGTTGCTGAACGTCGGCGAGGTAGAGCCTTTCTGCGAGTCGCTCACCGCCTTCCTCTCCAGTATTCCCTACGACAGCCACGAGGCGTTGAAGGACATCAAGGCCACGGAGAAGCATTTCCAATATACCTTTTACCTGATTCTACGTCTGATAGGAGTCTATTGCCAGGCCATCAAGGTGGAAGACCGGCAAAGCTACGGCCGTGTGAACTGCACCTTGGAGATGAAGGAGTATGTCTATATCCTGGAGTTCAAGATGGACGGCAGTGCCGACGAGGCCTTGCAGCAGATAGAGGCCAAAGGCTATGCCAAGCCTTACGCCACCGACCCTCGCCAAGTCATCCGCATCGGCATGAACTTCTCTTCCGAGACGCGCACTATTACCGAGTGGAAAGTACAATAATGCCGTGTCTTTTTTGATGAAAAACAGCGGTTATTTCCTTTAAGAAAATAAATGCTGAGGTTATCTTTGTGAGTTTTCTTATTCACCGGGCGTAAAAATCTCTTTTTTTATATACCTTTCCTCTAAAGAAAAAACATCTTTCTTTATCCTGCCGGTGTAAAACTCGCGGATTTTATATACATTTGCATCAACATACTAAATGAATATGACCCGATTTGAAATAGAAGAGAAAATAGTAGCCATGCTCAAGACGGTGTATGACCCTGAAATACCGGTCAATGTATACGACTTGGGCCTCATCTATAAGATAGATGTATCTGATGGCGGCGAGGTGAACATTGACATGACACTGACGGCTCCCAACTGTCCGGCCGCAGACTTCATCATGGAGGATATCCGACAGAAGGTGGAGTCCATCGAGGGTGTCACTGCAGCTACCATCCAACTGGTCTTTGAACCGGAATGGGACAAAGAGATGATGAGTGAAGAAGCCAAACTGGAACTGGGATTCCTATAAACTGGTAACAGCCATGAAGAATGTTTACTTTCTATCCGATGCCCATTTAGGCTCATTGGCCATCGAACACGGGCGGACACAAGAACGCCGGTTGGTCAACTTCCTTGACAGCATCAAGCACAAGGCGGCTGCCGTCTATCTGCTGGGTGACATGTTCGACTTCTGGTATGAGTTCAAGACGGTAGTGCCCAAGGGATATACCCGCTTCTTGGGAAAACTATCCGAGCTGACCGACATGGGGGTAGAGGTACACTTCTTCACGGGCAACCACGACATCTGGTGCGACGACTACCTGACCCGCGAATGCGGACTCATCATCCACCGCGAACCGATGACCACCGAGATTTACGGCAAAGAGTTCTATCTGGCCCACGGTGACGGTCTGGGCGATCCGGACAAGAAGTTCAAGGTGCTGCGCACGATGTTCCACAGCCATACACTGCAACGCCTCTTCTCGTGCCTGCACCCCCGCTGGAGTGTGGCATTAGGACTGAACTGGGCCCGGCACAGCCGCCTGAAACGCATTGACGGGAAAGAGCCCGACTACATGGGGGAGGATCAGGAGCACCTGGTAGTCTACACCAAAGAGTACCTGAAGGAGCATCCTGACATCAACTACTTCATCTACGGCCACCGACACATCGAGCTGGACCTGATGCTGAGTGCCACCTCGCGTATCTTGATTCTGGGCGACTGGATTTCCCTCTTCTCCTACGCCGTATTCGATGGAGAGAACCTGTTTTTAGAGAACTACATCGAGGGAGAGACGCAACTGTAGTCTCTCCCGATCGATTTTCCTCCCCAACATTATTTATATCCGGCAGCCTTGGTAATGCGCTGGGGAATCTCCGTATTGTCCATCTTGCCCATAAAGAGCTGTGAACCCGCACCGATGGCATAGACCGGCACATAGCCGGCTGTGTGGTTCGGACTGGTCCATCCCACCATGGCAATCTGACTCATCACCCGCTTGGCCGCAACGGCCAGAGGTTCTGTACGGGCATACAGACTCTCTTCGAAAACCACGTGTTTCTTGACAAAGGACTCTTCATACTCGTCGCGCAACATTTTCTCTTGTTCCCACGTCAAGGGAAGCTCTTTCCAGAAGCCCATCTTCTCGGCCAGCAGCTCTTTGACTTCATTCCAGTTGATGGCCTTGCGTATCTTACGCAAATCGGTGATGGCACGTGACAGCTCGTCCTGCGACTGTTTCTGATGGGTCAGTGCCTTCAGAGCCAGTTCGTATTTGGTAGTGCCCAGTCCCAGTCCGCCGGTCTCATGGTCGGCAGAAACGACAATCAACGTCTCCTTCGGATGTTTCTTGTAGAACTCGTATGCTACCTTAATGGCATTGTCCATATCTATCACTTCCTCAAAAGCGGTAGCAGGGTCGTTGCCGTGGCAAGCCCAGTCAATCTTTCCGCCTTCCACCATCAGGAAGAAACCCTTGTTCTTCTCCTTGGTCAGGAAGCTGATGGCGCTTTCGGTAATCTGCGCCAACGTCAGGTCGCCCTCCTTGCGGTCGATGGCATAGGGGAGACAGTCGGGACGAGCTCCCTCCTTCTGGATGAGTACCATCTTCGTGGCGGCAGCCGCCTTGTCCTGATATTCGTCCAGTCCGCGTGCAATGGTATAGCCGGCCTCCTCCATGATGGGGAAGATGCTGGGAGCCTCCTTCTTGTCGAAGGTGGTATGAGGTTTCAGGAAACCACCACCTGCATAGAAGTCGAAACCGGCCTTGGGCAAGTCGAGCGCAATCTCGTAATACATGCTACGGTTGGGCTGATGTGCATAGAAAGCGGCCGGAGTGGCATGGTCTACACTGACGCTGGTTGTCACACCCACCCTTTTGCCAGCCTTCTTGGCCTTTTCGGCAACCGACTGCAGCACATTCTTCTGGTCGTCCACACCGATGGCGCCATTATACGTCTTAGCACCGGTAGAGAGCGCCGTACCGGCAGCCGATGAGTCGGTCACAGAGTTGGTAGCCGAGAAGGTAGTAGCTACCGAAGCTACAGGGAAGGTCGTAAAGAGCAACGGTGTCACACCGATACGTCCCTCCTGCTCGGCCAGATACATTTCCGTTCCGTTCACCTGATTCACACCCATTCCATCACCGATGAAATAGAATACATACTTTGCCTGCTGTGCATAGACCATACCGGTCAGCAACAAGGCAATCAGAGAATAAAAAACTCGTTTCATAAATAATATAGTATTACAATAAAGTTTTTACACGAACTTGACAAAGATAGCAATTAATAGGGTAACACCTGCAAAAACAGGATGAAAAAACCACTTCAATTCGGTTTCTGTACAGAAAAAGCCGCCCACACCAGACAACCCCACACAAATGGGCTGATGCGGACGGCTCTTCTTCTATGTTTGCTACCTACCAGAAGATTACTTCTGAAGTATGGCCATGGTATCTGATGCAATCATCAGCTCCTCGTCTGTCGGGATAACCACCACCTTCACCTTGCTCTCTTCGGAGGAGATGACGATTTCCTCACCGCGAACCTTGTTCTTTTCTGCGTCAATCTTCACACCCATGAACTCCAGTCCTTCGCAAGCAGCGGCACGGCAAGAAGCCTGGTTCTCGCCTACACCACCCGTGAATACGATGATATCCACACCACCCAGAGCAGCTGCGTAGGCACCGATATACTTCTTGATGCGATAGAAGTACATGTTTTCGGCTAATACGGCCCGGGGATTGCCTGCCTTAGCGGCGGATTCCAAGTCGCGCATATCGCTCGACTCTCCGAACACGCCCAGCACACCGCTCTTCTTGTTCAACAGATTGGAGATGCCTGCTGCGTCCAGCCCCTCCTTCTCCATGATGAAGGAGACGGCACCTCCGTCGATATCGCCGCTGCGGGTACCCATCATCAATCCTTCCAGCGGAGTGAGACCCATGCTGGTATCCACACATTTGCCGTCCTTGATGGCCGAGATGGAACCACCGTTGCCAATGTGGCAAGTGATGATGCGCTGTCCTTCGGGATTTACGCCCAGAAACTCACACACGCGCTTAGAGACATAACGGTGGCTGGTGCCGTGGAAACCATAGCGGCGCACGCCGTACTTCGTATAGAGTTCGTAGGGCACTGCATACATGTAAGCATAGTCGGGCATCGTCTGATGGAAGGCCGTATCGAAAACGCCGATTTGCGGCACCTCAGGCAGAATGGCCGAAATGGCATTCACACCCTTCAGGTTGGCAGGATTGTGGAGGGGAGCCAAGTCGTTGCAGGCGGTAAAGGCTGCCAGCACTTCGGGAGTCAGCAGCACAGACTCGCTGAACTTCTCACCACCATGCACCATGCGGTGACCGACAGCGTTGATTTCGTCCAGCGACTTGATGGCACCGTATTCGGCACTGGTCAGCGTATTGAGAATGAACTCCACACCTACCGTATGTTCGGGGATATCCTTCTCCAAAATCTTCTTCTCGCCATTAGGCAGGGTGAGCTTCAGGAAGGAGTCCTTCAAACCAATCTTTTCGATGCCGCCTTGTGCAATGACCGACTTGCTGTCCATATCGAACAGCTTATATTTAATGGATGAACTGCCACAGTTCAGTACTAATACTTTCATGGGTATTTCGATTATGTAGTGATAACTAAATTATTGTTGTTTCGCAGCAATAGCCTGATTGGCCGTGATGGCAATCATGCAGTACACGTCCTCGATAGAGCAACCGCGCGACAAGTCGTTGACAGGACGAGCAATACCCTGCAGGATGGGACCTACTGCCTCTGCATGACCCAGACGCTGTACCAGCTTGTAAGAGATGTTGCCTACCTCCAGATTGGGGACTACCAATACGTTGGCATGGCCTGCGATGGCCGAGCCGGGAGCCTTGCTGGCACCTACGCTGGGCACCAATGCGGCATCAGCCTGCAACTCGCCGTCGATGGCGATGTCGGGAGCCATATTCTTGGCCTTACCCAATGCCTCTACTACCTTGTCAACTACCTCATGCTTGGCAGAGCCCTTGGTAGAGAAACTCAGCATGGCTACCTTCGGATCCAGTCCGGCAACAGCCTTGGCCGTACGAGCGGTGCAGACAGCAATCTGTGCCAGCTGGTCGGCATCGGGAGCAGGTGTCACCGCTACGTCGCCCATCACCAGCACACCGTTCTTGCCATACTCAGGAGCATGTGTCAGCAGCAACATGGCACCCGATACACACGTGATACCCGGCGTGGTCTTGATAATCTGCAGGGCGGGACGCAGCACGTTGCCGGTCGTATTGCGGGCACCGGCCAACTGGCCGTCAGCATCACCGTTCTTGATAATCAGACAGCCCAGATAAAGCGGGTCGAGAACCAGCTTGCGAGCCTCTTCGATGGTCATACCCTTCTTCTTGCGCAATTCGCAGAGCAGTTGCGCATATTCCTCTTTCTTCGGATGATTCTCCGGATCGATAATGGTGGCTTTGCTGATGTTCCCCAAGCCCCATTTCTCGGCACAAGCATTGATTTCGTCGGGATTACCCAAGATAATCAGGTCTGCAACTCCATCAGTCAGAATCTGATTGGCAGCTTTCAATGTACGTTCTTCCGTACCTTCAGGAAGGACAATGCGTTGGCGGTTGGCTTTTGCCCTCGCAACAATTTCTTCAATTAATTTATGCATAGCTATTATATATTGTATAAGGATTCAAAAAACAGTGCATCACTCGTGCTGCAAATGTACACAATTTTGTCCTATCTGCACGACAGAAGTGACTGCTTTTTAGCAGGTGTATCTGAAATATTCTAAAAAAACTTACGTTCAGTCAGCAGTTACACCCCTACTCGCTTTCATCCTTATACTCCAGTAAATCGCCGGGCTGGCAATCCAACACCCGGCAAATAGCCTCCAGCGTAGAAAAACGGACCGCCTTGGCCTTGCCAGTCTTCAATATCGACAGATTGGCAGGAGTAATATCCACCTTCTCGGCCAATTCGCCCAACGAAATCTTCCTGCGGGCCATCATGATGTCAAGGTTTACTATAATCATAGCTATATCTCCTTTCGCTTCAATCAAATCGTCAGCTCCTGTTCCTCCTTCATCTTCAATCCGATGGCAAAGACTTCGCCCACCACCAACGCACAGAGACCGATAATCAGGGTGGTCACCTGCACCGCATCTGCCACAATGAGGTGGTAACCTCGAATCTGAAGGCACTGCTCTACCTGCCACTTATCTATGTAGCTGGCAGCCAGGATGCAGAGGAAAGAGAGGATGAGGGCGATGCCGATATGACGCAAACGGCGCACATTGCGCCAACCGAATATCTCGCCACGGTTGATGGCGACGACCAACCTTACAAACTGCTCCAACGCACAGAGGTATAAGGCGATGACCAGCAGCGAGAGCAGTGCCCTGGCCCACATCAGCTTGGTGTCCGACTGGGTGTCCACCCCTACTAACAGCGACGAATAGGTGACAGGGACATGCGATGCGCTCTTTTCGTTATAAACGGAGTCGGCAAAAAGTCCCTTCCATCCGCCAAGGTCGTCGGGCATGACGGAGATGTACCTCATGTTGGACAAACGGTCCAACTGTTCGGGAGAGACAGTTTGCTCATGACGAGCCGCATCGAAACCGGCCCGCAAGCCGATGGTAAAGTAGTAACCGGTCTCGAATACAGAGTATCCCAACACCAGCATCACAATGACACACAGCACATTCAGTCTTTTCTTCATACCTTCAAATTTTTTCCATTCATCTTTTTCAAAGCAATTCCCAACAACAGAAGCATCAGCAACAAGCCGCTCCACAGCGCAGCAGGAGAGAGCAGCGTAGTCAGTTCGTCCACCTCCGGATAGGCCCAATTCATGAACACAGAAAAACTGTTGTTCAAGACGTGTATCAGGATGCACGGTATCACACTACCTGTCTGGTAATAAATCCAAGCCAAAAGGAAACCTATCAGACACGCACCGACAACCTGCGCCGGATTGATATGGAACAGACCGAACAACAGGCCTGAGAGCAGGATGGCTGTACCTGGGCGATAGCGTTGCAACAGCACCTTGGTCACCGCCCCCCGAAACAGGAGCTCCTCCAGCACGGGGCCCAGCAACGTCAGGCAAAGGACGCCCAACCAACCGGCCTGCAGCACATCGAATGTCTGCTCCATCCAATTGGGCAGGAAGGTGAGCCAGGACATCAGGCAACTCACGATGTAGATACAGGCTGCCCCCGCCAGCAGGCTCCACAACAGATAGCCCGGGGTGAGCGGCTGATACATCAGCCCATCGTCTGCCAGATAGCCCTTCGACTTCAGATAAAGCCCCATATAGAGGAAGCCGAGCAGCATAGTGGGAGCCAGCGAACACTCTGTCACCAACGCCGCATCCAGCACACCTTGCGTCAGATAGAGGTACAACATGGCACAGGGCATGGCCGTAAACATTCCTGCCAGTTGCAGCAAGAAGTAAATCAATATCAATTTTACCGCTGTTTTCATCGCTCAATCATTCAGTTTTCCGTATGCGACCGCAAAGATACACTTTTCCGCGCAATCCTCAAGCGGTTGTTGTCAGACCTATCAATAACATCATCACCGTGGATAGTGACAAGACCAGCAACGTAACACTCATCAATGCCTGTTTCATAACCTATCTACTCTTTTGTCTTCTGTTTATAAACGTTTTATCACTTACTGCTCAGATAGTCCACCACATCGTCGTGTTTCTGATAGGCGACCTTCTCAACCTGTACATACGATTTGCTCTTGCGATCCCAGCGCGAGCAGGTCACTTCTGCACCCGCCTCTGTATAGGTGCAATCCAGGCAATAGTAAGGGGCGTAGCTTTTTTTGGTTTTGTCCCAACGGAGTGCCTCCTTGCGTACCACCCGATTCTGATCGTCATACACGAAGTTATATTTCAGATGTTCGTTCAGATATCCACCTGCCTCAACCTTGTACACAATCTTCGACGTCACCTGCCGGTGCTCGTTCATGATGGTATTATAAGCAAATTTGCTGTCAACGTTGGCTGCGATAACACCTGCGATTGCATTTACTGCCATAACGACTGTCATAATCAAAGTCTTCATACTGTTTTTCTCCTTTCTTTTTTGTATTTCAATAATCATTTATCGTTTTTCGATATGCAAAGGAAAGCATTATTTTTGAATCCACAAAGAAAAACAGAAAATATTTATCGAAATTCAATAAATATCGTCCGCAAAACGATAAAAATAGAGAAAACAGGGCCTATTACCGCTGTAAAAGGGCCCGTATTTCACATTCGTCGCGATGAAGCTGCGCCACCAAAAGGTCTACCGAAGCAAACTTCTGCTCGTCGCGCGTACGCTGGACAAACGAAAGGGTGAGAGGACGCTCGTAGATGTCGGCCTGAAAATCGAACAGATGCACCTCGATGCTGCGCTCGGAGCCATTGGCCAGCGTAGGCCGCGTCCCGATACACAACATGCCGCCATAGCGCTGCCCGTCCACGTCTGCCCAGACGGCATATACCCCGTCTGCAGGAATCAGCTTGTCTGGATTGTCCACACAAAGGTTGGCCGTAGGAAAGCCGATGCGATGCCCTACCCGATAGCCACCGACCACCCTGCCTTGCAGGAAATAGCGGTAGCCCAATGCCTGTGCCGCCTCCTCCACGTCGCCTGCCTGCAGCAGCCTGCGGATGCCTGAAGAGCTGACATCGCTACTCGCGCCCTGCTCTTCCGACCTATTTAAATAGTACGCGCGCGCGGGTAGTACCTCCATGCCCAATTCGCGACCGTACGTCATGTATTCGGCAAACCCTTCGGTGCGGTTGTGGCCAAAGCGATGGTCGTAGCCGATGACCAGTGCCTCAATACGGTACTGCTCCTTCAACAGGGTCATGAACTCGCGTGCCGAAAGCACAGCCAGCTGGGGTGTAAAGTCCATCATGATGCAGGCATCTATCCCTGTACGCTCCAACAGACGCACCTTTTCATCGCAGGTTGTCAGCAATTGAGGACGGAAACCAGCCTGCATCACCCGCCTGGGATGAATCGGGAAGGTGACAACTGCCGCCGACAGACCGCGCTCCGCAGCCACCTTGCACACCTGCTCTATCAGGTAGCGATGGCCCCGATGCACGCCGTCGAAAAAGCCGATGGTAGCCACAGCCAGAGTGGCAGCAGAGGGATGCAGTATCTGTTTCATCGTTTACGAAGACGTTGAATCAAACGAACAATCTCGCCCACCCAAAGCACAGGCGAGGTGACAAGCAACAGCAGCAACCAGGTACGGACATCCAACGGGACTGTGCGGAACACGCTTCCTCCCCACTGCACAATCAGCACCTGACCTATCAGAATGGCCAACAGAACCAGCACCATGCCATACGAATGCAAGAGCCCTTTGAAAGCCGAATCCGTAGAACCGAATGCACGGGCATTGAACAGATTCCAGAACTGCAACAGGACAAAGATGGTGAAGAAAAGGGTCAGCCGATAGCTGTTCAATCCGCCGGGCAACTGTCCGAAGTAGAGCAGCATACCCATCAGCAGGCAAGAGAAGGAGAGTCCTACCCCCACTATCATGCCACACATGGAGGGGGTGATGATAAAGTCCGCACTGCGACGGGGACGGTCGTGCATCACACGATGGCTGGGCGGAACAGAAGCCAAGGCCAAGGCAGCAAACGTATCCATAATCAGGTTGACCCATAGCATCTGGGTCACAGTCAATGGCAGGGCCGTCCCCACCAGCGAACCCAGCAATACAATGAACAGTGCTACCAAGTTAATGGTGAGCTGGAACAGGATGAACCGCTGTATATTCTTATAGAGCGAGCGTCCCCACATGACAGCTGCCCCGATGCTGCGGAACGAATCGTCCAGCAACGTGATGTCGCTGGCTTCCTTGGCCACCGAAGTGCCTGTCCCCATAGAGAGCCCTACCTGCGCATGGTTCAAGGCCGGTGCATCGTTAGTCCCGTCACCGGTGACAGCCACCACCTCTCCCCGTTGCTGCAACAGCTGCACCAGCCGTTGCTTGTCCGAGGGACGGGCACGCGACAACACCTTCAGGCCACCCACCCGCTCCAGTGCCTCCTGGTCACTCAGCGCGGCAAACTCCGCTCCTGTCATTCGGTTGCGCTCATCCTCACCCTCCTGCCACAGCCCTATCTGCCGGGCTATCTCCGTGGCCGTGCCAGGGGTATCGCCTGTCACAATCTTGACGGATATCCCTGCCTCCTGACACTGACGCACCGCCTCGGGTACATCCGGACGTACAGGGTCGCTGATGGCCGCTATTCCCAAGAATGTCAGTCCTTGCAGTTCGTTGTCCAATCGACTGGAAGAGGATACCTCCTTGCAGGCAAATCCCAAGGTACGCATCGCCATCTGCTGATAGTCGGACAGACGCTGCTCTATATCCGGCCGATAGCTGTCCACCGCTGCCCGGCCGTCGGACGTCAGCACCTCACCGCACATATCCAACACGATTTCGGGAGCCCCCTTCACATAGAGCATCTGCTTACCTGACACGGCAGAACGGGCCATCGTAGCCATGAATTTACGTTCGGTCGAAAAGGTCAGCTGCTCCACAATCTCGGCCTGTGTCCGCAAGGAGAGGTAGTCCTGCCCCTGCTGACGCAGCCACAGCAACAGTGCCACTTCGGTAGGATTTCCTACCCCTTTCACCGGTTCGTCAGAGTTGCTTTCTTCCAAAAAGGCCGTCGTATTCACGGCTATTCCTTCGGCTACCTCTGTACGTATCGGTTCAACAGCACCCTTGTCCGCCTTTTTCTGTCCGTAGAAACAGGCCTCGTGTACCTGCATCAGGTTCTGCGTCAAGGTACCCGTCTTGTCCGTACAGATGACGGTGATAGCCCCCATCGTCTCGCAAGCGTGCATCCGCCGCACCAGGTTGTTGGTCGAGAGCATCCGTCGCATGTTCAGCGCCAGACTGAGTGTGACACTCATCGGCAACCCCTCGGGCACAGCTACCACTATCAATGTCACGGCCATCATAAAGTATTTCAGCGTATCGTTCAGCACAGGCAGCCAATCGTGCAACGAATGGAAAGAGGAAAAGTCATAAACCAGGAACACATCCTTCACCATCAGCACCACAAAAGCCAGAGCGGCTACGGAGAATCCGATGCGACCAATCCAATTGGCCAGTCGGGTCAGCTGGATGTTCAACGGAGTGGGTGCCATCGGTTGCTCGGTACTCTGCCGGGCCACATGCCCTATCTCTGTGGCATCGCCTACCGCCTCCACCTGCATCATGGCATGTCCGTCGACCACAGTGGTTCCTCGCAGCAGGCGGTTGGTCGGATAGGTGGCATCCGGATCGAAGTCGGCCTCGCGCACACTCTTCATCACCACCGGCTCGCCAGTCAGATTGGACTCGTTCACCTGCAGGGCTACCGCCTCCAGCAGACAGCCGTCGGCAGGCACCTCTTCGCCCGTGTCCAGCAGGACGATGTCGTCTACTACAATGTCACGCCGAGGCACCTCCTGCACTTTTCCGTCGCGCATCACCTTGACCGGCGTCTCCTCTCCCACCGCATTCAACAGGTCAAACTTCCGGTTGGCATCGTACTCGAACAGGAAACCGATGCCTGTAGCCAGCAGAATGGCTACGATGATGCCGATGGTTTCGGCATACTCGTTCTCCACCACAGAGATGACCAATGACAGCAGGGCTGCCACCAGCAGTATTTGTACCACAGGGTCGTCAAACTTCTCCAGATAGAGCCGCCACATCGAGGGACGACGAGGAGGGGTGAGCAGATTCGCGCCATACGCTTCGCGACGGCAACGCACCTCTTCCTGAGTCAGCCCTTGATGACGGCACTCGCCTTGAAGTCTATCACTCTTTTTCATCTACATGCTCTGTTTGAGGTTGCAAAATTTAAGTTTCGTTTTTACATCAGCAGATTGATAGAATGTCTGTTATAACTGTAGGGGCGCAACATTTTGCGCCCTAAACCCGCTATCGTACGGCCGTGGGCGGAAGATGTTCCGCCCCTACACCTATCGAACAATTCACTTGGCTTATTTGTTTCCATCTGTTTATGTAAATGCGAAACTTGAGTTACAAAATTGTCCTTTAGGATAGCATCCATCAATTACTATACATCAAACTTTTGATTTACAATAATTTAAAGAATCGCTATCACGAATGCAAAGTTAGGCATTTTCCACGAGACGGGAAACACCTTCGCCTTTTTTTCCTCTTTTCACCTCCTCGGGGAGGTACTGCGAACACCTTCTGCTCCCTCCGTCGGACGAAGACACTTAGGGAGTGACGTTCCTTCAGTCCTATGAAGAGATACATTCACTCCTATGGTCAGGTTGTTTCAGTCCTATGGTTAACTACCGTTCACCGAAGGGTGAACGCTTGTTCACCGAGTGATGAACGCTCGTTCACCGTAGGGCGAACGACTGTTCACCGAACGGTGAACGGTAACTAAGTATACGACTGAAATAAGCTCAGTATACGACTGAATCAACCTAAGGATAGGACTGATACAAGTTTAGGATTGATTTCGGCGAGCATCTTTATTTCTGCCTCCTGCTGCTAAGTTGCAACGTACGGCTCACCTTATTGCCGGCAGAAGTCGTCATATCGACATGGAGAACGGCTTTCCCCGCACAGCCATTGTTGCGCACCACCGCCAACGCACGCCCATTCCAGAGCGGATGGGTTGCGTCATAGTAGGGAGCCTCCTCCTTGATGTCCGCATTTCCCAGCGCTACCAGCGATGCACTTCCTTCCACTGATACCGTCAGGAGGTGCTGTGCCGTAGGCACGACATTCCCCTCGGCATCAACACACTCAATGAGGATGAACGACAGGTCCTGTCCATCGGCATCCATGACACTTCTATCTGCTGTCAACCGAATGTCCGACGCCTCTCCGGCACTCTTGACTTGGGTTGTTTCCACCACCTTTCCATCCTTTATCCCTTCGGCCAGCAACGTGCCCGGCGCGTAGGCAACCACAAAAGTGGCCTTCATCTCTGCCGTCTGTTGCTCGCCAAGCAGCCGACCGTTCAGATAGAGCCGTACCTGAGGATAACGCGAATAGACCTCTACCTCTATCGGCTTGCCCTCGTGGCCGGGCCAGTTCCAACTCTGCGTAGTAGGCCACGTGCCCCACATGGTAGTCTGTATCTTCCCATGATAGCCGTCGGGCTCACGCACGGCCAGGTAGAGCTTTTCACCCTCAGCGTTCCAAAGCATCGAGCGGTAATGGCTGACGGGCTTGCGCACACCTGTCAAATCGATATCGCCGCAGTAGGCAGCGTGCCAAGGATAAAGCGGACGGTGGAAGTGTTCGCCCTCCACATCACCCTCGTAATAATAACGCCCGATGCCCGACTCACCGATGTAGTCAATGGCCGTCCACACAAAGTCACCGATGACGTAAGGATGGCCTCGGGTCGTCCGATAGCTTTCCCATGCGTCCTTCGGGTACGATTCGGTCTGCATCATCACCCGCTCGGGTACCCTGCGGTGGTCGTCTTCAGCTTTCTGAATCAGATAGTTGTACCCCACGATATCATGTTCGGCAGCCAGCGGGTCATAGATCTCCCAATCCGAGTCCCACGAAGCCAATGCCTGGGTGACCGGTCGTGTGGGGTCTATGGACTTGCACACCTTGGCCAACATGCGGGCATCCTTCACCGCCTGCGGTTTCTTGCGTTCCATGATTTCGTTACCTATACTCCAGCAGAAGACGAAGGGATGGTTTCGGTCGCGCAACACCATGGCTGCGGCATCCTTCTCCGCCCACTCATCGAACAGCAGATGATAGTCGTGGCTGTTCTTGGCATCACGCCATCCGTCGAAAGCCTCATCTATCACCAGCAGTCCAATCTCGTCACAAGCCTGCAAGAAGGCCTCGGAGGGCAGATTGTGTGATGTTCGCACCGCGTTGAATCCGGCTTTCTTCAGCAGTTCGGCCTTCCGCCTCTCGGCACGATCGTAGGCAGCAGCTCCCAAAATGCCGTTGTCATGATGGATGCATCCTCCGTTCAGCACCAACGGTTGCCCGTTCAGGCGGAAACCATCGGATGCCGTGTAGCTGATGGTTCGGAATCCGAACGGTTGCTCCACACGGTCGATGCACCTGCCCTTCTCCTTCACCGTAACGCGGGCGGTATAGAGTGTAGGAGATTCAACCGACCAAGGTTTTGCCTGCGGCACCCGAAGGGTCAGGTTCACCCGCTCCCGCTTTCGGGGTGTCAGCCGGATGCTGGTTGACTGTCTGATGCCCTCGACCTCGGCCTCCACCTGAAGGGTGCGCACCCTGTTCGAGGTGTTTTCTGTCTCTATCGAAATGAGGGCGGTATGAAGATCGGGGGTCTGGATTCCTATTCCCCAGTCGGCTATCCGCACATCAGCCGTCTCTACCAGCCAGACATTGCGGTAGATGCCCGACCCTGAATACCAACGGCAATTCTTCTGGTTGGAATTGTCTGCCTTCACCAGTATTTCGTTGTCACCCTGTCTGAGAAACGAAGTGACATCGACAAAGTAAGAGGTATATCCGTAAGGATGCCCACCGGCCAACTGACCGTTGACATACACTTCCGACCGCTCATAAACGCCCTCGAAGTAGAGCTTCACTACCCGTCCGTCCGGATGCTGTGCTCTATGCAATACGGTGCGATACCACCCCACTCCACCAGGGAGGTAACCACCATCGTTACCGGGAGCGGCATCGCGGCGGAATGGCATACGTATGCTCCAGTCGTGTGGCAAGCACACGTCCTGCCAGAGTGTGTCGGCCACACGGACGATGGGTTGCACTTGTGTGATAGGATCCGTCAGATAGAACTGCCAATGGCTGTTCAAAAGCGTTTCGCGATCGGCTGCTACAGCTGCCGATACCGTGACAGCCAGCACAAACATACTGAAAAGAGACTTTACATTCATTGATACCATACTATTATTTATATTGTCCAAAGATACAACAAAGAAACGAAAGTAAACGTTGAACACTACGGAATATATGGA
>JBJEHI010000037.1:0-19575 GCA_051875915.1 Bacteroides sp.
CCAGATATTCGGTTAGCCGTCCTGCCTCTCAACCACGGACAATATCGGTAGAGCCATGAAAAGCCAAGAAATGACATGGTTTCGTTACTATCCCATTACTTTGATTCTTGACATTGAAAGATTTTCGTGGTTGCACTAACAAATTGAATGTCAATACATATTAAGCGATTTTACTCGCAAATATAATAAAGATTTGGAGATCCACAGACCAGTCGGTCAGCTGACCTGACGGCTATACGACAGGCACACATGCGAGCCATACGGTTTTATTGTCTACAAGTTTGACAAACCGCCGTATTGTTTGCTGATGCAATGGCAATTCTGCCATTTATAAATTATGAATTGTAACTTCGGGCTTGTGTTCTTCAGAATGCAGCAAGGTATGTTTTCAGCCGCTCGAAATAAATGGAGCCGCTTCAAATTTGATGTTCGCAGGAATATGGCAAGGTATGTTTTGAGTTATTCAAAACCTTTCGGATTACTCCCGAAAACCTTGCAGCATTCCGCGAACTTATCCCTCCGAAGTCGGGATAATTGAATGTTTCACGATAAAATAACAATGCATTTTTATGTTTGTCGGCAAAGCAGACCCTCAATTTCAAATTAAATAAGTACTTTTGTACCTTGGATGTGGTATATACCGCTTTCAAAACAAGAAAGATAATGGACCGCTTGACAAAAGAACAACGATATAAGAATATGTCGGCAAACAAAGGGAAGGGTACCAAACTTGAACTTTTGTTTGGTAAATTGTTGTGGAATGCCGGTGTCAGATATCGGAAGAATGATAAAACAGTCTTTGGAAAACCGGACTTTGTTATTCGCAAAATGAGAATTGCGATATTTTGCGATGGAAAGTTTTGGCATGGAAGAAATTGAGATGAACGGAAAACGACCATAAAAGTAATTGTGATTTTTGGCATTCCAAGATTGAACGGAACATCAGGAGAGACAAAGAGGTAAATGAATAATTGAAAGCACAAGGTTGGACAGTCTTTCGGTTTTGGGAAACAGAAATAACCAAAGAATCCGATAAATGCTTAAATAGAATTTTGAACTATATGAACGCTAAAACAAAAGCGACCGATAAAATCGCCATTACACAAATGTGTGGCGGTAGCAAAGTATCGATGCAGATGTATGGTCCCCATTCATTGAATGAGGATGGAACGATTATACCGTTTGAGGAACAAATGGCGATAGTATCTCATTATCTCCATAATCAAGGATATAAATATGCCAAGCCCTATGAGAACAAAGCCGAAGGATTGATAGAGGATATATACAATGTTCATCAAAAGACCGTTGAAACCAATGGCGTGTCGGATGTAAGTGTTCAATATTCATTGTTCTCAGATTTATTCTCTGTCCCTTTTCTGCCGAAAGAGAATCCTCAATTTACATTCATAGATTTGTTTGCCGGTATTGGTGGATTCAGAATGGCAATGCAGAATCTTGGAGGTAAATGTGTGTTTTCTTCAGAATGGGATGTACAAGCTCAAAAGACATATCTTTTGAATTATGGTGAAGTTCCTTTCGGTGATATTACCAAAGAAACCACCAAAGCATTTATACCAGACGATTTTGACATCTTGTGTGCAGGATTCCCCTGCCAAGCTTTTTCTTTAGCCGGTAAAAGATTGGGGTTTGAAGAGACGCGAGGTACGCTGTTCTTTGATGTGGCTGAAATCATCCGTCGTAAGCGTCCTAAAGCATTCTTCTTGGAAAATGTCAAAGGATTACTCATTCATGATAAAGGGAAGACCATTCAGACTATATTAAAGGTTTTAAGGGAAGATTTGGATTACTATGTTCCTGACCCTCAAATAGTGAATGCTATGAATTTCGGTGTACCGCAACATCGAGAAAGAGTTTATATAGTTGGCTTCAGAAAAGACCAGAATGTAAACGAATTCACATATCCGTCACCGACAGATAAGGCCAAGACATTCGCTGATATTAAAGAAGAACATACTGTTTCTGCCAAATACTATTTATCCACTCAATATGTAAAAACCCTTGTGGCACACAAGGAGAGACACGCAGCCAAAGGCAATGGTTTCGGTTATGAAATCATTCCAGATAACGGAGTAGCAAATGCCATTGTTGTTGGAGGTATGGGAAGAGAACGTAATCTTGTTATTGATACACGTCTTAAAGATTTCACACCTGTTACCAACATTAAGGGAGAAATAAATCGAGACGGTTTACGCAGAATGACTCCGAGAGAATGGGCTCGTTTGCAAGGTTTCCCGGATAATTTTATAATCGGGGTTGCTGATGCATCTGCATACAAACAGTTCGGGAATTCGGTTGCTGTTCCTGCAATTCAAGCAACAGCTGAAGAAATCATTAAAAGAATAAACCTATCAAAATCTATTCAATATGGCACTGATAGGAAATAAAGGAGAATGGAGTGAAATATACGCATTGCTCAAATTATTGGGAGAAGGGAAAGTATATGCAGGTGACCAAAATCTGAATAAAATTCAAGACCTGTTCTACCCAATTATTATGATTCTTCGTCAAGAGAAAGACGGAAACTATAATTACAGACTGCAAGATAAAGACGTAGTAATTCAGACACCGACAGGTGAGGAATTGCTGCGTATTCCTGCATTGGTATTCCTTGTCGAAGCAGAGAATCTGTTGAAAGCCATAAATGAAAATGACGGAGCCTTCGGAACACCTCAAATAGAAGTTTTCATGAACAGCATTTATTGCCATTCGTTAAAGGCAAAATCTTCTGATAAGACAGATATTAGAATCATATTGCACGACCGCAGAACAAAAATCAACTCCGAAATGGGATTCAGCATTAAGTCTCAATTAGGAGGTGATTCGACATTGTTGAACGCAAGTAAAGCCACCAATTTTACCTTTAAGGTAACCGGTGTTGATTTCTCAGATGGTGAAATAACAGCAATCAATTCCATCAATCCCAAACGTAATAAAGTTATTGAAAGAGTGAATGCCATAAAGAAGAAAGGCGCATCATTGGTATTCGAGAAAGTGGATAATTCCACATTCCGAAACAACCTTGTCATGCTTGATGGCGATTTGCCCGCGATTATTGCAAACTTATTATTGGAGCAACTGAATTCTGGCGTTTCAACATTAAAAGAATTGGCGGAAAAGATTACAGAAACCAATCCGTTGAAATATGATGTAGAACAGGCCTCTCCTTTCTATGCCTATAAAATCAAGCACCTATTAACTTCGGCTGCATTGGGTATGATGCCGGCAACAGCATGGAGTGGTAAGTTTGACGCCAATGGTGGCTATTTGGTAGTGAAAAAGGATGGTGAGATACTTTGTTATCACTTCTATGACCGCAATAGATTTGAGGATTATTTATTTTCAAATGCATATTTGGAACGTTCAAGTACAACTCGTCATGAATATGCTACTATTGTAAAAGAGGCAGATGGAACATTGTCATTCAAACTGAATTTCCAAGTTAGATTAAAGTAATAGTAATACGTATGGCTGCTCAAAACATTTGCTTAGATTTTCAATTGCATTATTTTATTGCAGGCGATGTACCGCATACAATGGATGCCAAAATTCACAATGAAGCAGAAAGATATTTGCTGAAAGCTATATGTGAGTTGCAAAAGTATGTAGAATGTGAAATCTCAGTAAGGGTTGAAGCAAAAAACGAGGGCGGCATAATAGATAACTTGTTGCTCATTTGTGAAAAAATTAACATTTCGGGAACTTTAACTGCTTTGTTGGCAGGATTTGCTGCTTCATTTTTTCGTCCTGCAATTCACAAAACAGATGAGATTAAAAATCGTGTAGAAATAGCGGAGAAAATAAAAAATGGGAATTTTTCTCAAGAAGAAGCTGAAGTACTATTAAAGGGAGACAAACAACTTAAGCCAATGGATAAGCAAACACTATGAAACTCTTTCAAAAGAAGATACAATAACGAAAATAGAAGCTAATAAGGATATCTGAATTTATGCGTAAGTTTGCACGATTTTTCTGAGGAGGAAAGAGTATGAAAGTTGTAGTAGACGATAAGATTCCCTTTGTACGCGAAGCCATCGGACAGATAGCCGACGAGGTACTTTTCGTGCCGGGAGCCGCCTTCACGCCCCAGCTGGTACGCGATGCCGATGCCTTGATGATACGTACCCGAACCCGCTGCGACGAACAGTTGCTGGCCGGCAGCAAGGTACGCTTCATCGCTACCGCCACCATCGGTTTCGACCACATTGATACGCACTATTGCCAGCGGGCAGGCATCACCTGGACCAATGCACCCGGATGCAATGCCGCCTCGGTAGAGCAGTATGTACGCTCGTCGCTCTACCTGTGGCAACAGGTGCGCGGCAGGCAGTTACAGGGACTGACGTTGGGCGTGGTCGGTGTGGGACATGTAGGCAGTCGGGTGGCACGGATGGGGGCAGAGCTGGGCATGACGGTGCTGCTGAACGACCCTCCCCGCGAGGCGCGGGAGGGTGGAGCCGCTTTCCGGCCGCTATCGGAGCTGGCCGCCTGTTGCGACATCCTGACTTTCCACGTCCCGCTCTGCCGGGAGGGGGGCTATCGTACCTGGCACCTGGCCAATGAGGCTTTCTTCCATACGCTGAAACGGAAACCGTTGCTCATCAACACGTCGCGTGGCGAGGTGGTCGAGACAGAGGCCCTTCGGCGGGCCTTGGACGAAGGGCGGCTCTCGGATGCCATCATTGATGTGTGGGAGAGGGAACCCGACATCGACCGCACTCTGTTGCAGCAGGTGCTGGTAGGTACGCCGCACATCGCCGGCTATTCGGCTGACGGAAAGGCCAACGCCACCCGCATGTCGCTCGATGCCCTCTGCCGTTTCTTCCACGTAGATGCACACTACACCATCGCGCCTCCGCCGCCGGCCTCGCCCCTGATTCGGGCAGCATCGGCTGCCGATGCCACCCTGCAGATGTACGACCCGCGTCGCGACAGCGAAGCATTGAAGGCACACCCCGAACAGTTTGAACAACTGCGCGGCAACTACCCCCTCCGGCGTGAGGCAGAAGCCTTCCGGATAGAGCCGCTTGCCGACAGATAGAGGGAATCTTTGAATCTTTTCAGTATAAATCAGATACTTTTTGAACGAGTAAAGAGATAAAACGCTATCTTTGTGGCGATTTTGCCCGAGAAGGGGCATAGCAACGAATTTGAATCATAATTATATAAGAGAAAAATGGCACAAGAAGACGTTTTCAAGAAGCTGGTTTCCCATTGCAAGGAGTACGGCTTCGTATTCCCCAGCAGTGAGATTTATGACGGACTAGGAGCCGTGTACGACTACGGACAGATGGGAGTAGAACTGAAGAACAACATCAAGCAGTACTGGTGGCAAAGCATGGTACTGCTGCACGAAAATATTGTAGGTATCGACTCGGCCATCTTCATGCACCCCACCATCTGGAAGGCCAGCGGACACGTAGATGCCTTCAATGACCCCTTGATAGACAACCGCGACTCGAAAAAACGCTATCGCGCCGATGTGCTGATAGAGGACCAGATAGCCAAGTATGACGAGAAGATAGAGAAAGAGGTGGCCAAGGCCCGCAAACGCTTCGGAGAGGCTTTTGACGAAGCACAGTTCCGCAGCACCAATGCACGTGTGCTGGAGCAGCAGCAGAAACGCGATGCCCTGCACCAGCGTTACAGCGATGCCATGAATGCCGGCCCCGACCTGAACGAACTGCGCCAGATTATCCTGGACGAGGAGATTGTATGCCCCATCAGTGGCACACGCAACTGGACGGAGGTGCGTCAGTTCAACCTGATGTTCTCTACCGAAATGGGATCGACAGCCGACGGCTCGATGAAGATTTACCTTCGACCCGAGACGGCACAAGGCATCTTCGTGAACTACCTGAACGTGCAGAAGACGGGGCGTATGAAGGTTCCCTTCGGTATCGCACAGATAGGAAAGGCCTTCCGTAACGAGATTGTAGCCCGCCAGTTCATCTTCCGTATGCGTGAGTTCGAGCAGATGGAGATGCAGTTCTTCGTGAAGCCGGGCACCGAACTGGAGTGGTTCAAGCAGTGGAAAGAGACGCGCCTGAAGTGGCACAAGGCTCTGGGATTCGGCGACGACCACTATCGCTATCACGACCACGAGAAGCTGGCCCACTATGCCAATGCCGCTACCGACATCGAGTTCCTGATGCCCTTCGGCTTCAAGGAGGTAGAGGGCATCCACAGCCGTACGAACTTCGACTTGTCGCAGCACGAGAAGTTCTCGGGCAAGAACATCAAGTACTTCGACCCGGAAACCAACGAGAGCTATACACCGTATGTCATCGAGACCTCGATTGGCGTAGACCGCATGTTCCTCAGCGTGATGTCGGCTTCGTATCAGGAGGAGAAACTGGAGAACGGCGAGACGCGCGTCGTGCTGAAGCTGCCTGCCGCACTGGCTCCTGTGAAGCTGGCTGTGATGCCGTTGGTGAAGAAAGACGGTCTGCCTGAAAAGGCCCGCGAAATCATCGACTCGCTGAAGTTCCACTTCCACTGCCAGTACGACGAGAAAGACTCCATCGGCAAGCGCTACCGCCGTCAGGATGCCATCGGAACACCCTACTGCGTGACGGTAGACCATCAGACGCTGGAGGACAACTGCGTCACCCTGCGCAACCGCGACACCATGGAGCAGGAGCGGGTCCCCATCAGCAGTCTGGACAGCATCATTGCCGACCGCGTCAGCATCACGTCGCTGCTCAAGAAGTTGCAGTAATCAGATAGAATGGAATAATATCCCACAAGTTTCGCAAGTCTAAAGCTTGCGAAACTTAAATTATTAAGATTCAACAGATGAAGAAGATTCTCTTTGCTTTTGGCCTGATGGCACTTCTGTTTGTAGCATGCGATGAAGTGGAAGAGGCTACCAAGTACGATAATTGGCAGGAGCGCAACCAGGCATTTGCGGATTCCCTCCATGTGGCAACGGGAGAGAACTATGTGGCAACGGGAGAGGCAGCCGACAACATGCAGCTGGGCAAGCTCTATGCCATCCCTACTACTGCAAGCACTACGGCCGGACAGCAGTACGTCTACTGCCGGAAACTGGTGGCCAATCCCGACGGCGAGCGTCCGCTCTATACCGGTTATCGTTCGAGGGTGAATACCTTTTACTATGGTACAGACATCAACGGAGACTCCTTTGACGGTAATTTTACGGGCTATGGAGCTACCGATCCTGTCATCCCCTTGCCTCCCGGTCGCGAGCCGACCGCTTTTGACTCCTACTATACATCCTATGTCACAGAGAATATCAGCGGCTGGATAGCAGCCCTGCAACTGATGCGCACGGGTGAACGCTGGATGCTCTACATCCCTTGGCAGAGCGCCTATGGAGAAAGCGGTTACAACAGCATCACAGGCTATTCGGTTCTGACATTCGACTTGATATTGGATAGTATCGTCGACTGACGGGCGGCTTCAATGGCCCGTTCCACCGACCCGTGCATCAGCAGCAGGGCCTGTGCCTTGTCGAAGGGCATTCCCAATTCGTCAGCAATCATGCGTGTACCTCGCTCTATCAGCTTGTGATTGGTCAGCTGCATGTTCACCATGCGGTTGTCACGTACACGCCCCAACCGAATCATCAGGGTGGTGGATATCATGTTGAGAATCATCTTCTGCGCCGTGCCCGACTTCATGCGCGAACTGCCTGTCACATATTCCGGCCCCACCACCACCTCTATCGGCACGTCGGCTTCATCGGCCAGCGGGGAACCTGGGTTGCTGGTGATGCAAGCCGTCAGCACGCCTCGCCGACGGGCTTCGTGCAGTGCACCGATGACGTAAGGGGTAGTACCCGAAGCGGCAATGCCAACCAGCGTATCGCAGGAGGATATGCCATGATCCTGCAGTTCGACCCATCCTTGCCGGACATCATCCTCGGCATTCTCTACCGCACAACGCAAAGCCTTCTCACCGCCGGCTATCACGCCTACCACCAGGGTGGAGGGCATACCGAAGGTGGGAGGAATTTCCGAAGCATCCAGCACACCCAACCGCCCGCTGGTGCCTGCCCCGATGTAGAAGAGGCGGCCACCTTGCTGCATCCGAGGCACGACTTGCGTCACCAACCGTTCTATCTGCGGGATGACCTGCTGTACGGCGTATGCTACTTTCTGGTCTTCTGCATTAATTTCTTCTAAAAGTTGACGTATCGGTTTCTTTTCCAGATGGTCGTACAGCGAAGGCTGTTCAGTGATTTTCGTAAAGTTCTTTGTCATAGCAGTTGTTTGTATGTAGTTTGATTCGTTACGGTTGGCCGAGGGAGACGGATGCAGTATGATACGTAACCAGTCCCGGGAGGGGGCTTTGCACGATGTGTCCCAGCGTCAGTCCTTGCCGTTCGACCGCTTCGGCCAGCAACGCGCGATAGTAGAAGGCAATGGAACCGCAGAAATGGACAGGCAGCGTTGTATAATCGTCGTATTGCATCACGTTGCGTTGTATGAAGGCCGTAAAGGCATCCAGCACCAGACGACGGATAGTGGAATCATCCAGATGCGCAGCCAAGAAGGGGGATAAAGAGGCCAGAAAACGGTTGGGGAAAGGACGACGGTACACCCGCTCGATGATGTCGGCAGGTGTCAGGTCATACCGATGCAGGAACTCCTCTTTCAATCCCGCTGTCAGTTGGCCCTTCAGCAAACTTCCCACCAGCAGTTTGCCCAATACCGCTCCGCTGCCTTCGTCTCCCAAGATGAAGCCCAATGGAGACACGTTGGTTTGTATCTGCCGGCCATCGTACAAGCAGGAGTTGGAACCGGTCCCCAGAATACAGGCAATGCCCTTCTGCTGTCCGCACAACGCCCGGGCAGCCCCTAGCATGTCGCTGCTGACCTCTATCACCCGTCCGCCCGTCGGTAAAGAGGCTTCTTCCTGACCGATGCACTGTTGTAACGACGACCTGACCTCCATACACTTCTCCGGCGTGCAGCCTGCACCATAGAAGTAGATGGCCTCCACGTCCGCTTGCGGCAATCGGGGAAGTACCTCCTGTCGTAACATGTCTATCCGCTCTTCCGCTGTCTGGAAGAAAGGATTCATACCTTTGGTTTGGAAGGTCATCAAGGACTTTCCCTCTTGAATCACACACCAGTCTGTTTTGGTCGATCCACTGTCTGCAATCAATATCATGTCGGGTCGTAATTTTTAGGATTTTTCAACTATATAGGTATCAGCGAATCAGTTCGTCGCAAATGGCATCCTGCAGGGTCCTGGCTTCTCGGGCGGAAAGCACATTCTGATTCATGATGGAAAAGGCCGTCAGATGTCCGTTGGCACGACGCAGATACCCCGATAGGGTACTGATGCCTGTAATGGTGCCGGTCTTGGCATGTACGTTGCGATAGGAGCGTGTACCCCGTCTCATGCGAAATTCCAAGGTGCCGTCTGTCCCTCCTACGGGGAGCGACTCGTAGAGGCGGGCAAACAGCGAGGGGTGTGCATGTGCATAGCGCAGGAAGGCGACCAACAGACGGGGGGAAACGTAGTTGTAGTTGGAGAGGCCGCAACCATCGGCCAGCTTATATCGTTCGGGGCGCAATCCCATCTCTCTGATAAGGGCACGCACAGCGTCCAGTCCCTCTTGGGCAGATACGTGCCGGTGGCCGGAGCTATGCCATCCCAGCCGATAGAGCAAGGCTTCGGCATTGAGGTTGTCACTCTCCTTCATCAGTTGGTTCAGTATGGGCTGGATGGGGGTTTCGTAGCAGAGCAGCAGCTTTGCCGACGAGTCGCGCACACATTCGCGGAAGGCATATCCTGCATGTGCAAACTCTACCCCGTTAGCCTCCAGCCGCTGGCGCAGTGTGTGCATGAAGAAGTCTGCCGATGAATAGAGGTTGATAGAAGAGGTACGTTCTTTCGTTACATTTCCACTGACAATCAACCGATTGCCATTCTCCAACCAGTTGCGTGTCAGTCGGAAGCGACCGGCTTGGGGTGTATGGCTCCGGGTTTGATTGAGGATGCTATAATATGTAGAGGAGGGAATGCAACTCACTGCTGCGGGCCCTCCTGCATCCGTCGGCCTGACTGTCAGTTCCACCACCCCTTTGTGGAGCATCAGGGGTGACAGATAGGGCTGGTATGCTTCGGGGGTGTCATCCCATGACCAGCCGGCTCCCCAATAGAGGGAGTCCTTCAGCGATACATCGCCATACAGGACACCCTCTATCCGATGCAGGGGAAGATGTGCCAACTGGGAGACCAGCGAATCGAGGGACGAATCGTTGAACTCAGGATCCATGCCTCCTACCACATAGAGATTGCCCAACAACGTGTCGTTTTGCAGGATGCCGTCAGTCCAGACCTCGGTACGGAAAGGTTCTTCACCTTGGGGATGTGACAATGCCGTGATGGCCGTCAGCAGTTTCATGTTCGAGGCCGGGCGTGACAACTGGTCTGCCTGATAGGCATAAAGAAGACAATCCGTCTCCAGGTCGTACGCACAGATACCTACTTGCGACCCCTCTGGCAACAGACGGCTCACCACGCTGTCAAGGCGTGCCGAGAGTGTGGACGACTGGGCATATCCGTCAAGAGACAGACCGAACAGGAGCAAGAGCAAACACAATAGTCTCATGGGTAGAAGGATATCGGGAAACGTTATCAAAGAGCTTCTTTCAGAATCTCACCTACGGTAGGATGAGGGAACACCATCCGTTTCCACTCTTCTGCTTTGAGGCGCAGTTCTATCGCCATACCTGCGGCTACAATAATCTCTGAAGCCGGGTTACCCAGCAGATGTGCACCCAATACGGTAGCGTCACCGGCCAATATCAGCTTGCAGACACCGTTCACGCCCTCATTTTCGGCAACAAACCGACCGCTATAGGCCATAGGCAGCTTCACTACCCGATAGTCGGTCACTCCTTTGCGTTGCAGCGATTCCTCCGTCTCGCCTACGCCGGCGATTTCGGGATTGGTATAGACCACACCGGGGATAGCCCGATAGCTCATGGCATCTGTCTTGCCCAATATGGCATGGACGGCAACTTCGGCTTCACGCACGGCGGTATGTGCTAACAGGGAGAAACCGGTCAGGTCGCCACAGACATAGACACCAGGCAGCGAAGTCTGCATCTGTGCGTCTACGCAGATGTTACCCCGTTCGCCTCTCTTCAGGTCGAGGTTCTCCAGTCCGAATCCTTTCGTTACCGGTCGGCGGCCCACACTCATCAGCAGCCGTTCAGCCTCTACTGCTCCTACACCCTCTGCATTTTCATAATGTACGGAGATGCCCCCTTCGATCGGTTCCACACCCGTCACTTTGGTGCTGAGCATAAAACAGATGCCCCGTTTGGCATATTCGGCACGAAGCAGGCTGGAGAGTTCACGGTCCATACCGCCCAATATTTCGTCAAGCATCTCAATGACAGTTACTTTTACGCCCAGACTGCAGAAGAATGAGGCAAACTCCATACCGATGACACCACCGCCTACAATAGCCAGTGACGCCGGTACCTCCTTGTTGTCAAGAGCCTGACGATGTGTCCAATAAGGCACGTTCTCCAAGCCGGGAATAGGTGGAATGAAGGTTTCAGAACCGGTACAAAGCAACAGGTTGTCACACTCGTACACAGACTCGCCACACTGTACGTGGTGCGGGTCGATGATGGTTGCCTCCCCTGATACAATTTGTACGCCGGCTGTAGTGAGCTTCCCTTTGACACCCAGCACCAGCTTGCGTACAACCTTCTGCTTGCGGGCAATAATTTTAGGCAGGTCAAACGAGGCTTCGGGTACAGTGACGGCATACTTTTGGGCATGGCGGGCACCCTCCAGCGTCTTGGCAGAATAGAGCAATGTCTTGGTCGGTATGCAACCTTCATTCAGACAGACACCTCCCAGACTCTGTTTTTCAAACAATACGACGCTCAAGCCGGCACGTCCGGCCGTCTCAGCAGCAGTGTAGCCGGCAGGGCCACCACCGATAATAGCAATTTGGTATTTCATAGCTTTCGGAATTAAAATTGTATGATTTGGCCCGAAAGTTACGAAAAAGCCCACTATCCGGCAACGTTTTTAGGGAAAAGTTACCAAGAAGTTCCGCTTGTGTGTCAATAGGAGACGCTTACATCCAGACCCGCCTCCCGCACCTTGGCAGCAATGCAATCCAGCTCCTCGTGTGTGGCTTTTGCCAAATCGTGGTCGGGTGTCTCCCGATCGATGGTGTAAATCATCACTTGCCGGGGTGCTATTTCCTTGACAGCCTCCAGCCAAGGAAGTACGAATGCATCGGTCGTGTTGTTCATATCCACTCCTTGACAACTTCCCTTCAGAAACATGGTTTGGATGATGCAATGTCCTTGAAACGCCTTCATCCCCTCGATGACGGCACGGACCGAGTAGCGGCCTGTGGGGCGATCCAGACGGCGGATATAGGCTTCGTCCACCGTGTCCAGCTTCAGGATATTGTTGTCTATCCGTTTCAGTGCTTCGAACACAGCCGGACGATGGATGAAGGTTGAATTGCTCAGCACACTGACCTTGGCTGCGGGGAAATAACGGTCGCGCAAGGCCAGCGTGTCAGCAATGATTTCCGGGAAATGCGGATGGGCAGTAGGTTCGCCATTGCCGGCAAAAGTCAGCACGTCGGGGGCAGGTCCCTCTTGCTTCATCTGTTGCAGACGGGCTTCAAGTGCACTGCATACCTCCTCGCGTGTGGGACGTGGCTGACGGGGACGGAAATCGTCGTTGAAGCCACACTCGCAATAGATACAGTCGAAGGTACATAGCTTACCGTCACCGGGCATCAGGTTGATACCTAAAGAGATGCCAAGACGGCGGGAGTGAACAGGCCCGAAAATAGGGGAAGGATAAATGATTGTCATAACCTTAATGTTTGATATTTTTGATTCAGTTTCCGAAAAGCCAACGGTTCAGCCAGCGGTTGATGTAGATGTTGGCCACGGCACATCCTGCTCCGATAGCCGCTCCGGCCAGAACATCCGTAGGGTAGTGTACACCTTCGTTCATGCGGGATACACCCACCGAACAGGCCCATAAAGCCGAAGGAGCAATGACATACCATTTGGGATACTTCACACAGAGCGAGGTGGCCAGTGCAAAGGCAGTGGCCGTATGGCCGGAAGGGAACGAGGGAGTGTCCTCGTAGCTGTATGGATGGACACGGTCGGGATATCGTTCGTAAGGTCGCTCACGATCCGTCAGATACTTCAAGCCGTATGTCAGGACAAAGGTTCCTGCTACGCTGCTGCCTACGTAAACGGCATCTTTCAACAACTCACGGTCGTGTTTTGCCCACGAGGCAAGTGCCATGGCTACCGGAATGCCGACAGCAATATAGGGTTCCGAACGGGAAACGATTTTGTTATAATTGCGGATAAACGTCCCATCCCAACTGTTGATGCGGTGGAGCGTATTGATATCCCAATTCTGCGCATGACTTGTCCCGACAAGAAACAGGATAGAATATACGACGAGAGCCAATCTTTTCATGGTCGCTTCACATTTGTTTTGCGCAAAGATACGATAAAAAGCTATTGTTTTCACAGAAAAATCCTATCTTTGTTGCGCAAAATCATCTTCCGATACAATTATGGACCAACAAAGTCACTGTAATCCACCTGTCGGTTGTGCCTCTTGTCCGCACCATTCCGATGAGATTCTGACATACCACCAATATGTCCGAGGGAAACATTTCCCCGTCGTGAAGTGCACGCAGAACGCCATGTTGTTTGTGATGAAAGGTAATTTGCTGGTCAATAGTGAGGAGTATCCGGGCACAACCGTCCACGAGGGCCAATTCATCCTGCAAGCAATCGGCTCCAAGTTGGAACTGCTGGCTTTGACAAATGTGTCGTACATTCTGTTTCGCTTTACCGAACCCCCTTTGCTATGCGAAAGGTTGTATAACGAGATTCTCAACCATTCGGAGGCTCCGTTAGTCTATTCTCCCTTGACCGTTATTCCCAAATTGAAAGTCTTTCTGAACTCACTTGTCCTCCATTTTCAGGATTCTTCCATTCTTTGCGAAAAGTTTGCCAAACTGAAGGGAGAAGAGTTGATGTACCTTCTCACCACTGGCTATCCAATCTATACCATCAGTGCCTTCTTCTACCCCATCAGTACCTATACAGAGAGCTTTCATTACTTTGTAATGCAGAATTGGGAGCGCGTCAAGAATGTCGAGGAGTTTGCCCACTTGGGTGGCTATACCACCAACACATTCCGCCGTTTGTTTAAAAATATGTATAACGCGCCGGTCTATGAGTGGATTCTGGACAAGAAGCGGGCCGGCATTCTGGACGATTTGCGCTACACCAAGCAGCGCATCTCTACCATCAGTGCACACTATGGCTTCGAATCGCTCTCTCACTTTGCTCATTTCTGTAAAGATTCATTTGGCGACACTCCGCGTTCGCTGCGCAAACGCATGGCCGATGGTGAGCAGATTGTTCCTCTGAAATCAAAAGTTGACGAAGAGATTACGGAATAAATTCTTTAATTCCTTGGTTAATCAAGGTATTTCTTTTATTTTTGCGTGAGATTAGGTTAGCCAATTCCTAATGAACAATTTTTCTAACTATTAAATAATTTAAATTCAATCATTTATGTGGTTAAGTAATTCATCTGTAGGAAGGAAAGTGGTGATGAGCGTTACCGGCATTGCCCTTGTCCTGTTTCTGACGTTTCACATGGCGATGAACCTTGTTGCATTGGTTTCAGCTGATGGTTACAACATGGTTTGTGCGTTCCTGGGAGCAAACTGGTACGCTTTAGTAGGCACACTCGGTCTGGCTGCCTTGTTTGTCATTCACATCATCTATGCCTTCTGGCTGACCGTACAGAACCGCAATGCCCGCGGTAGCGAGCGTTATGCGGTAGTGGAAAAACCGAAGAGTGTGGAGTGGGCTTCACAAAACATGCTGGTACTGGGTATCATCGTGATTGTAGGTTTGGGCCTGCACTTGGCAAATTTCTGGGCAAAGATGATGTTGCCCGAAGTGGTTCATAACATGGGTGGGCATGTTGATACATTGACATTGGTCAACGCCTCCAACGGCGCCCTGCACATCCAGAACACCTTCTCTTGCCCCGTCTTTGTGGTGCTTTATCTTATTTGGCTGGCCGCCCTGTGGTTCCACCTTACTCACGGTTTCTGGAGCTCTATGCAGTCTTTGGGTTGGAACAACAAGGTATGGATCAACCGCTGGAAGTGCATCTCCAACATCTATTCTACCATCATCGTTGTATGCTTCGCAGCAGTGGTGGTTGTCTTCTTCCTCAAGTCGTTGATGTGTTGCGGTGCTTGTTGCTAAATCGGTTTCCGAATAGAACAAGTCGCAAGTGGACAAACTTACGAACTGAAAAACTTATTAAACTAAAAAACAAATTAATATGACCAAGATAGATTCTAAAATACCGGAAGGACCGGTGGCTGAGAAATGGACCAACTATAAGGCTCATCAAAAACTTGTCAATCCTGCCAACAAGCGTCGCCTGGACATTATCGTGGTAGGTACCGGACTGGCCGGTGCCAGTGCTGCCGCTTCACTCGGCGAAATGGGTTTCAGAGTATTCAATTTCTGTATTCAAGACTCCCCGCGTCGTGCTCACTCCATCGCAGCACAGGGTGGTATCAACGCTGCCAAGAATTACCAGAACGACGGTGACTCGGTTTATCGTCTCTTCTACGATACAGTGAAGGGTGGTGACTACCGCGCCCGCGAAGCCAACGTGTACCGTCTGGCTGAAGTATCCAACAATATTATCGACCAATGCGTAGCACAAGGTGTTCCTTTCGCCCGCGAATACGGTGGAACTTTGGACAACCGTTCGTTCGGTGGCGCACAGGTATCGCGTACGTTCTATGCCAAAGGTCAGACAGGTCAGCAGCTGTTGCTGGGTGCCTATTCTGCATTGAGCCGTCAGGTGAATGTGGGTACTGTCAAGCTCTATACCCGTTATGAAATGGAAGATGTTGTCATCATCGACGGACGTGCCCGCGGTATTATTGCCAAGAATCTGGTGACAGGCAAACTGGAGCGTTTCGCAGCTCATGCCGTTGTCATCGCTACCGGTGGTTATGGCAACACTTACTTCCTCTCTACCAACGCAATGGCTTGCAACTGTTCGGCTGCCATGGCTTGCTATCGCAAGGGAGCCTGGTTTGCCAACCCCGCATACGTACAGATTCACCCCACTTGTATCCCCGTTCATGGCGACAAGCAGTCCAAGCTGACACTGATGTCGGAGTCGCTGCGTAACGACGGCCGCATCTGGGTACCGAAGAAACTCGAAGATGCCAAGAAGCTGCAAGAGGGAACGCTGCAAGGCAAGGACATCCCCGAAGAAGACCGCGACTACTACTTGGAACGCCGCTATCCTGCATTCGGTAACCTTGTTCCGCGCGACGTGGCCAGCCGTGCCGCTAAGGAACGTTGCGACAAGGGCTTCGGCGTGAACAATACCGGTCTGGCTGTATTCCTCGACTTCTCTGAGGCTATCAACCGTCTGGGTAAGGATGTCGTAGCACAACGTTATGGCAACCTCTTCGATATGTACGAAGAGATTACCGACGTAAGTCCTTACGAAAATCCGATGATGATTTATCCTGCTATCCACTACACGATGGGCGGTATCTGGGTTGACTATGAGCTGATGACCTCTATCAAGGGTCTGTTTGCAATCGGTGAATGTAACTTCTCTGACCACGGTGCCAACCGTCTGGGTGCTTCTGCCTTGATGCAAGGTCTGGCCGATGGTTATTTCGTATTGCCTTATACTATCCAGAATTACTTAGCTGACCAGATTACGGTTCCTCGCTTCTCTACCGATCTGCCTGAGTTTGTGGCAGCCGAAAAGGCCGTTCAGGACAAGGTTGACCGCCTGATGAACATCAAGGGTAAGAAGTCTGTTGACTCCATCCACAAGGAACTGGGTCACGTGATGTGGGAATATGTAGGTATGGGACGTACCGAGGCCGGTCTGAAGGAGGGCTTGAAGCGTTTGAAAGAGATTCGAAAGGAATTCGAAACCAACCTCTTTATCCCGGGTTCGAAGGAAGGCATGAACGTAGAGCTCGACAAGGCCATCCGTCTGCAAGACTTCATCACGATGGGCGAACTGATTGCTTACGATGCCTTGAACCGTAACGAAAGCTGCGGTGGTCACTTCCGTGAAGAATATCAGACTGAGGAAGGCGAAGCCAAGCGTGATGACGAGAACTTCTTCTACGTGGCTTGCTGGGAATACCAGGGCTCTGACGAAAAGGCTCCGGTATTGCTGAAAGAACCGCTGGTATATGAGGCAATCAAAGTTCAGACTCGTAACTACAAGTCGTAAGTTTGTAAGTTTATAAGTTTGTAAGTTTATAAGTTTTGAGTTTGGAATTCTAATGGGAACTTACCGCGAGTTATTGGCCTGGCAGAAAAGTATTAAACTGGCTAAAAGCGTTTATCAACTAACTGCCGGATACCCATCCGACGAGCGTTTTGGACTAATCAACCAAATGCGCAGATGTTCGGTGTCGATACCATCCAATATCGCAGAAGGTTATGGAAGAGCATCGGATAGAGAGCTTATTCAGTTCCTATATATCTCATTAGGTTCTTCCAACGAGTTGGACACCCAATTGGCATCTCCCACGAACTCTCATTTATCACAGAGGAGCAGTTTAGAGAGACAGAACGGTTAAATAATGAGGTAAACAAAATGATTGCATCATTAATCTATAGAAGGAAGAACAAATTAGATTCAAATTCAAAAGCTTAATAAACTCAAAACTTAAAAACGTAAGAACTTAAAACTTAAAAACTAAAAAACTTAAAAACTTAAAAACTTAAATCGTATGGATAAAAATATATCATTCACACTGAAAGTATGGCGTCAGGCCGGGCCGAAGGCAAAAGGCGCATTTGAAACATACCAGATGAAGGACATTCCGGGTGATACTTCATTCCTCGAAATGCTGGATATTCTGAACGAACAACTGATTTCTGAAGGTAAGGAACCGGTAGTATTTGACCACGACTGCCGCGAGGGTATCTGCGGTATGTGCTCGCTCTACATCAACGGACATCCTCATGGCCCCGCAACAGGTGCTACAACATGCCAAATCTATATGCGTCGCTTCAAGGACGGCGATACCATCACCGTAGAGCCTTGGCGTTCGGCCGGCTTCCCGGTCATCAAGGACTTGATGGTAGACCGTACGGCTTACGACAAGATTATGCAGGCCGGTGGCTACGTCAGTGTACGCACAGGTGCTCCGCAGGATGCCAATGCCATCCTGATTCCGAAGCCCATTGCCGACGAGGCCATGGATGCAGCCAGCTGCATCGGCTGCGGTGCCTGTGTAGCTGCCTGTAAGAATGGTTCGGCTATGCTTTTCGTATCTGCCAAGGTAAGCCAGCTCAACCTGTTGCCGCAAGGCAAACCCGAAGCGCTGCGTCGTGCCAAGGCCATGCTGAGCAAAATGGACGAACTAGGATTTGGTAACTGCACCAATACACGTGCCTGTGAAGCTGAATGCCCGAAGAATGTTTCCATCAGCAACATTGCCCGCTTGAACCGCGACTTTATCCGTGCCAAGCTGAAGGATTGATAGACCCTGCTTCATTTGATTAATATCACATCACCGTCTCCCTGTTGTGCCATACCGGTCAACAGGGAGATTTTTTTCTTGACATTATGATCACTTGCGATAATGAGTGACTTCATATTTAACATGAGTTCGATAAATCGACTTTATATTACTGTTTTATAGGCAAAATATCGGATGCAAAGACTCTGATAATACCATCTTACGTTTACAATAACATAGCCATATATAGAGGAAGATACGTCACTCCATCCTTACCTGAGTTTTGGAGATAAAGGTTATATCAGTGCAGAGGTACAATTAGACCTCTTTGAAACTGCAAACATTAAGCTGGAGTGCCCATACAGGTTAAACCAAAAGGACTGGAAACCAACTTTCATTCCTTTTGCGAAGGCCAGGAAGAGAATTGAAACCCTGTTTTCACAACTCAATGACCAGTTTATGGTCATAAGAAACTACGCTAAAGATACAGGCGGTCTGTTTGCCAGAATAATTGGCAAAATTAGTGCGCTGACCGTGTTACAATATATCAATTACATTAATGACAAACCCATTGGGCGAATTAAGTACGCACTAACTTAATTCCGCCAACGGGTATGGAAATAGTAAAGGTGATTTGAGAATCGCGATAGATTATCAATTTTGATTTATAGATTAGGAGAGAATAACAGTAAGCGAGAGTGCCAAAGAAACCGTTGGCACTCTCGCTTACTGTTTCTGTTCGTATCATTTGATTTTTAGAGGATAATATTGTCCATTATCGGGACAAGTTGGGTTATATACTGCCAACCCAAGAAATAGAGTATCCAATTTGTTGTACCAACTATCTCTTCTGTTATTGAAACATGCTTTCTGCAGGAGGCATTGCGGATAAATATACGTGTCAAGCTTGTATATTCGACGGACACCCTATTGTGTAAAGAGAATCGAATCCGAAAGCGGAACGCAAAAAGCCTGCACCCTACATCGGTTGTTTGTAT
>JBJEHI010000038.1:0-4616 GCA_051875915.1 Bacteroides sp.
ACATGGTGGCTGTAGTTCAGTTGGTTAGAGCGTCAGATTGTGGTTCTGAATGTCGAGGGTTCGAGTCCCTTCTGCCACCCGGCAAAAAGAGAAGATTCCATTCGGGGTTTTCTCTTTTTTTGTGTCTGTAATCTGGTTCCTACATCATTTTTGGAGAATCTCCGATTTTTAATGCAGTTTTTCTTGTGGCTTTCATTTAAACTCCTTATCTTTGTCTTAGGAAAAGCGAATAAGCATAGCCGCATTGATTGGATCGGGAAACTCATCAAATATATCTGAAATACCGAGACAAGCTTCGCTTCTCAATGGCGGGCCACGCCCTTCGGGGTAACCTTTGAGTCGGTGGATTACAAAGAGGACGAGCGCTCAAATCATGTCTTTCGGAGTTTCATCACATCATCGGTGCGGCTTTTTTCATAAAAAGGGGGATGAGAAATCTATAGCAGATTTCCCGTCCTCTTTTCATTATATATAGGTATATACTTCACTTCAGTCTTTAATGCTGCCCCGTTTGATACTTTATGCTAAACTAACAGGTACCGACAGCTTGGAGTTAGAAAAGAATTCATATCTTTGCGGAGTGGTACCATCTTAACCTTTTAATGTCATGGAAGATAAAAATACGATTATGCGGGAAATCACTCCGTTGTCCGACCGGGATTGTTTCTATGTAGCCGATCGCAAGAAGACAGAATTTACATACCCTATCCATTGCCATGCGGAGTTTGAACTGAACTTCACCGAACATGCGGCCGGTGTAAAACGTATCGTGGGCGATTCGGCCGAGGTTATCGGCGACTATGATCTGGTGTTGATAACCGGCAAGGAGCTGGAGCACGTATGGAAACAGCACGAATGTACGTCGAAGGACATACGCGAAATCACGATTCAGTTCTCGCCCGACCTCTTCTTCGGCAGCCTTATCAACAAAAATCAGTTTGATAGCATCCGACGGATGTTGCAACGGGCGCAGTGCGGCCTCTGTTTTCCCATGCAGGCCATTATGAAGGTGTACAACTGGCTGGACAAGCTGGCGTCTGCCGAGCAGGGCTTTTATGCGGTGATGAGTTTCATGCGTATTCTGTACGAGCTTTCGCTGTATGACGATGCCAGGGTACTCTCCAGCTCTTCGTTTGCCAAAATAGAGAATTTCTCGGACAGCCGCCGTGTGCAGAAGGTGCAACGTTACATTGCAGCACATTATCAGGAAGAGATACGTCTGACCGAGTTGGCCGATATGGTAGGAATGACGCCGGTTGCCTTCAGCCGCTTCTTCCGGCTTCGCACAGGTAAGACTCTTTCTGACTATATCATCGATATCCGTTTGGGCTATGCCACCCGTTTGCTGGTAGACTCTCAACGTACCATTGCCGAAATAGGATATGATAGCGGCTTCAACAACCTCTCCAACTTCAATCGCCTTTTCAAACGCAAGAAGGGAGTCTCGCCCAAAGAGTTCCGTGAGAACTACAGGAAAAAGAAGCTGGTGATATAGCAGCAGGGGTGTAATTCGTTCTGTATAATTTCATGGGTTAATAGGATGATTTAGTGTCATTCTTCGTGTCAGCCAATTACACTACGTGGCAACGGTAGGACGACTATACAGGCGACCCGGCTCAGGAACCTCAAGGATTGAATTCTGTTTTTGCCAGTGATGCTTTTACCTTCTTTACTATTCAACGAGCCAATTGACAAGCTGAAGAGTATGAATGAGTAATTTTGACATAGGTATCGGTTTTGGGGGAACTTATGTTCTACGACCAGAGAACTTATGTTAAAACGGCTTTTAACATAAGTTCGTGGGACAAGTTACTTATGTTCTTCAAAACAGTTACACAAAGTGCAAAAGAATGGATAAAATCATATCAATATAGTAGAAAGCTAATGCCTAATTTTGTGCCGTTAAATTGTTATTGGAAATTTTGCAAAAAGTGTAGTATGCTTATGAGGAATATTCGTTCATTTTTCAGATTGAGTCTGACGGCTCTTTTGTTGGGTGCACTTTGCACCTCTTGTGGTCATGTAAACAAGCAAGTCAACGGCGGTGATTCTCCGGCTCGTACGGCAGAGACTGAAGCGTTGCTGAAGAATCTCGCGCAATCATCAGCCCGAGGCATTATGTTTGGCCATCACGATGATACATTGTATGGTATAGGATGGGAAGGTGACGAAGGACGCTCGGATGTGAAGAGCGTGTGCGGTGACTATCCGGCTGTCATCAGCTTCGATTTGGGTGAACTGGAGATAGACAGCACGCGCAGCCTTGACAAGGTGCCGTTTGAGAAAATCAGACAAGAAATTGTCAACCAATACGAACGGGGAGGACTGGCCTCCATCAGCTGGCATCTGCGCAATCCGAAAACCGGTGGCGATGCGTGGGATGTCAGTGATTCAACGGTCGTACGGTCGGTGTTGCCAGAGGGTGAATGTCATGAGAAGTTTTGTGGCTGGCTGAAGAAGATGGCCGATTTCCTCAATACCTTGCAGACCAAGGAGGGCGTGAAGGTGCCGGTACTTTTCCGTCCTTGGCATGAACATACCGGCAGCTGGTTCTGGTGGGGACAGGACCTTTGCTCTGATGAAGAGTATATAGCACTGTGGCGCATGACTGTGGATTCGCTTCGTATGTATGGAGTGGACAACGCGCTGTACGCATATTCCTCAGGCTCTGGCTCTCAGAATGCTTCGCAATATCTTGAGCGTTATCCGGGAGATGATTACATTGATGTGGTCGGGTTTGATACCTATCAACTTGATCGCGAACAGTTTCTCGGAGGTTTGGACAGTATGTTGAAGATTGTGACAGAGGTTGCAAAGGAACATCACAAAGTCCCGGCCTTGACAGAGGTGGGATATGAAGCGATTCCCGATTCCGCTTGGTGGACAGGTACCCTGCTTCCTGCAATTGAAAAATACCCGATCGCTTATGTGCTGGTGTGGCGCAATGCACGTGAAAAGGTGGGACATTATTATGCTCCCTATCCGGGACAGGCTTCAGCAGACGATTTTGTATCCTTCTATAAGAACCCGAAAACGTTGTTTGCGGGAGATGTCAATCTGTACAAGTAAACAGGAGAATATAGTAGAACGACTCTCAATTCAAAAGATAAATAATAGGTATATATGACAACTTTTAGTGATAAGGTGAAAAAACTCTTCCAAAAGCATGAAGAGCTGATTACGAGACCTAACATTCCTTTAGAGGACAGTAATGGAATCTATACGCGCTATCAATATCCGGTGTTGACGGCTGCCCACACACCTGTGTTCTGGCGTTATGATCTGGATGAGCGTACCAATCCCTATCTGATGGAGCGTATCGGTATGAACGCTACACTCAACTCGGGGGCCATCAAGTGGAACGGGAAGTATCTGCTGGTGGTTCGTGTGGAGGGGGCTGACCGCAAGTCGTTCTTTGCGGTGGCCGAGAGCCCGAACGGCATTGACAATTTCCGTTTCTGGGATTATCCCGTTACGATGCCCGAGGATGTCGTTCCTGCCACCAACATCTATGACATGCGTCTGACTGCACACGAGGATGGCTGGATTTACGGCATCTTCTGTGCCGAACGTCACGATGATTCTGCTCCGGCCGGTGACCTGTCGGCCGCCACGGCTACAGCGGCCATTGCCCGAACCAAGGACTTCAAGACGTGGGAGCGTCTGCCCGATTTGAAGAGCAAGAGCCAGCAGCGCAATGTGGTGTTGCATCCTGAATTTGTAGACGGGAAGTATGCGCTCTATACCCGTCCGCAGGACGGATTCATTGATGCCGGTAGCGGGGGAGGTATCGGATGGGCGTTGGTCGACGACATCACCCATGCCGAAGTGAAGGACGAACGCATCATTGACCAGCGTTATTATCATACAATCAAGGAGGTGAAGAACGGAGAGGGACCGCACCCCATCAAGACCCCTCAAGGATGGTTGCATCTGGCCCACGGCGTGCGCGGTTGTGCTGCCGGACTGCGTTATGTGCTCTATATGTACATGACGGCTTTGGACGACCCATCCCGCTTGATTGCTTCTCCGGCCGGGGCACTGATGGTTCCGGAAGGAGGCGAACGGGTAGGGGACGTCAGCAACGTGCTTTTCTCCAACGGTTGGATTGCAGATGAAGATGGCAGGGTACTGATTTACTATGCCTCGTCTGATACCCGTATGCATGTAGCCGTATCGACGGTGGACAAACTGGTGGATTATTGTCTGCACACCCCGTCCGACGGATTCCGCTCGTCAGCCTCGGTGGAGACTTTGAAGAAGCAGATTGAGAAGAATCTGAAGCTGATGAACAGCTGAATCAGGTTCAAGGAATTAACAGACAAATCAAGTTGGCAATGGATATACAGTCATTACGGAGTGAGGTACGGGAGGAGCTGGTGAACCTTATTCTTCCCTTTTGGATGAATCGCATGACCGATTCGCAGCATGGCGGTTTCTACGGGCAGATAACCGGTACCGAGCAACTCGTCCCGGAGGCCGATAAGGGAGCTGTGCTCAATACCCGTATTCTGTGGACGTTTTCCGCGGCATATCGGTTGCTGCGCAAGCCGGAATATCTGGAGACAGCTACACGGGCCAAGCGCTATCTTATAGATCATTTCTACGATGCTGAA
>JBJEHI010000039.1:0-4431 GCA_051875915.1 Bacteroides sp.
CCTTGTTTTTTTATCCTGCCGGTGTAAAACTCGCGGATTTTATATACATTTGCAGTCGCAAAGCAATGTGCCGCAAGGACTTGATTGGCTCAAAAGTGTTCTTAGATATTTTATTTTCAGGTTTTGTCCCATTTTTGTCCCGTCTGACTAAAAGCGGAGAGAGACAAAAATCGGAAGTGATTGATAAAGAATTGGTTACAAGAGGATAAAAGGGCGAAAGTGCCGTAACCACCAGTAACCACCAAAAAGTCAAATGCTTTTCCTCCTCATTCTTCTCACCAAATCGTCGGCATTCAGCATGGCGATGATGTTTGTTATTTAAGTAGCTATCGATGCACCTTCATGCCAATGATATTATAGACCAATATCGTGAATAATCGTTTCATCATACAAAAATTAAATACCTTACTCTATCTGCCAGTCGGAGATGGTGCGATGTTCTGAGTCGAAGTTGATAGCGACCTTGACTATCGGCAGATTGCAGAGGGCAAACCTGGATGCATAGTCCTTCAGATGAATCTGCTCCATAGCCGTACGGGCATCCTTGTTGAGCTTCAGCTCGAATAGGTAGAGAGTAGTGTCCGTGCGCATCACGATATCTACACGGCCGGTAGGCGTATGAATCTCCACATCGGCAAAATAGTCGGAGAGCAGGGTGAAGATGATATACAATACCTGCTGGTAATGGCCCTCGGAATGGGCATCATGGCAATAAGGTACCGTACCGAGGAAGGTCTGCAAGAGTTTGAGCATACCATCTACGTCCTCTTCGGCAAGGCGTCTGGCCATGTTGCGGGCGGTATTGTTCACCACCAGTGTATTGGTATGGACGTAAGCAGGTACGAGTGCTTTGGTCAGTCCAATCCGCACCTCCTTGTTAGGGATGCCGAGCGTGTAACTGCGGAACTTCTTGTCGTAGCCCTTGATGGTAATGTACCCGCTCTGATAGAGCAGAGGCATGATGGTGGTCATGCCCTCTGTAGGCGCATCGAAGTCATCGGCCCCACCCTCCATCCGGGTCAGGTCAGCTGGGAGCGTATGGAATTTCCGCATCATCTCGACAAGGTAGGTCGGTGTGCCCGAAGCGAACCAGTAGCTGTTCAAGCTGCGGTCCTGTAGGACGTTGAGCAAGCTGAAAGGATTAAAGATATCGGGTGATGGCCAGGTGAAGTGATAGCCGTCGTACTGCTGCCTCAGCTGGACAACGGCTTCTTCGTGCGTCCATTCGTTGGCGGCGGCCAGTTGTTCGATATAGTCCAGCATCCTTGTCAGCATCTCCTCCTTTGTAATGCCGCATATACCGGCATAGTCCGGATTCATTGAAATATTCTTCAGGTTATTGAGTTCGCTGAAGATGCTGAGTTGCGAGAACTTGGTGATACCAGTAAGGAAGACGAACTTCAGATAAGGGTCAGAATCTTTCAAAGGTGAATAAAAGTTGCGCATCACGTTGCGTAGCACCGGCAACGACTGTTCCTCATGCACTACGTCGAGCAACGGGGCATCATATTCATCAATAAGCACCACCACCTGCTTGCCTGTCTTCTTATAGACATTGACAATCAGGTCGGACATACGCACATTGGCATCCTGGATGTCCGATGAGAGGCCAAAGCGTTTCTCGTTCTCCCCTAAGATATAGAGCAGATAGCGCTCCAACTGCTCCTTCTCCATGTGCTTGCCCGATGCCATGCTGAAGTGCAGCACAGGATATGCTGTCCATTCCTTCTCCACACTTTCGATGAAGAGCCCCTTGAACAGCTCCTTCCGTCCCTCAAAGTAGGACTTGATGGTGGATATGAGCAAGGACTTACCGAACCGACGCGGGCGGCTCAGGAAGATGTATTTACTGAGGTGTATTATGTTCCAGATATACTCCGTCTTGTCGATGTAGAGGCAGTTCAGAGAGATTATTTCAGAGAATGTCTGAATGCCAACGGGCAGTCGTTTCAGTTGCTTCTTTTCCATGTGATGCAGAGATTATACAGTTGTCAACGTGGTAAAGTTACCGAATTATTTCTAATTAAATGAAGAAATGGCCAAGAAAATAATGTGTGGGAAGAGATACGTTTGTCTGTTTGCTTAAAAAGTCCCTCCTATCTCACTCTTTTTCAACATCTAATGATTGTTTCTCTACGGTAGCCAAAAGTTGGTCTTCTCTGAAACTACCTTCATTCCGCCAATGGGTATCTGAATATAATTCGTAACTTTGCACACAAATTGCCAGTCAATTATTGGTAACTTATGAAAGTATCCTCATACATAGCCATTGACCTGAAATCGTTCTTCGCTTCTGTGGAGTGCGTGGAACGAGGATTGAATCCGCTCACCACCAATTTAGTGGTGGCAGATGTGAGCCGGACGGAGAAGACCATCTGCCTGGCCGTTTCCCCTTCCCTCAAAGCCTACGGCATTGGAGGAAGGGCAAGGCTGTTTGAAGTGATCCAGAGGCTGCGTGAGGTGAACAACGAGCGCAGGTACAAAGTTCCCGGCTTCCGACTGACAGGGAAATCATGGAAGGACGAGGAACTCAAAGCCCATGCAGATTGGGAAGTGGACTACATCGCTGCCCCTCCGCGTATGGCCAAATACATCGAGTACAGCACACGCATCTACCAGATTTATCTGAAATACATAGCACCCGAAGACATCCACGTTTATTCCATTGACGAGGTCTTCATGGACGTGACGGCTTACCTACGTACATACAGGATGACGGCACACGAGCTTGCCATGACCATGATTCGCGATGTGTTGAAGAGCACAGGCATAACGGCTACGGCAGGCATCGGTACCAACCTCTATCTCTGCAAGATTGCTATGGACATCATGGCAAAGAAGGCACCTGCTGACAAGGATGGCGTGCGCATAGCGGAACTGGACGAGATGAGCTACCGCAAACAGCTGTGGGACTATACGCCTATCACCAAGTTCTGGCGTGTGGGCAAGGGTATCGCAGAGAAACTCGCCCAGTATGGCATGTACACCATGGGCGATGTGGCACTCTGTTCCGTGCAGCGGGAAGAACTGCTCTACAAGCTCTTTGGCGTGAATGCCGAACTCCTCATAGACCACGCCTGGGGATGGGAGCCCGTCACCATGGAGTATGTGAAGGCCTATCGGCCGGAGACCAACTCCCTGAGCAGCGGACAGGTACTGACAGAGCCTTACACATTTCAGAAAGCGAGGGTCGTGGTGCAGGAGATGGCAGATGCCATGGCTCTTGACCTCGTGAGCAAACGCCTCGTCACCGACCAGATGGTGCTGACCGTGGGCTATGACATTGAATCACTGACCAATCCTGAGATTCGAGCGACCTATCAGGGAGCCGTCACCACCGACCATTATGGTCGTCAAGTGCCCAAACATGCTCATGGGACAGCCAACTTAGGCAAGCACACCTCTTCCGGCAAACAGCTTATGGAGGCCGTGGCCTCCCTGTACGACCGAATTGTCAATCCCCGTCTGCTGATACGTCGCCTTACCTTGGCTGTCAATCATGTCATCCGTGAAGAGAGTGCCGGCACATCGAATGCGGCACCCGTACAACTGGACCTTTTTACCGACTATGAAGCACAGAAAGCACAACAGAAGGCAGAAGAAGAGGCACAAGCCAAAGAGCGCAGGATGCAGGAGACATTGTTGAATATCAAGAACAAGTTCGGCAAGAATTCCATCCTTCGGGGACTGAACTTTGAAGACGGATCTACAGCCATCGAACGTAACAAACAGATAGGAGGACACAAAGCATGATGGAAAAATACAGCAAAATCATCAATCTTCCTCACCATGTGTCGAAGAACAGACCGCCGATGACCATGTATCAGCGAGCTGCCCAGTTCGCACCTTTTGCGGCTCTGACCGGGCACGGTGCAGCCATCAACGAAACGGCTAAGCAGACTGACAAGGGAACATATGTTCTAAAGCCGGAGAACTTATGTTAAAATGGCATTTAACATAAGTTCATGGGGCAAGTTACTTATGTTGTACTTCGTGGCTCTCTATGGACGTACGTCGTTAGGTGCTATGGACGTACGTCGTTAGAGCCTTTGAACGATGATGAACAGGAGTGAACGGAAGGGACGAAATAAATAGGTTTTTCTGAACAGTTTTTGAACGGCAATGAACGGACAGGCTTTCGTTCGGATTGCACGGATGACACAGATGAACACCTTACTTGCCGTACAGACAAAACGAAGCGATTGCAAAAAATCTGTGTAAATTGATGGAACGATCAATTATTTTGCAGGTAAAATGAATATTCGGCACCTAATTCACAGGCTTTCTCAACAAAAAATGTATATTTGCATTGAATAAATAGAATTAGAGATAATATGAATAAACAACAGTTAGCAAACAAGATATGGGCGTCGGCGAACAAGATGCGTTCAAAGATTGATGCCAACGAGTATAAAGACTATATTCTCGGTC
>JBJEHI010000040.1:0-18234 GCA_051875915.1 Bacteroides sp.
AAACTTCTTTGCCTATCAAATGCCTCATAGTCTATCCTGACCAAGAGCAGGAAGAACATTTCTCGTTCGATAGAGCTAATGAACCTGTCTTCGACCGAATCTTGGGATATGTACGGATGTACAAGGTGGGGATAAAGTTGCCAATTATCAAGGTCAATTAGTCTGATTTTTGGGAAGTCGCCTTCGTTGCCTCATGAAAGCGTCTTTGTTGACCAACCAAGGTATCTTCATGTGCCAATGAAGGTACCTTCGTTTTTTAGGGTATTATTTAGCATGTGTCAGTATGTGCAGATACTTGGGTTTAGATACGCTCATACTTTGCCATTTATGTGCACATACATTGTGATGGTATAATAAGATTGTGGAATATTTTCCCGTTCTCTGCTTCCCGCCAAAGCCGCTACATCTCCGTCCGTTGGTCGTTCTATAGGAACGAAGGAGGGACGGGTTTGATAGGGAGTTGGTAGGGCGTTGGTAGGAAGCTGGTAGGAAGCTGGTGGGGAATGAAGAAAATCCGTCTCATACGCAGACGAAACGGACGGATGAGGCAACCGGATGTTGAGATAATTCAACAAAGCGGCAATACGAATTTGGGGGAATCACAATGGCTGTTTTGAGGTGGTGCCTATATCCTGCGGACAGCATCAAGGTTATTGAAAGCGGTCTCCCCAAAGTTGCTGCATCCGTTCCTTGTGTTTCTGTTCGGCGGCATTGGGCTGGGGAGTCCAGATACGAAGGTCGGCCAGCTCATCGGGCAGGAACTGCTGACGGACAAAGTGGCCGGGATAGTCGTGGGCATACTTGTAGTTGTCGCCGTACCCCAGCTGCTTCATCAACTTAGTGGGAGCATTGCGCAGGTGCAACGGTACCGGAAGGTTGCCGGTCTGACGGACCAGTTCCAACGCATCGTTGATAGCCATATAGGCCGAGTTGCTCTTGGGGCTGGTAGCCAGATAGATGGTGGTCTCGGCCAAGGGAATGCGTCCTTCGGGCCAACCTACCTTCATGACGGTATCAAAACAGGCATTGGCCAGCAGGAGGGCATTGGGATTGGCCAGCCCGATATCCTCGGAAGCGGAGATGACCAGCCGACGGGCTATGAAGGCCGGGTCTTCCCCACCCTCTACCATGCGGGCCAGCCAGTAGATAGCTCCATCGGGATCGCTGCCACGAATGGATTTGATAAACGCTGATATGATGTCGTAGTGCATCTCGCCATCCTTGTCGTAGGCCAAGGGATTCTGTTGCAAACGGTTGGTCACCAACTGGTCGGTGATGACTACTTGCGCGGAACTCTCCGACTCCACCACCAGTTCCAAGATATTAAGCAGTTTGCGGGCATCTCCGCCGCTGTAGCGAAGCATGGCAGAGGTCTCACGCAGTTCTATCTGTTTCTCTTTCAAAACCGTATCGGTAGCAATGGCTCGTTGCAGCAATTGCAGTAGGTCCTCTTTCTCCAACGACTTCAGGACATAGAGTTGGCAACGCGACAGCAGGGGGCGGATGACCTCGAACGAGGGGTTCTCGGTAGTGGCACCAATCAGGGTGACGATGCCCTGCTCTACGGCACCCAACAAAGAGTCTTGCTGGGATTTGCTGAAACGGTGTATCTCATCAATGAAGAGGATGGGACTGGCCTGCGAAAAGAAACGGGAAGACTTGGCACGCTCTATCACGTCGCGTACGTCCTTCACCCCACTGGTGACAGCACTCAACGTGTAGAAGGGAATATCCAGTTGATTGGCAATAATCTGTGCCAGCGTGGTCTTGCCCACTCCGGGAGGGCCCCAAAGGATGAACGAAGAGATGCGTCCAGCATCAATCATCTGACGCAAGACAGCACCTGGCCCTACCAGATGCCGCTGACCTATATAGTCGTCCAGAGTTTTGGGACGCAGACGTTCTGCTAAAGGTTGCATACGTTCGAAAGGGATTAGAATATCATTAGAATCATGAAACGGATGCCGCCCTTCTTGGTGCCGGGAATATCGGTATAAGTAAGACGGCGCACGTACTCGATATGCAGCAGCTTGAAGATGTTATAGATGCCTACACTGGCCTCTACATAAGGGTCGCTGCCCATCACGTAACTGGTAGGAATTCCATTGCGCGTAGGAAAGAGGAACAACTCGTCATTGGCACTCTTATAAGGATTGTTCTTGTCGGTAAGCGTACCCCACAAGCCACGCACACGGAAGGTCTCGCGCCACTTCAGCTTCTTGATGAGCGGAATGCGGTTGAAGAGTTTGCCGTTCATGTCGTAGGTCAGTGCTAAAGAAGCATAACGGTCGTTGAGGAACTCCATGTTATTGATGAGCGAGAAGGACTCGTTGAGCTGAGTGATGTATGACAAGTTGGCCATCGGCAGATTGAGTAAGGGGAAGGGAACGGTGTTCCATTGTGCACCGGCACGGGCTGTGACATCCAGCTTACCCCACGAACCAAACCAAAAACGCTTGCGAATGCTGGCCTCGGTCAAGTTGAAGTTATACTCACCGCCCAGCACTCCCTTCAGACCCATGGTATGGGAGATGGAGAAGATGGGGGCATCCAACGAGACAGGGACACGACGCTGCTTGGTATTGACAAAGGTCTCACCGGGTGCAAAACGCAGGGTGACACCCAGCTCGGTAGTGGTCATATCCTTGACAAACGTATTCTCTTCGCTCCAGACACCCAGCGTGGAACCGTCGTTGCGCCAATACTGCAGGATGCCGGCAGGCTGATCGTTGCGATGGCGGGCAAAAGCCTTGACGGAGAAGCCGGTGTTCATCTCCAGTTCGTAGGTCAGCGTAGCATCGCGCAGATAGGACATCTGGTCGACGGTAGTCCACTTCCAGCCTACGAAAAGGTTGTCCTTATCAGTCTCCAGATACTTGTCGCTGGGCGACATTACATCATAGGTGTAGCGGAAGCCCAGATAATGCTTCGGAAACTCCCACAGCACATAGTCGCGCTTGTTGAAGGAGTAGGCTGCCTCGCCGGAGTAGAACCACTTCTTATCCTTGGTACCGTAGGCTCCATAGCCGCTGAAACTCCAGTGGGGGTCGAGGTTGCCGGTAGTCATACCACTGAGACGAAAACGGGTTCCGTTGACGTAGTTGCTGGTCATCATGGTATTGATAGGACCGATATCGAACTTGCTGGGATGCTCCTTGGTACCTGTCTCCACAAAGTTCTCAATCAATGCCTTGGCACCGAAGATGACATACTTGAAGCCCGGTATCTGCTCGATGCGGTTCATGAAGACATCCATTGTACTCTCTTTCTTGGTGAGCGGTACTTGGCGGACTTTGGCCCAATACTCGTCGCTCTTGGCCAGCATGTTGGCCTCTTTGATGACGCTACCCTTCAGACGGAAAAGGCGGGGCTCTATCTCGTCAAACTGGTAGTCGCTGTATTTGGTTGTACGCTGCACTTCCAAACCTTGAATGCCCTTCATGAAGTGCAGTTCCACGGTCATATCGTCATCCGTCAACACCCAGTTACTGTCCGGCAGCTGGGTGAATTCCTGTACGATATCAAGGTTCTCCACAAAGTTGACGCCCGTCTTCTTAGGCAGGTTCATGGTACATTTGCGGACGGCATAGGTGGAATCCTTGACTACGTAGAGATGACCGGTGAAGCCAAAGTCTTGCGGATTCTGCGGGACGAATGTCAGGTGGACACACTCCTGCTTATCCACCATGAGGGTATCCATCAGATAGTATTTGTAGAACGTGATGGCCCCTTTGCCGATGGGGCTGACAAAACGACGCTGCAGCAGACGGATATCGTCGTCGTAGATATTCACGTCAGAAAAGACATCATTCAGAATGGTGCCCAACATATCACCCGTACTGAAGAACTCTTCGATACCCGTGGAGTTCATACCTTCGATGATGGTCTTTTCGCTCTTGGGATTCTTGCGGTAGATGGTTTTCGAAGCCGTCTCTTTGATGGAGATGGGGAGAATGGGTTTGTTGGTCTTGGGAGAGATTTCCACCTGATCCTTGAAGAAGGAGAACTTCTTGTAGATGCCTTTCTCCATCTTGTCCGGAGTGACATCGTTGATGGACATCTTCATCTTTTCGTACTTCTGATACTGATAGTAGTCGTTCTCCTCCAGCTTCAACGCCCGCTTGCCGGCAATCACCTTCTTCATGAACTCCACGGCGGGATTGTTCTTGCGCGAGTATTTCTCCTTCTGGGGCTTGACTACCACCTCACTCAGCATGATGTCGTCAGACTTCATCTGGACATTCAGCACCTTGGTACCCGGAGCAAAGCGGATGCGTTTGGTGACGTAACCTACCGCAGAGAAGGTCAGTTCGTTCCACCCCTTGCGAGTCTCGACCTCGTACTCGCCTTGCGCATTGGATATTGCTCCTACGCCTTTTCCCTCATATTGTACAGTGATGTACATCAACGGTTCATGCGTCAAAGAGTCGGTAATGACACCCCTGATCTGAGCAGACACTCCCGTGGAAAGGGAGAGGAGCAGACACAACAGAATAGTATTCAAAATGATGATTCGTCGTTCCATATAAATATATAATCGGGGTGCAAATGTAGTGATTAACCTGCAATCAACCAAGAAGTTTTTGCTAACTTAACAGAACTTGTACAATACGTTCAGCCGTACGGCCATCCCAGCGGTCGGGCAAGGTGGTATGTTTCCACTCGCCCCGCAACAGCTTGTCCAGGGCCTCCGACAGCGCAAACGAGTTCTCGCCCACCAGTTCGTTGGTACCTATACGCCAGGTTTCGGGATGTTCGGCATACGTATTGAGCGTGATGCAAGGCACGTCCAAGAAGGTTGCCTCCTCGGCAATGTTCCCCGAATCGGTGACAATACCTTTGGCCTGATTGATGAGGAAGCCGAAATGGAGGTAACGCTGCGTGGGGAGGATATGCAGGTTGGGGGCATCCAATTCCAACGACTTTACAGCGGCTTGCGCATAGGGATGGAGCGGAGCGATGACAGGCATACCGGCTGCCTTCTGCAGCAGCGTCTGCAACAATGCCTGCAGCACGGCTTTCTTGGCCAGCAGGTCGTGACGGTTCAACGTCAGCAGCAGGTAGTTGCCCTTGCGCAGGCCCAGACTTTGGAACCACATGGGTTCGCGCAAGCGGTAACGATTGAACCGAATGGTATCTATCAAGATGTTGCCTACATAGTGGATGTAGTCGGGAATCATGCCTTCCTGATTCAGGTTACGGTTGGCCACCATACCGGCCGTAAAGAGATAGTCGGAAATGGCATCGACGATGGTACGGTTGACCTCACGGGGCATATTCATGTCGAACGAACGGGTGCCGGCTATCACATGAGCCACCTTCAGTCCGCGCTTCTTGGCAACAATGGAACAGCTCATGGTGGCTGTCATATCATCAACCACCAGAACGACCTGTGCAGGATGGGCATCGAGCTCCTTTTCGAAAGCCAGCATGATGGAAGCCGCCACCTGCGAGTGGTCATGTCCTTCGATACCTAAATAGGTGTCGGGCTCACGCATGGCAAGGTCTGTAAACAACGAGGCATCCAGGCTGGAATCTCCTTGAGGACCTGTATAGACGATGCGGTACGAAATCTCTTTTCCGGCCTCTCGCGCGGCATCAATGGCCCGGCAGAGGGGAGCTATCTTCATGAAATTGGGGCGTGCGCCCGAAACAATCGTAATCTTCATTTTCAACGGTTTATGTAACACAGTTCGGTGGACTTATTAAAATATTCGCTATTTTCCACCTAAATTGCCACAAAAATACGCTTTCTTACAGAAATTATTCGTTACTTTGCCGAGAAAAATTACATAGACATGCCAACATTTGTTCAAATTCTCGATTTTATCGGTACCTTTGCCTTTGCTATTAGTGGCATAAGATTGGCTTCAGCCAAGAGATTCGACTGGTTCGGAGCATACGTGGTAGGATTCGTCACCGCTATCGGTGGCGGTACCATACGTGATTTACTATTGGACGTCACCCCTGGCTGGATGACAGATCCCATCTATTTAATCTGTACGGGCGTGGCACTGTTCTGGGTTATCCTGTTCGGAAAGTACCTCATCCACCTGCACAACACTTTCTTCATCTTCGACAGCATCGGTCTGGCACTCTTCACCGTAGTCGGTGTGGGGAAGAGTCTTTCATTGGGCTATCCCTTCTGGGTGGCCATCATCATGGGTAGCATTACCGGTGCGGCCGGCGGTGTATTCCGCGATGTCTTTATCAATGAAATTCCACTGATATTCCGAAAGGAGATTTATGCCATGGCCTGCGTGGTGGGCGGTGCCGCCTACTGGCTCTGCCACATATCGGGCATGGAGCCTTACGGATGCCAGGTCATCGGCGGCCTTACGGTCTTCCTTACCCGCATTCTGGCTGTGAAGTATCGTATCTGCCTCCCTATTCTGAGCGGTCAGCACGATGAGTAGGGCTGCATCGGCAGCAGAAGAGGGGGCTGAACCACCCAAAAACTGACATTTCACCTATCTGTATGGGGGACAAACTGTCATTTGATAGTCTGTCCCCCTTTTTTTATCTGTTTTCCTCCCGCCGGGACGGTGCCGATTGTGTAAACTTGCCCATGGAAAGCCGCTGATGCAGGATGTACACCCCGTCACCAAGGCGACCCTACCAAGAGAATCAATAAACCTTTAAAAACAGATAAGTGATGAGAACAACAAATTTTGACCAGCAACTGATTAATGTACAGGATGACCTGCTGCGTTTCGCGTACAAACTGACAGCCGACCAGGATGATGCCAACGACCTGCTACAGGAGACCTCGCTGAAGGCATTGGACAATGAAGAGAAATTTGAGCCGGAGACCAACTTCAAGGGATGGATTTACACCATCATGAGAAACCTCTTTATCAACAACTATCGGAAACAGAGCCGCGAACAAACCTTCGTGGACCAGACGGACAATCTATATTACCTGAACCTGAAACAAGAGCCGTGCTACCCGAGCACGGAAAGTGCCTATGACTTGAAAGAACTGCATCGGATTATGAACCGTCTGCCCCGAGAATTCAAGATTCCTTTCTCTATGTTTGTATCGGGCTTTCGGTACCGGGAGATAGCAGAGAGACTCTGCCTCCCCCTGGGTACTGTAAAAAGCCGGATCCACTCTACTCGCAAACGGCTGCAGACGGAGCTGAAGGAGTTTCGCTGAAAGTGGTGATATGGAAGAAATCGACATCGACATATCCGCCCTGCTGCCGGGTGGCATAGTTGAAGATGGCAAACTTGCTGCCCATGAACATACGGCGATAGTCGAACTGCATGGGACAGGGACGACCGATGGTGTGCCACGTGGTGCCGTCATAGCTGTAGGCAAACGTGGCCTCATCCTTTCCATGAAGGAAATCAGCATCAATACGCAGGTAGAGGAGGTCGCCCAGACAGGCTACCCGTTCGTGCTCGGTACGCTTCACGCCGGTGACGCTCTTCGTCTTATCTGTGAGCGCGACATCCTCCTCGGACATGGTAATCCACTTCTTTCCCTGCGAACAGGTGACAGCCAACACACCCGACAAGCCGTTGAAGGCAGAGAAACCTGCCACATCGCCCTCCCTCATGCCAGAGAGGTCCAATGCCACCGTACCGCTGCAACGCGGGCCCGGCATACGTTGTGTCAATGTGTTGGGAGCCAGAAAGAGATTGTCTACCACCCGGGCTGTCTTCAGCCGGAGATGCCCTGGACGTTCTGCCAGTGACCAGCAAGAGTCAACCGGATTGTGGTTCCACTGCCAGTAGAGTTTCAGGGAGGCATCATCGAAGTCGTCGCTGCCCACGATGCCGGCTCTGTTCTCGCCCGAATAGACAGCCTTTGTCATCCACAAGGGGACGTGACCGTCGGCATCGCCCAGCATAGGCCAGCCATCTACCCAGCGGCAAGGCATCAAGGTAGGTACCCGTCCCACGCCGCCACGGTCCTGAAAGATGAAACCATACCAGTCACCCTCTGGTGAATCGACTATACATCCCTGCCCTACACCGCCGAATCCATCGAAGCCATCTTCCAATATCACCTTCTTCTCATAAGGACCTGTGATGTGGTCGGCCCGATAACATACCTGACGACGCAGGCGGCCCGGTATGCTCCAGTCCATGGATATCATCAGCAGATAGTATTTGCCGTCCTTCTTCACCACCTGACTACCCTCCAGCAGGCCTTGCTCATCGGCATCGCGTTCAAATAGTTTCATATCCACACCGCCGGGCTGCACATCGGACAGGTCGGGCTTCAGCTCACGAAGCTGGCCTGTGCCATAGAAGAGGTAGACCCGACCATCGTCGTCGAAGAAGAGAGAGGCATCGTGGTGATGGGGCGGACGTGACACCAAGGTCCAGGGCCCTTCGGCCTTCTCTGCCGTATAGATATAGCCCCGATGGGGTTCGTCATTGGGTGAGAACCAGAGATAGAAACGGCCGTTGTGATAGCGGATGGAAGAGGCCCACTGTCCACGTCCGTAAGCGGTACCCTCCAGCAAGTCGTATCGGGGCAGGTCGGTCAGTCGATCGAACACATAGCTCACGGTCTCCCAATGTACCAAATCCTTGGAACGCATGATGGGTGCGCCCGGCATGAGATGCATGGTGGTAGATACCATATAATAGGTATCGCCAGCCCTACAGATACTCATATCGGGTACGTCGGCATTCAACACGGGATTGCGGAAGGTCTCCTCTACCCGATCGGTGCGCCGACGATGCACCACGACGGTATCACCTGCCTCGGTAGCAACATCATACTCGTAGCAACGAGACAGCAGAGGCCACTGAAGGTCGGGACGCAGTTTGCCAGAATGCGCAGCTACCTCTTGGGCGGCAGGCACATTGAGCGGGTTGGGACAAACGCCGGTAGCAGGCTTCAGTCCCTTTCCCTCCAACGGCACATAACTGCGCAAGCGCAACACACCGCCGATGCGCGAAACGATAGAGGCTTGATACAGCGATCCACCATTCCACTCCATATCTACAACAAAGCCTCCGCGGGCCACCAGCCCCTTGACACATCCCCTACTCCACGCTTCAGGCAGGGCAGGAAGCAGATGCACGGCACCGTCATGACTCTGCAGCAGCATCTCAGCCACTCCAGCCGTATAGCCAAAGTTTCCATCTATCTGGAAGGGGGGATGGGCATCGAACAGGTTGGGATAAGTACGTCCATCGGGGAATTCCTTTGCCTTGTCATCGCCCGGCAAGAGGCGCAACATGTTGCAGATGATGCGGTAAGCATGGTTGCCATCCAGCATACGGGCCCAGAAGTTGATTTTCCAGCCAATGCTCCAACCGGTAGCCATATCGCCTCGCTGCAACAGGGTGTTGCGGGCAGCTTGGAAGAGCAGCGGTGTGGCCTGTGGGGTAATTTGCGACGCAGGATAAAGCCCATAAAGATGAGAAATATGACGATGGTCATCCTTAGGATTGTCAGCATCCACCAGCCACTCCTGCAGTTGATTGTAGCGGCCTATCTGCATGGGTGACAGTTGCTGCAACGTATTCGACAAGGTGTTCTGATAGAGTTCTTCCTTATCTCCGTAAAGCAGGCGGGAGGCCAGCCAGGTGCTGTAGATAGCATCGAAGGCTATCTGATTGTCCATGGTACAGCCGGCATTGATGGAGGAACCGTCAAACGAATAGCCATGCTCGGGCGACATAGAGGGTGCTGTCACCAACCAACCGTAGCGGGGATGCTTCACCAAATGGCTCAGATAGAAATCGGCTGTTCCCTTCAACACAGGGTAATAACGCTGCAGGAACTCCTTATCGCCCGTAAAGAGGTAATGCTGCCACAGGTGTTGGGCCAGCCAGGCTCCGCCATTGGGCCACATACCATAATAAGCAGCATCCACAGGGCCGCAAGCCCGCCAAAGGTCGGTATTGTGATGAGCCACCCACCCTTTGGCATCGTAGAGCACACGAGCCGCCTCTTGCCCGGTCTCGGCCAGTTCGGCAATCATGCGGAACAGCGGTTCATGCGTCTCGCTCAGATTGGTTACCTCAGCAGGCCAGTAGTTCATCTCCGCATTGATGTTGATGGTGTACTTGCTGTCCCAAGGTGCATAGAGGTGGGGATTCCAGACACCCTGCAGATTGGCAGGCTGCCCGCCGGGCTGCGAGGAAGAGATGAGGAGATAGCGGCCATACTGAAACATCAGCGTGGCCAGCTGCGGGTCAGTTCCGTCATTGAAATGCTTCACACGTTGGTCGGTAGGCAACGGGGATGGGAGTCCTCCCAAGGAGAGTGAAACCCGGTCGAACTGCCGGCGATAGGCCTCCGTATGGTCGGAGAGCAGCTGGTGGTAAGATTTCTGCAAAGCCCTCTTCAGACAATCGGCATTCTTGCGCGACGGATTTCCGCTGACATCCCGATAGTTGACATAGTTGGTGGCCGCAGTGATATAGAGCGTCGCTTCCGAAGCGTTACGTACCGTCAGTTTGCCATCGACCACAGACTGCTTGCCGTTGCTCTTCACCAGCACCCTGTTCTCCGCATAGAGTGCGGCTGGGATGCCCTCGTGTTCGGCTCCCTCACAACGCACCGTCAGCTGTCCTGCCGTCACCTTGACCTGATGCTCCAACGGAGAATCGAAGTCCAACGAGAAGTTCAGAGCCTGCGTCTTGTCGGCCTCCATACGTACCACAATGACATCATCGGCCAGCGAAGCAAACGCCCTACGGGTATAGGTCACCCCATTCGCCTCAAAGCGGGTCATGGCCACCGCCTTCTCGATGTCCAGTTCTCTATAATAGTTCTCGCTCTGCGCCGCTTCGGGATGCTCTATGAAAAGAGAGCCTAACGGCAGGAAGCGCATACCGTGCTGAGGAGTGAGGAAATTCTCGTCTATCATCTTCTGCGCTTCGGCAAATTTGTTTTGGAACACCAGTTCCCTCACCTCCTGCAATGCGCCTGCTCCCTTTGGATTCAGGTTGTTGTAAGGCCCACCACTCCAGAAGGTCTCTTCATTCAGCTGTATCTCCTCGCGGGCCGTACCGCCAAAGAGCATCGCTCCCATGCGGGAGTTGCCTACAGGCAATGCTTCGGTCCATTGACGGGCAGGACGGTCGTACCACAGCTTCAGTCGGTTGCAGACCTGTTCGTCGCGAATCATCTCGTACCCCAGCAGCTTCAGCATACAGTCAGCATAGCGTCCGCCCAACATCCGATAGCCTTCGGCTGTGAAATGCAGAAAGTCACCTGCAGCCGGACAGCCAGCCGAGGGAATGACGTGTGCAGTAGGTATCACCTGAGGCAGTGTGCCGATGATGTCGTTCATCGAGGCACAGACGCCCTTCTGCTCGGCATGCACCACTTCGCCGGCCAGCAGAGGCACCTCTTCAGCCTTCAGCTGCAGGTCTTTCAGCAAGTTGTCATACACCCTCTTCACCTTCTGCGGCCAGTCACGGTCGCCCGTATTCGATTCTCCTTGATGCAGCAGGATGCCCTTGATGACACCTTGCTGCTGTGCCTTGCGTGCCAGCTCTACCAACCGACCGTAAGGGTCGTTGTCGTACTCACGTGCCATGTTCTGCAGCCAGCCGGGCTGGGTGGCGATATGCTCTTTGCAGCCCTCCTGGTTGAATATCTCGATACGGCAGCCTCCGATGGCCACATTAATCACTCCTACCCGGATATGCCGGGGCAGATTGGCCACCAACGTACGGCCAAAGTAGTCAGCCGGCGTCAGCCCCGTATGGCAGCGTGCCAAGGGAGGAACGGCAGTGTACCACTCGCCCTTCACCCGTCCCAAATCGGGACAATCCACGGCAGCCATCACGCGGAAGCGTGGGTCTACGTGGCAAGTGTCTTGCGGTTCGATGCGCGCATTCCCTTCCATGTTGGATTGTCCCAAACACAAATAAATATAGAAATTCGGATCTTGCGCGAACAGGCAGTTTCCCACCAACAACAAGATGACCGTTACCATCAGTTTCTGAATGCTTCTTTTCATCATTACAATATTATTTAAGTCGTTATTTCATTCCGCAGGTTTGTGTCACAGGCTTCATTGTTCCGTCCGCATTGTAGTGCAGTTCGTCTACACAGACCGAACGTCGGCCGATGGCACCTTTCTTTCCATTGATAGTCAGCACGGCATTGTGATAGAACAGATACCACTTCCCTTTGAACTCCACGACAGCCGGATGAATGGTAAAGCTGTTTTCAGCCGAACCCGTCAGTTCGCCTTGATAGTTCCAAGGTCCTTTCATGGACGATGCGGTGGCGTAAGCAATGTTCTCCTTGCGGTCGCCAAACGAGGCATAAGTCAGGTAGTAGGTTCCGTTGCGTTTGTGCAGCCAAGGGCCTTCTACATATTTCGGGAGTTCAACGACCTCTATCTCACCATCCAGCTCTACCATATTCTCTTTCAATTTGGCCAAGAAACAGGTTCCATTCCCCCAGCAGAGATAGGCCTGTCCATCGTCGTCAATCAGGACAGTGGGGTCAATGTCGTTCCACCATCCGCGGGGGCCATTAGGAGTCATTTTATCCTCCACAAGCGGCTTTCCAAGGGCATCTGTAAACGGACCGGTCGGAGTATCACCTACCGCCACACCAATCGCCTTGCAAGAGAAGGGAGCGCCAGCCTGCACTGTAGTGTAATAATAGAATTTTCCATTCCGCTCGACTACCTGCGAAGCCCATGCCTCGCCCACAGCCCACTTGAAATCTGTAGGACGAAGTACGCTGCCATGATCTGTCCAATGCGTCATGTCATCCGTCGAGTAGCACACCCACTCCGTGATGTTGAACTCTTTTCCTCCTGAGGCCGTATCCTGCCCGTCGTAATACTCGTCGTGACCGGCATATAGATAAAGACGTCCGTCGTGCACCAGTGTGGCAGGGTCAGCCGTAAACTTGTCGCGCACGATGGGGTTGCCCTGCGAGGTGAATGTACGAGGAGCACGGAAGAAACGCTGCAACGTCTCGGCCAGGTAGTGGCGTGCATTCATCCACGTATGCCCTCCACCCGTTATCAGCTTTTCGTAAACGATACCTTTCTTGTCAAAGTAGTCGAAATGGCGCAGCACATCCTGATAGAGGAAGTCCTCATTGCCGACGCCAAACCACAGGAAGTCCAACTGCCGGTGCAAAGGCACTGCATCGGCCGCAAACAGCGGAGCGAAGTAGGTGTCCATCACCTGCGGTGTCAGATAGGCACTGTATGAGGCAAGATTGCCGAAGAGGTCAAGATGCCGCAAGGCGGTGAAGAGTGCTTGTCCGCCTCCGCGCGAGAATCCGGCAATGGCACGGTCGTGGCGGTCGTTCTTCACTCGATAGTTCTGCTCCACGTAAGGCATGATGCACTGAGTCAGCTCGTTGGCAAATACAGTGTACATCTTTGCCGCCTCCATGGACGAGGGCATCGGAGTGCCGTTCATCATATTGCCATAGGGCATCACCACCACCATCTCCTTGGCCTTGCCTTCTGCTATCAGGTTATCCAATATGACATTGGCCCGCCCCACCTTGAACCAGGTCTCCTCGGTATCGGTGGTGCCGCTGATGAGATAGAAAACGGGATAGTGCTTGTCGCCCTTCTCGTAGCCGGCCGGTGTATAGACCAGCAGCGGACGGTTCATTCCCAATACCGATGACTTATAAGTATGGTATGAAACCTTCCCGTGGGGTACATCGCGCACGGTATAGAGAGCCTCTTTGCAAGGCATCTCCAGCAGACTGGCCTTGAACCGCTCGTTGGGGAACACTTCCACATTGCTTGGATCGGAAATCTTGGTACCGTCCACGATAAACGAATAGGGATAGATATCCGGCTGCTCTATCTGCACGGTAGCACTCCATACCCCACCCTCCTGACGGGTCATGGGACGGGTGCCTTTCATAAACTGCCCCTCCAGCAGTACTTCCTTGGCATGGGGAGCCTCTACCGAAAAGGTCACCTGCCTGCCGTCCTCGGCTACTTTGGGGGAAACGACAGGATTGTTGTAAGGATTTCGCTGTGCCCACAACGATGCACTCACACCAATCGTTGCGGCAAGAAATAAGCTTCTTTTGTTCATGTTCTTATCATGTTAGTTTGTTATTGTTTCGATGCATTCACAAAGAAGTCACACATCCGGCGGAAGGTATCTTCGTTGAAGGTGACAGGGCCGTGCTCGCCGTTAGGCACGGTGATAAAGTCGGCCAGACGCCCCTTGGCCTTCAGCACCTCGCTGAAGAAGACGCTTTGGCAATAAGGAACCACCGAATCGGCATCTCCATGTATCACCAATGCCATGGGGTCGGCATCGTCCACATAGGTCATGGGGTTCATCAAGGCCACGGCATCGGGCCGTTCTGCAGGGGCACCGCCCAATAGGACAGCCTCGGGTGAGTCAGCCCCCTTATAGCCGCTACAGCCCTCCATACGGCTCATATCCAGCGGTCCGAACCAATCGACCAGCGCATCCACCCGACTGCTCTGCGTGAGGTAGTTGCCTACCGTCCCCTCTATATCCATTGTCGTGCTACCTACGGTGTACTGCTTCACACCGTTGGTCATGGCAGCCAGCGAAGAGAGGTGACCGCCGGATGAAAAGCCGGTGATGCCCACAAACGAGGTGTCCAGTCCGTAGTCATCGGCCTTGGCACGAATGAAGCGGATGGCAGCCTTCACATCGTTGATTTGAGCAGGGAACTGAGCCTCCACACTGGCACGATGATTGATGGACACCACTGCGAACCCACTGTCAACCAGCGGTTTTCCCATGGCTCCGTATGCAGCCTGCTTGGCATTGTTGGCAAACCAGGCACTGCCGTATATCAACACAATCACCTTATGCCTCTCTGCGCCATCCTGAGGCACATAGATATCCAATTTGTGACCTTCCAGCTGGTCACCGGCATAATCCACATCCAGCCACTGACGCACGGCGGCTGCTTCTTCACTCTTCTCAGACTGACCTTGTGCACAGGCGGTCATCATACCCGACAGGGCCAACAGGCCTGCTAAAACGGTTTTCAGTATCATAATCTATTTTTTTAATTGGATTAAAGGGTTTAGCGAAACAGATGCGGAACGAACTGCTTCAGGCAGCGACGCCACGTCAGCCACTCATGTGCAGTGCCGGGCGACTCGTAGAAATCTACTTGAACACCCATCTGCTTGAGGTCGTCGGTCATCTTCTTTGTCCCAAAGTTCTCCTCTGTACCACATCCCATAAAGAAGTACTTCACCTGCTTGTTGAAACGGTCGGCATCGGTAAAGACGCCATCGAAGCAGCTCTTTACGTCGACCGCAAACAGGGCACCGCTAAAGGTTCCCAGATAGGCGAACGTGTCCAGATGGGGCAACACAATGTTGAACGTCTGGAAGCCTCCCCACGACAACCCGGCCATGGCACGGTTGAGACGGTCGCTCTTGGTGCGGAAGGTGCGGTCTACCATCGGAATCAAATCCTTCAGCATCACATCGTAGAAGGTAGCCCCGTAGTTGGCATGTGCCTCAGCCATCGTCTGTCCGGGCAACACACGGAAGGGAGCCTGCACGTCGCCATCCTCCATCACCACCATCATGGGCATACATTCGCCCGAAGCTATCAAGTTATCCATGATATGCTGCATACCACCCTGACGGCTCCAGCCTGTACCATCCTCGCCCATGCCATGTTGCAGATAGAGTACGGGGTAGCGTTTCTTCGGATGGGTCTCGTATTCGGCAGGCGTATAGATGTGAGCCGTACGGAACGCTTTCTGTGATTCGGCATAATACGTCAGTGTGCGAACCTGCCCGTGAGGTACATCCTGCTGCGGACGATAATAGTCGCCTTCCGCTCCTTCGGGCACCTCTATGCCGCCGGCCTCGCGGTTGCAACCGAAGAATGCACGGGTAGCCGGGTCAATCACCGACACGCCGTCGGCCAACAAGAAATAGTAGTGGAAGCCTACCACCAGCGGGTCGGTCACAGCCGTCCAATACCCCTCAGCATCTTTTTCCATCGCATATTTCTTGCCGCAAATGTCTACCTCCATCCGTCCGGCCTGCGGGGCACGGAAGCGGAAATAGGCCCGACGCTCACTGTCCAGACGCGGATAGTCGCTGCCCGGCACATTGGTCGTGGCGGGCGTTGTGAAGGCCATCACATCGGCGGGCCGGCTATCCGTCAGCATCCACCAATCCAGGTTGAAGAGCTTGCATCCCTTGCGGCCCTTGAAGAGCAGATAGACATCGTGTACGCCCTCAGTTGCCTGACGCACGTCGCCCTCTGCCGTCATCCACCGTTCCCATCCGCCGGTACCCGTCACGGCCACCTCGGCAAGCAGTGTCCCGTTCAGGCTATCGGTACGCAGTTCTATTTTACCACCACGCAACGCAGAAGCCACCGAAGCACGCAGTTTCAATGGCGTACGTTTGCCAAAGTCTACAGCCTGCAGCTTGATGTAGTCGCCGTCATGAATCTCCGAGATATAGACACCGCCTGCCGCATGTGGCTCGCTCTTCACGCCTGCACTGAAAGCCATTGTCTCGGCCTCTACGCGCTGATAGGGCGATAGTGTGCCCAGCGGCTTCACCCCTGCTTGGGTAGCCTGAATCTGCGGGATGCTGCCATCCGGCCGATACGTGAACTCCTCCACCGCCACACTCCGGCCGAAGCCTCCCCCGCCGGGCAGATGGCCGGTGTGGTAGAAGAAGTAGGAGTGCCCCTTGTAATCGGCCACGCCGCAATGATTGGTGAACGAGCCCGTCTCCTGCAGCGGCATCACCTGGCCGGCATACTTCCACGGTCCGAAGGGCGAATCTGCTGTCGAATAGGAGATGTGTTCGGGTATGCCTCCTGCTGCATAGAGCAGCTGGTATTTGCCGCCCCTTTTGGTCAACCACGGTCCTTCCACGTAGCTGTCCTTATAGTTCTTGCCTTTCGTCCGCTGTTTGAGGCCCGGTGCGCCAAAACTCTCCTCCGTCTGCTCCATCACCTGCACCTCGCCCTGCAGCGACACCATGTCAGCCCCCAGACGGGCGATGTACACATTGGGATTTCCCCAAGCGATATAGGCCTGTCCGTCGTCGTCAATGAAGACGGTGGGGTCGATATTCTCCCACGTACCGTTGTCAAACAGCGGCTTGCCCAGTGCATCCTTGAAGGGGCCCGTCGGTGTGTCGGCTACAGCCACCCCGATGGCCATACCATTGCTCAACTTCGAGTGGGCGCAGATGTACCAATAGAATTTGCCGTTACGCTCCACGCATTGCGAGGCCCAAGCCCGGTCGTCGGCCCAGTCAAAGCTTTCCAGAGCCAGCGGCGACCCGTGGTCGGTCCAGTTCACCATGTCAGTAGTCGAATAGACGCGCCACTCCTGCATCCAGAAGAAGTCGGCACCATCCTCGTCGTGTCCTGTATACACATACATTGTTCCGTCGTGTACCATCGGAGCGGGGTCGCTCGTATACCAAGTCTGTACAAAGGGGTTCTGTGCAAACAGAGGTCCCGTCAACGCAGCCATGCAAAGGCTGCCACAAAGTCGTTTCATGTTTTTCATGATTGTTTCGTGTATGTTATTACTTATTCGTTTCGCATGTCTTTTGACATGGCGGCAACCAAGCGGCCTTGTCCGTTTTAGGATGTGTCCCATGTCTCCATGTGCGTTCGCACTGCAAAGGAAAGAAAAAAAACGAGGGAAACCGCAATACCCGTGTAACAAAAACATTTCTTTAGAGAACATTTTTCAGAAATTAAGAGGATAGAAGGATCCAATCCATAAAAAAACAGCATCTGAAGCAGTATTTTTCCTCTCTTTCTTGCAGAATCGAAAACTTTCACTACCTTTGCACCCGCAAACGAGAAACGATGGTGTCATAGCTCAGTTGGTAGAGCAAAGGACTGAAAATCCTTGTGTCCCCGGTTCGATTCCTGGTGACACCACTTTCAAGACTTCACGAAACGTTGTAACTGAAAAAAAGTTACAACGTTTTTTTGTTTTTGGGTAAAACAATGGTAAAAAGAGGACAGTTTTTTCCTGAAACCGCCATACTTTTTTTCTCCGTTATTTTTCAATCATGTAATTGATCATGCAGAAGAAGTAGTACTTGCAGGTTTTACTACTCGTAGTATGTACTAACCTAAAAATAATAGAAAAATACAACTTGAAGTTGTAATGTATTAAAATACGGTGCATTTGGATTAATTTCCATTGAAAAATTACCAAATATAGGAATTTTTGCTTATCTTTGCACCCGAAAACAAGCATTCACCGCATGAAAGTTATATTCAAAGAGGATGCGCTGCGGGAACTGTATGAGA
>JBJEHI010000041.1:0-11666 GCA_051875915.1 Bacteroides sp.
TCCAATACGCTTAATTTCAAACAATTAACAGTGCGGTCTAAACGCCTATACCTATTTGTCAATATACCGTAAGAGGTACTGGTCACGGTGATGCTAAACCCTGTTGCAAATGTAGTAGGGGGGACCACCAGCCAAAAGGGTGTAGCCGTGGCTGGCGTGGTGCCTACGGTAACTCCTTTGCCACAATCCAGCGTGATGGCATCAGTAGACTCTTCACCCATTCCAACAGAGGGAACACCACCGAAAGGATATTCCACGGTGGCTGCTCCTGCTATTCGCTCTCTGTCATTGCCTTTTAGCGTGATGGACTTCACCGTAACGTTATCGCCATAGAGCAGCAGTTTCAGGTAGCCACATACATTTTTGAAGTTGAGATAGGTGTCGTTCACGTCTTCAGTCACTGCCACCATGGTGTTGGCATTCAGTCCAAACGAGTTGGTCGCATAGTTCTGGACAGCCGGCAGTGAAAGAGAGATGCTGCCTTTCTCTGAAACCCAATTCTCCTTGTCGTAAGGATAGATGGCATAGTTCCTGTCCAGTTCGTTACCCGTACCAAACTGGTTGTCCACCATGCCGAAGGTGCCGCTGTTGTCGCCCGTCTCACCTTTGAATCGGAACTGGCGGTTCAGCGTATTTCCGTTGAACAGGGATATACGGTCATCTTCCGTCCAGCGCAAGTAGTTCTCTTCATTGATATAGGTTCGTGTAGCTGACAAGTCAGCACACTCTTCACAGGATGTTGTAAACAATCGATTGTAGGTAGGGCGATTGTCACTCTCTACCGTTTCATTCTCTTGGCAGGCGGCCAAAAGTCCGACTGTGCATATCAATAGTACAAATCTTTTCATGGTACGTTCTTGTTCTATAGGTTTACCAATCCGTCGGATCCTCTTCCGAAGGATTCTCTACATTCGAATCCTCGAATCCTTTTTCAACACTCACAACACTCACTTCAATTTCAGGGGCCTCATAAGCCACCTTCTCAACGTATTCTTTCATATTCTTCATTGTTTGTTTCTATCTCCTCTATTATCTATCAAAGAGATTGGTTTAGTTAATTATAAGTATTTATCTACTCCATTCGCACAGCGTGCTGTTTTCCGCTCTTCCAGCGCTTCCATATACTGAAAGTTCTTGGCCTTGTTGTACATGAACTTATCCTCATGCCATAGGTGATAAACAATGCCGGCAAACTTCAGATACCGCTTCTGGCATCCGTTTAGAAGCAGGCGTTTGCCAAAATCTACATCCTCACCTCCCCAACCTTCATAAAACTCGTCGTAACCGTTTACCCTGATGAAGTCCTCACGGAAGAAAGACATGTTGCAGCCCAATGCTGCCGAGTGATTTTTGCGATATCTTGGAGCCAAGAAACGGGCCAGCCATGTACAATGGATTGCATTCTCCGGCTTGCTTTCGATACCTTTCGTCCAGACATGTATGGGACGTACCTTGCCCACCTTGCATATCTCCTCTGTCAGCTCTTTACCTAAGTTTACTCTTCCGCCCTTTACATAAACACCGTGATTGGCTTCACGCAGGTGGTCAGCTATCAGCTTCGGATGCAGGAACACGTCACCGTCTATCTCAATGATATAGTTTCCTGTGCTACGAGCCACACACTTGTTGCGCATCATGGCCAATCGGAAACCTTTGTCTTCGTGCCATACGTGTATGATGGGGAACGGTGCTTCCTTTTGTAGCCTTGATATCAACAAAGCTGTTTCCTCTGTAGAGCCATCGTCTCCAATGATTACTTCATCGGGCAGAACTGTTTGTCTGAACAGGCTGAGCAAACAGAGTTGTAGGGCATCGCAACGGTTATACGTTGAGACGATGACGGTAATTTTTCCGAGTTCCTTTCTATTCATATTATAAAGATTTATCTGTGTCTATCTTTTAAATCATTTCTTCCATGTCACCTCCATTACCAAACAAAGGACTCTTCATCGGTAGATTCGTTATCAGAGTATGAAATAGCAAGCAGTGTCGGAAATCCATTGGAGTTTAAAGTCCATGCAAAACTTTGATAATAACCTGATTTATCGGTTATTTTAATCGGCAGGTGTTTTGTTGGTTTTCCTAAATGTCCTCCATAATACGCATATTCCATCTCATCCATATCAATTCCTAACGTTTGGTCATACAACATGAGACACGCTTTATTGTCAATAGGAGTATTCGTACCTGAAGTATAGTCAATACTCAATTCATCATGAGACTCTGAATCATACGAAACGGACACCTTAACAATATCACCGTCATTGTAAGTGATATATGCATCATCGTCATAAGGAGAACGTTTCATGGATGTCAGGTGTCCGTACTCATCATACGTAAAATCCCAAGTTTCATTATCGTACTCGCCATGTTTTACAAAGGAATTCTCGCCTAATGTGAGGATTCCCGTTTCTGTTTCTCCATGAGTGGTTATTTCCATTTTAATAACGTCATTGGCAAGTTCAGCTCTGGTTGTGGCTGTTGGATATATAAATTTTACAATCAAGTCTTCTTTCTCGATTTTAGAAACTAAACCGGATGCGTCCTGAGTTATTGTCATGCCGAAGACTTGTGTAGGTAGTCCGTTTGTAAATACCCGTTGAGCACTTAAATTGTGATTGTCCGAAGAACTTGCAGTGAAGTTCTTCAGTTCGAAAGCACTCATCGGCTTAATTGTATTTCGTTCGATGGAGAATGCTTTTGTAGTAGACTTCACCATCTCACCCCCGGCAGTATTGGCGATGGTGATGCTGAATCCTCCTGCAAATGTAGTGGGAGGAACGACTAACCAAAACGCCGTGGCCGTGGCCGACGTGCTACCAACCTTCACACCTTCGCCGCAATCCAATGTGATGGCGGCGGTTGCATTCTCATTCATCGCAACGGCAGGAACACTCCCGAACGGATAGGTAACGGAGGCCTTTCCGGCAATCTTCTCGCCGTTGTTTCCTTTCAGCGTGATAGACTTCACGGTAACGTTATCGCCATAAAGCATCAACTTCAGGTAGCCACCCACGTTCTTGAAGTTCAGGAAGGTGTCGTCTACATTCTCAGTCACCGCCACCATGGTGTTGGCTCCCAGACCGAATGAATTAGGAGCATAGCTCTGTGTGGCCGGCAGCGTCAGCGTCATCACGCCCTCTTCCGAGATGCGGCTCTTCTCATTGTAAGGGTAGACGGCATAGTTCCTTTCCAGTTCGTTTCCCGTACCAAACTCATTCTCTACCATGCCAAAGGTACCGCCGTTGTCACCCGTCTCACCTTTGAAGCGGAACTGCCGGTTCAGTGTGCTACCGTTGAACAAGGAGATACGGTCATCTTCCGTCCATCGCAGCAGCTTGCCATCCTGCATATAGGTGCGGGTGTCGCAAGCTTCAATGGATGCCTTGAACTCTTTCGTCAGGTTCAGTTCACTCCCATTTTCTGTCAGTTCGTTCTGACTGCAGGCTCCGCATAGCAGGAGGACACATGCCCACGTAGTTAATGTTTTCATATTATTCATTTATTTGTTTTAATTTTATATGAGTCATATCTCCGAATATCAATCCGGGTAATGGGTTCCCTTTTCCGGCTCACCAAGATACCACCAACCGACACCATGATCAATAACCTGTGATTCAGTATATTCATATCTCCTATCATACAAGTAAGCTCCCCGTCGCTCTCTTTGATGCCAAACATGGGCGTACTCTGCAGGTATTTGACATGAAATTTTATTACTTTCACACTCCAGTACATCTAACGAACTAAATATAGGCCATATATTCAAACTTGTCAATTGATTATTGCTACAATACAGTCTCGTAAGCTTCAAACAAGTAGATACATCAAGAGTGGTTAGTTGATTGTTTACACAGTTTAATGCAACTAATGAGCCATTATTTGAGACATTCAAACTCCTCAATTGGTTATCTGCACACCACAGAGACTCAAGATTCAGGCAAGAAGATATATCAAGATTAGTCAAATGATTATTATAACAATCAAGTATGTTGATTTTTGAGCAGTTTGATAAATTAATGTTTGTCAACTGGTTATCATGACAGGAAAGACGGAAAAGATTCGGACAATTTGACACGTCAAGTGTGATTAATTGGTTGTTCTCGCAATCTAATGCATCCAGCGAATCATTTGCTGAGATATATAGATTATTCAGCTGATTATGTGGACACTCGCAATACTTAAGTTCTGGACAAGAAGAGATATCAAGAGTTGTCAACTGATTAAGACTACACGACAGATTCCAAAGTTTTGGACAAGAAGAGATATCAAGACTTGTCAACTGATTAATACCACACGTCAGAAACCGAAGTTCTGGACAAGAAGAGATATCAAGACTTGTCAACTGATTGGCGAAACACGACAAATCCTCAAGATTCAGACAAGAAGATATGTTAAGGTTTGTCAATTGATTACTATCGCACCAAAGCCACGAAAGTTCTGAACAGTGAGATACATCAAGCGTAGTCAATTGATTATTTGCACATTTAATCTCAATAAGCTTCGGGCAAGAAGAGACATCAAGGTTCTTCAATTGGTTATCATTACAGTAGAGTTGAGCAAGTTTTGGACAATCCGAAATATTTAGATGACCCAACTGATTTTCTGAACAATTAAGTAATAAAAGTCCTTCATTTTCAGATACATCCAACGATTTTAATGCATTGCCTGTGAAATTCAAATCAATACGGATATCTTTTTTAGATGTGAGGTCAGACAAATCAGCCTTGCCAACGAGATTGTTATTTGGTAAATCCAATTTTATGGCACTTAACTGCTGGTCAATGCTGTCCAAAGTGACGCCATACCATTCAGACAGCGGTTCGTCAGAACACCAATTGCGTTTATTTATCCAATGGTCACCTCCGGTTGATTTATAAAATTCGATTAATCTGCTTTTGAGGGAATCGTCGGATGCGCGAATGATTAAGAACATAGGTTCCATCGGCTTGATGATATTTCTGGTAACCTCAAACTCTGTGTCCTTTGTTTGCAGAGCAATGCCTCCATCCGTATCAGTTACCGTAATGGTAAAACCTTTCTCGAACTTGGTGGGCGGAAGCACAATCCAAAAGGCAGTGGCCGTTTCTTCGGTTGTACCGATGGACACACCGTCTCCACAATCCAGTGTTATGGCACTCGTCGCCTCATCGGACATCGTCACAGAGGGCAGGCCTTTGGCATCCAACTTAATCGTGGCTTTACCGGTTAACTTCTCACCATTATTGCCGCGGAGAGTGATGGACTTTACCGTCACATCCTCACCATACAGGCATATTTTCAGGTAACCACCCACATTCTTGAAGGGCAGGAAGGTGTCGTAGGCATCGCGGGTGACCGCCGTCATGGTGTTGGCCTCCAGACCGAAGGAATTCTCCGCATAGTGCTGCGTGGCAGGCAGGACCACCGTCATGCTGCCATCTGATGAGATGGCATTCTCCTCCCGGTAGGGATAGACAGCATAGTTCTTCTTCAAACTGCCGCCTGTGCCGGTGGCATTCTCCACGGGTGAGAAGGTGCCGCTGTTGTCGCCCGTCTCGCCATTGAACCGATACGGACGGTTTTCGGTAGTGGTGGTAAACACAGATATGCGGTCATCGGCGTTCCAGCGCAGCTGGTTCTTCTCATTGATATAGGTGCGTGTGTCCCCTTGAGCGGAAGTTTCCTCCCAGGAAGTGCTAAACGTCAAGTCGTTAATGGGACGTCGGTTGCGTTCCATCACCTCATTTTCCTGACAAGCTACAAACAGTACGGATGCAGCTGCCCACAATACAACTCTTCTCATGGTACGTACTATTGACAGGTTACCAATCCGTAGGGTCCTCTTCCGAGGGATTCTCCACATTCGAGTCCTCAAACCCTCTCTCTACATACACCGTGATTACCTCAATCTCAGGAGCTTCATACACCTTTTCTTCAAAACAGTTTTTCATATTCACATTGTCTCTATTTTCTCCTCTGTTCCTTGAAAAGGAGACGAACAAATAAATACACAGTGTAGGAACTCTATTGACCTATTTACCCCCAATTGTTTGTTTGCTTGCTTTATCCAATGCGAGTCATTCCCCTTTCCATGAATCATTTACAGAAGACAGGAAAGCATATCAATAACACCATGCCGTATTATAACCAGAACTCGTTTGGACATAAAAAAAGCGTGGAATCGTCCTGTTGTCCATTCCACAGCCTGAGGCTCTTGCATTGCCTATCTAAGTCGAACAGACAACGTCAGAGCCCACGCCGATATGAATAATCCTCACCGTAAGGAAAACGGATATGAATCACATTCCATATACCCTGAAAGGATATATTCCGTGTTCACAACGTCCTTACGGGAGTGATATAATCACACCCGGGGCATCTACCGTTGCTTAGTTCAAGACTTAGATACTGAGAGTTTGCAAGATTCCAGACTGTCTTAAAACACAGCGTCGAGTAAACGCCTTTCATATGTCTTGGACTATCGTCCCACCCAAAGCCGCTTTTTTGTGGTATGCCAATAGTGGCATTTACCCTGCAAAAGCCCGGCGTAGGCTTAGAATATATGTCGTTGCCCAAATAACCAGATAAAGTTGAAGGCAATCGACATCTATCTATGATAGTCCGATTGCAAAGATAGAATGAAAAATCTGAATAAACCAAAACTATCGCAATTATTTAAGACATAAAATACAAAATCGGTGACGAAAACTTTTAATGGAACAGCTGAAAACATACTATGAAACAGTTGTTATCTCCTAATGAAACAGTTGTTATCTATAGGTGAAACAGTTGTTCCATTACCTAACATAACAGTTGTTCCATACCTATTGTACACCTTTGACATCTGCGGTGGTACGACAGTGATGACGGTGATTGTTGCAGCAAAATAAGTGCTTTTTTGATGAAAAAACAACGATTATCTGCCACAAATCTGCCCAAACTTGCAAAAAAATGCCCAAAAACGGAGGTGAAATGACGCGCTTTAACACAAAAAATGGCCATTTTTGTGTTAATGAGTGTGAAACTCAAAATATCTGCCACACTTTTTTAGCAGTTAATCCTTTTATATAAAGGAGATTAACAGAAAGTGTGTGGCAGATGGCAGATAAACAAAACTTGTCACGCGCGCGTGCGCGCGAGAGACATGTGCGTGAAGTTTTGGACGCACGTGAAATGATGATTGTGAAGGGAAAAGGCTACCATTTGTCTACCCGATAAAATAAAAATGCCTCAAAATCAAGCGATTAAGAGGCATTCTTGGTACTCGAAGCGGGACTTGAACCCGCACAGCCGCAATGGCCAAGGGATTTTAAGTCCCTCGTGTCTACCGATTCCACCATTCGAGCATCCTCGTAGAAAGAAGAGCGGAAAACGAGACTCGAACTCGCGACCCCAACCTTGGCAAGGTTGTGCTCTACCAACTGAGCTATTTCCGCATCAGCAGAACGGGCGCAAAGATAAGGAGATTTCCCCTTTCCACCAAATTTTAGCTGGGAAAAAGAGCGTTATCTGCCTAACAAAGCCTTCTCTGCCTCTTCCATCGTCTGGAAGTTGAACCCGTCAATCACCTGCTGCATCAGTTGGGATATGCGGTCGTTGCACAGGTTGCCGATGCTACCCTCGTGGGTATGATGTACCTCCTTGCTGTGCGAGAAATGGCCGGCCTCGATGTCGAGCCCCACTTTGCGATAGGCATCGCGGAAGGGCATGCCTTCGCGTGCCAGCCGGTTGACCTCCTCGACACTGAATATCAGCAGGTATTTGTCGTCGTCCAGAATGTGCTCGTTCACCTTGATTTCGTTGATGATGTAGGTGGTCATCTGCAAGCAATCCTTCAGCTCCTGGAACGCAGGCAGAAAGACCTCCTTGATGATCTGCAGGTCGCGGAAGTAACCCGAGGGGAGGTTGTTGGCAATCATCATGATCTGCTGGGGGAGGGACTGCAGCTTGTTGCACTTGGCACGGGTCAGCTCAAACACGTCGGGGTTCTTCTTGTGCGGCATGATGCTGGAACCGGTGGTGCAATCGTCGGGCAGCTTGACAAAGCCAAAGTTCTGACTGCTGAACATGCAGGCATCAAACGCCAGTTTGGAGACGGTGCCGGCGATGCTAGCCAGCGCGAAGGCTACGTTACGCTCCATCTTGCCGCGTCCCATCTGGGCGTAGACTACATTGTAATTGAGTGTATCGAAGCCTAACAGACGGGTAGTGAGGGTACGGTTGAGGGGGAACGAGGAGCCGTATCCGGCTGCCGAACCCAACGGATTGCGGTTGCACATCTTGAAGGCTGCCTGCAGGAAGAGCACGTCATCTACCAGGCTCTCGGCATAGGCACCGAACCAAAGGCCGAAGGAGGAGGGCATGGCTATCTGCAGATGGGTGTAGCCCGGCATCAGCACGTCCTTGTAACGGTTGCTCTGCGCTATAAGCACGTGAAACAGCTGTTCGACGGCCTCGGCCACTTCCTTGATTTGTGTGCGCGTGAAGAGTTTCAGGTCGAGAAGCACCTGGTCGTTGCGCGAACGTCCGCTGTGAATCTTCTTGCCTACATCGCCCAGACGGCGCGTCAGCATCAGTTCCACCTGCGAATGGACATCTTCGATGCCCTCTTCGATGACAAACTCGCCCCGCTCGGCGGTTGCATAAATGCGCTTCAGTTCGGCCAGCAGCTGCGCCAGTTCATCTTTCTCTAACAGACCGATGCTCTCCAGCATGGTGATATGGGCCATTGAACCGATCACATCGTGCTTGGCCAGATAGAGGTCCATCTCCCGATCGCGTCCTACGGTGAAGCGATCGATATCCTTATTTACCTGTACGGATTTTTCCCAAAGTTTCTGAGCCACTTTATTCGGATTTTTTAGTTCATAAATCGGTTAACATCCATCAATAGGGTATGATGGACAACGCATCGGCCATCTTCTCCACTCCCTCCTGCAACGGCTTCTGTACCATGGCCTTCATGAAGGGGTTCAGCTCCATGCCGATGGTCAGCTTCATCTTGCATTCGTTGTCGGCTACAGGCAGCAGCTGAATCCACAGGTTGAAGGGGAGCGGCGAGGTCACCGTGCCGAACTTGATGCACTTGCACGGCTCTTTCTCTACTATCTGCAAGGTGATTTTTCCTACGGGAGAGACCTCCACGGTCAAGCTGTCAGCATCGAACGAGAGGTTCTTCACCTTGTCCTCCGGCAGACGGTCTTTCACCTGTTCCAGGTTGTTGAGGTCGGAAAGTTTTCCATACACAACCTCCTGCGAGGCCTGTATATACTTGATGCTACTCTCAAACTTTGTCATCATTCACTCTTCATTAAAAAAACAAAAGAACTATCCGGACAGGATATCCGAATGGCTCTTTCGTCAGATTATCTATCAAAAGTACACAGAATCTTATTTGTCCAGTCCCCAATGGGCGGGGTCTTTCCGCCATTCGTTCAGCGTCTCCACGTCCTCTTTCTCGATATAGCCTGTACGCAAAGCCACTTCCAGAACAGCTTCATAGTTCGTCAGTGTCATCAAGGGTACTTTAGCCTCCTTGAATGCCTTCTCTGCCACAGGGAAACCATACGTATAGGCGGCCACCATACCTATTACCTCGCATCCGTCACGACGGATGGCATCGACGGCCTTCAGGCTGCTGCCTCCTGTTGATACCAAGTCCTCTACTACGACCACCTTCATACCCGGACGAAGTTCGCCTTCAATCAGGTTCTCCAATCCATGGTCTTTCGGTGTAGAACGTACATACACAAACGGCAGATTCAACGCATCTGCCACCAATGCTCCCTGCGGAATAGCGCCTGTTGCCACACCGGCAATGGCATCAACCTGCCCGAAGCGTTCCAGAATCAACCGCGTAATCTCCGTCTTTACGAAATTGCGGAGCGATGGATAGGAGAGTGTCTTCCGATTATCGCAATAAAACGGTGATTTCCAACCAGATGCCCAAGTGAAGGGATTGGCGGGCTGTAGCTTAATTGCCTTTATCTTCAGCAACTTTTCTGCAAACAATCTTTCTAAAGTTTTCATAGCAAAACTAACGATTATAAAAAATATGGCACAAAAGTACGGAAACTGCCTGACATTAGAAAAAAGAAGAAAGAATATTTTTATCCGTCATACTCATTTTCCTCGGGAACGTCTATGCAGAGACGGATGTCTTTCAACTCAAATCCACGGCTCAGGGCAAAGCGAACCAGCTTGCCATTCTGCTCGTATTCGCTGGAGGCACGCACACTCTTACGCTTGGACTGCAGCAGCGCACGCAGGATGGAGAGGTACTCCTCGTCGTCAATCTCGCTAAAGCAGGGGGTATATACCATGGGCGATATCTTCTTCAGCTGAAGTGCTTGGGCAATCTTCACCTTTCCCCACTTGTCAAAACGATACTTGTCGCGGATGAAGGCGCGGCAATAGCGTTCCTCGTTAATGTAGCCTTCCTGTACCAGTTGGTCGGCAATACGGTCAATCGCCTCATAGGCAATTCCCCACCGCTGCATCTTCTCCACCACCTCCGATCGGCAGTGTTCAGCGGTTGAGCAGAGAGCCGACACGCGGCTCTGCGCTTCTGTTTCTGTCATTTCACTCATCGTATAGCAATTATAAACCGGTCGTTGCCGGACATGTCTTTTCTAACAGCGACATCCGCATAGCCCTGCGCCTGCAACATGGCAGCCGTGGTCTGTCCGAATGCCCGATTGATTTCAAAATAGAGTTGCCCTCCCCCTCGGAGCAACGTGCGTCCCAACTGACCGATGCGCCGATAGAAGCGCAGGGGGTCGTCATCGGGCACAAACAGGGCGGAGGGAGGTTCCCAATCCAGCACGTTGCGCTCCATCGCTGCCTTCTCGCACTCCAGCACATAGGGCGGGTTGCTGACCAGGACATCGTAACAGCCGTCGGAAGGCGGCACGCTGTCCCACACATCCTGTCGGACGAAGCGCACATCGGCTTGCAGCGCAGCGGCGTTGGAACGGGCTATCTCCAAGGCCGCATCCGAGATGTCCCACGCCTCGACCTGTGCCCGAGGCAGCTCCTTGGCCAGCGTGACGGCGATGCACCCGCTGCCCGTCCCGATGTCGAGTATGCGGGCATCGCCAGGTATCTGTTGCAGCACCCACTCCACCAGCTCTTCGGTTTCAGGACGCGGAATCAGCACGCCCGGCGCCACCCGAAACGTACGCCCCGCAAAGCAGGTCGTGCCCAAAATGTACTGTATCGGCTCAAATCTGCACAAACGGGCAAGAATGCGTTCCAATTCTTCTTTATCATTTGAAGATAAAAGCATATCTTTGCCCAGATAATAATCTGTCGCACGCTGTCCGAACACCTCGCAGCACAAGAGACGGGTCAGTGCCGCAGCCTCTTGCGGGGTGTAGCAGGAGCACAAAACAGTGCGGATGTGAGCAGCAATCGGATTCATGAGGGTGCATTTGAGCCGCAAAAGTAAGCAATATATTCAACCCTCGCAAATGCGGACGGCAGAAAAGTGAACGGAGGGACGAGGGAACGAGCTGCCACCTCGTCAACTTATAAACTTACAAACTCATAAACTTACAAACTTATAAACTTACAAACTTACAAACTCATAAACTTACAAACTTACAAACTTACAAACTTACAAACTCATAAACTCATAAACTTACAAACTCATAAACTTACAAACTCATAAACTTACAAACTCA
>JBJEHI010000041.1:11766-17975 GCA_051875915.1 Bacteroides sp.
AAACTTACAAACTCATAAACTTACAAACTCATAAACTTACAAACTCATAAACTTACAAACTCATAAACTTATAAACTTACAAACTTACATGAAGCAGACAGAAGACGAAAAATACATGCGACGCTGCATACAGCTGGCACGGAACGGGCTATATCAAGCTGCTCCCAACCCGATGGTAGGCGCCGTCATCGTACATCAAGGGAGAATCATAGGCGAAGGATACCACATCCGCTGCGGTGAAGCACACGCCGAGGTCAATGCCATACGCTCGGTCAGGCAACCCGAACTGCTGAAGGAAAGCACCATCTACGTCAGCCTGGAGCCCTGCTCGCACTATGGGAAGACACCGCCCTGTGCCGACTTGATTGTGGAGAAGGGGATTCCGCGCATCGTGGTAGGTTGCCAGGATCCCTTTGCCAAGGTGGCGGGACGAGGCATCCGCAAGCTGCGCGATGCCGGCAGAGAGGTGACTGTCGGCATACTGGAGGAGGAGTGCCGGCAGCTCATCCGACGCTTCATCACCTTCCATACCTGCAGACGGCCCTATATCACGCTGAAATGGGCGGAATCGGCCGACCACTTCATTGACCTGAAACGAACGGGCGGCACACCTGTCCGCCTCTCCAACGAGCTCACCTCCATGTTGGTACACAAGCTGCGTGCCGAGCACAGCGCCATCCTCGTAGGAAGCCGTACCGCCCTGCTGGACAACCCCCGTCTGGACGTGCGTCATTGGTACGGGCCGTCGCCCGTCCGAGCCGTGCTCGACCGCGCAGGCACACTTCCTCATGACCTTTGTCTGTTTGACGGCTCGCATCCCACACTGCTGTTCTGCAACCGCGCGTCCGGTCCGCTACCTGCCAAGGCCGAACGGATAGCACTGCCGTCCGATCGCTCACCGCTACCCCCGCTGCTGGAAGCACTCTACGAACGGGGGCTGCAATCCCTGCTGGTAGAGGGCGGGAGCCGACTGCTACAGGCCTTCATCGATGCCGGTCTGTGGGACGAAGCCATCGTGGAAGAGAGTCCTGTCAGACTGGGTGACGGAGTCGCCGCCCCCCTGATGCCGGCACACGCATCCTGCCGGACGGAGCTGCATTTCGGCCGTCCTTATCGCCGCTACACCACTCCATTCAGGGTCCAATAGGCTCATATTACGGCCTTTTTGTCGAGAAAACGAGGTATATTATCTATAATTTTATATAAAACTTCCGGCCAAAGATGTATATAGAAAAAATTGTTCCTATTTTTGCAACTTGTAAATAAACACTAACTTTCAAATGAGAATAAAGCTATTATCCGTAATTGTTAGTTTCTTGTTGTTGTCAATAGGTATCAGTTCGTGTCTGGACTCGGACGAGACATACGAATTCAGCACCGATGCCACTGTACACGCATTCGGCCTCGATACGATCTACGGCAAGCACTATACATTTACGATTGACCAACTGAATCGCTTGATATACAACAGGGACTCTCTGCCTGTGGGTGCCGACACCCTCATCGACCGCATTCTGATAGATACGTTCAGCGTGACAGGATGGGTTACCTCAGGTTCGCCCATGGACACCATCTTCAACATGTCGGACTCGGTAGACTTGCGTCCGGCCATGAACAGCGAAGGCATGAAGTTCAAGGTTTTCGCCGCCGATGGAGTGACCTCGCGCGAATACACGCTGCAAGTGCGCGTACACCTGCAAGACCCCGACTCGCTGGCATGGAACAACATGGAGGCCTATGGCGCACCTTTTGCCGAGGCAGCTGTGACGGGCGAGCAACGTTGCGTCATCCTGCACAACGAGCTGCTGCTCTATACCGGCACCCAGACGATTTACCGCACCTCTACGCTGCCGGGTGAATACGGATGGAGCCAATCGGCTACAGAAGGTCTGCCTGCCGATGCGCTGCCTACCACCCTCATCCGGTTCGGAGGACGGCTCTATATGCTGACTCCCGAGGGAGAGGTCTTTACGTCGGGCGACGGTACGAAGTGGAGCCGTTCCGAAGGGCTCAGCGGCACCACGAAAGCCTTGGTAGCTGCCATGGAAGCCGACGAGCTGGCCGGACGTCCTGCCATGCTGGCCGGCATCGGACAAGACGCTGAAGGCGTGATCCGCTTCTGCACCACCACCGATGGCGAGACGTGGAGCTATGGCGAAGAGGCACCCGAAGAATTCCCTACCCAGAACATATACCACACAATGCAGCTGTCGGCAACCGGCACCAAGAAGTGCGTTGCGGTAGGTATGCCTGCCACCCATGCCGAGGCTACCGTCCCCTGGTTTACGACAGACGGAACGGGGTGGGCGAAGCTGGACAATACGGCCTACGACACCTATTGCCCCATCTTGAACAATCCCTCCGTCTTCTACTACGGAGACCGCTTCTACTGCATGGGCGAGGGGTTTGAAGCCTTGTACGCCTCTATCACCGCCTTGGCATGGAGAGCCACGGAAGAGAAGGTCCTCCTGCCCGAAGGCTTGAAGGGGGTCACCTCCTACTCGATGGCCGTCGACGACAACCGCTTCATCTGGATAGTCGCTGCCGGACAAGGAACACCCAATGCCGTGTGGAGGGGACGACTGAACAGATTCGGATTCGACATACAATAACGTAACGGATTCACACATACGCCTGTTGAGCAGGGAATAAGGAAGTAAATAATAGTAAGATGTTATATAAGGAACAAATCGATTTTAACCGCATACCCGCACACGTGGCCATCATCATGGACGGGAACGGACGATGGGCCAAGCAGCGCGGACACGAGCGCAGCTTCGGGCATCAGGCCGGCGCAGAGACGGTACACGTCATTGCGGAAGAGGCTGCCCGCCTGGGCATCAGATACCTGACGCTCTATACCTTCTCTACCGAGAACTGGAACCGTCCGACCGATGAAGTGGCAGCCTTGATGGAACTGCTGTTTGACTCCATAGAGGAAGAGACGTTCATGAAAAACAACATCAGCTTCCGCGTCATCGGCGACATCGGGAAACTGCCCGACCGCGTGCGCCAACGGTTGAACGATTGCATTGACCATACGTCGAAGAATACAGGCATGTGTCTGGTGCTGGCACTCAGCTACTCTTCGCGATGGGAAATCACGGAGGCAGCCAAGCAGATTGCCCGACAGGTGCAGCAAGGCGAGCTGACTCCCGATGAGATAGACGACCGGCTATTGGCCAGCCGGCTGACGACGCACTTCATGCCCGACCCCGACCTGCTGATACGCACAGGCGGCGAACTGCGGCTCAGCAACTACCTGCTGTGGCAGGCGGCCTACTCGGAGCTCTACTTCTGCGACACGTTCTGGCCGGACTTCCGCGAAGAGGAGTTGTGCAAGGCCATCTACGACTATCAGAGACGCGAACGGAGGTTTGGAAAGACCAGCGAACAGGTGGTTTCCGACGGTGCCCCCCAATGAATACAAGAACTGAATAAATGGTATATATAAATATGTATAACAGAATGCCCCAACGTATCTTCTACATACTCACATTGTTTGTCAGCCTCTTTGGCTGCGCACTGAACAGTGCCGCACAAAACGCCGAAGAGACCGAGAAGCCTACCGTGCTCTACTCTGCCACCGCGCAGAAGTACGAGATTGCGGACATCAAGGTAGAAGGAGCACAGAACTACGAAGATTATGTCATCATCGGCCTGTCAGGCTTGTCGAAAGGACAGGTCATCAGCATACCGGGCGACGAAGTGACGCAAGCCATCAAGCGCTATTGGCGGCACGGCCTTTTCTCGGACGTACAGATTACCTGGGACAAGGTGGAAGGCGACAAGGCTTGGCTGACCATCCATCTGACCATGCGTCCCCGCGTATCGGACATCCGCTACCACGGCGTGAAGAAGAGCGAGCGGGAGGACCTGGAAGCGCGGGTGGGCATGATAAAAGGCGGACAAATCACCCCGAATCTGGTAGACCGTGCCAAGACGCTGATTAAACGCTACTTCGATGACAAGGGATTCAAGAACGCCGACGTGTTCATCGGCCAGAAGGACGACCCCGAAAAGAAGAACGAAGTGCTGGTAGACATCACCATTGACAAGAAAGAGAAGGTGAAAGTCCACCAGATAACCATCGTCGGCAACGAAGCCCTCAAGACCAAGAAGCTGAAGCGTGTCATGAAGAAGACCAACGAGAAGAACAAGTTTGTCAACACGTTCCGCACCAAGAAGTTCGTAGAGGAGAACTTCGAGGCCGACAAACAGCTCATCATCGACAAGTACAACGAGCTGGGCTATCGTGACGCCATGATTGTGAAAGACAGCATCAAACCTTACGACGACCGCACCGTAGACATCTATATGGAGATTGAAGAGGGACAGAAGTACTACCTTCGCAACGTGACGTGGGTAGGCAACACCCTCTATCCCTCCGAACGGCTGAACTACCTGCTCCGCATGAAGAAGGGTGACGTCTACAACCAGAAACTGCTGGAAGAGCGTACCACCTCGGACGAGGATGCCATCGGTAACCTCTACTACAACAACGGCTACCTGTTCTATAGCTTGGAGCCGGTAGAGGTAAACATCGTGGGCGACTCCATCGACCTGGAGATGCGCATCTACGAAGGACGTCAGGCTACCATCAACAAGGTAAGTATCAACGGCAACGACCGCCTGTACGAGAATGTGGTGCGCCGCGAACTCTTCACCCGCCCCGGCCAGCTCTTCAGCCGTGAGGACCTGATGCGTTCGATGCGTGAAATCCAGCAGATGGGGCACTTCGATGCCGAACAGATCAAACCCGATATCCAGCCCAGGCCCGAGGACGGAACCGTAGACATCGGATTCGACCTGGTATCGAAAGCCAACGACCAGGTGGAGTTCTCTGCCGGATGGGGACAGACGGGTGTCATCGGTAAGCTGAGTCTGAAGTTCACCAACTTCTCACTGGCCAACCTGCTGCATCCGGGCGAAAACTATCGGGGTATCCTGCCGCAAGGTGACGGACAGACACTGACCTTGAGCGGACAGACCAATGCCAAGTATTACCAGTCGTACAGCATCTCGTTCTACGACCCCTGGTTCGGAGGCAAACGTCCGAATGCCTTCTCGGTATCAGCCTTCTACTCACGCCAGACCGACATCAGTAGCCAATATTACAACTCGGCCTACTACAACAACTTCTACAACAGCTACTACAGCGGCATGTATGGCTATGGATTGTACAACTACAACAACTACGCCAACTACGAGAACTACTACGACCCCGACAAGAGCATCCAGATGTATGGTCTGGCCGTCATGTTCGGTAAACGTCTGAAGTGGCCCGATGACTACTTCCAGTTCTCGGCAGAGCTGTCGTTCCAACGCTATATCCTGAGCGACTGGCAGTACTTCCCCGTCACCGACGGAAAGTGCAACAACCTCAGTCTGAACCTGACGCTGGCACGTAGCTCCATAGACTATCCCATCTATCCGCGTTCGGGTTCGGAGTTCTCGCTCTCCGTACAGCTGACTCCCCCCTACTCGCTGTTCGACGGCAAGGACTACAGCAAGTATGACACCAACAACCAGGATGACATGAACCAGATGCACAAGTGGATAGAGTACCATAAGTGGAAATTCAAAGCCAAGACGTACATCCCCTTGATGGATCCCTACAACACCAAGCATACACCTGTCATCATGGGCCGCGTGGAATTTGGTCTGCTGGGACACTACAACAAGTATAAGAAGTCACCGTTCGAGACCTTTGAGGTGGGTGGCGACGGCATGACCGGTTACTCAAGCTACGCCACAGAGACCATCGCCCTGCGCGGATATGAAAACGGCTCGCTGGCCTCGTATGGCAACGAAGGCTACGCCTACGCCCGATTAGGTCTGGAGCTGCGCTATCCGCTGATGTTGGAGACCAGCACCAGCATCTACGCCCTCTCGTTTGTCGAAGCCGGTAATGCCTGGCAGGAGGTCGGCAAGTTCAACCCCTTCGAGCTGAAACGTTCGGCAGGTGTAGGTGTCCGCATCTTCCTCCCCATGATTGGTATGATGGGTATCGACTGGGCGTATGGTTTCGACAAGATACGTGGTTCCAGCCAGTATAGCGGAAGCCAGTTCCACTTCATTCTGGGACAGGAGTTCTGATACAGGGGATGAAACGGAAAAGCTGACATCACATACAATTACCCGCCTTGCCATGGCGGACTGATTTAAGTTGTTTAATTTTTAAATGATAACCGTTGTATGAAAAAGAG
>JBJEHI010000042.1:0-17960 GCA_051875915.1 Bacteroides sp.
CGGCATTGCATCCACGATGGATGTGGAACCATGTCCCTGATTCAAGCAAGTGGTCGCTGGCCGAACGTCCTGGTTACCTCAGGCTGTATGCCTCTTCCACCGGCGGGAAGGGTTTCTTCAAGGCGCCCAACACCATCAACCAGCGATATATGCGCAGCGATTCTGCCGTAGTCACGGTCAGGCTGGAGATTGCAGGCATGAGGAACGGGCAGAGAGCCGGGTTGGCCCACTTCAACGGCGGCAAGAACTACGCCTTCATCGCCGTGACTAAGCAGGACGGTACCTTCCGAATGGAGTTCGAGACGGACGGGCGGCGCACTGTCGGCACGGCCTTGCCTGCCGGACAGTCCGGATTGTTCCTGCGCACCAGCATGGGCGTGGCTGACAGGTCCGATTTTGAATATAGCCTGGATGGCATCACTTATCACCGGTTGGGCGGTTCCTACCTGATGAAAGCCGCTAATTTCAGGGGAGACATGATTGGCGTGTTCACGTACAACGACAGCGGACAGAACGGCTTTGTTGATGTGGATTGGTTCCACTATCAAGTCAGATCACACGAATGATAAACCATAAAACAACAGTAACATGATGATGAAAAAGTATTTCCTGATAGCAGGATTGTTCTTGTCCCTTTGCGGACAAAACGGAATGGCACAAAAGATTGATGCCAGAGGAAAAGGGGAAGCCTTCACGCACTATTGGAGCGAAGGCACATGTGCAGGACGCGCCAACGAGGGATTGCGCACCAGTTGGGTGGAGCAGTTGAAGCTGGTGAAGGAGCATTGCGGCTTCAAGTATTTGCGCATGCACGGACTGTTTGATGACGATATGTTCGTCTATTTTGAAAAACCGAACGGACAGGCGGTATATAGCTGGCAGTACATTGACGAAGTGTACGACCGTATGCTGGCCGTTGGCGTGAAGCCGTTCGTGGAACTTTCGTTCTTCCCCAAAGGAATCGCCGCAGACGACAGCAAGATGCAGATGTGGTATCAGAACCGAATAACTTTTGATGAAAGCCGGTTAGGGAAATGGCACGACCTAGTGAAAAACTTTACGCAGCATGTGGTGGACCGCTATGGCATTGATGAAGTGCTGACCTGGTACTTCGAGGTGTGGAACGAGCCCAACCTGAACATGAATCCCAAAGCCGGATTCTTCGACGGCACCAAGAGCGACTACTTCAAGCTCTACAAGGCTTCGGCGCAGGCGGTGAAGTCGGTCGATGCACGCCTGAAGGTGGGAGGTCCCGCCACCAGCAACTTCATTGCCGACACCCGTTTCGACGGCGAGGTCTATGACCAGTCCAAATCACGCTTCTACTCGCAGGATAAAATCAACAAACAGCAGTGGAAAGGCTCTTGGATTGAAGATTTCATCCGCTATTGCGAAAAGGAGAACCTGCCCCTCGACTTCATCGCCACCCATCCTTATCCGACGGATTACGCCCTCGACCCTGAATCGGGCCGCAGCAAGGATGCCGTGCGCTATGTCTATTCGCTGCGCGATGACATCAACTGGATTCGCAAGCAGTTGGCCGCCAGTAAATACCCGAATGCCGAAATACACCTGACGGAGTGGAGCACCAGCCCCAACAGCCGCGACGTGATGCACGACATCTTGCCTCCGGCTGCTTACATCTTGAAAGCAAATCTGGATTGCATCGGACTGACCAACTCGCTCATGTACTGGACTTTTACGGACATCTTCGAGGAAAAGGGCGGGGGAGAGAGCATCTTCCACGGAGGTTTTGGCATGATAAACTTCCAGGGATTGGTGAAGCCATCATTCCACGCCTACAGGATGTTGCACCAATTGGGTGATGAGAAACTCTATTATGCCGACCCCGTGTTCGTGAGCCGTTCGTCGGAGACGGGAAAGATTGCCGCCCTCGCGTTCAACTATCCGAAAGAGTATGAGATAGCGGTTCCCTCTGCCAAAAACTTCAAGAACTACATGGAAGCCTCTTCCAAAAAGCTGGACCTGACGTTGACGGGCTTGAAGCCGGGTGCTGCCTTTATCGTGGAGACCTTGGACAAGGAGCACGGCAATGTGTATGACGACTATGTGGAGATTGGAGCACCCCATTCGCCCACACGCGAGCAGACAGCCTACCTGAAACAGAAAGCTTGGGAGACGCAGAAGGAGACCTTGCGGGCGGACGAAAACGGGACGTTGACGCTGAATCGTGAACTATTGCCGTGGACGTGCGTGCTGATAAAAGAATTATAAGAACTATCTTTGCATATCCTTAGCCGGAGCTGGCGGAATATGCCTGAAACGTCACCACCTACTAAGGTGAAACGTTGTCACCTACTAAGGTGAGACGCTTTCACCTTAGTAGGTGAGACCGTTTCACCTTATAACCCTAAACGCTTTAGGCTTACTTAAGTTTCGGAAGTAGAAAGAACGATTTAATAGATTGAAATTATGAGAAAGAAAACATGGATTATCCTATTGCTCCAATGGCTGGCAGTGCCGTTGTGGGCGACCGTGCATCCCTCCATCTATGTCTCCGATGCGGACAGGCCGCTCGTCAAGGAGAAGATAGAGCATTGCGCTTGGGCAAAGGAGGCCTATCACCGCTTGAAGGATCGGGTGGACCCCTATGTGGAACGCCACCGGACAGACCCGCAATGGATTGTCTCACGCATTGCCATGTACTGGAAAGAGGGCGAACGCTACACGCAGTGCTACCTCAAGAATGAAACGTGGGAACGCGGCGAAGGCAATGCCCCCGTACCCACCGTGCGCATGCCGGGAATGCGCACTTGGAACAAGTTCTACAACGTCCCTCTGGAAGAGCGCACCCCCTACAACGAGACCGGAGACATGTGGGGAATCAGCCGCATAGACCCTTCGGCGCCCAAAGTCTTGGTGCCCTACAAGGAGTCCGGCCACATGATACGCTCCAACAACGTGGAAATTCTGACGTTGGCGGAAGAAGCGTCGTTCCTTTATTGGCTGACGGAAGAGGAGAAATACGCCGCCTTCGCCACGGACATCTTCAACACCTGGCTGGTGGGCACCTATTACATGAATCCCATTCTGGACCCCGGCCAGTCTTCCAAAGGGAAAGGGGGCTACGAACCGGGAGGCATCTTAGGCTATTACGACTACGAACAGATACACGATGACCTGGCACTCCACGCCGCCGCCATCTACGATTTCACCTACGATTATCTGCTCCGGCATCCCCATCCGCACCTGCAGGCCATGGGAAAAACGCTGCCGGAAGTGGCAGGCACGGTCTTCAAACGCTTTATCGACATCGGCTTCATCCGTGGCGGGAAGACCGGAAACTGGAACGTGAACGGCTGGAACATGATGTTGCGCCCCATCCTCGCCCTGGAGGAGAACGAAGCCTATCCCGATGGGAAGGGGCGTTCGTACTACCTGCACTACCTGACAACGGAATCCACGCCCTACCATGACGCCATCCCCGACATCCTGAAGACATACGACCCCGTGACCGGTCTGTGGCCCGAATCGCCGGGCTACTCCTTTGGCACCATCACCATGTTGCTGGAGTTCTCCACGCTGCTGAAAAGGTGCGGCATAGACATCCTTGCCGACAATCCGATTATGCAGAAAGCGGCTCTTGCCGTCTTCCCGTGGATGGACGAGCGTGCCAACATGATTGTTTTCGGCGACAGCCGGGGCGGAGCCGCCAACTTCGGGACATTCGAGCATCTGCTTGCCTATTATGGGCAGACGGGCGACACGAAGAACAGTGCACGTGTGGCGACGGCTCTGGAAACCGGCATCAAGAACAGTGCTTACAAGCGCGGGGATGCCGATTGGACAGGGCTTTGCACCTACGTGGCTCGCCTGCCGGAGGTGGACGGAGGAAACGGACAGGAGCGTATGTCCTATTCGCCCCATCACCGGCTGGTCACGATGAAGAGCGAAAAGGACAAGGAGAACCTGATGGCCGTGCTGTATGGCGGTCGCGACGGTTACCACTTGACACCCAACGGCCTGGCTCTGCAACTCTACGGTTTCGGCTACGCGCTGGCACCGGACGCTTCCGGCTATGAGTCTTACTGGAGCAAAGACAAACAGTACCACCAATCCGCCACGGGAAGCAACACCATCCTGCCGGGATATGTCGATGGGGACATCGTGATTCGGGCGATGGAGCCGTCTGTCGATGCCGGAAGTTTCGTGAATGCACAAACACTGAATCCGCATATCAATTTCTGCGACATGGAGGCAGGAGAGAAAAGGCGGGTGGTCGTACTGGTGAAGACGGCTTCGGACCGGGGATATTATGTCGATATCTTCCGTTCCAACCAGCCGGACAACGATTACCTGTTCCACAACGTTGGTATCTCTTTGGAGTTGCAGGATGCCGCCGGGAATCCGCTTCCATTGACGGCGGTAAAGCAACTGGACAAGACCTATGGCACAGGTTATAACTGGTTTAAGAAACTGCGGAAGATTGCCTGCCCGGACGATTTCAGGGCCGTTTGGAACATCACTTCCGGCAGTCAGCCCCTCTCCATGCAGATGTGGATGACGGGAGCGCAGAACCGTGAGTTGTATGCCATGGAAACCCCTTACACCACCTTGCAGCAGGGATTGACACCGGAGAATGTCAGCATGGCTCCTTCCGTGACTCCCGCTTTGCTGGTCCGTCAGCAGGGGAACAACGCATGGAACTCGCCCTTCATGGCTGTCTTCGAACCGGTGAGAGGCAACGCTTCAGTCATCGGAGTGAAAAGTCTGAAAGCGGACGAATCGGTGGCCGCACTTTGCGTGGAATCGGCAGGCGGGCGACGGGATTATCTCTTTAGCACTACCTCTTCGGATGTCTCCTTCTCATCCGGCAAGCGGCAAGCTTTCCAGGGAACATTCGCCCTCGTCACGGAATCACCGGAAGGAGTGGAACAGCTTTATATGGTGGACGGCAAGAAGATAGCGCATGGGAAATATGCCATCGAAGCCTCGTCTCCCGTCTCCGTTTCCGTCTATTGTGACAAGAACGGCTGGTTCTATTCTTCGACCGGAAAAGCAATCGTCAAATTAGGTAAGAAAACGTATCGGGTGGAAGCCGGGTATCATCTGCCTTTAAAATAAAACCAACAACCCAATGAAAAACAGTAGAATCTTTATCGCATTCATCGTCGTGACGATGTATTCATTGGCCTCGTTTGCCGATGACTTGAAATTATGGTATCGCCAGCCTGCCAACGAGTGGACAGAAGCGTTACCGCTTGGAAACTCCCGCTTGGGAGTGATGCTGTTCGGTGGCACCGCCGATGAAGAGTTGCAATTAAACGAGGAGACCGTTTGGGGCGGAGGCCCCCATCGCAACGACAGCCCGAACGCCTTGCAGGCCTTGCCGCAAATCCGGCAACTCGTTTTTGAGGGCCGTTATCGGGAAGCGCAGAACATGGTTTCCCGCAATTTCGAGACACCCCGCAATGGCATGCCCTATCAGACCATTGGCAGCCTGATGCTGCACTTTCCGGGGCATGAGGAGGCCACAGAGTATTACCGCGACCTCAACTTGGAGACGGCCGTGGCCACCGTGCGCTACCGGGTGGGCGATGTAACCTATACCCGCGAGGTGCTCTCTTCGTTTGTGGACGACGTAGTTATCGTCCGGCTGACAGCCGACCGACCGAAAAGCCTTTCGTTCACCGCAGCTTTCCGTTCGCCCTTGGATAGCGAGGTGAAGGTTCGTGGCAAACGGTTGGTGCTGACAGCCCGGGGAAAGGAACATGAAGGCGTTCCGGGTGCCATCCGTCTGGAAACCCAGCTGGAAGCCAAAAGCGAGGGAGGACGTGTAGTCCTACAAGGCGACTCCCTACGAGTGGCTGCCGCGGATGCCGTGACACTCTACATCTCTTCGGCCACAAACTTTGTCAACTATCAGGATGTAAGCGAAAACGCTCACCGACGGGCTACAGCCTATCTGGATGCGGCACGCAAGAAAGCATACAGCCGAGCCAAGGAGGAACATATTGCCCGTTATCAGAAGCAGTTCGGCAGGGTAAGTCTGGATTTGGGCACCTCGCCCGAGGCCGACCAGCCCACCGATGTACGTATCCGCCGTTTTGGCGAAGGACGTGATGTGTCACTGGCCACCCTGCTCTTCCAGTATGGCCGCTACCTGCTCATCTCCTCCTCACAACCCGGCGGCCAGCCCGCCAATCTGCAAGGCATTTGGAACAAGGACTTGCTGGCTCCGTGGGACGGCAAATATACGGTGAACATCAACCTGCAGATGAACTACTGGCCGGCGGAGGTGACGAACCTGAGCGAGTGCCACGAACCTTTGATGAAGATGCTGGAGGAACTCTCGGAATCGGGTAGGGAAACTGCCCGCACCATGTACGGCTGCGATGGATGGGTGATGCATCACAACACCGACCTGTGGCGTTGTACGGGCATGGTGGACAAGGCGTTCTGGGGAATGTGGCCCAACGGTGGCGCTTGGCTTTGCCAGCACCTGTGGCAACACTACCTCTATACCGGTGACAAGGAGTTCTTGCAGCGGTCGTACCCCATAATGAAGGGAGCAACCGACTTCTTCCTCGACTTCTTGGTGGAGCATCCCAAGTATGGCTGGATGGTGACTTGCCCCTCCAACTCGCCCGAGCATGGACCGGAAGGTGACGAGAAGAAAAATGCGGCATCGACCATCGCCGGCTGTACGATGGACAACCAGATTGTATTCGACCTCTTCAGCAACACCATCGAGGCGTGTCGTGTGCTGGGCGGCAGGCAGGGTTATGCCGACTCCCTGCAGGCCATGCTCCGCCGGATGCCTCCCATGCAGATAGGGCGGTACAACCAGCTGCAGGAGTGGCTGGAGGATGTAGATAATCCCGAGGACAAGCACCGCCACATCTCGCATGCCTTCGGCCTCTATCCGGGCAACCAGATTTCGCCTTATACGCATCCGCAACTCTTTCAGGCAGTGAAGAACTCGCTGATACAGCGCGGCGATGAGGCAACGGGATGGTCTATCGGTTGGAAAATCAACCTGTGGGCACGCCTTCAGGACGGCAACCACGCCTATAAGATTGTGAACAACCTGTTGACACAGCGCACCTATCCCAATCTGTTCGATGCCCATCCGCCTTTCCAGATAGACGGCAACTTCGGCTACACGGCTGGTGTGGCCGAGATGCTGATGCAGAGCCACGACGGTGCTATCCATCTGTTGCCCGCCTTGCCCGATGTATGGGCCAAGGGTTCAGTGAAAGGCTTGGTAGCCCGTGGCGGCTTCGTGGTGGACATGGAGTGGAAGGACGGCCAGCTCCGGCAGGCGGAAATCCTCTCCCGTCTGGGCGGCAACCTGCGCATCCGTTCCTACACGCCCTTGAGCGGCGAGGGGCTCCACGAGGCGCAGGGCGAGAACAACAACCCCTTCTTCCACCGGGCGGACATCAAGGAGCCGCTCGTCTCGTCCGCAGTCCATCCGCAGTGGCCCCTGCTCTACCGGGTCTATGAGTACGACCTGATGACCCGCCCGGGACAGACCGTCCGCTTATTTAGCTACGAGTGACAAGTTCTTTTAGTTACAAGCTACAAGCTACGAGTTCTTTTGGTTACGAGCTACAAGCTACGAGTTCTTTTGGTTACGAGCTACGAGTTATTAGTTCCTGCTACTTGTAGCTTGTCACTTGTCGCTCGTAGCTAAAAATAACTTGTCACTTGTAGCTTGTAGCTCGTAACTAAAAGAACTTTTGGAAAAACGGACAAAATAGGTGCAAAACCTATTGGAAAAACGGACAAAATAGCCTATATTTGCATTGGAAAAACGGACAATGTATGATTAATAGGAAGATTACCAATAGATTGCGTACATTCTATGAAAAAAGCCGCAAGGCATTGCTCCTGACAGGAGCCAGGCAGATAGGAAAATCATTCTCTATCCGCCACTTTGGCTTGTCGTATTTCAAGCATTTCGTTGAAATCAACTTCATCGAGCAACCCGCGGCCTGCAATATATTTAGGAATGCACAGAACGTCCAGGATATGCTGGTGCGCCTCTCCGCTTTTGCCAAAGAGCCTCTGGTGCGGCACGAGACATTGATATTCTTGGACGAGATACAGGAGTGTCCGGAGGCTCTGACGGCTATGAAGTTCCTGGTCGAGGAGGGCAGTTACCGGTATGTGATGAGCGGTTCGCTTTTGGGCATCGAGATGAAGGACCTCCGTTCTGCGCCTGTGGGATACATAGATATATGGGAGATGTATCCGATAGATTTGGAGGAGTTCTTTGAGGCAGTAGGGGTCTCGCAGCGGGTGATGGAGCATCTGCGGGAAGCCTGGAGGAAAAAGGCTCCGGTAGATGAGGTGGTGCACGAGAAGATGATGTCGGCCTTCCGTCTCTATCTGTTGGTCGGTGGAATGCCCGCTGTGGTGCAGATGTACATCGATACCAATAACCTGCAGCGGGTGATGGAGGAACAGCGGGCCATCTTGCGTCTGTATCAGATGGATATCTCAAAATATGATCCGGACAACAAACTCTACATCAGAGAGATATTTAACCTCATCCCTTCGGAACTGAATGCCAAGAACAAGCGGTTCATCCTGAAGAACCTGAATGAGAACCTGAAGTTCTCGCGCTACGAAAACAGTTTCCTGTGGCTGCGTGACGCGGGCGTGGCTTTGCCGGTGTTCTGTGTGGACGAGCCCCGGATCCCGTTGATTCTTTCCCGGTCGAGAAACCTTTTCAAGCTGTTTCAGAATGATGTGGGATTGTTGGCTGCATCATACGCCGATGGCATTCAGATGCGAATACTCGATGATGATCCGAACCTGAATTTCGGTGCCATCTACGAGAATCTGGTGGCTCAGGAGTTGCATTGCCATGGATTTCATCTCTACTATTTCAATAGCAAGAGGCAGGGCGAGGTGGACTTCCTGATTGAAAGACAGGGTAGGGTGCTGCCCATTGAGGTGAAATCGGGCAAGTCGTACCAGCGACATCGCGCTTTGTCGAACATCATGGACAACCCCTCTTACGACATGGCAGAAGCCTGGGTGCTGTCCGGCACCAATACCGGTGTGTCCGGACGCATCTGTTACTGGCCCATCTATATGCTGATGTTTCTGGCAGGCGAAGAGCCCCAGCCCTTGGTGTACAAGCTCGATTTGCCGTAGTGCGGTGTAGCGACGAGCTCTTTTTCAGCTACGAGTTCTTGTAGCTTGTAGTAACTTACAATGCCTCGATCTCTTCGGGTGACAGCCCGGTGGAAAGGGTGATGGTGTCCAGCGGTATATGGTTTTGCTTCATGGTACGGGCAATGGATAGGGTTTGTAGCCTTTTCCCTATCTCTTTCCCCTCTTCTACGGAAGCCTCTTGCACGCTCAGTGCGGTGCGATAGGCATTGAGGCTCTTCCAATAGAGTTCGTGCTCTTCCTGGTTGAGCGAAGATACACTGGCTATCTCTTCCAGTTTCTCAAAAACGGCTTTGCGCGCTTTGAAAGGCATTCGTTGCAGGGTGTCCATATTCTTTAAAGTATAAATCCAACGTTCAAAATTAGTCTCGCATGCTTCCTCTTCTTTATGGAAGACGGGCAGGGCGAGGAAAATCTGGCGCATCTTGTCGGAGAACAGCTCGCCTTACAGCAGGTCGTTCAGAAAATCTATCAGCAAGTCTTTGGATTGTTCCTGGCCGAAAATCTTTTTGAATCCGTAGTCGGTGAACGGATTGATAAACTTTCCCATGCTGTTACGCTCCTTTTGATTAAGATTTGTTGCAAAGATAGTGCAAAAAACCGAATGAGCGAGGGGAAAGAAAATTTATTTGCTTTTCCGAGCGTGAAAGAGCAATCTTTCTTAAACCTTGTTAATGCGTTGAGTAATGGAGGGAACGATGCCGTATAAAGTAAAAACATTAATACATCATCATGAGAAAGAGCATGCTATTCCTGTCGTTGGTCGCCGCATTGGCGGCCATGGCACAGAATGTACAGAAAGTAGAGAAATACCTGGATAAGGGCGACACGTTCCTCAGCGACCGTTTGCAGATGCACTGGAGGACACACGCCACACAGCAGTACATGCGTGGCGAGGCATACAGCCACTGCGGTGGCGACTCGGCTGCCTACCCCACACTACAGATTGACGGGGCACGGGGCCACGTCAGCAACTACATGCGCCCGAGCATCGACTCCCTGCCTCCGCGGCAGGAAGACCCCCGGGGAATGTGGCTGCGCAACAAGACCCTTCCCGGAAACCCCTACGAATGGGTGCCGATACAACGTACGGGACGTATCATAGGCAGCATCAATCAGGAAATTGTCGGCATAGCCTACGACGCGGCACGGATGTTCGACCGGGAGTGTGCCGCAGGCAAGGTCACCCCGCGTGGCGAGGGGTGCGCCCGCATGGCGTACAACGTGCTGAAGACCTATATGCTGGGGGTACTGCACACCCGGATGCCCATAGACCTGAACCACGGACACATGCAGACGCTCTACGGACTGCAGACGCAGGAGGTGATTCACGAGGATGTCGTGACGCAGCTCTGCGGCACCTACCGCATCCTGCGCGACAGGGAGTGGATTCGCGATTCGGTCCTACGACAGGACATAGAGGACGCTTTCCGCCATTGGGCAGACATCATTGTGGCCAATGGAGTCCCGCATAACAACTGGAACTTCATGCAGGCGCGATTCATTTTCAACATCGGACGCATCCTGCGACCCAACGCTGCGTACGCCGACGGCAAGGGAAAGGAGCACTATTTCGCCATCATAGAGACGGGGAAAAGCATCAGACAGTGGAGCCTGAAGGCCATCGCGGAATACGGATACGACATGGACAACGGCATCTGGTGCGAGTGCCCGGGATATTCGCAGGTGGTGCTGGGCGACCTGGCGGAGTTCGTGCGCCTCTATCGTGAGGAGTTGGGCAGAGACCTCACGGAGCAGATTCCGGTCATTCCGCTCGCGGCGCGCACCAACGTGGAGTACCTTTTCCCGGACTCCATGACCATCGGGTTCGGTGACACTCACCCCGCACGCCTCCGGACGGATATTTACCGCAAGTTAGGCATAGATCTCTCCGCACTCCACCCATCGCGCACCTTCAGTGCCCCGAAAACGTCGTGGCTCATACAGCGCACCGGCATGAAGCCCATGCAGAGCCTGGCCTTCGCGCTCAATGCCAGTGACGGCAATCACATGCACGCCAACGGCATCTCGCTGGAACTTTTCGCACGCGGACAGCGCTTGGCACCCGATGCCGGAATCGGCTACAGCCTGTACAGCGGCGACGATTACAAGGAGTGGTACAGTCAGTTCCCGGCGCACAACACGGTCTGTGTGAACGGGGTTTCGGCATATCCTGTCATGCAAAGCCACCATCCGTTCCACATCATAGCGAACGCGGAGTGTGAGGCAGGGCATGGCGCTACGGCGCAGTATGCCATCGTCAGGATGACAGAGCCGGAGACGTTCGCCGAGCAAGAGCGTTGTGTGGCCATGATTTCCATGAAGGAGGATGACGGCAGGGGCTATTTCGTGGATATTTTCCGCAGCCGTCAGCCCGAAGGAGGCAGCCGTCAGTTCCATGACTATTTCTACCATAACATGGGGCAGGCCATGACGTGCCGCGACAGTCGTGGCGCGGTGCTCGCCATGACTCCTACCGAGGAATTGGCCTTCGCGGGCGGACATCTCAACGCCTATAGCTACCTCTTCGACAAGCGCAGTGTGAAGAGCGCCGACGATGCTGTGATGACCTACACCATAACTCCGGAAAGTGAGGACTACCTGAAGAGTGTGGCTCCGCAGGAGCGTGGCCCGATCACGATGACCCATTATGTGAAGGGCGAGAGTGGGCGCACCCTTTTCCAGTGCCTTGCACCCACTACAGAGGGACTGTCACGCATGTCGAACATGCCGTATGACATCAAGAGCACGCCTACGCTGACGTATGTGGCACGTCAGGAGGGCGAGGCATGGCAACGTCCGTTTGTCAATGTCTTCGTGCCCTCGGGGGCAGGGGTGGACAACAGCGTTGTCAAGGTGGAGTATCCCGAGGTGGCGCTTTGCGGAAAGGGGGAAGTCTCTGCCGTAGCCATTCTCGTGACACACCGCGACGGTGCCCGCGACCTCATTGTCTCTACAGACTGTGACGATGCGAAGGTAAAGGTGTTGGGCAAGACATTCTCCGGACGATTCAATGCAGTCAGGATGAAGTGAGTCTTAGCAACAGGTTCTTTTTAGTTACGAGCTACCAGCTACGAGCTACAAGTTACGAGTTTTTAGTTCCTGCTACTTGTAGCTTGTAACTAAAAACTCGTAACTTTCAACTACAGAGGGTGTGGTCAAAACTCAAATTGTTCATCAAGTCTGTAATCAAATCTGTAGGGGCCATTCTGAACTCGACATCACGCATTCCCCTTCTTCCGGTGCTTGAACTCGGCCGGACTCATGCCAAACTGGTTTTGGAAGGCTTTGCTGAAGTAGGAGGTTGAGGAGAACCCTACCTGATAGCAGGCCTCGCTGACCGTGGCATCCTGCTGCGTCAGCAGAGAAGCAGCTTTCTTGAGCCGAAGCAGGCGGATGAAGTCATTGGGCGTAGTGCCGGCCACAGCCTTCAGTTTGGTGAACAGACCGGTGCGCGACAATCCGACCTCGGCAGCCAGTTCGTCTACGGTGAAGGTCTCGTCCGTCATACGGCGTTCGATGATGTCGCTCACCCGTTTCAGCAGCTCCTGGTCCAGTGCAGAGTGTGGTGTCAGTTCCGGCATGGAGAGCGGATCGGTACGGAAGGCCGCTTTGATGCGGTCGCGGTTCTGCAGCAGGCTCTGTATCTGTGCCCGTATGATGTTCATGGAGAAGGGTTTCGGAATGTATAGGTCTGCTCCGTTCTCCAGTCCCTCCACTTGGTCGGCCGTCTCGCTCTTGGCTGTCAGCAGTACAACCGGGATGTGGCTGGTACGCAACTCCTGCTTGATGCGCCGGCACAGTTCCAGTCCGTCCATCACGGGCATCATTACATCGCTGATGATCAGGTCGGGCAGACGGTCCTTCATCAGGTCCAGTACCTCTTGCCCGTTGCCGGCGCAGGTCACTTCGTAGATGTCCTGTAATACGTCGTGCAGGAAGTGCTGCATGTCCAGGTTGTCGTCGCATACAATCAATCGGTATCGTTCGTTCTCCGTCGTGTCTGCCGTACTGCCCTCGTTGAAGACGGGCAGGGTGATGCCGCTGTCTGGAGTAGCGACAGGCTCGGTTTGCGGAACAGCCGGTTTCAGCACCAGTATGAAGGTGGATCCCAGCCCCGGTTCGCTTTCCAGACGCAGTTCGGCATCCGTCAGGTCTGCCAGTTTCTTTACTAATGACAGTCCGATGCCTGTGCCGATGTTGTCGTCGGGGCGGTTCTCTTTCACCTGATAGAAGGGCAGGAATACCTTGGCTTGCTGTTCGGCTCCGATGCCCGGCCCGTTGTCGCGGATGCGCAGTTCGGGCTTCTCTCCTTCCCATCCTAAGTTAATCCAGATGTGCGATGTGGTGAACTTCAGTGCATTCGACAGCAGGTTCACCACCATTTTGGTCAGAGCCTCTTCATCGGTGGTGGCATAGCAGGGGCCTTCGGGCCATGTGGCCTCTATTTTTATCTGTTTCAGTTCGGCGGAGAGGGTGAAGTTCTGGCAGATACCGGCCAGCAGGCTTTTCAGTTCCACACAGTGCAGGGTCACCTCCATCTTTCCCGATTCCGTCTTTCGGAAGTCCATCAGCTGGTTCACCAGGTTGAACAGCCGTTTGCCGTTCCGCTCCACCATCTGCAGCTGCGGCATCACGCTGCTCACGGTGCCTCCCTGCCGCATCACGTTCTCTATCGGAGCCAGTATCAGCGTCAGCGGGGTACGTATCTCGTGAATCATCAGTGTGAAGAATTCAATCTTGCTTTCGTACAGCTCCTTGTCCTTCTCGGTGCGCAGGGCCTCCATCTTCTCACGCTGCCGGCTCATGAAACGCAGGTAGGCGATGGCCAGTGCGGCGGCCACCAGCAGGGCATAAATCAGCAGGCTGGGGGTAGAGAGCCACCACGGTGGCAGCACGCGGATGGGCAGGCTGATGACATCCGAGTGCCAGATGCCGTTGCTGGTGGATGCGTTGACGCGGAAAGTGTAGCGGCCGGGTGGCAGGTTGGTATAGGTCACACGGGGTGCCACGTCGCTCTCGGTCCATTGCTTCTCAAAACCTTCCAACTTGTATCGGTAGCGGTTGCGCGTGGGGTTGATATAGCTTGGTGTGGCCACTTGCAGGCTGAAGATGGAGTGGCGGTGTTGCAAGGTCAGGCTTTCGGTATAGGTGATGGAGTTTTTCAGTGGTGATCCCTCATCGCCCACCCGTACGGGGCGGTTGGAGAGCTGGAAGTCGGAGAGGATTACCGTGGGACGGATGGTGTCGGTATGTACCATCTGCGAGGGGCGGAACTCGTTGAAGCCGTTGATGCCTCCCACCAGCAGGGTGCCGTCGGCCAGCGCAATGCCCGAGTTGGGTTGGAACTGGTTGTCCTGCAGACCGTCCTGTCGGTTGTATCGATGGGTGATGCCGCTCTCCGGGTGGTAGCAGAACAGTCCGTCGCTGGTGGTGAGCCACAGCCCGTCGCCTTGCTGCATGATTTTGTAGACCACGCGGATGTCGCATCCCGTCTCCACCTGTACGAAGCGGCTGTTCTCTCTGTCCAGCTGCAGCAGTCCGTGTCCGTCGGTGCCTACCCAGAGTCTATGTTGTGTGTCGATGCAGGCTGTGACCACCCGGTCGGTGGGAATCGGTTTGATTCGCTCTTCCTCTCCCCGGTGGTGATGGTTGTCTCCTGCCGTGTATTGCTGCCATTGGTGCTGACGGCGGTCAAGGCAGAACACTCCCTGATTGAGCGAGCAGACCCACAGCAGACTGTCGGTGGGGTCGTCTACGATGCACGATACGTCCGCCGGATGCACCTCGTACACACGTTCGAAGTCGTCGGTCTCTGGCACATAGCGGTTCAGTCCTCCCGTAGTACCTATCCATACCTCACCCTGGCAGTCGCGGCACAGTGCATAGACACCCGATGAGTAGAGCGAGCGGAGTGAGGATGGCGATGGCATGTAGTTGCGGAAGTGCCCGCTCTTCAGGTCCATGATGTCCAGTCCGCCCATGTACATACCTACAAACAGCTTGTCTTCGGTCTGCAGCAGGGCATGTATGTTGTGGTACGAGGGTGTATATCCGTCCGGTTGGCCGTTGGCCGGTCGATAGGGACGGAAGCTGTTCTCCCGGCGGTTCCAGTAGAAGAATCCGGCATCGTCCGTTCCTATCCACAGGTTGTCGCCGTCGGCCTGTGCCATCACGCTGATGATACGGGCATCCATGTCGCATGTGCTGCGGTGATAGTGTCGGAAGTTGTCACCTTCCGGCGAGAAGTAGTTGGCTCCGCCGAAGTAGGTGCCAACCCAGAGTGCTCCCTCACGGTCGAAGTAGAGAGTCTGCAGATAGTTGTCGTTCAGCCGGTCAGCGTTGCCGGGCTGGGCTTTCAGCGTACGCCACTCTCCACTGTGCGTGCCATATTGCGTCAGGCCCTCGTCCGATGCCAGCAGCAACTGTCCCGGCATGCGTTCCACGATGCTGCGTATCTGCAGGATGCTGCGTCGGTTTTTAGGTGTCAGCCGCGGTATCAGCTTCTTGTTGTCGCGATCCAGCAGGTAGAGCCCGTGTCGGCTGCTGCCGGCCCATATATTCCCTTCGGAATCCTGGCAAAGCGAGATGATACCGTCTTCGGGAGTTCCGGCCACATGGATGAAGTTGTCCTTATTGTTCTGGTATCGGCTGATGCCCGTCTCCGTGCTGGTAATCCACAGTGTGCCGTCGGCATCCTCCATGATGTGGGCAATGAATTCAGAGTCCGTCCGTCCCGAAGTGTATTGTGTCAGCTTCTCCGTGCGCGGGTCGTAGCAGAAGAGGCCCTGTCCCATCGTCGCTACCCACATACGGTCTTGTCGGTCTCTGATTACGTCGCTCACGGTCTCCTGAATGAGTTCGCCGGTAGAGGTGCGCAGGTTCAGTTCGCTGAAGCGTTCCTGCGTCAGGTCGAACAGTGCGATGCCCCGCTCGCTTCCTATCCAAAGGCGGTGTCGGTTGTCTTCGGCCAGGGTGTAGATGCTCGATCCCAGCGAGAATACCGTCTCGTCACGCCACACCCTTATCTCGTTGCCGTCGAAGCTGTGCAGACCGTCGATGGTACCTAACCATATCCGCCCTTTGCAGTCCTGCGTGATACTGTATACGGCATTGTTGCTCAGCCCTTCGTTAATGGTATAGTGGCGTACCAGGCGTGTCTGCGCCCGTAGCTCTTCTTTACAGCACGGTCCTGTCAGCAACAGTGCGAACAGAAGAATGGTTAGGGAGGATGCTCGTTCCTTCATAGTATGATTATTATAGGGATTATCAAGCCGTTGTGCCTGTAATCCCCAGGATGAAAAAATTCTGCGCTAAGGTACGGAATTTAAATTGAATAAAAAAATAGATTCGTTTCAATTTTGTGTAGAGGGTAATTGCCGGCTGTCTGGTATGGAGTGAAACATACACGGACAATCATTAATGAATCCTCATACAGAAGGCATCATAAATCTCAACATTCGCTTGCTTCATCCGTTCGTTTCGCCTGCGTATGAAACGGATTTTCCCCATTCCCTATCTGCTTCCTACCAGCTCCCTACCAACGCCCTACCAACTCCCTATCAAGTCCGCCCCTCGCTCGTTCCTATAGAACGGACAATGAACGGAGATGTAGCGGCCTTGGCGGGAAGCAGAGAGTGAGAAAATATTCCACATTTCGATTTTCCGTATCATTCAGTCTGTTCCATCATGTCTTTCCTGTACTGAACGCTTCTTCTATTTTCCCCTCTGCACAATAATGACGGACGGTACGCTCGCTGATACCGTATTTGTCAGCAAACTGAACGACTGATATATATTCCATGATTCAAATACTTTTGTTATCGGCAAACTTTTATTCAAATTCACGTATAAATATACGTGTTTTTTGCCGATAACGGCAAAAAGGTCGCTTTAAAAGTGATTATTTACCGAGGAGAAAGCCGTGATTTTCTTGAGTAAGTAAACTATATATCTTCGTGCTGTCGTACCTTTGACACACTGCTTTCATTCGGTTGCAGTGTCACTGTCAACATGTTGCAGTGTCACTGTCAGGCTACTGACAGTGAGATAGAAGCCGCATGATGGATTGATGGAAATTAGCGTTGTGATGCATTTCACCCTACACCCTACACAAAAATGGTTCCAATACGCTGAGAATGAGAATGATAAAGTAATAAAGGAGGCATATAAGCCTACACCATCCTGCACCACCCTACACGAACGTTCTTCTGCCGGGTAAATAGCTGTTTTGAAGGCTGCTGTGCGTCATTGCAGGTGTAGGGAGGTGTAGGGTTATGCCGTGCATTCACCCTACTAAAATACTATTTATCAACAAGATACAAACAACCGATGTAGGGTGCAGGCTTTTTGCGTTCCGCTTTCGGATTCGATCCTCTTTACACATCGCCTTTACTATTTCCATACCCGTTGGCGGAATTAAGTACGCACTAACTTAATTCCGCCAACGGGTTATTTTATTTCTTGGCTACATTTATTTTCAGGCCTAAATGCAATTTCTCTGAGATAGTTTGCAAATAGCGCATCTTTGCGGTATTACTCAGGTTGCAGTAGATGTACCAACCGTCTACTTTATGTTGGCATAGCACTGGACCATCCATTCGTTCTTTTCTGCTTACGATATTATACCCCGCATGTTGTAGATATAGGTCGTGTACCCGCTGCAATCCTATCTTTTGTAACACTATTTTAAATGTATCGATGGCGGTACTCTGACAGATTACCGTCCCGTCTGGAAACTCTACCCGCATTCCTCGCGTGTGGTTCACCACCTGCTTGGTCGGCTCGTGGGGCTCTTTGGGTAAGGGCTT
>JBJEHI010000043.1:0-17622 GCA_051875915.1 Bacteroides sp.
ACATTTCCCTTCATGGCTGTAGCACTTTGTGAGGGAGGTTGCGGATTTGAGGATCAATAAGAATATAATTCTTTTTGCCCTTTTCTAAATGTAGATTAATGTACGTATTCAGCTCCTGATAACTTTTGATGGAATCAAATTCATACTTTTCCTTATCTATATAGAGGACATGATTATCGCAGTCGCTTGCAAACTTATCTCTGAGCAAGCGTAGAATGTAGCTTTTTCCGATGCGTCGCTGCCCCGTAAGGATGATGATGGTGTCCTTGCCGAGTTGTCTTTCTACTGCATCAATATAGTAGGGCCTGTTTATCATAGAAATTTCTTCTATACTTGAATCTTTTTGCAAAGATAGCATTTTTGTCTTTTATAGAAGATAAAAATCCGATTTTTCTGCATTTCACCTTCTATAAAAGGTGCACTTGATTGATGTATAATGTGTCATTCCCTTTACCCCGCCCAATCCTCGCGGTCAAGGTTGCGGTAGCCGATGGCTTCGGCCAGGTGGTGCGACTGCACCTGCTCGGCACTTTCAAGGTCGGCAATGGTACGAGCTACCTTCAGGATGCGGTCGTAGGCACGGGCAGACAGGTTGAGGCGATTCATGGCACTCTTCAGCAAGGAGAGCCCCTTTTCGTCGGGACGGGCGTATGCAGCCAGCAGACGGCTGGTCATCTGTGCATTGCAGTAGATGCCCGGCTCGTTGGCGTAGCGAGCCTCCTGTATCTTGCGGGCATTTACCACACGATGGCGGATGGCTTCGCTGGCTTCTGCAGGGTGGGCATCGCTCATCTCTTCAAAAGAGACGGGCACGACTTCTATCTGCAGGTCAATACGGTCGAGCAACGGGCCGGAGATGCGGTTCAGGTACTTCTGCACTTGTCCAGGACTGCAGACGCATGCTTTGGTGGGATGGTTGTAATAGCCGCAAGGACAGGGATTCATGGAGGCTACCAGCATGAAGGAGGCCGGATATTCGACGTTGTACTTGATGCGTGAGATGCTGATTTTGCGATCCTCCAGCGGTTGGCGCAGCACTTCCAGCACATTGCGGGTAAACTCTGGCAGTTCGTCCAGAAAGAGCACGCCGTTGTGTGCCAAGCTGATTTCGCCCGGCTGAGGGAAGCTGCCGCCGCCGGTCATGGCAACAGCGGAGATGGTGTGATGTGGGTCGCGGAACGGCCGGCGGGAGATGAGGCCTTCCTCCCGGCCCAGTTTGCCGGCTACGGAGTGTATCTTGGTGGTCTCCAGACTCTCACCCAATGAGAGGGGTGGCAGGATGGAGGGAAGACGTTTTGCCAACATGGATTTGCCGCTGCCCGGCGCTCCAATCAGGATGATGTTGTGTCCGCCTGCCGCTGCCACTTCCAAGGCACGCTTCACGTTCTCCTGTCCCTTTACATCCGCAAAGTCAAAGTCAAAATGGCTCTGCTGCTTGTAGAACTCCTCGCGTGTATTGACAATCAAGGGCTCCAACTCGTGTTCGCCGTTGAAGAAGCGTACTACCTGCTGAAGGTTTTCTACGCCGTACACTAACAGGTTGTTGACTACGGCAGCCTCGCGGGCATTCTGCCGGGGTACTATCATTCCTTTGAAGCCCAGTTCGCGGGCCTTGATGGCTATGGGTAGGGCACCACGGATGGGCTGCAGCGTACCGTCCAGTCCCAGCTCTCCCATCAGCAGATAGTCAGACAGGTGGTCAGAGGAAATCTGTTCGCACGAGGCCAGCATGGCTATAGCCAGCGGCAAGTCGTACGCCGAACCCTCTTTGCGGATATCAGCCGGAGCCATATTGATGGTCAAGGCACAGGTGGGCATCTTGTAGCCGTTGACTTGCAAGGCCGATCGGATGCGCTGCTGGCTCTCCTTGACGGCCGAATCGGGCAGACCTACCAGATAGGTCATGCAACCGCGTGAGGCATTCACCTCGATGGTTACCAACGTGGCATCTATACCTTGCAGGGCTGCTCCAAAGACCTTGACTAACATAGCTTCTCCTCTTTTTTATTATCTATTGTTTTTGCAATCTCCGTTTCCGCGCTTTCTCTTCCTCTTTGCGCTTCTTGAACTCCTCTTCTATTGCTTCCAGCTTGTTCTCGATGGCTGTTACGTCCAGATTCTTTCCTTCAATGCGTCCGTTTGCCGAAACGAGCAGGTTGGCTGGGAGCGTTTGAATGGTCAGTTGCTTGGCGAGGTCTGAATTCCAGCCGGCTCCGTCGCACAGTTGTTTCCACTCTAACGAGTCTTGCTTGATAGTCTCTTCCCAAGCCTGCTTGTCTACATCCAAAGAGACTCCCACCAATACAAAATGGGGGTTCTTCTTCTCTTTTTGATAGAGTTGACGCAAGGCTGCGTTTGCTTGACGGCTTGGCTTATCCCACGAAGCCCAGAAGTGCAGCCAGATGTATTGGTCTTTGAAGTCGGTCCGATTGACCATCTTTCCCTCCTCATCGGGTATGCTGAAGTAGGGGAGTGTGCGTCCGATGGGGAATTTCTCGCTCTCCTGAATCTGTTTCAGCAGCATGTCAATGTAGGGGCGGTCCTTCAGTTCACCTGCCATCTGTTCGGTCAGGCGCTTGATTTTAGTATAGTTCGGTTGCGGCTGCTCCACAAAGTAGTGGCGCAGCAGGTCGATGGAGACCAACGACGCGGGATGTGCCTTGATGAACACTTCCGCCTTCTCCGCCAGTGCATCGGGGGTAGGGGTACCCAATCCACCCAACTCCTTTCGAAATGTGCTCATCTCCTCGTTGAAGACATTGCCGGTCACGTTAAGGGCGTGCAACTGTGAAGAGTTGCCTTTGACGACTACTTTGTCTCCTTTGCTGATGTAGAGCGGATATTCTGTCCCGTCACTGAACAGCAGCCGTACGGCAACCATCGTATCGACGGGGAGCGTACAGGCGAATTTCCCTTTTTTGACGGGGATGGTATCTACCCGGTCGTAGAAATGGTCGGTACCGTACAGGTAAAGCGTGTCGGTGCCCAGCCCTTTGATTTCGCCACGGAGGCTGACGCAATCCACCGGTTTGCTACTGCAGGCAGTCAGCAGCACAAGTGTGAGGAGATATGCGGGGAATAGATGCTTCATTCGTTGTCTGTTTGTAAAACGTTGCTGCGAAAATAGCTGTTTTGCAGTGAATAAAAAAGAAATGCCCGACATATTTCTATGCCGGGCACTATTTTGTTCTGTTGAAAGCCTGTGCAACCTGTTGTTGCACCGACTTGTCATTCCATCAGTGTCTTACTTGATGATGCTTGCGAAGTCGCTGTTAGTAAAGTACTTGGCGAATTCCAAGTCAGTAGCAGCCTTCTTAGCCAACGTAGAATCCTTGGCAACAGCGCTCTTCAAACTGCTGATAACCATAGAAGAGTTGTTGGTTCTTGCACCCAGAACGGCGGTCAGGTAGTCGGTATAAGCGTCCTTCTTCTCGATGCTGCTCAGTGTGCTCTTAGCCTTGTTGTAGTCCTTGGCCAGGATTTGTGCCAAAGCGGCGCTGTTGGTCTTCGTGTCACCGAAGGCGTTTACTGCTCTGTCATACTGACCCTGTGCGATGTAGAGGTTACCCAGTGCCTCGTTCAGTTCCTTCGAACCGGAAGCCTTGCTCAGGTAGCTCTCTGCAGCAGCCTTGTCACCCTTCTCCAGAGCAATCAGACCGAGGTTGTTGTTTACTTCAGGAGCGTCCTTCACAGAAGCAGCCTTCTTGAAGAAGCTTTCAGCCTTGTCGAAGTTACCAGCTTCATAAGCCAGCTTACCCAGATTGTTGAATGCGCGGAAGTCATTCGGATAGATTTGAGTAGCCTTGGTATAGATAGCTTCCTTCTTGGCAGGATCGTTGGTCAGCGTAGCGGCATAGAGCAACTCTTCGATGTTCAGCTGCTTGGCATCGCTGTCGGCCAGCTTGGCAATCTCCTCGTCAGACTTGCCGATTACGTCGTAGTTCAAAGTCAGACGAGAACGACGCAACTGCGGCAGGATTTCGTCAGCCAGATTCTTGTATACAGAAGAGATGTTCTTGATCTCCTGTTCGCGTTGTTCGGGATCAGAGTACATAGAGAGGACGCGGAGAATCAGTTCCTTGTCTTGGATGTTGGACTTGGATACCAGTTCCTGGAAGCCTTCCCAGTCTTCGGCAGTGTACTTCGTGTCAACGGCAGCCTCAATCTTGGACTTCTTCAGATCCTTGTTGATTACCTTAGCTGTGTTGTCCTGACGGTTCTCAGCCAGCTTGCTGTTCAAATCCAGACCACCATCGGGTGATGCGTAGGCCGAAATCTCGATGTTGGTGATTTCCTTGTTGGCAGCGTCGTTGATGTTCTTCACCTCTTCGCCGAAAGCCTTGGCAGTCTTCAGCTCGCTGGCACGTACGTTAGCCTGCTGAATCAAGAACATGATGTTGGCATCGTACTTCTCCTTGATGATACGCTGGAAAGCATCGTCACCCAGAGCCGGGTTTGCGCTGTCCAGAGTCTGGTTAACCAGTTCAGAAGTAGCGATGACACCGTCAGCTACCTTTACATCGGGAATAGTGTACGTCTTGCTGCCTCTTGCAATCTGGAACTGCAGGTAGAGTTCAGACTTGGCCATCTCGGGAACATAGTCGAAGACAGTCTTCATGGTGTAGTTACCACCCATCTTGTAGGAGATAGTCTGGTCGTTGCCTTCTACCTTCTCGCCCTGGAATGTAGCAGACTGGCCCTTAGCCTCGCCACCGTTCCACTTCAATACAGGAGTTACTGTAACAACAGCGTTCTTCTTGAAATACTTTTCGGGGAACTTACCGTTGATAGTTGCAGGTACCTTACCGCCTACGGCTTCCAGAACCTGAGGAGTCACTGTGAAATAGTCAGAAGACAATTCACCCATCTTGCTGCTACATGATGTCAGCAGAGCAACAACACACGCCATGAATAATGGCAAATAGATTTTCTTGGTCATTGTTTTGGTATAAATTAAATGTTTTGTAATTGATTTTTATCTTTCAATTATCCATACTCCACCCTCTCACAGGTGAAGTTACGCAAAGATATTAATTCTCTTTGCAGATAGTTAATCGAGGGAGCAATTTTATCATAATTTAATGAATTTATGTTGTTCCCGGTATTTTATGTTGCGTGGATGGTGCTCGATGATTTCTTCCCTCAACCGATTGCGGTCGATGTGGGTGTAAATTTCTGTTGTCGCAATGCTTTCATGTCCCAGCATACATTGTATGGCACGCAGATTGGCACCACCCTCCAGCAAATGGGTAGCAAAGGAGTGTCGGAACGTGTGGGGGCTGATGCTTTTGGTAATGCCGGCCTTGTCCGCCAGCTCCTTTATCAGATGAAACACCATAATGCGCGAAATGTTCTTTCCCCATCGGGCTAAAAATAGATAATCTTCGCACCCCGGCTTGATTCGCCAATGGGTGCGGTCGAGCAGCCAGTAGCGTATCTCCTTGATGGCACGTGGTGATATGGGGACCAGACGCTGCTTGCTTCCTTTCCCCTCTACTTTGATGAAACCTTCGTCAAAGTAGAGGTCGGATATCTTCAGCTGGCAGAGTTCGGACACACGCAGGCCGCAGCTGTACAGTGTCTCCAGAATGGCCCGGTTGCGTTGCCCCTCGTTTTTCTCCCTGTCTATGGCATCAATCATGTGGTCTATTTCGTCCACGCTCAGTACCTCTGGCAGATGAAGACCAATCTTCGGCCCTTCCAGCAGTTCGGTGGGATTGTCCTCCCGATAGTCGGCCATCAGCAGGAAGTGGAAGAAGGACTTGATGCCCGACAGGATGCGTGCCTGCGAGCGGGGATGGATGCCGATGTCGTGCAGGCCGGCAGCAAAACGCTCCAAGTCATCCAGAGAGACCGACAGAAAGTCGAGCCCCTCTCCCTCCAGGAAGTTCAACAACTTCTGCAGGTCGGTCAGATAGGCATCCAACGTATTGGGTGAGAAGCCTTTCTCTAACTTCAGATATTGCTGGTATTTCCTGACAATCTGCTTTCCATCAGCCTTCTCTGCTGCTTTTTCTTCGGTTTTCATATCTTTTTTCTTACCTTTGTCCCGTCGGAAGCCGGACTGCAACGGCATGAACCTGTTGCAGGCTATTCCATCCGGCTGCTTTGACGAGTAAGTATTCAGATGCAAAAATAAGGAAAAAACAGGAAACAGAGATGATGAAAATAGAGATTATCAATGGCCCGAACATCAATCTTCTGGGCAAACGCGAACCTTCCATTTACGGAAGTGTTACATTTGAAGATTACCTGTCCGAACTGCGCAATCGTTTCCCCGATGTGGAAATCGGCTGTTTCCAGTCGAACATCGAGGGCGAACTGATTGACAGGATTCAGCAGGTAGGTTTTGATGCCGACGGCATCATTCTGAATGCAGGTGCCTATACGCACACTTCCATTGCGTTGCAGGATGCCATCCGTTCAGTGACCTCGCCGGTTGTCGAGGTGCATATATCCAATGTGCATGCCCGCGAGGAGTTCCGCCACAAGTCCATGATTTCTTGCGCGTGCAAGGGTGTCATATTGGGCTTCGGACTCGACTCGTACCGCTTGGCTTTAGAGGCATTGAAGAAATAGAAGAAGAGGGTATCGCCCTCGCGGCCGGCAGGCAGCTTCCCTTATATCGATAGCAGGATAGACACACATATATAAATAGGTATAACAAACAAAGGTAAAGATTATGCAGTTGAAACAGACGAAAATCGTGGCAACCATTTCCGACCAGCGTTGCGACGTGGAATTTATCAAAGAGTTATTCGATGCAGGGATGAATGTGGTACGTATGAATACCGCGCACATCAACAGGGAGGGTTTTGAACGGCTGATAGGCAATGTCCGTCAGGTGTCCAACCGCATTGCCATACTGATGGACACCAAAGGGCCTGAGGTGCGTACCACCGCATTGGCCGGTGAACCGATTCCTTTTCAGGCGGGCGACCGGGTCAAGGTAATGGGATGCCCCGATCGGCTGACTACCCGCGAGTGCATTGCGGTATCTTATCCCCACTTTGTGCACGATGTAAATGTAGGCGGTCACATTCTGATAGACGACGGTGACCTGGAGATGACGGTCGTGGAAAAACATGAGGACTACCTGCTCTGCGAGGTGCAGAACGATGCTACGTTGGGCAGTCGCAAGAGTGTCAACGTGCCGGGTGTACGCATCAACCTGCCTTCGCTCACCGAGCGCGACCGTAACAACATACGTTATGCCATCGAGGCGGATATCGACTTCATCGCTCACTCCTTCGTGCGCAACAAGCAGGATATCCTTGACATCAAGGAGATTCTCGATGCACAGGGCAGTGACATCCGTATCATTGCCAAGATAGAGAATCAGGAGGGCGTGGACAATATTGACGAGATTCTGGAAGTGGCCGACGGAGTGATGGTGGCACGCGGAGACTTGGGTATCGAGGTGGCGCAGGAACGCATTCCCGGCATCCAGCGGATTCTGATACGCAAGTGCATCTTGGCCAAGAAACCGGTGATTGTGGCCACTCAGATGCTGCACACCATGATTAACAATCCGCGGCCTACACGTGCCGAAGTGACCGACATTGCCAATGCCATCTATTATCGGACGGATGCGCTGATGCTGAGCGGCGAGACGGCCTATGGAAAGTATCCCTTGGAGGCGGTGAAGACTATGACGAAGATTGCCGCCCAAGCCGAAAAAGACAAGTTGCCCGATAACGACATACGCATTCCGTTGGTGGAGAACAGCAACGATGTCACGGCCTTCTTGGCCAAGCAGGCTGTCAAGGCTACCACCAAGCTGAAGATACGCGCCATCATCACCGACAGCTACAGTGGACGCACCGCCCGCAATCTGGCTGCTTTCCGCGGCAAATATCCCGTGCTGGCCATCTGCTACAAGGAGAAGACCATGCGTCACCTGGCTCTTTCGTATGGTGTGGAGGCCATCTACATGCCCGAGCTGGCCAATGGGCAGGAGTACTACTTCGCTGCATTGCGTCGCCTGCTGAAAGAGGGACGTCTGAAGCCAACCGATATGGTGGGTTACCTCAGCAGTGGAAAGGCGGGTACCCAGACCTCCTTCCTCGAAATCAACGTGGTGGAGGATGCACTGAAGCATGCCGATGAAAGCGCATTGCCCAACAGCAACCGATATCTGTAACCGAAACAAATCACTTAGGAGGCGTATCATGACCGAACAGACAAAAAAAGAAGCTATGACCATTGATGACTATATTTTGCAGCACATTGACGAGGAGGGCGACTATCTGCACGCTCTCTACAGAGACACGCACCTGAAGCTGCTCTACCCCCGTATGGCTTCCGGCCACTTGCAAGGTCGTATGCTCAAGATGTTTGTCCGTATGATACGTCCCCGACAGGTGTTGGAGATAGGTACTTATAGCGGCTATTCGGCCTTGTGCATGGCCGAGGGGCTGCCGGAGGGAAGTGTGTTGTACACCATCGAAATCAATGATGAACAGGAGGAGTTCACCCGTCCCTGGCTGGAAGGCTCTCCCTACGGTGATAAAATCAAGTTTTACATCGGCGATGCGTTGCAGCTGGTGCCTGCGTTGGACTTGTCGTTTGACCTGGTATTCATCGACGGTGACAAGCGCAAGTATCTGGACTACTATGAGATGGTGCTTCCCCGCCTCAGTGAGGGCGGTTACATACTGGCCGACAATACCTTGTGGGACGGTCATGTGCTGGAGGAACATCCCCATGCTTCAGACTTGCAGACCCTCCGTATCAAGGAGTTCAATGATGTGGTTGCCCGCGATCGACGAGTCGAGAAGGTTATTCTGCCGTTACGTGACGGACTTACCATCATCCGGAAGAAGTAGTTTCCTTGACCCTGTACTCTTGCTAAGATTACACCAGTACTCTTACTAAGATTACAGCAGTACTTTTACTATGATTACATCAGTACCCCGTACGGAGTACTACAGTACTTAGTACGGAGTACCAGCGTACTCTCACCGAGGTACTGCCAAGAAGTGACTTGCTGCACGAATCAATCTGTTGAGGTGAAGTCGAAACGTAAGTTGGTATAATCAGTCTCTTTGCAGAAGCCGTCGGCTTAGGTAGCGGACCGGATACCAGACCGAGAGGAATCCCACCGTCACGACGGTGACAAATACCAGTGCGATGTCCGATAGATGGACGCTGACCGGATAGGCATCCACCAGAAAGGCACCGTTCCCACCTCCCAGGGAGATAAGGCCGAAGTGCTGTTGCAGGAAGCAGAGAAGCAGTCCCAGAAAGATACCTCCCAAAGCTCCCCATAGCGATATCAGTCCGCCTTCGAACAAGAATATGCGGGTTATCAAGCGGTCGTCGGCTCCTAGATTGCGCAGCGTCTCCACATCTTCACGCTTGTCTAATATCAGCATGGAGAGCGATCCGATGATATTGAAGCAGGCAATGGCCAGGATAAAGGTGAGGAATAGATAAGAGATGAACTTCTCTATCTCCATGATGCGAAAGACGTCGGCCTGCTGCTCGTATCGGTTCAGTACCTGGAAACGGTCGCCCAGTATCTTCTTCATCTCCTTCTGTGTCCGACCCACATCGCTGCCGGGTTTCAGCTTCAGTTCGATGGCCGACACCTCCGTGTCGTAGCGGAACAGCCTGCGGGCGAACTCCAATGAGGTAAGTATGTAGTGGGCATCGTACTTCTGCTGGTTGACGGCAAAGACAGCTCCCGGCGAGAACAAGTATTCCCGGCAGAAGGAGGTAGACGGATTGGCAATGTTGACTCTCACGTTTCGTTTGGGTGCATACACCTTCAGCGGATCGATGAACTGTATGCCGCAGTTCAGTTCCGATACAAGCTCCACTCCCAGAAAACCATAGTCTACCAGTGAGTCGTTCAGCACAAACGTCCCGGCTCCATATAGCAGGCTGTCGATGGAGGTCAGCTGCTCAAAGTTGGCTTCCACTCCTTTGATGACGGCCATGGCCTGACGGTCCTTGTACTGCACCAGTGCGTTCTCCTCTAACGTCTTTGTCCAGATGTCAACTTGTGGAAGTGCCTGTACCTGACGGATGCGCGATTCGTTCGGATCGAACACCTTGCCTTGTCGGGCCACTATTTTCAGTTCCGGGTCAAAGGCTGTGAAGAAGCCGGCTACCATGTCGCGGAACCCGTTGAATACAGACAGCGTACACACCAGCGCCATCGTGGCTAATATTACTCCGCAGGCCGAGATGCCTGATATCACGTTGATGGCATGGTGCTTCTTCTTCGAAAAGAGGTAACGCCGGGCTATGTAGAAAGGCAGGTTCATTCTTTCAGCAATTCGTCAATCCGCTCCAGGTAGTCCAGCGAATCGTCCACAAAGAATTTCAGTTCGGGGATGATGCGCAGCTGATGGCGCACACGCGAACCCAGCTCATAGCGGACAGACTTCACGTTGGCATTGACGTTTTTGATGATTTCCTCGCTCTTTTCAGAGGGAAATACGCTGAGGTAGGCGCGGGCCACACTCATGTCCGGACTGATGCGCACGGCGCTGACCGAAATCAGCACGCCCGGCATGGCTTTGGTCTGCTGCAGGAAGATGTCACTCAGCTCCTTTTGGAGCAAACGGGCTATTTTATTCTGTCTGGTCGTTTCCATAATCACAAAATTATTTGCAAACTTACGCAATAATTCCGACTTGTGGCCTATTTTTACTCTTTTTTCGTGTCTGGCTATTGACAATACCGGTAGTGTCATGGACATTTATACACTATGGGTTGCATCGCAATAGACCATTCGTCGATAAAATTGTGCAATTCGTAGATTTTATTTTGCAGTAAATAATCTTTTTCTTATATTTGCATCAGATTTAAGCAGGAGATACTCTCTCTAAATAGCGTTTTTTCATGTATTATTGACTGAGCAGCTTTTACCCGTGAGGGCAGAAGCTGCTTTTTTTTGTTTTCCGATGGCTACATCCTCTTCATCCCCTTTACAGCCAATAGTAATACGCCAATGGCCAGCAGTGCCAATGCCGCATAGGCAATAGCCTCTGTCACGTGCAGACTTTGGGGGTCGAAGCGCATCTCTATGGTGTGTTTTCCGGCAGGTACGTACATCGTGCGCAGGATGTAGTCGGCACGGGCTATCGGAGCCGGAGTGCCATCGATGGTGGCCGTCCATCCGTCGGGATAATAGATTTCGGAGAACACGGCAATGCCGTCCGACGGGTTCTCGCTCTCGTAGACCAGTCGGTTGGGTTCGTACTCTTTCAGTCGGATGACAGCCGGTGAGTCGGCTTCTCCAGTTTGCGCATCGTTCAGTAGTGCTTTGAAGCGGCTGTCCACGACGGCTGTCTCCAGTGGTTGTATGTCGTGCAGGGTATCAATCTCTTCGTCGGCATTGGCTACGTAGCGTACCTCCTTCACAAACCAGGCATGGCCGTTGGCGCACGGATTGAATACGGGCAACGCCTCACCCTGTTTGCCGGCAGGGAAGATGAAGTAACGTGTGTTCAGCATATTGAGTACGCGGAATTTCGATGCATCAGCACGCTCCAGCTGACCCTCTGTTGCCACTACTTCGGCATAGACGGCCTGCATCTCGGGTGCGATGTGCCGCTCTATCATCTCCTGGTAACGACGTAGCTTGGCAGCGTGATAGCCCCCCACACTTTTGTGCCAATAGGAGGTGTTGTTCTCATTGAATGTATTGGTGGTCAGGTTCAGCACCCGATAGTCGGGGGTAGTGTCCTGAAGTATCAGCTGGTCGGCCTGACTTTGCTTGAATGTCTCTGTCTGTGCTGAGCGGGGTATGAATTGGCTGTCGTTCAGGTAACGCTTGTTCACACCCCATAAATCGATTGTACAGAGCAGGGCGATGCCGCCCACTGTAAGTGAGGCACGCAGACGGCCGGAAGCATACAACAGCAACAACAGCAGGCCTATCACGATGACGGCCAGGCTGCGCACGGCATCCGAACGGACCAATGCGGCACGCATCTCGGCCAGATTGGCCAGGATACCTCCCAATTCAGATGCGGGAATCATCTGTTGGTCAACAGCGTTTTGCAACATGCGGGCCTCTTGTGCAGGAACGTATCCTGAACTGAAACTGCCGGGAGCCACTGCCAGAAGCAGCGCAACGCCTGCCGTAAGCAAAAGGCTGACCAGGAGCTTCTTCTGCTCTTGACGCAGCAGAGTGGGTTGCTCCAACGTCTGCTTCAGTGCGAAGATGGCCAGTAAGGGAATGGTGAATTCGGCTATTACCAGAATGGACGATACAGCCCTGAACTTGTTGTACATGGGTACGTAGTCGATGAAGAAGTCGGTCAGCGGCATGAAGTTCTTGCCCCACGAAAGTACGATGGAGAAGAGGGTGGCACCAATCAGGGCCCACTTCAGCGGCCCCTTGACCACGAAGCAACCCCACACAAAGAGGAAGAGGATGAAGGCACCCACATAGACAGGACCTGCCGTCATGGGTTGGTCGCCGAAGTATTGGGTCAGACTGCCGTATAGACTGCTGTATCGGATGTCGGCTTTCTCCATCGCCGTGGTACTCTGGTTCAATGGCACAGAGGCTCCGCCCTTAAAGTTAGGCACAAGCAACGTCCATGTCTCTCCGATGCCATAGCTCCACTGGGTGATGTAGTCGCGATCCAGACCGCTGCCTGTTGGCTCGCCTGTTGACGGCGTTGCCGTCAGTTCGCTCTTGCCGCGCATCGTCTCCTTACTATATGTATAGGTATGGTAGAGGTTGGATAGGTTGGCTGCCACACCTATCAGAGCGGCTACCAGCAACACGCCGCTGGCGCGGAAGAACTGGGGCAGTGTCTTGTTCTTCCAGGCCTCTTCCAGATAGGCTCCTACGAAGAACAGGATGACAAAGAAGAAGTAGTACGACATCTGCACGTGGTTGGAACTGATTTGCAGGGCAACAAACAGAGCCGTCAGCACGCCTCCCCACAGCAGTTTCCCCCGATAGGTTAGAACAATGCCGGCCAGCGTGGGGGGCACATAGGCCAGTGTGATGAACTTCCAGATGTGGCCGGCCGATATCAGGATGAAGAAGTAGGACGAGAAGGCCCATGCCAATCCGCCCAATCCGGCCAGCCAGACGGGGATGCCGAAGGCACGCAGCAGGATGTAAAAGCCCAACAGCATGATGAACGTGAGCCGCACATATTCGGGCAAGAAGAGCCGATATGCTTTCTGCACCCACTCCAACGGTCGGGCCGAGTCGTACGACGGTGCTATCTGGTAGGTGGGCATACCGCCAAACAGAGCGTTGGTCCAGCGTGTGCGCTCGCCGGTTTCCTCGTGGTATAGCCGGGCCTCTTGGCCGGCACCGGCACCGGCGGCCGTATCGTGTTGGAAAAGGATGCGGTCCTCGATGTCTGCCGGAAAGAAATAGGCGAACGAGAGGAGTGCAAATGCCAGGATGGCAATCAAATCAGGGAGAATCTTCTTCATCTCTTCTATTATAATCTATTGTAAATAAGTGTTGCCCCAGAGGGCTGTTCTTGATGTTTCTTTTCAGAGTCTGTTTGATTTTTGTTCAGCCTTCTTTTGAAGAAAATTAAAACAGGCTCTCAATCTCTTTTCAGTTTCTCAATCAGTTCTCTGACTCCTTCTGAAGCCCCTTTCCGGATGACGTGTATCGGCCGCATCGAATGAGTGTCTACCGGCTTGGGGTCAATGAGGTAAACCTCAGCTTCTGCAGGTACATAGTGCAGCAGACCGGCTGCGGGGTAGACGTTCATTGACGTGCCGATGATGACGAAGATGTCCGCCTGCTCCACATACCCGATAGCAGTCTCTATCTCAGGCACCGGTTCGCCGAACCAGACAATGAACGGCCGGAGCTGGCTGCCGTCGCCGGCCTTGTCGCCCATCTTTACTTCATACTCCTCCGGCTTCAGTTCCTTTACATAGCGGGGATTCTGCGGGTCACGGCTTGAACACACCTTCGTCAGCTCGCCGTGCAGATGAATGACGTGGCTGCTCCCCGCCCGCTCGTGCAGGTTGTCTACGTTTTGCGTGACCACGGTCACATTGAACTCCTTTTCCAGCTCAACTAACCCCTTGTGCCCTTCATTGGGCTCCACTTCCAGCAGTTGTTTGCGCCGTTCGTTATAGAAACGGATGACCAATTCAGGTTGCCGGGCATATCCCTCAGGTGTGGCCACCTGCTCTACCGGATACTTGTCCCACAATCCGCCTGCATCACGAAACGTACTGATACCACTTTCGGCACTCATGCCTGCACCTGACAAAATGACCAGATTTTTCATATTATCCTCCTTCTTTAGCTCTCCCGTTGTCGGAAGAATGGGTTATGCTTGTTGCATCCGAACTGTCTCCGCATGCAATTTTGCACACAAAGTTACGGCTTTCCGCACGTAATTCCTCACAATACTAACATAAATTAAATAAGAAAAGGGGGTGGCATTCAAATAAAAGCCGTACTTTTGTCGCTCATTAAAAATAATTTATGGACAAATTCAGTTATTCCATTGGTCTGGGAATAGGCCAAAACCTCCTTGGCATGGGTGCCAAGGGTATTGATGTGAACGATTTCGCACAAGCCATCAGCGACGTATTGAACGGCCATCCTACGGCCATCAGTCATACGGAAGCACGTGACATCGTGAACAAATATTTCGAGGAATTGGAACAAAAAGTAAACGCTGAGAACATTGAGAAGGGCAAGAAGTTCCTCGAAGAGAACAAGAAACGCGCGGGCGTGGTGACGCTGCCCAGCGGACTGCAGTACGAAGTGATTAATGAAGGAAAGGTAGGCACGTATGCCAAGGCTACCGATCAGGTGCAGTGCCACTATGAGGGCACGCTGATTGACGGTACCCTGTTCGACAGTTCAATCCGTCGGGGACAGCCGGCCACATTCGGTGTCAATCAGGTTATCCCCGGATGGGTGGAGGCACTGCAGCTGATGCCCGAAGGTGCCAAGTGGAAACTCTATATCCCCAGCGAGCTGGGTTATGGAGCTCGTGGTGCCGGTGAAATGATACCTCCGCACAGCACCTTGATTTTCGAGGTAGAACTATTGAAAGTATTATCTAAATAAATAATGTAACAAAGCAAAATGAAAAAAGTAACAATTCTTGCGGCAATTGCCATGGCAGCCGGATTGGCTTCCTGCACCGCACAAAGCCCGAAGGCCAATCTGGCTTCGGATGTCGACTCTCTCTCTTATGCCTTCGGTATGGCTCAGACAGAAGGTCTCGACCAGTATCTCATGCAACAAGGTATCGATTCTACGCAGATGGTGAACTTCCTGAAAGGATTCAACGAGGGTGCTACCAAACTGAGTGATTCAGATGTTGCCTATCTGTCAGGTCTGCAACTGGGTCAGATGGTTAGCAAGCGCTGGGTAGAAGGCTTGAGCCGTCAGATTTTTGGTGAAGACTCTACCAAGACCGTCAGCCGTGAGAACCTGCTGGCTGGTTTCGTAGCCGGTGTTCTCAAGCAGCACAATGTGATGGAGATGAGCAAGGCTCAGGAATACAGCCGCACCAAGATGGAGAGCATCAAGGAGAAGGCTACTGCCGAGAAATATGCTGATAACAAGGCTGCCGGTGAGAAGTTCCTGGCTGAGAACAAGACGAAGGAGGGTGTGGTAACCACTCCCAGCGGCTTGCAATACAAGGTAATCAAGCAGGGTACAGGTGCTGTTCCCGAGGCAACAGACCGAGTAAAGGTGAACTATAAGGGTACGCTGATTGATGGAACCGAGTTCGACAGCTCATACAAGCGTAAGGACAAGGACGGCAATGCACAGCCTGCAGAGTTCCGTGCCAACCAGGTAATCAAGGGTTGGACAGAGGCGTTGACCATGATGCCGGTAGGCTCGAAGTGGGAGCTCTACATTCCTCAGGATCTGGCATACGGCTCTCGCGAAACGGGTGGAGATATCAAGCCTTTCTCTACGTTGATATTTGAGGTGGAACTGGTAGATATTGTAAAGGACAAGAAATAATCTCCTCAAGTCTGCATAGCATCCGATTGATATAGCTGGGTGGACAAGGCAAAAACTTACTAAAAGTGTTGCCTTGTCCACCTTTTTTCGATATTACACGTATTTTTTCTTCATTTCTCTTAGATAAATTAAAATAAAGCCTTATATTTGCTTACTATTTGATGAAAGCAATAACTTTATGTATTTATATCATGGAAAAAATAGATAATCTTGACCGGCAGATTTTGGAAATCATTTCCCAAAACGCCCGTATTCCTTTCAAGGATGTTGCAGCAGAGTGTGGCGTGTCCCGCGCAGCTATCCATCAGCGGGTACAACGTCTGATAGACCTTGGAGTCATCATAGGATCCGGCTATCATGTCAATCCTAAGTCTTTGGGCTATCGTACGTGTACGTATGTGGGAATCAAACTGGAGAGAGGTTCGATGTACAAGTCGGCCGTTGCCGAACTGAACAAGATACCCGAAATCGTAGAATGCCACTTCACAACCGGTCCGTATACGATGTTGACCAAGGTCTATGCCCGCGACAACGAGCATCTGATGGACTTGCTGAACAACAAGATGCAACAGATTGCCGGCGTGACGGCTACCGAAACGCTGATTTCGCTGGAGCAGAGCATCAAGAAGGAGATTCCCATCTGTCCGGAGAAGTAACGTTGATAAGAGAGACTGACTTATGGAGTTCCTCAACGAATACCATCTCTCGGGCCTCTTCATCGGCATCTGTACATTCCTTATCATCGGCCTTTTCCACCCCATCGTGGTCAAGGCCGAGTATTATTGGGGAACAAAGTGCTGGTGGGTCTTCCTGTTGTTAGGCATCGGAGGCACCGTTGCCTCTCTGTGTACAGACAACATCCTGCTTGCTTCGCTGCTTGGTGTATTTGCCTTCTCCTCATTTTGGACCATAAAGGAGGTCTTCGAGCAGGAAGAGCGTGTCCGTAAAGGGTGGTTCCCCAAGAACCCCAAGCGCACTTACAGGTTCTGAACGCCATCGCTTACCCTCTATTTGCGGGCACATTCCTGCCTTCGGACAAATAGAAAACTAAATTTTGCCGCGAAGGCTTGCATAATTCATCGGAAAACACTATTTTTGCATCCGCTATTCCGCTAAGGAGTACATCGGACTTGTAGCTCAGTTGGTTAGAGCAACAGACTCATAATCTGGAGGTCCTAGGTTCAAGCCCTAGCTGGTCCACAAAGAAAATCAAGCAGTTAACAAAAAGTTAGCCGCTTGTTTTCTTTTTATGGTGACCTTCCTTCGAACTCACACCTCCATCAGCCACTTCCACACTGGCACCACGGATATACCCTCTTCCGTGCCCTCCTCATCATACGTTATCAGAAGGCACTTCCAGTCCTTGTGTGCTTCGGCATATTTCGTCAGTGGCGGCACCTCCCTGTTGTAAGTGGTCTCATCCTTGATGCTGTAGGACGCTTGTATGACCAGTTTCTCGTCAGGCACAATGAAGTCTATTTCCTTCTCCGCGTTCAGGAAAAACACATTCCCCTTGCCAAACCGCCTGCACAGTTCCACCGCGACCATGTTCTCCAGCAGCGAAGTCTCTGAATTCATCAGGAACAGGTTCAACAAACCGTTGTCAACGAAGTAGTATTTCTTCTGCGTCTCCTTCTCCGTCAGCTTCCCAATCTCATTCTCCATGGGCAGTA
>JBJEHI010000044.1:0-4138 GCA_051875915.1 Bacteroides sp.
ACATGTTCAAATTGCTGTTTGGTTTCCTTCATATCCCGTACAAATAGGCTGCAAAGGTAGGAATAATTAGAGAAAAAAAGGAGAATAGAAGGGAAAAACTACAAAAAACGGTCGTAACGGATGGATGCCGGCCGACAGCGTATGATTCAGATTGGGCAACAGGGCCGTCATCAGGGTAAGAGAGGTTGTTACGGGTATGCCCTTCTACACTTCCATCACCGATGCCTTATAAACCTTGTCCGGACATGAAAATAGCGTACTGTCTTCTTCATCTTGACCATCACTCCCGAAGCCACGTACTCTTTCCTGCCGGTACAAGAGATCAACAATAGAAGCACTGCAAAAACACATAAGCATGTTCTTATCATCATGTATCTATTCTAAAATTAAACCTTCGCAAAAGTAAGGAATAAAAAACGCATCTTCCGAAGTAATTTACCCAAGGCGGGAAAACAGGGAATGAAAGCAGATTATCGGATAACGAACATCGGATGGTGGCAGATGAAGCAGCCTTTCAAAACAGACATTCTCTCTTACGCGCGCGCGTGAGAAAGTTTGAAAAATATCTGCAACAGTCAAAAGTAACTCCTATATATCTCTATATAAGATGATTAAGCAGAAGAAAAGTGTGGCAGATATATTGTAAATTGTCGGATTTCATTCTAATTTTAGCTGATTTTCACTAAATAATACACTATTTAAGTACAAAAACTGTGTGTTTTTACGCAAAGTGTGGCAGATGTGTGGCAGATATCCTCTGTTTTTGCATCAAAACAGCAGTTTTTCTGATGCAACAATCACCGTTATCACAAGCGTACCACCGCAGTTGTCGAAGGTGTACAATAAGCATGGAACAACTGTCATATAGGCCATGGAACAACTGTTTCACCTATAGATAACAACTGTTTCATTAGGAGATAACAACTGTTTCATACTATATTCACAGCTGTTCCATTTAAAGTTGTTGTCAGCCTTTGTGCGAGTCCTCCTGTCTCCAACTGTTGCACAATCGGTAGAGACTCTCTATATTTGCGGGGTGTAAGAGCCTGTTTGAATTTTGTTCAGTCTTCTTTTGAAGAAAATCTAAACAGAATCTAAATGCTTTCATGAATAGGTATGGATATCAATCGATATAAGCAAGAGTTACCGGTAGGCAAAATAGCGGACGAAGTGAACCGTCTGCTCCTCACCCACCCGCGTGTGGTAGTGACGGCCCCTCCGGGAGCCGGCAAATCAACGTTATTGCCCTTGACACTACTGGAGCGCACAACCGGCGGCAAGGTCGTGGTGCTGGAGCCTCGACGTCTGGCTGCCCGGCAGGTGGCCGAACGGATGGCCTTCATGCTGGGCGAGCCGGTAGGCCGAACGGTGGGTTACCGGATGAGACTGGAGAGCCGGGTGTCCGAGGCCACCCGCATGGAGGTGGTGACCGAAGGCATCCTGACCCGAATGCTGGTGGACGACACCATGCTGGAAGGGGTGGATGTGGTGGTGTTCGACGAGTTTCACGAGCGCAGTCTGGCTTCCGATGAGGCATTGGCCCTAACCCGCGAGGTACAGAATGTGTTGCGACCCGATCTGCGTCTGGTAGTGATGTCTGCTACAATCGATGCGACCACCCTCTGCAAGGCTCTGGATGCACCGCTGGTTGAGAGCCACGGACGGATGTTCGACGTAGAGATTGTACACGGTCCGGAGGCCGATGCACCGCATTGTGCCGAGCAGGTAGCTCAGGCCGTTGGCCGCCTCCACCGTCAGTACGAGGGGGACATCCTGGCATTCCTGCCCGGACAGGCCGAGATACTGCGTTGCAAGGAGCTGTTAGGAGAGAGTCTGGGCAATACCGAAGTCTATCCGCTCTACGGAATGCTCTCTATGCAGGAACAGCAACGAGCCCTCGCCTCCTCACCGTCCGGATGCCGCAAAGTGGTGCTGGCCACGCCTGTGGCCGAGACCTCCCTGACCATCGAGGGGGTACGGATTGTTGTGGATTCAGGATTCTGCCGCAAACCGGTGTTCGACCTACATAGTGCCCTGAGCCGCATGGAGACGGTGCGTATCTCACGCGACATGGCCACCCAACGCAGCGGGCGTGCCGGGCGCGTAGCACAGGGCATCTGCTATCGCCTCTGGTCGAAAGCCACCGACCTGCGTATGGAGGAGTGCCGCCGACCCGAAGTGGTGGAGGCCGACTTGGCTCCGATGTTACTGGACATCGCAGCCTGGGGCGGCGGCAAGGTAGAGGCATTGCCTTGGATTACCCCACCGCAACAGGCTCATGTGCAGCAGGGACGCCAACTACTCACACTACTCGGCGCACTCGATGCACAAGGCTGCCTGACGCCCCATGGCCGTGAGCTGGCCCGCATCCCCTGTCACCCACGTTTGGCGCAGATGCTGCTGAAAGCCCGGACAGCAGAACAGAAAGCCTTGGCTGCCGACCTGGCTGCCCTTTTTGAAGACCGGGATCCGGCTCCACAGGAGCATGACGCCGATTTGCATACCCGATTGCTGTTGCTGCGCGAGGCCCGTCGGCGAGGAGCCAAGGGATGCTGGAAACGCATTGCCGAGATGGCCGCCCAGTATCGTCGTCTGGCGGGTAAGGGAGTAGCAGAAGATAACGAGGTACCCGACCCCGATGTCACCGGTCTGCTGGTGGCTTCGGCCTATCCCGAACGCATCGCGCAGCGTTGCGGACACGGCCGTTATCGTCTGGCCGGTGGAAGCTATGTGCAGTTAGACGACCAAGACCCGCTGATGGCCTACGACTGGCTGGCCGTAGCCTCTGCAGACAGCCGCATCTTCTTGGCTTCGCCCGTGTCGCGCGAGACGTTGGAACCGATGGCATCCATAGTTCCTACTGTGTACTGGGACCGGCACGAAAACCGGGTAGTGGCTCGCAGCGAACGGCGCATCGGCCTGCTGGTGCTCGATGCACGCCCCCTTTCGAAAGATGTCAGCCGGCAGCGAATGGAGGTGCTTTGCGAGGTGGTGAAGCGCGAAGGAGCTTCACTGCTCACCCTGGATGAGGAGGCTCAACGTCTGCAACGCCGCATTGCAGCTGTAGCCTCCTGGCACGAGGAGCTGGCACTGCCCGATCTCACATCGGAGGCCATCTATGCTAAAGCCGATGAATGGTTGCCCCTCTATGCAGCCTCGGCATGGAGCGCTGCCGACCTGAAGCGCATCGACATGCGCAGTGTGCTGTGGGGAATGCTCTCTTACGAGCAACAGCAGGCAGTGGAGCGACTGGCCCCTTCGCACATCGTGGTGCCTACAGGCAGCCGCATCCGAGTGGATTACCGTCAGGGAGCCGAAGCACCCGTGCTCAGTGTGCGCCTGCAGGAGTGTTTCGGACTGACCGACACGCCTCGGGTGGACGACAACCGTCGTCCCGTCCTGATGGAGCTCCTCTCGCCCGGCTTCAAGCCCGTGCAGCTCACGCAGGACCTCCGCAGCTTCTGGGAGACCACCTACTTCGAGGTGCGTAAGGAGTTGCGCCGCCGTTATCCCAAGCACCATTGGCCCGACCATCCGTTGGAGGCCGAAGCCGTAAGGGGCGTGAAGCGGATTATATGGCACTGAATCAAACCAACAAGCTGGTATGGATAGTTATATGACTCCGGTTTCGCAAGTCGATTTACGAAACATGAGTTATTTGGAAAACATTTCGTATCTTTGGCGCATAAACCGATATGGAAAGGAGCATGTTATGAGACAGATACCCAAATTCTTCAATACAGCCGGTCCCATACAACCGGATATCCACTACAATGTAGAGCCATTGAGTCGCATCGATTTGGAGGAAATAGAGCAGTTGATTTACCAACGGAAGTACTTCACCATTCATGCCCCACGACAGAGCGGAAAAACCTCCTGCCTGCTGGCGTTGAGGGACTACCTGAATGCACGCGGAGAGTTCATCGCTGTGTATGCCAACGTGGAGGCAGGACAGGCGATGAGAAATCAGATAAATGAGGTGATGAAAGCCATTATCGAAACCATCGCCGCCGAAGCACACTTTGTCCTAAAGTCAGAATTGCCCAACGATGTGCTCCGTAAGGTGGTATGGGAGGAGAACGTGACGGGTTCCAACATGCTGACTACCTTTCTGACCGAACTCTGCGAAGCCCTCGAC
>JBJEHI010000045.1:0-1442 GCA_051875915.1 Bacteroides sp.
AAGTTACATAAAACAATCGAATTTAGTGCGGTCTAAACGCCTATACCTATCTTCCTATTTCGGCGAACTTGATTTTGACGTGCAATAAATGAATACTATTATATGATTACAATCCCCAATACTGAATTCAAGGCGGGCGACATCCGGCTTGCCCGGATACTGAACAGCACCACCAAGGTCAATATGCTGAAGGTGCTGAAGAAATTCGACCTCTACGCCAGTCCCAACCTCAAGAAGGACGAGACGGCCCGCAGGGTGGCAGCCGTGGTCCTCGACAATCCCATTGAAATTCTCAGCCGGCTGAACAAGACGGAACTGCAGATGGTCGATGAGTTCGTCAAGGGTGCCGACGATACCTACGTCGTCCGCAAGCAACGCCGGACACCCTATATCCTGCAAAAGTATTATCTTGTCGTCACCTGTTGCGACGAGGCCAAGGGCGAATGGCACATGCTCATGCCGAAGGAGCTGCGTGAGTCGCTGGCCGTAGACCTCCCCTTTTTCCTCGACTGCGTCGCAAGAGGTGTCAAGGCTCCGTCTGCCAAGGAGCTGAGGATGATGGCCGTGATGCGTGACTTCTTCGGGGGGCAGTAAATTCTCCCGTCAGGAGACAACGTCCTCCAACCATCCGTACTCCTGCCGTGCATCGAAGCAGGGACAGGCCTTGGGCGTGGTGCCGGGCATGTCGCGATGACCCATGATGCGTGCCCCGGGAAAGAGGTGCAGGAGGCGGACCAGCAGCTGCTGCAGCTCGCCACGCTGCCGGGGTGTGCGGGTGTCGGCAGGATGACCCTGGGCATCGAGGCCGCCCTCGTAACAGATGCCGATGGAGCAGCGGTTGAAGGGACGGCAGTGGGCACCCACCTCCGGCAGACGGCGGTGCTGTGTCACCTCACCGTTGCGACGGATGTAGAAGTGATAGCCTACGGTGCGGAAGCCACGGGCACGGTGGTCGCGCTCCAGCTGACGGACGGTATAGTCCTGGTCGGGACGGGTGGCGCTGCAGTGCAGGATGAGGTAACGCACGCTTTCGATGCCCTCCATGCGGGGGCCGGATTCATGCTCCTTCAGGAGCTGGCGTTCGCTGACGACTTCGTCGTCGGCTACAAGGATGGGGTAGGTTTCGGAAATCATGTTTGTCAATTTAAAATTTAAAATTAAAAATTTAAAACTGTTGTACTCGTAGCTTGTAGCTCGTAGCTATAGGGCGGAAAATTTTCCGCCCCTACATTCAACCGTTTCGGAACATTCATACAATTTGCAATTGGTGCTGTAGGGGCGGAATATCTTCCGCCCAACCGCACGTAATGCATTCGTCGAGAACGGCATTCATGAATCATACCACCGCGGACGGCATTCAGGGCGGAAAATTTTCCGCCCCTACACGTCAACCGTTTCGGAACATTCATACAATTTGCAATTGGTGCTGTAGGGGCGGAATA
>JBJEHI010000045.1:1542-61788 GCA_051875915.1 Bacteroides sp.
AACATTCATACAATTTGCAATTGGTGCTGTAGGGGCGGAATATCTTCCGCCCAACCGCACGTAATGCATTCGTCGAGAACGGCATTCATGAATCATACCACCGCGGACGGCATTCAGGGCGGAAAATTTTCCGCCCCTACACGTAGCTCGTAACTACAGCAGCGAGGAGGCTGCTCCGCCGGCTGCGCCGGTGACAATCAGTTCAATGACTCGGATGATGTAGAGCACGATGCTCTTCCAGTTGGTCTTCATACGCTTGGTTTTTAGGTAAATGAAAATGATTAACTGCATATCGGTTTAGGATTGGTGTCAGCCCAGCGGATTGTCGTCCGTGTTGCCGTCACTGCCGCTGCCGCCGTTGTCGCTGCCGCCTCCGGAGTCCGAGGGCGTGTCGTCAGGCAGCGTGACGATGCCACCGTTGGTGGTGTAGTAGGCCTTCTTGAGCGAGGCCTCCAGGTTGAGGTTGGCGTTGCTCAGTTCGCCGGTGGCACGGGCACGCAGCTTGACGCGACGGATGTGCCGGGTGGTGGTGAACTCGGCGGCTGTGACGGCGCCGCCCGTGGCGTTGACAATGCCGCACGAGAAGATGGCGAGGTCGTCAATCTTCACGTTCTTCCCCTCCAGCACCATCTCCTTGATGCAGCGTACCATGCTCTGCACCACGGCCGAGCAGATGGCTTCGCTGAAGCCGGAGTGGTGGTTGGCCATGTGCTTGGCCAGGGCTTTCAGATCTACCGTCTCTTCGATGGCGGGATAGGCGTAGAAGCGTCCGTTGAAGGCGCTCTTCGAGTTGACCAGAGGTCGGGTGATGTACTTTAACATAAGCGATTAAGTTTTAATTGGTTAATAACTACGCTGCAAAGATACGGCTCCGTGCGGGGGCAGGTATGCGCCCTGTGCGCTGTGTACTTTATTCGGGTTCACCCAGGTATTGCGCAATCAACCGCACCTGCCGGGCCGTCAGACAGCGGTTGCGGGTGCTGTATCCGGCGGCTTCGAGGGCCTTCTTCAGCTCCCGGTTCCGCTCCATCCAGCGTGAAAGGCGGTTGGTGGCCACGTGCGTCTCGGCATCCGGGAAGTAGAGCCGGGCCAGCTCGCTTTTGGTGTAGGCGTGATACTTCATTCAATTTAAAATTTAAAATTAAAAATTTAAAACTGTCGGTAACGGGGGCATTGTAGGGGCGCAACATTTTGCGCCCAACCGCACGCAACGCATTTATCACAAAACGGCATTCATGAATCATATCACTGCGGACGGTGTTTTGGGCGGAAAATATTCCGCCCCTACACGTCAACCGTTTCGGAACATTCATACAATTCGCAATTGGCGCTGTAGGGGCGCAACATTTTGCGCCCAACCGCACGCAACGCATTTATCACAAAACGGCATTCATGAATCATATCACTGCGGACGGTGTTTTGGGCGGAAAATATTCCGCCCCTACACGTCACTTGTAGCTTGTAGCTCGTAGCTGTGCCGGCCAAACATAGGCTTTACGCACTGCAAACAAGGTGTTTACGAGGTGTAAACATAGGGTTTGGAGGATGCAAACAAGGGGTTTGCGGTGTGACGCAATGACAGAAATGACGGTTCTTTCTATATGTAGTATATATATTCATAAATTCATTTACTATATAGTGAATTAATTTTGTTTTTGGGGTCTTATATAAGGATTCGCTGTCATTTCTGTCATTGCGTCACTCATCGGGACTCAGAATGGCATGGCATCCGGCTTTTCATCGGGCAGACGGTAGCCGATTTCTACGGGCTGGCGCTCGGCCACCTTCCAGAACCTGCCTTGGCCGGTACGCACCATCTCAAACCCCAGCGCGGTCATGGCCCGGCTGATTTTGGTCGGACTAATCTTGACCCAGGGCGCGAAGCGTGCGGCTATCTGGGTGGCGGTGAGGTAACGCAGTTCGGCCGGCGAACGGGGCCGGAAGAAGTGGGTCAGCACCATCTCCTCGGCGGGGTTGGGTGCCTCGAAGCGGCGGTTGCGCCGGTTGAGCTCGTGCACCTCGTGGTCCGAAAACCAGTAGCGGAACCCCTGGCGATACAGCGCCACACACTGGGCATAGATGCCCTCGTAGGGTATCTCGGCCTCCCAAGGATTGTCGATGCGCTCAATCTCGAAGGTCAGCCAGCGGCGGTTGCCCGTGTCGTCGGTCAGGAAGGTGGTGTTGTTGCCCGTGGCACAGAGCGAGGCCACACGCGGCATCAGCAGCTTGTGCCGTCCGTAGGCAGGCCGCTCCTTGATGTGGGGCTTCACGGTGTAGGCCTTCAGCTGGTTCAGCTCCTTCGTGGTGAGGGAGTCAATCTCCTCCAGACTGATGAGGATGTTCTCTGCCAGCATGATGAGGTCGTCCTTGTCCAGCGAGCAGCAGGTAGTCTTGGTGGTAAAAAAATCACGCAAATGAGGCGGAAGGATATGGAGCATGAAGGAACTCTTGTAGGTGCCCTGCGGCCCGATGAAGGTCAGGATTTCCTGATTGACCGTCTCCTCTTCGAGCACCGAGGCCACCATGGCCACCAACCAGCGCCGTGCAAAATGGTCGAATTCATCGGCAGAAGTGTGGCGGCAGTGTACCATGGAGAGGAAGCGGCCGATGTAGTCGGTCACGCCGTCCCAGGGCGGCAGCTGCGCTATCCAGTGGCGGAAGGGATGGAAGTCCTCCACGAAATCCGAAGACAACAGACCATGAATGATATTTACATCTACAGCGATGCCTTCGAGCTGCATGGCTCGCCAGAGCGAGTTGACGAAGCGGTCGTCCACCCGTCCGGCTCCGTCACCCTCCAGGGCCTGCCACTCCACTTGGTGAGAGAGCAGGTTGCGCCGCAGGCGGTAGCGTGCGCCCACCCAGGCCTCCACGTCGCCCAGCCGTGCCTTCTGCTGCTTCTCCTCCCGGTACCGGGTGAGGCGGCAGGTGGCATGTTCGTCGGTGTGGTTCTGGTAGACGCTGCGTACGATGCCCTGCAAGGCTCCGCAGTGGGTGGCCTCGTAGTCGGCAAAGGCATCAGCTGCCCACGCCAGACACTCCTCCTGAGGCACGCCGAAGCGGTTCATCCAGTAGATGCAGCGCGAGGCATAGGCATTGTGCTGTCCGTCGGTATAGGCCGTGCCCTCCTGCTCTACCATCCGTCGCACGGTGACAGCCGCTTTTGCGGCCTTGCACGGACGGCCTGCTCCCTTCCCCAGCCGTGCCTGCGAGGGTTGTGGCTGCTGCCGTACGGGCAGCGGCACGGCATCGGGACGGAACACGGCCTGCGGGTCGTGACAGAGTGCCGAGAGGCGGGTAGGGTCGCTGCACTTGACGTCGTACTCCACGCCGCCGGCCAGACGGGCGATGTATTGGTTGGCCGTGAGCCAGGCGTCGCGGTAGTTGTCTGCCGTCACCGGCCCCTCTACATGCACGATGGCCCGCACACCCCGGCCCGAGACGGTGGTGTAGCACAGCGTCACGTGCTCGTCCCGGCCTACCTGCTGTGCCACCTGTGGCACGTCGGCCTCGGGCAGGTGGTCCAGGTCCACCATCATGTAGGGTCGGTAGCCCCGGATGTGCGCCTTGGTGCGTCCGCCGTGCAGGTCGGCCCAGGCGTTGAATCCCGGCAGCCGTTGCTTGATGAGCTGCGCCCGGTTGGCACACGCCGCTTCGGTGGTGGCGTCGCCTTGCCGTCGTGCCTCGGCCTCGCCGGCCCGGCAGGTACGGTACTCGGCGGTCGTGGCCGCCAGTCGGTTGCTGCGTATTTCGGTCGCCACCGCTTCCCACGCCGCCTCCTTGGGCAGCTTGTCGGTAAGGGAAGAGAATAAATGGACAGTATTCACTTTTATATAATTTAAAATTTAAAATTTTATTTTAGTTACAAGCTACGAGCTACAAGCTACCAGTAGTAGGGGCGCAACATCTTGCGCCCTGAATGCCCGCAACGCATTCATCACAAACGGCATTCATGAATAATACCACCGCGGACGGCATTCAGGGCGGAAGATGTTCCGCCCCTACACGTCAACCGTTTCGTTACATTCACGCAATTTGCAATAGGCATTGTAGGGGCGCAATATTTTGCGCCCGACCGCCCGCAACGCATTCATCACAAACGGCATTCATGAATAATACCACCGCGGACGGTGTTCAGGGCGGAAAATATTCCGCCCCTACACGTAGCCCGTAATTTATACCGCGAAAATGCTGAATAAACGGGAATCCACCAATTCGCCGTTTCAGCGTATAGACTGAAACGATTTTAGGGGGAATTAATAATCTTTCTGATTCGTTGACGGCTTAGGTCCGGCAAACGAGGCCTTTCGAGTCGGTCGATGATGACAGAATGTGCCTCCCCCGGTCCCGCCTGGCTGCCGGTGGCAGTCAGCGAGACACAAGCGATGATGAAATGTTGGGGATGCAAGACCCTGTCGTCACTCCACAAGGATAGCGGTGCCTCCTATGCCACGCTGCGCAAGCTGAACCCTCAGGCTCCTGACCCTACGCTGCAGGTGGAGACGGTGAAGCGACTCTTCACACGGCTCTACCAGGTAGCAAATCTGTTGCTGGAGGGGGAACAGCGGGAGCAGGCGATGGCGCAGGCCACACACTCGCTCATGGCCATCTCGGATGCGGCTGACCCCTTAAGCGAGGCCGATCTGAAGCACATCGAAGCGCGTCGTGCCATCCGCTACAAGCACCGACAAAGACACTGACGCAGCCACCGTCAGCATCGTCCCGACCAGTGTTCAACCCTCTTATTCAGCCCCACTCCGCGTGTCTGTGCAGAGGCGGAGTGTTTTTTCTTCATTCATAAAAACAACATTCACTATGGCAATCCATCTGAATGCAGAGCAAAAGAACCTGATGAAGCTGTTCAAAGGCTCTGAAACCTACATCATCCCGCCCTATCAGCGTCCCTACAGCTGGGAGCTGAAGGAGTGCCGCCAGCTGTATGACGACATCGTGGATGCGTTCAACCACCAGACGGACAGGGAGTACTTTGTGGGCACTATCATCCTGGCCGTGGCCGACATTGCCGACACCGACTGCCCCCGCATTGTGGACGGGCAGCAGCGCATGACCACCTTCTGGCTGATGTTCAAGGCCCTCTCCGTCCTGCTGCCCGAGCTGCCCGTGTTGCCGCAGTTGCTCCACTCGCAGGAGTGGGACGGCAGCGGCGAGCGGCTGAAGATACTGTCGCGGGTGAACGATGCCAACGACATGGAGGAGCTGACCGCCATCAACCAATGGACGGAGGCGGAGTATGAGAAGCAGACGGACCGCTACGACCTGGACCACCTGCACCTCTGCGGGGAACGCCTCAAGGCGGCCACCCTCTTCTTCTACCTCAGCTTCAGTCAGTTCCGGCGGGACTGGGGCAAAGTGGCGTTGTGCGAATTCGTGAAGTTCATGCTCACCTCGGTCAGCATCCTGCCCATCGAGATGCACGCCCCCCAGATACACGATGCCGAGGACAAGGCACTGACCATCTTCGAGACCATCAACAACCGCGGGCGCGACCTGGCCAACAGCGACATCTTCAAGGCACGCCTCTACTCCAAGGCCATCAATCTCTGGGAAAAGGAGGACTTCATCCGTCGCTGGGACGAGGTGAACCGCCTCTGCGCCCGGTTGGGCATCGGGATAGACGTCATCTTCAGCCACTACAAGAACCTGATAGAGTGCCGCGAGGCCAACTACCGCCCGATGCAGAGCATCCGCGAGTTCTTCGACGGCCGCGACGGCGAACTCTCGCACCACGGCTATACGGACATCATGGAGGAACTGCTCGACATTGCCTCCTGCCTCTGCTGGCTGCGGGAGCGGGCGGTGGGTACCGACCGCATAGCCGGCTGGCTGCAGGTGTTGGACGGGGATGATGAAGAGTTGTGCGACACGTTGCTCATCGCCCGGCTTCGGGAGCATGGACGCGGGGAGGCGGAGCTGGATGCCTTCCTCGAAGAGGCGGTACGCATCTACTGCGCAAGCACCCACTTCTTTGACGGAGAGTCGTTGCGGGTGATGACCACCAACGTGCTTTTGGGGCTGCCCCTCGACTGCAATCTCAAGGAAATGCAGTCCATCTATGTCAATCGCGACTTCGGCTTCTATTGCGCTCCTTACTACCATCTGGCTTTGGTACTGGAGATGGGCGGCGGACTGGTAGAGAGCGAGCGGATGTCGCTTGTCCGCCGGCATGGCCGCAAGCGGAACGATGACTTCGCAGGCATCTCCTACAGGGAATTTTCGCTGGGCAACGTAGCCCTTGTGCCCCAATCCCGGACGGCACGGCTGAGTGAGTACAACGACTATATGGAGCGGCTGCGCCAAGTGGACCCCGAGTGCGCAGAGCTGGCCGGCAATCCCAGGCTCTCCTTCTCCTGGAAAGATGTCAAGGCGCGTGAGGAGCGCAAGCAGAAGGTGCTACGTGAATTCTTTAACCGGAAACAGTGATGAACAAGATAGAAATCAATCGCTTCAAGGCCTTCGCCCGCCCCATCCATGTGGAGGCCGACGGGCACAACCTGCTGGTCTATGGCGAGAACGGAGCGGGCAAAAGCTCCCTCTTCGAGGCCATCTACCTCTACTACTTCGGCCACCGGCACTTCCGGCAGAGCCTGCTGCGCGGCGTGCGGCGCGACCGGCAACAGGAGCTGAACCGTTTCTGGCAGGAGTACATCCACCGCGACGGCACCGACGGCACGGAGGTAGAGATACAGATAGACGACCATCCCATCGTGGTGGACGCACCCGTCAGTCCGTCGCAGGCTTGCGCCCTGCTCTGCACCGCCCGGCTCTCCTGCCAGACTGACATCCCGGAAGAGGACAGGCTGAACCTGCGCCGCCTTTGTGAACGGATGGCGGTGAGCGGCGACCTGCCGCCCCTCGACACGGAGCAGGCCGGCGTCTATCTCCGCGAGGTGAACCGCGTGCTGCAAGAGGAGTTCCGCGAGGCGTGTACCGTGGGCCTGGACAACGACGAGTACGACCTCTACCTCGCCTCGGCCGACGGCCACCTGCGTGCCTCGCGCTCGCTGCACCGCTACTTCAACGAGGCCCGCATCAACCTGGTGGTGCTCCTGCTGCACCTTGTCATCGCCCGCCGGGCATTAGAGGGGGAGGAAAAGCCGCTGCTGGTGCTGGACGATGTGGTGACCAGCCTCGATGCCTGCAACCGCCGCTTCCTGGCCCGCTACCTGCTGCGCACCTTCACCGGCTGGCAGGTGTTGCTCTTCACCCACAACATCGGCTTCTACAACCTCTTCATCCGTTGCATCGAAGAGCAGAAGGCCTCCGCGCAGTGGCAGCTGCTCAACCTCTATATCACCCGGCAGGGCCCCAACCTCAGTCGATGCGAGCACCGGCTGACGGCTGCCAAGCTGCGCCGGCGGCTGACGCAGGAGCAGGAGGGCATGGCACCCGAGGAGCTTTGCATGGCCATCCGCAAGCGGTTCGAGTCGGTGCTGTTGGAGATAGCCAAAGCCCTGCAGATAGGGGCTACGGAGCGTCCCAACTACTACCTGCACCGCCTGTTGGACGACGGCCGGCCCTGCTACCTGAAGCACAACAAGAAGAGCCCCGTGAGCACGGCTGACGACCTGGTGCGGGAAATCGTGCAGCAGTTAGAGGGGGAGGCCGACGACACGGAGAAGCTGACTGCCATCCGCCGGCAGGTCGCCGCCTACTCCTGCATCGAAAGCCTCCCGCCGTTGCAGGCCGTTGTCAGCCAGCTCCACCAGTACGAGAAACTCTTTATCCACGCCCAGGCCCATGGCTCGGGCAGCACCCCCTCCTTCCACTACAAGGAGGCCGAGCACGCCCTGTCGCTGCTGGAGCTGCTGGAACAGCAGGCAGAAGCCTTGCGGCGCGAAGTAGGGGGGATGTGAGAAAACAGACGATTATTCAATCTCGCAGACAGTTGATAGGAACAACATAGATGCCGTCTTCACGTTGATAGAGGGAACCACGGGCGGTGAGAATCATCATGAACGAAGGAAGAGGTTCGGAACTCTTGGTCGCAATCTTATCCTTCAGGAGTTGGAGTGACCTTGCCCCATCTTCTATCAGCTTGTCGCCCCCCAGCTTTATCTCTACGGCTCCCCAGCGTCCGTCCTCCAGATGAACAACCGCATCACACTCCAGCCCAGCCTTGTCACGATAATGACGCACCTCACCGCCATGTACACCGGCATAGATGGAAAGATCGCGTACTGCAAGGTCTTCGAAGAACAGGCCGAACGACTCAAGGTCATGGAGCAGGTCTTCGGGGAAAATGTTGAGGGCACGGCAGGCAATGGAGGTATCCACGAAATGACGTGTGGGAGTGGCGCGAATCGATGTCTTGGATCGTATGTTGGGATTCCAAGCCTCGATATCGGCGATGATGTACAAATCCTGAAGGGCTTCGAAATAGTCATCGAACGTCTTGGTATCCATTGTCCGCTCGTTGCTCTGCCGCACATCCTCGATGATGGTTTGCTTGGACACTTCGGAAGAGATGTTGCGGGCATAACTGCGGAGAATCATCTTCAGTACATCGGGTCGCTTGTTGCGGAAGTTCTCGTTGTCACAATCTTCAAAGACGAAGAGACTGTTGTAATAGTTGCGTGTGACATCCAGCGAGACGGATTTGTCGGATATGACGGAGATAGGCCATCCACCTCTGCATGTGAGGAAAGCAACATCTTGAAGTGTGAAATCGTCGTTCTCACAGAATGTATCAAGCGGCTTGCCGTCAAACAACGCATACAGGGAGACCACTCCTTTGGATTCTCCCGACTCAAAGAGGGACATGGGACGCATCTTGACCGTGGTTATCCTGCCGGCACCGGAATGGTGTATCTCCGTCTTGTCCACTGGAGTGGAACTACCTGTAAGGATGTATTTGCCGAATACGTATTCATTGTCAAGGTCTTCCTTGACACAGTTCCATATTTCGGGCACGGTCTGCCATTCGTCTATCAGTCTGGGAAATTCTCCTCTGAGGGTCTGGACGGGATTGAGACGTGCCAATTTGATGCGGCTATTGGTATTGAGCTTCACGAAACTTTTTTGGAATCTCATACTTGTAGTGGTCTTCCCGCAAAACTTAGGCCCTGCTACAACGACTGCGCCTGACGAACGCAATGCACGTTCAATGTCTTTTTCGGCATATCTACTGATGTATTTCATATACTGTAAGTGCTGGATTTTCCGGCAAAGTTATAAAATAGGGAATAAATTCCCAAGATTTGCAATATAAAATTCCCAAGATTGGCAATATCTGACTCCCAAGATTGGCAATCATTCCATACACCATATAACAATGAACAACTTTACTGACTTGAAAATTGCCGTAGCCGGCACCGGCTACGTAGGACTGAGTATGGCCACATTGCTGGCCCAACACCACCGGGTGACAGCCGTGGACGTGATACCTGAAAAGGTGGAGAAGCTGAATAACCGTATCTCACCCATACAGGACGAATACATTGAGAAATACTTTGCTGAGAAGGAATTGAACCTCACAGCTACGCTCGACGGTCGCGAGGCATACCGGGATGCCGACTTCGTGGTCATTGCAGCCCCCACCAACTACGACCCCGTGAAGAACTTCTTCGACACCCATCACATCGAGGATGTCATCGACCTCGTGCTGGAGGTGAACCCCGATGCCGTGATGGTCATCAAGAGCACCATCCCGGTGGGCTATACCCGCTCGCTGTATGTGAAGTATGCAGCCAAAGGGGTGAAGCAGTTCAACCTGCTCTTCTCGCCCGAGTTCCTGCGCGAGAGCAAGGCACTGTATGACAACCTCTATCCCAGCCGCATCATCGTGGGCTATCCCAAACTCATTGACCGGGAGGATTTCAGGGAAGAGAACGATGCCATCCTGCAGGTGACGGATGTGGCAAAGATGGAGGAGGCCGCCCATACTTTTGCCGCTCTGCTGCAAGAGGGTGCCATCAAGGAGAATATTGCTACCTTGTTTATGGGAATGAAGGAAGCGGAGGCTGTGAAACTGTTTGCCAATACGTATTTGGCACTGCGCGTGAGTTATTTCAATGAATTGGATACTTATGCTGAAGTGAAGGGACTTGACACGCAAAGCATCATCACCGGTGTAGGCCTTGACCCGCGTATCGGCACGCACTACAACAACCCCAGCTTCGGCTACGGTGGCTACTGCCTGCCCAAGGACACCAAACAGCTGCTGGCCAACTACAAGGACGTGCCCGAGAACCTCATCGAGGCCATTGTAGAGAGCAACCGCACCCGCAAGGATTTCATTGCCGACTCCGTCCTCCGCAAGGCCGGCTGGTATGCCTATACAGAGAACAACGAATACAATCAATCATCAGTAATCAATCATCAATCATCAGCAATCAGCAATCAATCATCAGTCACCATCGGTGTCTATCGTCTGACGATGAAATCGAACTCTGACAACTTCCGCCAGAGTGCCATTCAGGGCATCATGAAGCGCATCAAGGCAAAGGGGGCCGAGGTCATCATCTACGAGCCGACCCTCGAAGCCGGCACCACCTTCTTCGGCAGCCGGGTAGTGAATGACCTTGCCCGGTTCAAGGCGCAGAGCCAAGCCATCATTGCCAACCGCTACGATGCCTGTTTAGACGATGTGAAGGCGAAAGTTTATACGCGGGATTTGTTTGGGAGGGATTAAGGTTTGCGATAACAACACTTTTGTGTTTAGCAATCATATACAAATCATAGATGAACGATGGACAAGGAATTAAAAAAACGAATTATAAGCAGATATGGCAATGCTATATCTAAGGTCTATAGAATGTTACATAGTAATAGCTATTTAATAAATGGGGGTGTAATAAGCTGAAAATCAGTGGTGTATTCGCATCGAATTGCCGTTTCTGCATTCGTGGATCAAACAACAGTGTTATCATTGAGCAGGGTTTGACAAGAATGAAAAACTGTAATGTCATTGTTAAAGGTAGTCATTGTGAAATTGTAGTAGGGAGAGATTCAAACCTCAATAATACGACCCTGTATATAGAAAATGATAATGGGAAAATTTACCTTGGTAGGCACACCACTATTACTGGCCAAACAGAGTTAGCTGTGATAGAAGGCAAATGCATCACCGTAGGGGATGATTGCTTGTTCTCATCGGACATTACTTTCAGGGTAGGTGATAGCCACAGCATTCTGAATGCCGCAACGGGGGAAAGAATAAACCCTTCAGCAGACATCACCGTCTCTGACCATGTATGGATAGGCCATTCTGTGAAGGTGCTTAAAGGAGCGAATATTGGTAGTAACAGTATTGTAGCCACTGGCTCCATAGTAACAAACAAACATTTTCCTGCCCATTGCGTGGTAGGTGGCACACCAGCCAAAGTGTTGAAAGAAGGCGTGGATTGGTGTGCGGAAAGGATATAAAACAGGAATGCTATGAAGAAAAAACTGCTTGTCTTTCATCCGGTGATAGCGCCCTACCGGATAGATTTTTTCAATTCATTGAACAAGACATTTGATGCAAAGATTTGTCTGTTCAGAAGGAGATTGCTCTCTCAGAACTTTGATTACAACCTAATCGAAAACCAGTTTGAGTTTATTCCGAAGTACATAATGAAGGAGGATATCGGAGTATGGAAGTGGATTGTGGATATGTGGAAAGAAATGAGACACTCAACACCGGATATCATCCTGACCTCTGAATTCAATCTGCCCACAATCATTGCGATACTGTATAAAATAAGTTGTCGAAGAAGAGCCAAAGTGATTGCTATGGTTGATGATAGTTATAATATGGTTGCCGAAGGTAACCAGCTCTCACGGAAACATGTGTGGGGAACCCGTATGCTGATGCCATGGATGGATAATGTAGTCAATGTGGAGCCAAGGGTGAGAGACTATTATCAGAAGAAATATCACAAGGGACTCTACTTCCCTATCATCTGTGATGATACAAAAGCGAGAATGCGTCTGAAGAGAATCCTGCCAATCAGTGAGAAGTATGTCCTTCAGTATGAACTGAAAGGAAAAAAGGTTCTGCTGTTTGTCGGGAGGTTGGTAGCTGTGAAGAATATCTTGATGGCAATCAGGGCATATCGCGCTATCGCAAACGAAAAGACCGCATTTGTGATAGTGGGTGATGGAAATCTGAGTGGATCCGTCATGGCTGAAGCCAAGGATTGTAAAAGCATTCATTGTGTGGGACGTATGGAGGGTGACGAGCTATATGCCTGGTATAACATCGCTCAGGTGTTTGTGTTGCCCAGTTTGCTCGAACCTTTTGGGGCAGTGACCAACGAAGCTTTATTGGGTGGCTGTTTTGCTTTGATAAGCAACAGGGCTGGCAGTCAATGTCTTGTGAAGGATTGTGTGAATGGTTATATTATTAATCCTGAGGACGAACAGTCCTTGTCTCAGAAGATAAAAAGTGCTTTTTTGAGAACCGAAGGATGTCGTTTGCCATTGGCCTTGCGCCCCAATGGCATGAATGTATCTTTTGCATCCTTATATCATCATTTGGCAGATGAATTACAGGATAAGGGAATGGCAAATCAATAAATAAACAACATAAATCATGGAAAATAATTTGATTCGAAAAGCATTATTTACATTGCGTGATATTCTTTTGCCTCGTCATGAAGGAATATTGGCGCAACAGTATATCTACAGTCGTATTCGAAAGGGTGCTCCATTTATGATAGCGAGATTTGGAGCTGTGGAAATTAAAGCTGTTGTGTATGGAATTTACCCCCCCCCTATCAACCTTTTAGTTAAGAAATATACTTATAAATGTATGCCGATAAATGCAGGATTCTTTCCTGCCAGCGACATTGCGTTTAAGCGATTTGCTTCTATGATGAAGGATGCTATGCTTGCCTCCGATGCGCTTTTCTCGTGGCGACCAGAGGAAATCTTCCTTAAAGGGTATTTGAGACATAGTCGCAAATTATCCATTGGAGAAATAGGCCCTATAGATAGTCCAAATTATTGGATGCGTGCTTTAGAAGGCAAGAAAATTCTCGTTATTCATCCATTTGCAGATACAATCCGTAGCCAATATGAACAACACCGTGATAAAATTTGGAACCATGCAGAAGTATTACCGGCTTTTTCTTCGTTGGAGATAGTAAGAGCCGTACAGACTATTGCTGGTAATAGTTGTGGTTTTGATAGCTGGTTTGAAGCATTCGATTATATGGCTCGTGAAATTGAAAAGAAGGATTTCGATATTGCACTGTTAGGATGTGGTGCATATGGATTCCCTCTTGCTGCCCATATAAAAAGAATGGGGAAGATTGCGATACACATGGGCGGGTCTCTTCAGCTTTTGTTTGGCATAAAGGGAAAGAGATGGGATAATGCGGGACTTTATAATGAGTTCTGGGTATCTCCATCGGATAGCGAAAGGCCTCTTAATTTAAATCAAGTGGAAAACGGTTGCTATTGGTAATAATTATTATTTTTTATATCATGAATATAGCTTTGCTGATAGCCGGAGGATCCGGTAATCGAATGGGACAGGACATACCCAAACAGTTTATGCACGTTGAAGGTTGTCCAATTATTATTAGAACAATGCAGTGCTTTCAACAGCATCCAGACATTGACGCTATAGCTGTAGTTTGTTTAAATGGCTGGGAAACCGTTTTGCAAGCATATGCAAACCAGTTTGTTATAAATAAGTTAAAATGGATCTTTCCGGGAGGAAATACTGGTATGGAGTCAATTCATAATGGTATTTATGGACTAAAGCGCGAAGGTTGTAATGATGATGATTTGGTTCTGATACATGATTCGGTAAGACCTTTGCTAAGTCAGGATATTATCAGCAGTAATATTGCTGTTTGTAAAGCTTTCGGTTATGCTATAACGGGAATAAAGTGCCGAGAAGCAATATTGGAAAGCGATGACGGCTTCTCTTCAACTACAAGTATTCCTCGTGATAAGTTAATCCGAACCCAAACTCCACAAACATTCAGACTCGGTAATATCGTACAAGTCCATGAGGAGGCTAAAGAAAAAGGTATTACTGATAGTGTCGCTTCATGTACTCTTATTGCGGAAATCTCAGGAAGAGAAATGCATATAGTTCCAGGATCGGAAAAGAACATCAAAATTACTACCGTTGAGGATTTAGAAATACTAAAGGCATTAATTCATACTAATAAGGAGGAATGGCTCAAATGACATACCAGGATGATTTATACCACATTTATTCATTGAATTTGCCATGGAGCAAACTGAATAATTCTAATATATTAGTAACAGGAGCCACAGGCTTGATAGGTTCATGTATAATAGATGTGCTTATGAGGCATCCTTCAAGAACATGGTCTGTTTACGCTTGTGGAAGAAATCTCAATAGAGCGAAAACTCTTTTCATGAAATATTGGGACAATGACTCATTCCATTTTGTTCGTCATGATATCTGTAATCAGATAGAATCAAATGTGCAATACGAGTATATGATTCATGCAGCAAGTAATGCAAGTCCAAATTACTTTGTGCAAAAACCTGTAGAAGTGATAAAAGCAAATGTTTTTGGTGTCAGTAATTTGTATGAATATGGATTAAATCATGGATTAAAACGAATCCTTTATATTTCTTCAGGAGAGGTGTATGGAGAAGGAGATGGAAGGGTTTTTGATGAAGATTACAGTGGATATGTAAACCCATTATGTGTGAGAAGTTGCTATCCATCAAGCAAAAGAGCAGCGGAAACATTGTGTATTTCATACTCTACTGAGTATGACATTGAGTCAGTGATAGCAAGACCTTGTCATGTGTATGGCCCGTATTTTACAGAATCAGACAATCGTGTGTATGCACAATTTATACGTAACATATTGAGAAATGAAGATATTGTAATGAAAAGTACTGGAGAACAATATCGGTCATGGTGTTATGTGGTTGATTGTGTTGCTGCGTTGATGCATATTCTTTTATTGGGTAAGAACAACAATGCGTATAATATTGCTGATGATTCTTCAAATATCACAATTAGATCTTTAGCTGAGATGATTGCCGAGATAGGAGGGAAAAAGGTAGTCATAGCAATGCCTTCTGATATTGAAAAATCGGGCTTTAATGTGGTGAAGAAATCACTTTTCTCTATAGAAAAGTTGAAATCCTTGGGCTGGCGCGTAGAGGGAACGATGGAGGAAAAAATGAGAAGAACAATGTTGGAACTTATTTAGTTGAGTATTTATAGATTATAAGCCATGAAGCAAATAACCGATTTAGAGGAACTTAAATCCATTCAGTTGGATGTTATGCAGTGTGTTCATGATTTTTGTGTTGAAAACAATATTAGGTACTTCCTTTGTGGTGGCACCTTAATAGGTGCTATACGTCATGATGGATATATACCCTGGGATGATGACATTGATATTTATATGCCACGCCCTGATTATGACAAGTTTATGGAATTGTTTAATCAATCGAATTCTGTTTATCGTTTTGTGGATTTTAATGTTGAGGAAGATTACAATCTTCCTTTCGGAAAAGTTTACGACACGCGGACAATTATGGACGAATATATGTACAAAACCGAAAGTTTTGGAGTGTATATAGATGTATTTCCTATTGATGGTATTTCTTCCATTACTGGCATTAGAAAAAATATGTTCCTACGTAAAATGCTAAATACGAAGAAAGCAAAACTTGGAAAGACCCGTTCTTTCTTTCGTAATTTTATAATGAATTTAGGGAAGTTGGTTTTGTTGCCATTTTCAGCAAGATGTATTGTTAAGCAAATTGATAAGAATAGCCGAAAGGTGCGTTATGGACTAACAAATAAGGTCGCCGTTTTTTATGGGTATGGTACTCGTGAAATTAATGATTATTCAAATTATTCAAAAGCCATAAAACATAAGTTTGAGGATCGTGAATTCTATATACCCATAGGATATGATAATTATCTTCATTCTGTATATGGTGATTATATGCAATTACCTCCGGAAAACAAGCGTGTGAGTCATCATAGTTATACCGCTTGGTGGAAAGATTAGAAAATATGTCGCTAAATGAAACCAATCAGTAATTCTTCAATCATCATTTGTAGTATTGTTAGAAATGCCGAAAAGGGGTTAAAGAAAAACATCCCACAGATAAAGGCTTTGTGCGGACGTTTTAGGGATTATCGGGTGTTTGTCTATGAGAATGATTCGAAAGACAACACGAAAATGCTCCTTGACAATTGGCATCAAAGTGACCCGACTCATGTGTTTGTCTCACTAAATACAACAAACGCAGCACGCACGATACCTTCTGCGGCTGATGCGGGGAGAGTGAATCCATTTTACTCTCGCAGAAGAATTGAGAAAATGGCAAAACTCCGAAATACCTATATGGAATTTGTTGATACGGAGGGTTGGGCGGCTGATTACATGATGGTCGTGGATCTGGACGTAGCATGGATTCGTGTTGATAATATTCTTTCTTCGTTTGAAAGGGATGAGTGGGATGCTGTAACTGCATACGGGTATTCACTATCACCTAAGTTGAAAAAAAGGTATCACGACACGTATGCACTTACAGAATTAGGAGATGAAAATAATCCCCAAACAGAACATAAGACGAGAATGCTTTCTGAGAAGTATGCGTCCATGCCACAGAATAACGACTGGGTTCGGGTGTTTTCGGCTTTTGGCGGTTTGGCTATTTACCGGTTTGAATGTATGAAAGGACTGAGGTATAAGGCGATGGACAATGATGACAAACGAGTAGAAGTGAAATGCGAGCATTTCAGTATCTACAAGCAGATGGCAGAGCGGGGATTTGACAAGGTATATATTAATCCAAAGATGGTGTTAAAATATCAAGACTTGACTGTTGGAATAATTTGGAACAGCCTGCTTAGAATGTTAAGAAGTCTTATAGGGGGGGGGTAAAGGGGCTGAAATAGAATGCTTTCCATGCGTGGCATTTATGGTTGAATCTAACTATAAGTGTGCCGCATGAAACCTAAGATTCTATTTATCATGCACATGCCTCCTCCCGTGCATGGAGCGGCCATGATGGGTAAGTATATTCATGACTCAAAGATTGTAAACGAGGCTTTTGAGTGCAGGTATATCAATCCGGCAACGGCTGCTAATTTGGAGGATATAGGGAAGGTAGGGCTGAGAAAACTTCGTGATTTCTATTCCCTATTGAAAAGGATTCGCCGGACTGTGAAGGAGTTCGCTCCTGAACTTGTCTATTTCACGGCGAATGCCTGTGGCGGTGCTTTCTATAAGGACTTTGTCATTGTGGAACTGTTGAAGGGTATGGGGTGCCGGATTGTGGTACACTATCACAACAAGGGGGTATCTACAAGGCAGGACCGATGGTTGGACGATTGCTTGTATCGTCGTTTCTTCAAAGGTCTCAAGGTGATATTGCTGGCGGAGGCGTTATATAAGGATGTACAGAAGTATGTGAAGCGGGAGGATGTGGAGATATGTCCGAATGGTATTCCTGAATCTCTTGACTATGAACCGAAGGCGGAACGAAACAATGTGGTGCCTCATATTCTGTTTCTTTCTAATCTCATTGAGTCGAAAGGGGTATTTGTGCTGCTTGATGCACTGAAGATACTGAAAGAAAAAGGATATAGCTTTGTCTGTGACTTCGTGGGAGGTGAGACGGCTGAGATTGATGCAGCGCGTTTTAACCATGAGGTTGAGCGGAGAGGACTGTCTGAGGTTGCCATTTATCATGGCAGGAAGTATGGCGAGGAGAAGATGGCATTTTACAGAAAGACTGATATAATGGCATTTCCAACCTATTATCCCAACGAGTGCTTCCCTCTTGTTCTCCTCGAAGCGATGCAATGCGGGGTGGCTTGCGTATCTACGAATGAGGCTGCCATACCTGAGATAATAGACGATGGCAGGACGGGACTGTTGGTTGATAAAGGTGCTGGTGGCATCCCTTCTGCGGAAGACGTGTCGGTGGCCATTGAGAGGCTGATAACAGACCGTCGGTTATGTTGTCAAATGGGACAAAAGGGACGGAAGAAGTATGAAAGGGAATATTCCTTGGATGTCTTTGAACAATGTATAACTAACTGTCTAAATAACTGTCTATGAACTGGATAATAGAACATCTGATATATCCTCTGCTGACATGGATGGGGGTGGAGCGGGATTGAGAACTGCACAAATTGGAATATTTTAGGGATTAATTTAATTTGTCCAATCAATATATATGATAAGACTGAAGGATTTACGCCTCCTTGAAAGCAGGGAGGCGCTGGCTTCTATTCCCCAAGGGAAGAAGTTGATTAATACGATTAACGCCCACTCATTCAATACGGCAAAGAGGGATGAACGGTTTGCCGAGGCGTTGATGAAGGGCGATTACCTGATTCCGGACGGGGCTTCGATAGTGAAGGCCTGCGGATGGGTGAAGGCGAAGTCGCGACCGAAGGAGCGGATAGCCGGCTGGGACTTGTTTGAGTTTGAGATGAAGCGGCTGAACGGAAGCGGAGGCCGATGTATGTTTATGGGTAGCTCGGAGAAGGTGCTGGAGCTGGTTCGCAGAAGGGCGGCTGAGGTGTATCCGAACATCGAGGTGGTGACCTACTCGCCTCCCTATAAGCCGGAGTTTACAGAGGAGGACAACAGGGCCATCGTCGAGGCTATCAACAGGGCGAATCCTGACTTGCTATGGATTGGCATGACGGCTCCGAAGCAGGAGAAGTGGACCTATGCGCACTGGGAGGAGCTGGACATCCATTGCCATGTGGGTACGATAGGGGCGGTGTTCGACTTCTTTGCGGGTACCTACAAGCGGGCTCCGCAATGGTGGCAGGAGCATTCGCTTGAATGGCTGTACAGACTTGTCAAGGAACCACGACGGATGTGGCGAAGGTATGTGCTGGGCAATCCGCTGTTTCTGTGGAATATAGGGATTGAATGGATGGGAATAAAATGACAGGACGGAAAGATGGAGAAATATTATGATAATGAACGGGCACTTTGGGGACTGAAGTGCGGAAAGAGGCGGATAACAGAACCGCTCTTTGTGGAAGTGTTTGACATCAGGGGAGAGTGGGCTGCAGTGCGGTTTGAAGATGAAAATACGGGCGTAGTGAACGACCGGGGTGAGGTGCTGAAACGCTTCCTGAAACTCGAACAGATGGAGTTCACGGACCACGACTTCGTGAGACTGAGGAGCATGGGCAAGGAGTTGCTGATGGATATGAGGTCGCTGCTGCTCTACTCGTACATGCCTGAGAGACGCTTCTTTGGGGAGTTTGAACTGCTGTTTATCGGCGGTTGGATGTACACCCGGACGAAGCTGGGATATGGCGTGCAGGAGAAGCCGGGAAGCATACCGCACCTCTTTCTGGACGGACTCTATCTGACCCTGCCGTTAGACGAAGTCTCCATGACGGGGCATCTGGAGAATTACGATGAGGACGAGGAGTGGCTGGCCCGTCTGGAGAAATGGGTGAGTCACCTGTTTGGCAGTGCGTGTCTGCTGGCCGGGGACGATACGCAGGCCTACTGGCTGTATCGGCGGATGAAGGACCGGACGATAGTGGTCATTGACAACGACCTGCGCTTCTATCACGTGACGGGCACAAAGGATGCCGACGGCAGGCTGAAGGCGGTGAAGCGGCTGCTGCTTCAGGCGGATGATGGGACGGAGCAGCAGGAGATGGAACGCATCCTGCAACCGATAGCGGACGAGATAGGTGCCCGATTGGCCGAAGAGGAGCGGAAACGTGAGGTGGAGGAAGAGAAGAAGAGAGTGGCGCGATTGGAGACATTGAAGGACGCGGAGCCTTTCCGGATGGGCATCAAGTGGGGACTGAAGCTGGACGGACGCATCGTGGTGCCACCCCTCTACCGCTCGGTGCGTATGCCTGTGGGGAGGTATTGCGCGGTGGAGAAGAACCCCAGGCAATGGGGCATCATGGAGGTAGATGGAAAGATGGTGGTGGAACCCAAGTATGAGGAGGTGGAACTGTTTGAGGATGGTACGGCGGAACTGACGCTGTTCAAAGGAAAGAAGGTCCGGATGAAGATAGCGTCCGACTAAGGCTGCATCTCGGAATAACTTTTCATGCAAGCATGAAAGTTTTTCTCTCGATTTGCACTATCTTTGCACCCGGTTTTGTGAAGAGTAATAAGTTATGGTACAACATACAATCAAGCTGTGCGATGCCTTGGCTCGCAATCTGCAGGTGCGTCTGGCGGAACCTGTTACATTAGACATACCGGATGGTGAACATATCGCTCTTGTCGGTCCTAACGGAGCCGGTAAGAGCCTTTTTGTTGATATGCTGACGGGCAAGTATCCCTTACTCAGCGGCTCGCTGACGTATGACTTCCGGCCATCGCTTTCGACAACAGCTTACGAGAACATCAAATACATCGCCTTCCGCGACACCTACGGCTCGGCTGACGGCAACTATTACTACCAGCAGCGGTGGAATCAGACGGAGCACGATGACGTGCCTTTGGTACGCGACCTGCTGGGACGCGGCAAGGACCGGGCGTTGGAGCGCCGGCTGTTCGACCTCTTCCAGATAGAGCCGATGCTGGACAAGAAGATTATCCTCCTCTCCAGCGGCGAGTTGCGCAAGTTCCAGTTGGTGAAGGCGCTGCTGACAGCGCCCCGAATCCTGATTATGGACAATCCGTTCATCGGACTGGATGCCCCTACACGCGACCTGCTGAGCGGGCTGCTGGACGAACTGTCGCGCATGACGGCATTGCAGATTGTGCTGGTGCTCTCGATGCTTGACGACATCCCCGCCTTCATCACCCATGTGGTACCTGTGGAGCAGAAGAGGGTGGGGGCGAAGCTGGAACGCGAAACCTACCTTGCCGAGTGGAGCCATCGGTATGAGGCGATGCGCAGCGGGCTTGAAGATGACTTTGCGACGCTGCAACAACGGGTGGCGGCGCTGCCATACGACCAGACGAACTATACCGGAGACGAGGTGGTGAAGCTGAACCGGGTGAGTATCTGCTACGGTGAACGCACCATCTTGAGGGAGTTGGACTGGACGGTGCATCGCGGCGAGAAGTGGGCGTTGAGCGGTGACAACGGCTCGGGCAAGTCTACACTGCTCAGTCTGGTATGTGCCGACAATCCCCAATCGTATGCGTGCGACATCAGTCTGTTCGGCCGCAAGCGGGGTTCCGGCGAAAGCATCTGGGAAATCAAGAAGCACATCGGCTATGTGAGTCCCGAGATGCACCGTGCCTACCTGAAGAACCTGCCGGCCATTGAAATTGTGGCCAGTGGCCTGCACGACAGCATCGGACTGTATGTACGACCCCATGCGGAACAATTGGCCATCTGCGAGTGGTGGATGGACATCTTTGGCATCGCATCGCTCAAGGAGCGTCCCTTCCTGCAGCTCTCCGGCGGCGAACAGCGGTTGGCACTGTTGGCACGTGCTTTCGTGAAGGATCCCGAACTGCTGATTCTGGATGAACCGTTGCACGGGTTGGATACCTACAACCGCCTGCGGGTGAAACGCATCATCGAGGCCTTCTGCCGCCGTCAGGACAAGACGATGCTGATGGTGACCCACTACGAGTGCGAATTGCCTCAGACCATCACACATCGGCTCTATCTGAAACGTCAGCAGTGACCGCAGCCCTGCGGGAGGCAGGGAAATGTACTGCTTTCTCGGTTGCCGATAAACTAAATTGGCCAAAATCAGCGGATTTTGGAACAAAAGGTGTACCTTTGTCCCCCGTAATCATTGCAGACAAACTGATATGAAGAACCGAATCCTCTTTTTTGTCAAGATATACCTGCTGTATCTCCTTTTGTTCGTGATGCAGAAGCCCCTCTTTATGCTCTGCCACGCTTCGCTGTATGCCGACCGCTCATGGGTTGACTGGCTGCAGGTGATGTATCATGGGCTGCCGCTCGACCGCTCGTTGGCCGGTTATCTATCGGTGTTGCCCGGCCTCTTGCTGGTGGTGTCGGTTTGGACCTCTGCCTCCTGGCTCCGTCGCCTCTTTCAGATTTACTTCGGGACGGTGGCTCTGCTGCTCTCCCTCATACTGATGGTCAACATCGGGTTGTATGCCTTTTGGGGCTTCCCGCTGGATGCCACTCCGCTCTTTTACTTTTTCTCTTCGCCAAAGGATGCCGTGGCCAGCGTCAGTGTGTGGATGGTGATAGGAGGGGTACTGGCCGTGCTGCTCTATGCCCTGCTGGTTTACGCGCTCTTCCATGCCTGCCTGTTGCGTCCGTCGTTGATGGGGCGCATGAAACTTCCTTATCGTCCCTTACGGACCTCGTTGCTTCTGTTGCTGCTCACCGGATTGCTCTTCATCCCCATCCGTGGCGGACTGACCGTCTCCACCATGAATGTGGGGCAAGCCTATTTCAGTGACCATCTGCGCTTGAATCATGCGGCTGTCAATCCGGCTTTCAGTCTGATGGAGTCGTTGTCGAAACAGAAGGACTTCAGCAAGCAGTACCGTTTCATGGAGCCGGACGAGGCCGATAGCCTGTTTGTGACGATGCAGGATGCCTCCCTCTGCCCGCAGGCCGACTCGGTAGCGGTGGGGCCGACGGATACACTCTTCACGACATCGCGTCCCGATATCCTGTTTGTCATCTTAGAGAGTTTCTCTTCCCGCCTGCTGACGGCATTGGGCGGAGAACCCGATATCGCCGTCTGCATGGACAGCCTCTGCCGTGAAGGGGTGCTGTTCACCCGTTTCTACGCCAACAGCTTCCGTACCGACCGCGGGTTGGTATCGGTATTGAGCGGTTATCCGGCACAGCCCACGACCAGCATCATGAAGTATCCCCGCAAGACGCAGCATCTGCCTTCCATCTGCGGAGCGTTGCGACAGGCCGGCTACTCGTCGCGCTACTATTACGGCGGAGATGCCGACTTTACCAATATGCGTTCCTATCTGATGTCATCGGGCTTTGAGTCCATCGTGTCTGATGTGGACTTCCCGGTGTCCGAGCGGTTGAGCAAATGGGGTGTCCATGACCACCTGGTGTTTGCCCGTCTGCTGGACGAACTGAAGGAGGAGGCTGCCGATACCTGCAGAACCCGTCCGGCTTTCCGTGTCCTGCAGACATCCAGCAGTCATGAACCCTACGAGGTGCCTTACCGCCGGCTGCAGAACGACCGCCTCAATGCCTTTGCCTATGCCGACAGTTGTGTGGGCAGCTTTATCCGGGCGTTCCGTAGGTTGCCCCAGTGGCAGCATACGGTGGTGGTACTGGTACCCGACCACTTGGGCTGCTATCCCGAAGGCATCAGCAACCTGACTGTAGAACGGTATCAGATACCCTTGCTGATGGTGGGTGGTGCCATCCGAAGTCCGCGTCGGATGGAGGTCTGCGGGTCGCAGCATGACCTTGCCGCTACCCTGTTGGCACAGTTAGGATTGCCGCACGACGAATTCCGCTTCAGCAAAGATATGCTCCATCCGGCTTCCCCCCACTTTGCTTTCTTCACGGTGCCCGATGCCTTCGGCATGGTGACGGACAGCAACCGGGTGATATACGATTGCCAGGCCGGACAAACGGTACTTGACGAGGGAGCGAATCCGGGTGAGAATCTGTCAAGGGGAAAGGCATACTTGCAGAAACTGTACGATGACCTGGCTGCAAGGTGATGTATGTAGTGTGGAAAAAATGTATGTTCATTAACAGATAGAAAACAATGGAGTATCTCTTACAAATTGACAACGACATCTTATTGTTCATCAACGGTATGCACGCTCCCTTCTGGGACTACTTCATGAAGGCCTTTAGCGGTAAGTTGATATGGGTGCCTATGTATGTGGCCATCTGGTACGTCATGCTGCGCAACTTCTCGTGGAAAGTGACCCTGCTCTGCATGGTGGGTCTGGCACTGACCATCACCTTTGCCGACCAGGTGGGGGCTACCTTCATCCGCCCGTATGCCGAACGGATGCGTCCCGCCAATCTGGACAATCCCATATCACCGCTGATACACATTGTCGACGGCTATCGGGGCGGGCGTTTCGGCTTTCCCTCGTGCCATGCCGCCAATACCTTCGGACTGGCCTTCTTCATCCGCTACCTGTTCCGCCGCCAGTGGCTCACCCTCTTCCTCTTCGTGTGGGCCATTGTGACGTGTTACTCGCGCATGTATCTGGGCGTACACTATTTGGGCGATCTGCTGGCCGGTATGCTGATAGGGTGGTTAGGTGCCTGGCTGATGTATAGGCTGTTCCGGAAGCTCAGCGGTTATCATCGCGCCGAGCAGTTGACCCATGTCCTTTCACCGGTGTTGGTGGGTAGTCTGACCATCGTCGGCATACTGCTCTACTCGGCGGTGCGCGTCTGATAGGCGTACTGCGTCAGAACTGCCAGTCTATCTTCAGGTAGTACTCACGCGGGCGGATGCCGATGCGTGAGGTGGTGCTGTGCGTCTCGGCATAGCGCGTGTAGACGTATTCTTTCTGGTTGAACAGGTTGCTGACACCTATTTCGAATCTTCCTTTCCGGTTGCGGTAGCCGGCCGAAGCATCGGCAAAGAGAGTGTGCTTCCGGGTCTGGTTGTCCAGTTCGTTTCGGTAGTGCTCTCCGGTGAGGTGCAGTTCAAAGCCTCTCTCCTTGAAACTTATTCGGAGCTGTTGGTTGACATGCAAGAGTGGGTCGAGCTGTTGACCGCCGCTGATGTGCGTGCCTCCGTAGTTTAGTGTGGCGCTGTATTCTGCCTCCATCCAGGTGGCGGGTAGCCAGGTCAGCTTGGGGCGGAGGGTCAGGTTGTCGAAGCGGTAGTGCTGGTCCTCTCCGTTGGTACGTTGCAGACCGTTGCTCCGAAGCAGCTCTACCTCCATGCCGGCACGCATCTTCCAATCGTAGATGCCCTTGGACAGCGTGCTGCGCAGGTGGTACTGCTCTGCGTTGTTTGCCAGTCGGCACAGACGATAGTGCAGGCTGTCCGTAGTGAGGTTCAGTTCGGTCAGTGTGTTGCGCCGCTGGTGCTCATAGCTGACTTTCAACGTGACGAAGAACTCCTGGATGGTGTTCTTGTATTCACCGTAGAGCTGGATGTAGCGATGGTCGCTGACCGGTATCAGCCGCGACGGGTGGCTATGCCAGGTACGGTAGTCGCTGCGATAGGACGCGGGATAGAGGGAGGTGCCATCGTCGGCCGAGCGTTGCAGATTGCCGAAAAGCGAATACTCCCAATGGTGGTCGGGACGCAGACGTACGTAGAGGGTGGCTTGATAGAGCAGGCGGGTGTCGTGCAGGTTGAAGTAGCGGCGCACCTGAAGGGGTGCTCGCAGGCTGACGAACCACTGGTCGTGTTCCCACTCCACTCCCGGCTTGACGTAGAGGGTGCCTTGGCTGCTTGTGTAGTGTTGGGGGGCGGTGTAGTGCATCTGTTCGCCTGCCAGCCCCATCGTGTAGTGCTGTGTCACTCCGTTGTATTTATGCAGGTACGTCAGGCTATTGTCCGTATAGAGCTGCTGTTGCCGATAGCGTGCGCTCCAGTCGCCTACATGCAGCGTGGCAGGCAGCAGGCTGTATTGTACGGCTGACTTTACCTCCCAGGTGGCTCTGTCCCGGCTGCGCAGCCAGTCAAAGTGGTTGTGGACGTTCAGGGTGTGCGTATGGATGCGTTGTGCCACTTCGGCAGCACGGCTCCGTTCTTGGCTGCCCTCTATCCCAAAGCGGTTCTTCAGGTAGTATTGCTCGCTGTTCACCTCGTAGAACAGTTCGGCGTGAGCGGCATCGCTGATGCTGCGATGGTGGTATGCCTCCTGTTGGCCGATGGTGTCGGTACCTTGATAGTAGAGGGTGGAGGTGCTGCGTGTCTGCTGCCGCTCGTCGTGCGTGTAGCCGGCTTGTAGCCGCAGGCTGCGGTCGCCCGGTCGTTTTATCATCCGGTTGAGGTTGGCGGTGTGCGTCTCGTTCAGCAGGACGCGGTGCAGAGCCAGTGGCGTGGAGATGCCCGGCTGGTTCAGCAGACTTTCCGGACTGATATCCTCCTGTGTTCCGGCCAGTTGCTGCTGTTCGCTGTTCAGCTCGTGTCCGGTATTGTTGCCCTTGTAGCTTACAAGTGTCTGCTTGGCACGCTCCAGCAGCAGGCCGTTGAGCACCGCTTCCCATATCGCTTTGTCTTCAGCCGTCCATCCGCCGGCCGCGGTGGCGTTCACCAGCCAATGTCCACGGCTCTTTGTATCTATTTTCAGGTTCAGGGCAACCTCTTCCGAGTTGATTCTCCCTTGCAGCGCTTTTCGGCTTTGGTAGTTCTCCATAATCTCGGCCGTCTTCACTGCTTTGGCATTCAGGTTGTTGGTCAGTTGGTTGTAGCGTCCTCCCGTCAAGTCCATTCCCTCTACCAGCAGATGGTCGATGGGCTTCCCTTTGTAGTTCACCCGACCGTTCTCTTCTACGTCGATGCCCGGCAGACGTTTCAATACATCCTTCAGCCGGCGGTCACTCTCTTCAGCAAAACGGGTCAGGTCGTAGCGGATGGTATCTTTCCGTCCGTATACGCGGTTCGATTTGATTTCCACTTCGTGCAGCTGGATGCTCTCGCTCATCATGCGGAAGTGCAACGTGCCAGCCTTGCCCACCGTCTGGGTGGTGCGCCGGTAACCGAGCAGGGAGGCGCTGACCTGCAACGTGTCTGTGCGCAACCAGCTGAGGGAGTAGTGCCCTTGTCCGTCGGTCAGGGTATAGTCGATGACCTTCCCGTCGCGCAGTACGCTGACCAGCACACTCTCCAGAGGCTGGCCGTTCTCGGCATCGCTGACGATGCCCTGCAGACGTTGGGCGAAGCTGCCGGTTGCGGAGAGCAGAAGGAGGGCTGTTGCTGGCAACAGCCTCCGTCTTATCGAGGAAACAGAGAGTCTCATGGCTGGTAGGACATTAACGTTCTATCGGATTGTGTGCCACGCCCCGGGGACGGACGGGGTTGCCATGCTCATCGGTCACCTCCATGGTGGTATTGGGATTGTTGCCGCTGACAAAGCCTACCGGGTCGTTCCAGTACCGCTCGTGTACCTTGTCGTACTGCTTGCGGCTGACGGCTTCGTAAATGGCCAGCTTGGCGATGATGGGGCGTGGTGGTTGGCATTGCTTCAATCCCTTGGCAGTGAAGAGGTAATGTCCCTCGCTGTCTTCGGCCTTCAGGATGAGGCCGGGCAGTCCGCACAGCTTCCAGGGACCCTCTCCCACGGCAATCGCCGGTGTGTACCAGACCTTCCACCGACGTCCCCTGTAATTGCATTCGGCACTTTGGCAGGCATAGCCCATGACGCTGTCCGTCTCCTCAGTCAGCTGCCATTGCGGCAGCTCCGTCTTCTCCTCGTAGCGCAGACGGGTGCTTCCGGCAACGGTTTCGAGCACCGTACACTGTCCCGAGGGATAGTTCTTGCAGACCACTTCCGTCAGGTGATAGTTGGAGTACTGGTTGAGATGTCCGAGGATGGTCTCTTGCGGAGCCTTGCGGGCCACGTCGTCGGCATAGACCGAGTCGCATACAAACTGGGCGTAGCTGTAGAACTTGCTCAAGCCGTTGCCTATCTCCAGGATGGCTTCTTCTTCCCGCGGCTTTCTCTGTTTGGAGGTGTCTACGTAGCTGCGCATGTCATACATGACCAGCAGTTGTGCCATCCCGAGGGTATCGGGTGTGCATTTGGGTTCGGGCATAAATACCCTGAACTGAGCGGTTGCCGTCGTGGCTGCCAGCCACCAGAGGGCAAAGAGTAGCAGATGTCTTTTCATTGTAAATCGTTTTTTTTGATTGTTTCGGTGCGGCAAAACTACCGGCTTTTCTTCAAATCATCCTCCGAAAGTTATTACTGAAATATTACTCGGCTCGTCTTTCTTCTCCTCGCGGGTACCATATATGCTTCCTTTCCCCTATCTTTGCAGGGCATTAAGGAATGGATATGGAACGAAAAATCAAAATCATCTGGATGCTGTCGCTGGTGGCGATGTTTGTCCTGACCTTGGGACAGGGCTACTGGCTGTGGAACCTCTGCCGGGACAAGAACCGGGAACTGGGGACAGAACTGCACCACCGGTTGGAGCAGCTGTTCCTGCTGAACGACTCGGTGCGCAGCCGGCAACATCGTCCCTACTTTGGGGAGGGAACCCACTATTCCATCGCATTCAGCTCGCACAGCATCTTCCGGAAGGATTCGGTCTCCCTTCAGACTTTGCAACAGTTTGTTGACACGTACCGCTTCTCCTCCCGCGATTCATTGGGACAAGTGGTGTACGACGACTCGATTGTCATTACCACTCCCGTCCAGCAGGGGTGGATGGGGACGACGATGGATGACTATAAGCTGGAGGCGGATGTGCCCTTCACGTTGCAGCGGTTTGACTCGCTGCTGGCAGCTGCTCTGCCCGCCCTCCGCTTCGCTACCCGTCTGGACACCTTGCCCCGTACCGAGTGGTATCAGAATCAGGTGGACAGCGTGTCGGTTGAAGGCTCCTGCCTGCGTCCGGTGATTCGTGTCCGTCACTCCTACAGCTTGTTTCATGGACGTTTGGTAGAGGTGCGGCTCTTCCCGTCACTCTCCATACTGGTGCAGCGGTTGTGGGAGCAGCTGGCCGGCAGTCTGCTGATGATATTCTTTCTGGGTATCTGCTTCTGGCTGCAGATGCGTGTCATACGCAAGCAGCGACGCATCGAAGAGTTGCGAAGCAGTTTTACGGGCACCATGATTCATGAGTTGAAGCGTCCGGTACAGACGCTGAAGATGTGTGTCGCCTTGATGGGTGACCGTGCCCTGCGTACCGACGAGCAGACCATGGACGAGGCGGTACACGACTCGGTAGTGGAACTGGACAACCTGTCGTCCTATCTGCGGAAGTTGCGCGACATGACCCGTGCAGACGACGAGCAGCTGCAGCTGACGCTCTCTACCTTCCGGCTCCGTCCGGTCGTTGAGAAGATGCTTGCGCAGCAATCCATCCCGCCGGAGAAGCAGGTGACATTCCGGGTGGAGGTGCCTGACACGCTGATGGTCACGGCCGACGTGATGCACCTTTCCAATATACTGGGCAATCTGCTGGAGAATGCCATCAAGTACTCCGACCACAAGGTGGAGATAGGCATTCGGGCGGAGATGAAACCGGACGGATTGCATCTGCGTGTCAGTGATAACGGAATCGGCATCCCTGCGAATGAGCAGGAACGGGTTTTTGACAAGTTCTACCGTTGCCATCGTCCCTCCGGTGAGGAGGTCCCCGGCATCGGTCTGGGGCTGAGTTATGTGAAACTGCTGGTAGAGGCACATCGGGGAGCGGTCTCCTTGTCGGGCCGACCGGGTGAGGGTACACAGGTGGAGATCACGATTCCCCAAAATAAACAGTGACGGACGATGAAGAAGCTGAAGATTCTCTTTGCCGACGATGATTTGAAGTACTCCCTGATTCTGAAACGCTTCCTGGAGCGGGAGGGGTACGACGTCACCTACTGCGGCAACGGGCAGCGGGCCTGGGAGCAGTTTGCCGTCGTGGCTCCGGACCTGGTGCTGCTGGATATCAATATGCCCGGACTGAACGGTTTCGAGGTAGCCGGACGCATCCGTGAGGTGGACAGCAGGGTGTTGATATTCTTCTTGTCCGACCGTAGCGACAAGGCCGACCGCCTGCAGGGCTTCCAGCTGCGTGCCAACGATTATCTGGCCAAACCTTTTTATCCCGAGGAGTTGCTGGCACGCATCCGCGAACGCTTCTCCTCTCCGTTGGTCGGGGAGGGCACGGATGAGCTCTATCACATCGGTCGAAGCGTATTCAACTACAGTTCGAATGAGATCCGCACGGATAGCCAGAAGGTGCTGATTACCTCGCGACAGGCAGAAATCCTGCGTCTGTTGGCACAGCGACCGGGCAGCATGGTCAGCCGTGATACCTTGCTCGAATGCGTCTGGGGTAGTAACTCGTATGCCAACTCGCTGGCGTTGAATGTACAGATTACCTACCTGCGAAAGGCATTAAAAAACGACCCAACCTTGCGGATTGAGTCGTTGATGAAAAAAGGGTATGTCTTATCGGAGGGCTGACGGTATCTCGGCCGGACGTTCCGCAGAGAGCGGCTGCCGGTGGAGAGGCAGCGTGCCGGTATAGATGCGCTTGCCGTCTAAAGGCTGATGGAGGAACTCCACCTTCCGTCCGTTGCGCAGTACGTTGGCCGGCAGTGCGCGGGTAGAGGCTCTGGGCGTGAGGTCGGTCTTGCCGGCCAGCTGCAAAGCGGCACGCAGCATGGCTTCGCGGTCATCGCCCAGCGGGTAAGGCTCGTCGAAGCGGTCTTCCACAGCCAAATCGGGGGTGAATCCGTCAGGCATACAGGGCGTATTCCCGTTGCGGTCGGCATAGCGGTTGATCATCACGTAGATGCCCCAGTCTTTGATATAGTCCTTCCATTTGGCATATTCGGGAAACTCTTCCTTAAATGACATCTTGGCCTCCGTGTATGCCTCTTCGATGTCTTCAAACCATTCCGAGCCGGCTTTCAGCATACCGGTGCAGTACTTGCCGTGCGTCTGTTCGCCAATGATGCTGATGTTCATCATGGGCAGCAGGCCGGTCAGGATGCTCTCCGAGGCCGAGGCCGTTCCGCTGGCAACCAACGCATAAATCTGCTGGAGTCCGATGTTGGCATCGGCGGTATTCACGTTGTAGACGGTGCCGTTGGCATCCTTGCCTTTGAACTGCGTCTGGAAGTAGGTGTTCAACTCAATGTTGTTCTTCTGGAAGTACTCCATGTAATCGTTGTTCCAGATTTCCGTCTGATAGAGGGCACCGTTCTTCACCTCGCTCTCGGGTGCCAGCAGCGAAGCCAGCACATTCTCCGTGAAGACGTAACCACCTCCGTTGTAACGCATGTCGAGAATCAGCTCGCTGACTCCTGCCTGCTTGAAGCGCTTGGCCACCTCTACCAACCGCTCGCACGAAGCCAGGGTGAAGCTGTTGTACATCAGGTAACCCACCTTCTTCCCGTTGCAGTTGTAGATAGAGTCAATCAGTACGGGATCCTCGTACATGGCGATAGCCGTCATGGCCACGGTTTCGCCGGTCAGCACATACTGCTTGTTCTCCACCTTTCCCAGCCCCAGCGTGACGCTGGAGCTTTGGTATAGTTTGGTGTAATTGGTCGTATTCATATCCTCTCCGTCTACCTGCAGGATGAGGTCGCCACGCTTCAGACCGGCCTTCTCGGCAGGACTGCCCGGATAGGTATAGAGCACGAAGGCTAAGGCGGCGGTAGAGCCGGACTCCCGCAGGTAAGGCTGGAAGTCGAAGCCATACGTTGTATTCACCGAACCGCTCATGTTGTTGATGAGGCTGCTGAACCGGTCCGTCATCATGGTCCATTTGTCTACATCGGCTCCGTTCTCTTTGTAGCGTACGCTTTTCACCTTGGTGATGGGGTCTTCCGAAAGCTGCCAGTTCTTCAGGCTGCTTGCAATTTCGCTCTTCCACAGATACACATCATCCATCATGTTGAAGGCAAAGAAGTTGGCGTAGGCTTTTTCGTCGGTATAGGCAGTCGTGTCCTTGTCCGGATTTTCAGGAGTTTCGGGCGTATCAGGCGTTACCGGTACTTCGGGCTCTGTGGTGGGGTCATCGTCTTTGCAGCCGGTGCAGAGGCTGAGGGCAGCCATCACGACGCACAGACATGCCAGTCTTTGTAATACTTTTTTGTTCATACGGCTTTATGTTTTGTCAATACAAAGTGCGAAGTAACGAAAAAATATTCAATATATGATTATAAAATCTGCAAAAACAGGCAAATGGTCGCTATATCCCTCTTGATACTTCATCCCGACATAGCTTCGTAGGGGTTGTACGCCTCCGTACTTGGAATCGTCCGTCAGTAGGAAGGAGGGGGCGAAGACATCGGCCATCGAGGGGGCGGTACGCAGTGTAGCCGAGGGTTGCAGCAAGGTGCCCGATACCAGGATATGGTCCAGCAGCCCCCATGCTCCCTGATACTTGTAGCTGCCGTAGCCCTTTCGGGTGGCAGCCTTGTCGGCTAACAGATGGTAGAGCCGGTGCGGTTCGATGGCTCCGCCTGATGAGGAGGGTGCTTCGGCCTGCAGCACGTGGCGGATGGAGGCGTTGCGGGGATAGTCGTTGAAGTCGCCCATCACCAGAATCTGCGGATGCCGGCGGATGTGGAACAGGCTGTCGGTGGCGCGACGCAACCGGAGGGCTGCGGCCAGACGACGGGGCTCACTCTGCTTGGCACCGTCCGAACGGGAGGGGAAATGTACGACAAAAACATCCAGCGTATCGCTGTTGAGCAGCTTGCCGCTGACATGCAGGATGTCGCGGGTGGGGCGATGGTTGCGGGAGCCTCCTGCAATCGACAATGACTGGCAGGCGACGGGCTTGAAGAGATGACGCCGGTAGAGCAGGGCCACGTCGATGCCCCGCACGTCAGGCGACTGGGTCATCACGTAGCGGTAACCCGCCTCGCGTAGCAGGGAACGGCGGGTCAGGTCGGTGAGCACGCTGTCGTTCTCTACCTCGCACAGAGCCACCAGTGCCGGTGGCATCCGGTCGCCTCCTGCCGCTATCACTACACGTCCGATGGCATCCAGCTTCTTGCGGTACTTGGTGGGTGTCCAGTGGCGTACGGCATCGGGCAGAAACTCTTCGTCGGCCTTGAGGGAATCGTCCCGGCAGTCAAACAGGTTCTCGGTGTTGTAACTCACCACCCGGAAGAGCAGCGTGTCTCCCGCTTCTGCTCCGTAGAGCATCAGACTTCTGCCGGCCAGCCACCATAGCAGCAATAGATACACCCTTCTCATACGCCAATTAATAGGTCAGTCGGATGCCCGCCTGCAGGGTGAAGTTGCACGGATTCTCCTTGCGGATGGTCTGCACGTCCGAACCGTCGTCAAAGTAGTACGAGAGACCCGGCTCTATGTAGATGCCGGCATGGTTGCTCAGGTTGTATTGGGCACCTACGGCTCCCATGACCGACAGTTGCAGAGGATGGATGCTTGTGTGCTCTGAACCGATTTTGGCAGATACGCATTTCTCGATGCTCCCTCCGGCGGAGAGATAAAGCTGCACCTTCTGGTTCTCTACGAAGTGCCAGTTGGCACGTAGCGGAATGCCGATGTAGTGCAGCTTCTGAGTGTCCTGCTTCTTCTCGCCTTTCCATTGGATGTCGGAAGCTAAGTAGGTATAGGTCACACCGGTCTCGACAGAAAAGCGGCTCCTCAGCTCTTTACGCACCGACAGGCCGAAACTGAGGGGTTGCTTGTGGTGGATGGATTCGATGCTGCGTTCCCGTTCCTGCAGGTAGGGCAGTCCGTTCAGGTAGACCAGCTCCATGTCTTTGGAAACAACGATGCCGGTCTGGTAGAATGGGGGTTGTTCGGCGGGGAAAACGGGGTCGCTCGCAAAATCCTCCAGCTCCGGCAGACTGCCGTTGCTTAGGGTACCGTTGCCCATGGAGACCCCGACGCTCCACTTCTTGCGCCGTTTCTCCTTCTGACGTGAGTCGGGCAGATGCAGCTTGCTCTTGTCCGATGGCTTGTATTTGGGTGCTCTCTCTTCGGTGACAGACTGTGTGGTCGGTTGGGATACCGTGGAGACTGTTTCTGCAGGAACGTCCTCCTCGGTGTCGGGGTGTCTGTCATCCGCTGTCGGGGCCGGTTGCGTCGCTTCCTGCGGAAGAAGTTCGGAAGGCGTATGCGGTGTTGTCGGGCGGGTCTGCATGGCCAGCCGCTTCTCCTCGGGGCGTGTGCGGTCGGGCATCGTCGGCAGGGGCAGCTCGTCCGGCTGCAGGGCTACCGGAGGCATCTGCCGCATCTCTTCGCCTACGGGGCTCTGCAGCAGCCAGAGGCTGATGGCAGAGATGCCGAGCAAGAGAACCGCAGCGGCAGCTATCCGTACCCATGGACGCAGCATCCACGTCTGACGGGGCTGCAGAACGGGTGCCTCCAGCTCTCTCTCTATCCGTTCCCATCCTCCCTGTGGCAGAGGTTCGGAATAGTCATCCAGTCGTTCCTTTATTTGTTTCAACCACTTTTCGTCTTCCATAACTTCTCGTTTTATGCGTTATTGTCCTGCCAGGCCCGTATCTTCTCGGCCAGTACAGCTTTGGCACGTGCCAATTGCGACGCTGATGACTTCTCGTTGATACCCAGCAGAGCCGCTATCTCTTTATGCGATTTCTCTTCAAATACATACAGATTGAATACGGTGCGATAGCCTGTGGGCAGTTCGGAAATGAAGCGCATCAGCACTTGGCGGGGGATGGCCTCTACGGTCGACTCTTCCGGTGCGTCGTACGCTTCGGGTGCATCCTCTATGGCAATGCTTTGGTGCATCACATCGTTCCTGCGCAGGTATTGGAGAGCCGTGTTCATCATCACCCGTTCCATCCAGGCACGCAGCGACCCGCTCCCTCTGTATGTGAACTTGTCGAACGAATGGAAGATTTGCAGGAAGCCGTCGTGCAACAGGTCTTCCGCCGTCTCTCTGTCACCGGCATAGCGCAGGCATATACCAAACATTTGTCCGGCATAATGCTCGTACAGTTCTTTGCGGGCACGGTTGTCACCTTGCCTGCACTGTTCGGCCAGTATCTTTTCTTCCATCTGTTCTTGCGACACGTGTTTATTCTATAAATGCAGTTGCAGCGCGAATACTGCATCGGGATGATGAACTTTTTTTGTGTAGGATTGCATCTTGCGATGTGGATGTTCGCAGCATGGCAAGATGCTGAAAAAAGAAGAGGAGCTGGCGTGCCGGTTCCTCTCCCTCTCGTTATCCGGTTCCTTTCTTTTATTTTTGCAGTTGCTGGTGCATGGCTGCAGCAGCCCGGCGTCCGTCGCCCATAGCCAGAATGACCGTGGCACCACCGCGCACGATGTCGCCTCCGGCATAGATGGTGGGGATGTTGCTCTGCATCTCGTCGTTCACGGCGATGGTGTTCTTGCGTCCCAGTTCCAGACCCTTGACCGACTTCGGCACGATGGGGTTGGGCGATACACCTACGGCAACGATGGCCATGTCGATGTCCAGCGTGACGGTGGCACCCGGGATGGGTACAGGACTGCGGCGACCGCTGGCATCGGGCTCACCCAGCTCCATCTGTTGCAGTACCACCTGCTTTACGGCTCCCTTCTCATCGGCAATGTATTCGATGGGGTTGTGCAGCGTGAGGAACTCGATTCCCTCCTCCTTCGCATGTTTCACCTCTTCCAGACGGGCGGGCATCTCGGCTTCGCTGCGGCGGTAGACGATGCGCACACGTTCGGCGCCCAGACGCTTGGCGGTGCGGCAGGAGTCCATGGCTGTGTTGCCACCACCCACTACGATGACGCTCTTGGCCGGGTTGATGGGGGTATCGGTATCGGGATTGGAAGCGTCCATCAGGTTGACACGGGTCAGGTATTCGTTGCTCGACAGGATGTTGACACTGTTCTCGCCGGGGATGCCCATGAAGTTGGGCAGACCGGCACCGCTGGCTATGAAGATGCCTTGATAGCCCTCTTGCTGCAGGTCGTCCACACTGACTGTCTTGCCGATGATGCAGTCCTTGACAAAGTGTACGCCCATCTTCTCCAGGTTGTTGATTTCTACGTCCACAATCTGGTTGGGCAGGCGGAATTCAGGAATGCCATACTTCAGCACACCGCCAATCTCATGCAGGGCTTCGAAGACGGTGACGTCATATCCGTTCTTTACCATGTCGCCGGCAAAGCTCAGTCCGGCCGGACCTGAACCTACCACCGCTATCTTGATGCCGTTCTTCGGCGCCAGTTCAGGCAATACGATGTTGCCGCTTTCGCGTTCGTAATCGGCCACGAAACGCTCCAGGTTGCCGATGGCTACAGCCGGTTCGTTCATCTTCAGGTGGATACACTGGCTCTCGCACTGCTTCTCCTGCGGGCAGACACGGCCGCAGACGGCCGGCAGCGAAGAGGTGTGCTTCAGCACACGGGCGGCGGAGAGGAAGTCGCCCCGCTCTACGTTCTTGATGAACGAAGGGATGTTGATGCTGACGGGGCAGCCTTGCATACAGGTGGGGTTGGCACAGTCCAGACAGCGCTTGGCCTCGGTCATGGCCTGCTCCTTGGTATAGCCGGTATTCACCTCTTCTGTACGGGTGGTGGCACGATAAACGGGATCCAGCTCGTTCATGGGGCAGCGGGCGATGGCGGTACGTTCCTTCGGTTTCAGGCTCTTGCGCAGTGCCTCACGCCAAGGAGCCTTGCGATCCAGCAACTCTTCTAAGGGAGCTTGTGCATGGGGGGAGGCACCCTCCAGTTGGCAACCGCCCTGTTCGGCAGCAGGCTTGACGTGTGCGATGCTCTGTTCCAGGTGACTCATTTCTTCGCGCTCTACATCCTTGAACGACCCCATGCGCTTGAACATCTCGTCGAAATCCACCTGATGGCCGTCGAACTCAGGTCCGTCTACGCAGACAAAGCGCGTCTTGCCACCTACGGTGATGCGGCAGGCACCACACATGCCCGTACCGTCTACCATGATGGTGTTCAGTGATACGTCGGTCGGTATTTCGTACTTCTTGGTCAGCAGACAGCAGAATTTCATCATGATGGCGGGGCCGATGGCAAAGCATTTGTCCACCTTCTCACGTTTGATGACGCTCTCGATACCTTCCGTTACCAGTCCCTTGGTGCCGTATGAGCCGTCGTCAGTCATGATGATTACCTCGTCTGATGAACGGCGTACCTGCTCCTCCAGGATAATCAGTTCCTTGGTACGTCCGGCCAATACGGAGATGACCCGGTTGCCGGCCTCCTTCAGTGCCTGGATGATGGGCAGCATGGGAGCCACACCTACACCACCTCCTGCACAGACTACCGTACCGAAGTTCTCTATATGGGTGGCTTGGCCCAGCGGGCCTACTACGTCGAGGATGTAGTCGCCTTCGTTCATGCGGCAGAGTTTGGTGGATGACAGTCCTACCGACTGTACCACCAGGGTGATGGTACCTCTCTGTACGTCTGAACCGGCAATGGTGAGCGGCATACGTTCGCCCTTCTCGTCCACGCGAATTATGACGAAGTGTCCCGCCTTGCGCGAGCGTGCGATAAGCGGTGCTTCTACTTCAAACTTGAACACCTTCTCTGAGAATTGTTCTTTGCTAATGATTTTGTTCATTATCTACTATTTTCGTTGGTATTACTACGGTTTTCCCTATCAAAATGTAATTGGGGGCAAAGATACATCTTATTTGCAAAACATACTCATTTTTACCCGTTTTTTCGTCCTTTCCATCCTGTACTTGACAAAAAGAGAGTTTCCTTCCGTCAGAAACAGGGTGATGGAAGGAAACTCTCCGGTGTGCATAGGTCTGTATCAGTAGCTCTGCTCGCCGCTCACCAGCTTCTGCGAATCCCAGGGGGCAGGGTCACCGCCCAGGTATTGGTGGAACCACTCTAAGTGTGCGTTGTAGTACAGCGGCAGTGAGTGGAGCGAGCTGGGCCAATGGCCGTCGTTGTCGAAGATGATGAGCCGTGACGGTATGCCCAATGTTTGCAGTGCGTTGAAGTATTGCAAGCTCTGCGTGTAGGGTACGCGGTAGTCGCGCTCGCCGGTGATGATGAGGGTAGGGGTGGCAAAGTTGGCAACCTTCTCCGAGGGACTCCATTTCTGGTAAAGTGATGAATTCCAGGGCTGACCCTCTAAATCGAAATTGGGGAACCAGAGCTCTTCCGTCGCTCCCCACATGGACCTCAGGTCGTAAAGCCCCATCATAGAGGCCAGGCACTTGAAACGGCGGGTATTGCCCTGCAGCCAGTTCATGAAATAGCCTCCGTAGCTCCATCCCATAGCGCCCATGCGGTCGGCATCCACATAGTCCAGCGAGGCCAGCATGTCCGTCACTTTCATCACGTCTTCGTAAGGCCGTCCGCCCCATGAACCCGATATGTCGCGGCAGAACTTCTGCCCTCTGCCGGTGGATCCGTGCGGGTTGGGGAAGGCCACCACGTAGCCGGCACCCGGATAAACCTGCCAGTCGGCACGGAACGAGTCCATCCATTGCATCTGCGGACCGCCGTGTACGTTGATGACGAGAGGGTACTTCTTGCCTTCGGTAAATCCGTGCGGCTTCACTACAAAGACCTCCACCGAGTCGCCTTCCGCTCCCTTCACCCACATGGCTTCGGCCGGCCGGAAGTCAACTTCAGCCTCCAGCGCATCGTTGTAGTGGGTGATTTGCGTCTCCTGTCCCTTTACCATCGAGTAGATGGCACTGGGTTTGCCCACCGTTGAGTAGGTATAGTAGAAACTGTCCTTGCCGGCCAGGTCAAACGAGCCGATGGCTCGTCCGCCTATTACCTTCGTCAGCTTGCCCTTGCGTACATCCACTTGGAAGAGCGGTTCGTACCCCGATTCCTCTCCCAGGAAGTAGATGGAGCGCGAGTCGGGAGCCCATTGGTAGCTGTCTACCCAGTTGTCGAACGCCTCGGTCAGCACACGCTTCTCGCCGGTGACGCGGTCGTAGAGAGCCAGACGGAAGCGGTCGCTCTCATAGCCCGGTACGCACTGCTTGCGGTAGGCGATGTAGCGGCCGTCGGGCGAGTATTGCGGGCTGCCGTCCCAAGCCTCGTTGTCGGACGTGATGTTGCGTGCCTCTCCACCCTCCACGGAAACAATCCAGAGGTCGGAGTTGGTATTCTGTGCCGGATTGGGCGTGTGGTTGCTCACGAAGCAGAGTTCCTTTGAGTCGGGCGAGAAGGCAAACCCTTCGGGGCCGGAGGGGGAGAACGTGGGTGCGTGGAAATTGCCTGGAGTCAGGTCGGTGTAGGTCTGGCGTTCGATGTCGTAGACAATGACGTGCCAGTAGCGGCCATCAACATACTCCGACCAGTGGCGGTAGAGCAAGGCATCGGCAATGTGGGCCTGAAGCTTGTTCTCGCGTTTCAGACGGCGTGCTTCCGCATTGGCCTTTCCATCGGCTCCCAAGTGGGGATAAACCTCGGCGGCAAAGGCGATGAGACGGTTGTCGGGCGAGAGCACAGCTCCGTCAATGCCCAGCTCGTAACGGGTAATCTGTGTCGACGTTTTGCTCTCCAGGTCGTATCGCCACAGCTGCGGCAATCCGCTCTGGGCAGAGGTGTAGTACAGTGTCTTGCCGTCGCGACCCCAGACGGGTGCGTAGCTACGGCCATCGCCCGTGATGCGTTCGTCGGCCACGTAGATGTCGCTGGCCGAAGTCTGCGTCTTCAGATCCGTACCGGAGAGCGTATAGGCCAGGATGCCGTTGGCCGAAACCACCGGTCCGCTGGCATTCTTTACCCGATAGACATCGGAGATGGTGCATGCCCTTTTTTGTGCGTGTGCGACGGTGGTCACACAGCAGGCCAGGGCGAGGCCGATAATCCAGTTCTTCTTCATGATAACTATCTGATGATTGATTGTTCTGCTCCGTTATCTGACGTCCGCTCCCCACATCATCTTGTTGCGCAGGGTGTCGAAATAGCGGTGGCTGGTACGCTTCACCACCCGGATGTCGTAGTCGGCACGCGAGAGGGTGAGAACGGTTGATTCGCTGCACGACTCGCTGCGTCCATCTATCGCCACCAGGTAGTTGTGGCTCCGGCTCTCTACCCGCAGTGTGATGCGGCAATCGTCGCAGAGCACGATGGGGCGTACATTGAGACTGTGTGGAGCTACCGGCGTCAGTACGATGCTGTTGCTGTGCGGCACGATGATGGGGCCGCCCACGCTGAGCGAGTAAGCGGTCGAGCCGGTAGGGGTAGCCACTACCAGTCCGTCGGCTTGATAGGTGGTGAGGGGTGCGTCGTTGATGGCGGTGTGTATGCTGATCATCGACGAACTGTCGCGCTTCAGTACGGCAATCTCATTGAGTGCATAGGGCGTCTTCAGCCGGCGTCCGTCGTTGCAAGTCACTTGCAGTACGCTTCGCTTCTCGATGTCATATCGTCCGTCGCGGATTTCATCAAACGTCTCTTCCATCTCTTCCGGCGATATGTCGGCCAGAAAGCCCAATCGCCCCGTGTTGATGCCCAGAATGGGAATCTGCTTGCTACCCACCCGGTTGGCTGCCTTCAGGAAGGTGCCGTCTCCTCCCAGACTGATGACCATATCGGCCGTGAAACGGTCGTCGTCAAACAGTTCTGCCGACGGCAGCTGTAGATGCAGGTCTGTGGTCAGGAAGCGGTGGAACTCGCGGCTGATAGCCAGTTCGGCCTTGTGTCGTCCGAGGATGCGGAAGAGGTTCTCGGCATGCGATGATTTCTTGGCTTGATAGATGTTTCCAAAGATGGCGAATTTCATACTCTTTTCTGTTGTTCAATGTTGCAAAGATGCTAAATTTTTCTCTGATTGCTGCTATGGTATCGCTATTATTTGTACTTTTGCCGTAATTCTGCGGAAAGTAGAGAAACCAACTCAAGTTTTGATTGCTAATATATATAATAGGTATATCGTATGACAAAGTTAAGTGTGAACATCAACAAAGTGGCCACACTCCGCAATGCACGGGGTGGGGATGTGCCCAATGTGGTGAAGGTGGCGTTGGATTGCGAGTCGTTCGGAGCGGACGGCATCACGGTGCATCCGCGTCCCGACGAACGACATATCCGCCGCCAGGATGTGTATGACCTGCGTCCGTTGCTACGTACAGAGTTTAATATAGAGGGATATCCCTCGCCGGAGTTCATCGATTTGGTGCTGAAGGTGAAGCCTCACCAGGTGACGCTAGTGCCTGACGCGCCCTCGCAGCTTACCTCCAATGCAGGGTGGGACACCAAGGCCAATCAAGAGTTCCTGGAAGAGGTGATGGAGGCTTTCAATCGGGCCGGCATCCGTACTTCAGTCTTTGTGGCCGCCGACTCCGAGATGGTAGAATATGCAGCCAAGGCGGGTGCCGACAGGGTAGAACTCTATACGGAACCGTATGCCTCGGGTTACATGCAGAACCGCGAGGCGGCTGTCGCTCCCTTCGTCGCTGCCGCGCAGACTGCCCGTCGGTTGGGCATCGGTCTGAATGCCGGACACGATTTGAGCTTGGTGAACTTGAACTATTTCCATCAGAACATTCCTTGGCTGGACGAAGTCTCCATCGGTCATGCGCTCATCAGTGATGCACTCTATCTGGGATTGGAACGCACCATTCAGGAATATAAAAATGCATTACGCTCATGAGTCTGTTACTGTTTTTGGCCCAGGCGGCTCCTGCGCTGGCCGATACGTTGGCCGGTGCCAATCCTGTGTTGACACCCGTAGCTACGGGAGATGAGATAAATCTGTGGAGCATGGCGCTCAAGGGAGGTTGGATTATGCTGGTGCTGGGACTGATGTCGCTGGCGTGTTTTTACATCCTATTCGAACGGAACTATGTGGTGCGGAAGGCCGGTAAGGAGGACCCGCTCTTCATGTATAAGATAAAGGATTACATCCAGAGCGGCGACCGCAAGTCGGCCGTTGCCTATTGCCGCAGCATCGATACACCTGCTGCCCGCATGATAGAGAAGGGCATCAGCCGTATGGGACGGCCGGTGAGCGACGTGCAGGCCGCCATCGAGAATGCGGGAAACATTGAAGTGGCCAAGCTGGAGAAGGGCATGACCATCATGGCCACCATCTCCAGTGGAGCACCGATGCTGGGCTTCTTGGGTACGGTGACCGGTATGGTGCGTGCCTTCTGGCAGATGGCCAATGCCGGCAACAACATCGACATCTCACTGCTCTCGGGTGGTATCTACGAAGCGATGATAACGACGGTCGGCGGTCTGATTGTCGGCATCATTGCCATGTTTGCCTACAACTATCTGGTGACGCTGATTGACGGCGTAGTCAGTAAGATGGAGGGAAAGACAATGGAATTCATGGACTTGATAGAGAGTATGTGATGGCACTGAAACGTAGAGCAAAGATTTCGCCCATGTTCAGCATGGCTTCCATGACGGACCTCATCTTCCTGCTGCTTATCTTCTTCATGATTACCTCCACCATGGTGTCGCCCAATGCCATCAAGGTGCTGTTGCCGCAGGGCAAGCAGCAGACATCGGCCAAGCCGCTGACACGGGTCATCATCGACAAGGAGCTGCGTTGCTATGCGGCTTTCGGCAATGAGAAGGAGCGCCCGTTGTCCATTGACGAATTGGCACCCTTCCTGCAGGAGTGTGCAGCCCGTGAACCGGAAATGTATGTGGCACTCTATGCGGACGAGGCAGTCCCCTATCGCGAAATTGTCAAGGTGCTGAACATTGCGAACGAGAACAAGTTCAAGATGGTGCTGGCCACCCGCGGGAAATAATGGATATGGAGAACAAAAAAAAAGGTAAGTTTGTTGGTTGGACAGGTGCCTTGCTGGTACATGTTGTCCTGGTCGCTTTCCTGGTTCTGGCGTGCATCGAAGTGCCCGAACCGATGGAGGAGGGAGGTATGCCTGTGATGTTGGGCGAAGTGCCCGATGCCGGAGGACGCTCCCTGCCTACGCTGACCGAGGTGGATGTGTTGCCACAGGAGGCTCCCCAGCCGGAAGTGCCTGCCGAATCCGCCGAACAGGAGTTGCTGACGCAGGATGAAGAGGAGACAGTAGCCGTGAAGCCGAAGAACCAACCTGTGAAGAAAACCCCTCAACCTGTGGTGAAGCAACCTGTGCCCAAAAAGGCCGAACCGAAGAAAACCGAGCCGAAGAAGCCGGAAAAGAGTGCAGCCGAGAAGGCAGAGGAGGAACGCAAACTGGCAGAAGCCAAGGCGGAGCAGGCACGTAAGGCAGCCGAAGAGGCTGCCCGTCAGCGGGTGTCGGGAGCCTTTGGCAAGGGTGCACAGATGGCGGGCAGAGGTGACGGTCAGGGGCAGGGTACGCAGGGCTCTCCTACAGGCAATGCATCGAGCGGAGCCGCTACAGGTGTGGGAGGATACGGCTCGTTCAGTCTGGACGGACGTTCGTTGGGACCCGGAGGTTTGCCGAAGCCCGTCTACAACGTCCAAGAGGAAGGCCGGGTGGTGGTGAACATCACGGTCAATCCCCAAGGCGTTGTCATTGCGGCCACCATCAATCCGCAGACCAATACCATCAATTCCGCATTGCGAAAGGCAGCCTTGGATGCAGCCCGCAAGGCCCGGTTCAATACCATCGAAGGTTTGACCAATCAGTCGGGAACTATCACGTATAATTTTAAGTTGAAATAAAGGAAGCCGCTCTGTTTCGGAGGGACTGGCCGGATTAAAGAATAACAGAGGCATTGTCCTCAATAAAAAAAGTTTAAATTAGTATGGGTACAGTTTATGTGTTTTTAGCCGATGGCTTTGAAGAAGTGGAAGCCTTGACTACAGTTGACGTGCTACGTCGGGCAGGTATGAATGTAGAGATCATCTCGGTTACTCCCGATGAAATTGTGACCGGTGCACACCAGATACAGGTGTTGTGCGACAGGAACATCGTGAATTGTGATTTCTTTGATGCTGAGCTGCTCGTGCTGCCGGGTGGTATGCCCGGAGCTGATACGCTGGACAAGTGTGATGACCTGCACCGCGTCCTGCTGCGCTTTGCGGCTGAGAAGAAACCCATCGCCGCTATCTGTGCCGCTCCCATGGTATTGGGCCATCTGGGCATCCTGAAGGGACGTAAGGCTACCTGCTATCCGTCGTTTGAGTCACATCTGGAGGGTGCCGAATATACCGCACGTATGGTGGAAGTCGATGGCAACATCATCACCGGTCGCGGTCCGGGGGCTGCCATGGAGTTCTCGCTGGCCATCGTGGAGCAGCTGCGGGGCGCAGACAAAGTGAAGGAACTGAAAGAGGCTATGATTGTCGCTTAACCGGACATGTTCGATTTGGCCACACGCGACATCAAGTTCTTGCCGGGCGTCGGGCCGCAACGGGCGGCTGTACTTAGCAAGGAGGCGGGAATCTGTTCCCAGCAAGACCTGCTGTACTACTTCCCTTATAAGTACGTCGACCGCAGCCGCATCTACTCCATCCGCGAGGTAGACGGCTCGATGCCCTACATACAGTTGCGAGGCAAAATCCTTAGTTTCGAGTCGATAGGCGAGGGCCACCAGCGTCGGCTGGTGGCTCACTTCTCCGACGGAACGGGGGTGATAGATCTGGTTTGGTTTCAAGGCATCAAATACCTGCTGAACAAGTACAAGTTGCAGACGGAGTACATTGTATTTGGCAAGCCCACCCTTTTCAACAAGCGCATCAACATCGCCCATCCCGACATCGATCCGGCTGCAGATTTGAAGCTCTCGGCTTTGGGAATGCAGCCCTACTACAACACGACGGAGAAGATGAAGCGTATGTCGCTCAATTCACATGCCGTTGAAAAACTGGTGGCTACGCTGTTGCAGCAGTTAGACGAACCGTTGCCTGAGACCCTTTCGCCGGCATTAGTTCATGCCCACCATCTGATGCCGCTGACAGAAGCACTTCGTCAGATTCATTTTCCATCCAATGCCGAACTGTTGCGCAAGGCGCAGTACCGGCTGAAGTTCGAGGAACTGTTCTATGTACAGCTCAACATTCTGCGTTATGCCCGCGACCGTCAGCACAAATACCGCGGTTATGTGTTCGAGCGGGTGGGTGAAGTGTTTCACACCTTCTATGAGCAGAACCTTCCGTTCGTGCTGACCAATGCCCAGAAACGGGTACTGAAGGAGATACGGCGCGATTTAGGTTCCGGCCGTCAGATGAACCGCCTGCTGCAGGGAGATGTAGGAAGTGGCAAGACGTTGGTGGCCTTGATGAGTATGCTTATTGCGCTGGACAATGGTTTTCAGGCCTGCCTGATGGCTCCTACCGAAATCCTGGCCAACCAGCACTACGACACCCTGCGTGAACTGCTCTGCGGTATGCAGGTGCGGGTGGAGCTGCTGACCGGCTCCATCAAGGGAAAACGGCGGGAGGCAATACTCAACGGTTTGCTGACAGGCGATGTACAGATACTGGTGGGTACCCATGCCGTCATCGAAGATACGGTGAATTTTGCTTCGTTGGGACTGGTGGTCATCGACGAACAGCACCGCTTCGGAGTGGCACAACGTGCCCGCCTTTGGACCAAGAACGTGCAGCCTCCCCATGTGCTGGTGATGACTGCCACACCCATTCCTCGCACGCTGGCCATGACGCTGTATGGCGACCTCGATGTCTCCGTCATTGACGAACTCCCCCCCGGACGCAAACCCATTGCCACCCTGCATCAGTTTGACAACCGGCGGGTCAGCCTCAATCAGTCGGTACGCAAGCAGATAGCCGAAGGCCGGCAGGTCTATTTCGTCTATCCCCTCATCAAGGAGAGCGAGAAGATTGACTTGAAGAATCTGGAGGAGGGCTATCTGCACATCTGCGAGGATTTCCCCGACTGCAAGGTCTGCAAGGTGCATGGGAAGATGAAGCCTGCCGAGAAGGACGAACAGATGCAACGCTTCGTCTCCGGCGAGGCACAGATTATGGTGGCGACTACGGTGATAGAGGTGGGCGTGAATGTGCCCAATGCGTCGGTGATGGTGATAGAGAACGCCGAACGCTTCGGCCTCTCCCAGTTGCACCAGCTGCGTGGCCGGGTAGGACGGGGAGCCGACCAGTCGTATTGCATTCTGGTGACCGGCTATAAGCTGACCGAGGAGACCCGCAAGCGCATCGAGATAATGGTGCGTACCAATGACGGCTTTGAGATTGCCGAAGCTGACCTGAAACTGCGTGGCCCCGGCGATTTGGAGGGCACTCAACAGAGTGGAGTGGCATTCGACCTGAAGATAGCCGATCTGGCCCGCGACGGACAACTGCTGCAATATGTACGTGAAGTGGCACAACACCTCATCGATGCCGACCCCGAGGGCACGCTGCCCGAGAACGAGGTGGTGTGGCGGCAGTTGAAGTCGCTCCGCAAGACGAATGTCAACTGGGCGGCGATAAGCTGAAAAAATGTTTATATACTCACAATATGTTATTAAACATGTTTTAGTCTATCATTTTGTATATTAATCGAATAAGTCTGCATTGTGCCTCCATCGTCATCCTCTTCCATGAAAAAATAGTTAATGGGAGACGCGCTATTCCAAAGATAAACACTACCTTTGAGGGAATTTTTGAAAATGAGGCTTCGTGGATGCGACCCCTCCCTATAATGAAAGGCATACGGAATGAATTCGAATTGGATTAAAACAACATTTATATTGGTTACGGCAATGGTTGGCTTGAATGCTTTCTCGCAAGACCTCATTGCCCGCCAAGCCCCTATCGACAAAAAACTGAAGAGCGTAGATTCGCTTGCTTTGCAGAAGCAGATTCGCGCAGAGCAGTCCCTCTATCCGGGACTGGACATCTATCCCAGCTGGAGCAATGACCATGTACAGGCATACGGTGATGCCATTGTACCCGATAGTTATACATTCGACCTCACCGGTTTCTGTATGCCCACATCCAATACCCGCATTACCGATATCTTTGGTTACCGTCCGCGTCGTCGTAGAGTACACAACGGATTGGATATCAAGGTGCTGGTAGGTGATACCATCCGTGCCGCTTTCGATGGCAAGGTGCGTATCGTCAAGAATCAGGGTCGTCGTCGCGGCTATGGCCAGTACATCGTTATCCGTCATGACAACGGTTTGGAGACCGTTTACGGCCACCTGTCCAAGCAACTCGTGTCAGAGGAGCAGTTGGTGAAGGCGGGCGATGTCATCGGTTTGGGAGGCAATACAGGCCGTTCCACCGGTTCGCACCTTCATTTCGAGACTCGTTTCTTAGGCATTCCCATCGATCCGGCTCTCATGTTCGACTTCGAGAAGCAGGATATCGTGGCTGACAACTATACCTTCCATAAGGGAAAGACCAAGGCAACCACCGCACGTGCTGTGGCAGCAGGCGAAGGACTCTTCTACAAGGTGAAGAAGGGCGATACGTTGGGTCGCATCGCTGCCCGTCAGGGGGTGTCCATCGACCAGCTTTGCAAACTGAACCGTATTACGCGCAAGACCATCTTGCGACCGGGTCAGGTTTTGCGTTGCTCTTAATCAAATGTGGCATTTCATTTCAAACGTAAAACAATCTCAATAGCCAGAAGGACGCTCTGAATCTTTTTCAGGGTGTCCTTTTTTTGTGTGTGCTACACTGACCATGCACATCCGTAAGGTGCTCTGTTTCGATAAGGTTAATAACCTTTTGCCTGTGAGATTATTAATCTTAAATGGGTACGATTAATAATCTTATCAACCATGGAAGCTCTATTATCTACTCAAATTAGCGATTGGCACTTTTTCTCATACATATTTGTTTTTGCCCTGCCGACATGTTATCTTTGTGCTGTTCTATGGTTTTCTGATGAAAAATAAGAGATAAAGATATGAAATATACACTCGTCATGCGTGGACATCCACGTTACCCGGAGCGCGGCAAGAAGGTTTATGCTTGTGCACAATATGAGAAGACACTGTCTGTAGACGAACTCATCGACTACATCACCCGTCACGGTTCGGCATTCCGAAAGGGTGACTATAAGGCTGTCATCTCTACCATTGCCGAAGCCATGGCGGAGAAGATGGCCGAAGGCTACAAGATTGACCTTGCCGAAATGGGCAGGTTCTACCCTACTCTTGAATGTGACGGAGCAGAGACAATGGCCGATTTCAATCCCGACAAACACATCAAAGCTGTACACGTGAACTGGGAACCAGGTGACGACTTCAAGGATTTGAAGCAGAAAGCCACATTCCGCGAGGATCTCACAAGACGACTGCAGAAGAAAGCCTTGAGGGTTGACTCTGAGAGATGGAGTAAGGATAAGGAATAAAGACAAGTATGAATCTATAATAATAATAGATAGACGAGATGACGAAAAAAGAAATCATCAAGGTGTTTGAGGAAAGGAAAGTCCGCACCGTATGGGACGACAAGGAGGAGAAATGGTATTTCTCCATTGTTGATGTGGTGGCTGTGCTTACGGATAGTGCAGACCCGAAGCAATATATAAAGAGGATGAAGAGCAGAGATGAAAGTCTCAAAGCCAACTGGGGTACAATTTGTACCCTGGTTCCGTTGGTCAGCGAAAAATAGACTATGACAAATGTTATCAGATGAATATATTGGAATTATACGAAAAGCTGAAAGACAGCTATAGAAAATACCTTGAGAGTTTTGTCACTATTAAGGACAAACGAATAAGGGAATGCGTGGATGAGTCCATGCAAACGGACAAGCTTTGGCCCAAAGCACTTATCCAGTTCAACCCAAATTACGAGAAAGGGCTGGGGGTAAAGGAGCTTATCGCTTCTGGTCTGCCTATTCACAAAGAGTTGGAACTGTTTTTTTGTAATTCCTTTTATAAGCATCAGCAAGAGGCTTTGGCATTGGGATGTCAGGATAAGGAGTTCATCGTTACCTCAGGCACTGGCTCTGGCAAATCGCGTACATTCATGGCTACCATCTTCAATTACATTTTGCAGAACGAGGCAAAATGCGTGGGGAAGACTATTGCCATCATTGTATATCCCATGAATGCCCTCATCAATTCGCAGGCAGAAGAACTGTCGCGCTATAAGGAAGACTTTGAAAAAAGGGCAGCAAGAGAATGTCCATTCACTTTCTGCAAATACACAGGACAGGAGAAAGAGGCTGTCCGCCAACAGATACAGCAAAATCCTCCAAACATCATCCTAACCAATTATATGATGCTTGAATTGCTGATGACACGAGCAGGCAATGAGGAAGGTCTGAGGAAATGCTTCTTGGAGAATCTGCATTTCCTTGTGTTCGACGAGTTGCATACATATCGAGGAATGCAGGGTAGCGATGTGTCTTTCCTGATTCGCCGCATCAAATCATTGGCTTCTGGAAATGTCTTGTGCTTCGGAACATCTGCGACTATGGTTGCCGACGAAACCATGACATACGCCCAACAGCGGGAGAAAGTTGCAGAAATAGCATCGTGCATATTTGGAAGCGAATACACAAAAGAACAGGTTATAGACGAGACGCTTGCCTTAAGCCTGAATGAAGACGAACCTTCAGATGGGGCTTTGCGTCAATGTATATCACAGCCAATACCAGATACAACAGCCCCGGAGGCGGCAAGAGAATATCCAACAGCTATATGGATAGAGCAAAACATCGCCTTGGAGTATAGCCGCAAGGAAAACAAGTATTTCCGTGGCAGGCCTCTTTCCATTGAGGATATGGCAGACAGGCTCTCTGCAAAGACTGGCACAGATAAATTCATGTGCCAAAGACATATCATAGGTGTACTTGAATGGTGCAACCGAATAAACCTCAACAACCCTGTGAATGTGCTTCCATACAAGATTCACCAGTTCATACGTCAGACTGGCAATGTCTATGTGACGTTAGGAGAACAAAGCTCCCGAATCATGACGGTGGAAGAGAAACTCTATTGCGATGAATTATCACACGGAGAAACCAAGGTGATGTATTATCCTGTGGTGTTCAGCCGATTGAGCGGTCATGAGTTCTATGTTGTCAACATAGATAACGGACAACTGAAACCAAGGAATTTTGATGGCAGAATAAAAGTCGATGACGATTCCAAGTCGTCCGAGGGATATGTCATCATTCCACATAAGGGTGAAGCTGTTGATGACTTCCTTTTGTCATTGGATTCCGATGAAATACCGTCAGAGTGGTTTAGCGTCAGCAGGCAAGGAGTGAAGAAACTGAAAAAGAACTATCAGGAACGTCTGCCAAGACCTGTCTATATTACGATTTCCGGAGGTTGCTCCTTTATAGAACCCATGGAAGGGACGGACTATATGAAAGCAGTGTTCGTTCCATCTCCACTGCTATACGACCCTACGTCGCATGCTGTATATATCAACAAACAGTCGGAATTTACCAAACTCATGAAGATTGGTGGCGAAGGAAGAAGTACAGCTACAACTGTTCTTTCATACGAGGACATCATCTTGATGAAAGAATCTGGTGTTGAGGAGAAGGACAGGAAGGTGATGACATTTGTTGATGCCCGACAAGATGCTGCACTCCAGGCCGGTCATTTCAACGATTTCATTCGCATAGGAAAGATACGTTCTGCCATTTGGAATGCGGTAAGCAGTACGAACGGACCTATTGACAGTACAAATATCGCACGACTCGTATTTGAAAACCTTCATGTTCCATTCTGTGAATATGTACTTCCCAAGCACCAATCCAAGAGGGGAAGACGAGCCAAGGAGATAGAGGACATCTTCGTAGCTTATCTTTCAACCATCGTATTTGATGACCTTGCCGGCAACTGGCAGGTTATCATGCCCAACCTTGAGGAATGTGCCTTATTGAAGATTGAGTATAAATACTTGCATGATGAAATCACTGGCGAGGATGGATGTGAAAGATTGTATGATATTCCTGAATTGGAGGGCATGACGGATGAACAGAAGGAAACATTCATTATCCAGATTCTCGACTATTTCCGTCATAAGCTTTGCTTGTATTCAGAAGACCGTACCGAGCGTGCGGTCAAAGATATGGAAAGGGCGGCAAGGGAAAACCTGCAGAAACCTTGGACGCTGGAGGAAAACGACAGAATAGCTCCTTCTCAATCCTTGTACATAGTAAAGCCTGAACGACGTAGTTTATATAATCTTGAAAGCGGTGGATACAGAAGTAAGTTGGCGGTATTTATCAAGGATTATTTGGCAAAGACCATAGGGTTACATTTAGACACAGAAGAAAGCTACATCGAATATACACAAAGGTTATTTGAGAGCTTAGGCAATTATATCATCGAGGACGACGGAACATATCAGTTGGATTACAGTTCCATCTTATGGGCAGCTGGTGATGGTCAGACTGTACGTCCCGACATGGTGCGTGTCCGCACATTAAGTGGAGCATCTCCGATACAGCCTCAACCCAACAGTTTCTTCCAAGACTTCTACAAGAGCATCCCTATGAAAGATGTCAATCTCGAAGCCAAAGACCATACAGGGCAGGTGTCCAAGGAGGAAAGGGAGCAGCGCGAACAAGACTTCCGCGAGGGCAAATTCCCTATCCTCTATTGCTCTCCCACAATGGAACTTGGCATCGACATCAAAGATCTTTCTGTTGTAGGCATGCGCAATGTGCCGCCCACTCCAGCCAACTACACTCAGAGGGCAGGACGTGCCGGACGTAGCGGTCAGGCGGCTTTGGTATATACCTACTGCCGACCGCGCAACTCCCACGAGAACTACTATCTCAGCCACCCGGAAAAGATGGTAAAGGGTGAAGTCAAGGCTCCGCGCATGGAACTCGTCAATGAAGACTTGTTCCGCACGCACCTTCACTCCACTATACTCTCCATGTGCCCCATACCACAGTTGTCAGATGGTATCTCTGCCCTTGTGGACTATTCAGACAAGAACCATATCTTCACAAGGGATGAAGTGAAATTGTATCTTCAACTTTCAACACAGCTCAAAGAGAAAGTGGCAACTGTTTTCAAAAAGATTATCGAAGATTCTTTCTTGAAAGGCAGACTTGAAGAGGAAAAGCCACGATGGTTTACGGATGAATGGATCAATCGCACACTCAATGACTATGCAAAAGATTTCGACAAAGCACTCGACCGATGGCGTACTCTCTATAGGCAAGCTCAGACCCAGATTGAGGAGGCGACCTTGATTATCAACAATCGCTTATACGGAGAGAATTCCAAGGAAAAGAAGGCAGCACACGACCAGCTGAGACGAGGCGAGAATCTGCGAGACTTGTTGCTTGGCGTCAACCAAGGCGGCAACCGCGAGGAAAACGAGTTCTACCCCTATCGCTATTTTGCCAGCGAGGGATTCTTACCTGGATACAACTTCACCAAACTCCCATTGCGTGCGATGCTCCAGTACAAAAACGACGATGTGGAATACATCAGCCGTCCCAAGCAACTTGCCATCCGTGAATTCGGGCCTCAGAACATTATATATAATAATGGTGGGAAGTTCCGCATCTCACGTATGAACATCTTGAAGGACATTGTACCGCACAAGTTCTTCTACAACCCCAAGACGGGAGTGGTTTATCAAGACCAGGAGAATGCAGAGCATCATACAGATATCATCACTGGAGAATCCCTTGATGGAGTGGTGAAACTTATCCCCGGCATGTGTATCGAAGCACAAGACATGATAGCCGAGGAAAAGGAACGCATCACCTGCCATGAGGAGGAGCGCAGCCAAAACTATTATGTCACAAAAACCTACTTCTCAAGTGATGACGCTCGCGCCATCAGCGAATGTGAACTGCTTTCAGGTGGAGAACACCTTGCCAACATCCGTTACATTCCTTCTTGCAGGCTCACCTATATCCTTGAGTCGCGCAATGAGGACAACGGCAACGGATTTGCCCTCAACACGAAAACAGGTGCATGGGTGACCGCTGAACGGCTTAGGGAAATTCAGGCAGGACTACATGAAGAAGAGGCTGAGCATACGAAGATGGTGAAACTCTTTGCCACTTCAACCGCCAATGCCATCTACATCCAGCCAGCCGAGGCATTGCAACTGCACGACCGCAATGCCGTGCGTACCTTCCTTTATGCCTTCAAGCAGGCCATCGAAGATGTGTTCCAGGTTGAGGGAAGCGAGATTGGCGCGGAGGTCATGGGCGAAAACAAGGTGCCCAACATACTCATCTATGAGAACGCAGAAGGTTCTCTCGGTGTATTGCACCGCATTGTCAGTGAGACTGACTCCTATCGGGAGGTTGTCAAGAGGGCATACGACATCTGTTTCGATAAGCCACAGCTTACGCCTGAGGAACTGGAGGCTCTTATGCCAGCCGACTACAGCAATCTGCTCAACTACTACAATCAACCTTATCATGAGCAGATAGACATCCGCACCATCTACCATACACTGCAACTCATGAAGGCAGCCAAGCCAGAAGTGCATCATGCAGGGCAGACCATGAGCTATGACGAACAATACAGGGCTCTTGAAGCGGCACGTGACCACAACAGCAGTACAGAGTATGAATTCCTGAAGTATCTTCACGACCATCGCCTCCGTCTGCCGGACAAGGCGCAGCCGATGTTTCCCGACGAATACTATGTGCAGCCTGACTTCATGTATGGCGACCGCATCGTCATCTTTTGCGATGGTACACCTCATGACCTTCCTGAGGTCAAGGAGGATGACAGGCAGAAGCGTGAGGTGCTTGAGGATGCTGGCTTCATCGTCCTTGCATGGCATTACGCTACTCCTATAGAGGAATTCATAGATAGTTATCCGGATATATTCACCCCAGTAAATTGACATACGATATGCAACGATATAGTACAGGAACATTAGTAGAGTTTAGAGGCCGCCCATGGGTGGTACAACAGTCTGATGGCGACGAGCTATTGACTATCAAGCCTCTTGGCGGAACAGATGCCGAGATGACAAGCCTTTATCTTCCTCTTTACGGAGACGAACTGAAAATCAAGTCCTACGATTTCCGCCGTCCTTCGTCTGAGGACATTGGGCGCAACAGCTACAAGTCTGCGGCGCAGGTGTTGTACAATGCCTGCCGTTTGTCTTTTCGTGACATTGCCGGACCGTTCCAGTGCCTTGGCCGATTGGGCTTTGAACCACGTCCTTACCAGATGGTGCCACTTATTCTTGCCCTGAAGCAGGAGAAGATCCGTTTGCTCATCTCCGATGACGTAGGTATAGGAAAGACATTGGAGTCATTGCTCATTGCCAAGGAATTGCTCGACCGCCGTGAGCTCAACCGATTTGCAGTGGTTTGCCTTCCTCACTTGTGCGAACAGTGGCAGAACGAGATTAAGGACAAGTTCGGACTTGATGCTGATATTATTCGCTCTTCCACAGTCAGCCGATTGGAAAAGCGTCTGCGTCCCGACCAGAATCTTTTCCGTGACATTCCTTATCAAGTCATCTCCATCGACTTCATCAAGCAGGACAACCGCCGAAATGTTTTTCTCGATCACTGTCCCGAGTTTATCATTGTTGATGAAGCCCACACCTGTGCCAAACCAACTGGTGCCAACAAATACCAGCAACAACGCTACCGTTTGCTGAAGGACTTGTCTGACAAGCCTAACCAGCAGTTAGTCTTGCTGACAGCGACTCCCCATAGTGGTCAGACTGAGGAATTTCAGTCACTCATTGGTTTGCTTAATCCCAAGTTTGAAAACTATGAGTTGAAGACATCGGCTGAGCGGGAGGAACTGTCCCACTATTTCGTACAGCGTCGTCGTGCAGACATCAAGCACTATCTTGGAGACGAAGTCGTTTTCCCGGAAAGAAAGCCACTAGGCAAAACGTGCAGTGAAGAATACTCTTACAAGCCTATCTATCGCAACTTGCTTGCCGACCTGATGGAGTATGTAAAGGCGGGTATCAAACGTGCCAGCAATGAAGACCGTCGGAAGCAGCGATACATCTATTGGGACTTGCTTGCTCTGATGCGTGGTGTGATGTCAAGTCCTGATGCCGGCATTAGTATGCTGCAAAACAAGATTGACAAGCAAGTCGATTCTTCTGCACAGAATACGGATGATACGGAAGAGAAGGTATATGTTTTCAATGAACCGCTCAAAGACCTGCCGGGTAATGATGATGTCGTACCGGAAGCATTGGAGCAAGTGGACAACTCCGATAAGCGGAAGTTCCGTGAGTTCATCAAGACGCTCAATGAAATCAAAGCCACGGACAGCGATGAAAAAGTACGGCAGGCTTTGGATATTGTGCGTTTTTCTCTCAACAGCGGCATGAATCCCATCGTGTTCTGCCAATACATTCAGACCGCTGAATATGTTGGGAAATACATTGCAGAGCACCTTGTCAAAGAAAAGAAGTTCAAGAAGGTTTCTGTCGGAATAGTGACCAGCCGCCTGGCCGACGAAGAGCGCAAGATGAAGATTGACGATCTATCGCGTGAAGAGGCCCATGTGCTTGTCTGCACCGACTGTCTTTCTGAGGGTGTCAACCTTCAACAGGGATTCGAAGCCATCATTCATTACGACCTGCCCTGGAACCCCAATCGACTGGAACAACGTAACGGACGTATTGACCGTTTCGGTCAGACCTCGCCTGAGGTATTGGTATCTACGCTTCATTCCAAAAACAATCCCGTTGACGACATCGTGCTCAATGTGCTGTATAAGAAGCAGGAAGAGATACGCAAGAAATTAGGAGTCTATCTTCCAATTGCCGACAACGACAGTTCGCTGATGGAAACCATTATGCAACGAATCTTTGAGGCAAAAGCACCTTCACGTTCAGATTACCTACAACTCTCTTTATTCGACGATGACCCTGAATGGATAAAGGAGCAGGAACGGGAGCGCGAGATTCAACTGAAGCGTATGGAAGAAAACGAGAAACTCTCCCATACCTATTTCGCCCATAACAACAAGCAGATGGACCCGACACGTATGGCAGCAGTCTTGAACGAAGCAAGAGAGGTAATCGGTGGAGTGGAAGACACACGCGACTTTGTGGTTCAGGAACTTCTTCATGCCAATGTAAACGTAAAAGAAGACAAGCCCCTGTGCTATTCCTTCAATCTGTTGGAACTGCCAGTATCGCTGCAACACTATTTCAAGTCAGCGGTCGGCAAAAACGGTGTGGTTAGGATTTCATTCTCATCCCCTACGCCCAAACATTATATGTACATAGGGCGCAACCATGTGTTTGTGGAAGATTTGAGTCGTGGCGTGGTAAATGACACCATCAATGGAGGCGACTTGGCTGCATGCCGTGCCATGGTGATGGAAACGTCAGCAGTCAGCAAGCAGACAACCATCTTGCTGATGCGTGTGCGCAGTGTGATACGTGACAAGAAAGCCACTGACCGTGAGCTTGTCGGAGAAGAAATGATTTTCTTTGGTTACAGAGGAAAGATAGACCGAGGAGACTTGCTCACGCAGGATGAAGCCCGCCAGTTGTTCCTGCATACCGAGGCTTCAGGCAATGTTGACCTGTCGTCGCAGAAGATGTTGTTCAACAACAGCATCCGATGGACAAACGACGAGGATACGCTCCGCCAATATACAGATGCCACGGCTCTCTATCGTGCCACCCATCTCGTTGAGGCATTCTCCCGTTACCGCTCATATATCAACACCACAGAGTATCAGGTTGTAGAACCTGTCTTGCCAATGGATGTGATAGCTGCATACGTATTTATACCTAAAATTTAATAACTGTTTATGGACTATACCAGCATACATATATACGGACATCTGCTATCGGATGACATCCTGCACAGCATAGAGCGCGACCAGAATCTCATTGGCAACCGCGAGCAGGACTTTTCTATCGACATCAGCACGTCGGCTGCCATCGACTATGTGTGGAGCAGCTTGCGCAACGATTGGCGTTTCTATAAGGAACGTTCTGGTGTTAACGACCCATACGGCACGCGCCGCTCACGCGAACTGATAGAGCGTCTCTTCCAAAGCATCGGTTATTCGTTGGTCAAGCAAACGGCAAACGTGGAGGTCGGTGGAAGGGGATTTGAGATAAGCCATCTCTGCCCTGACCTTGCCAATATGCCCATGATTGTCGTGGGAGAAAAGGTGGTTGACGAGGGTGGTATCGACACACTCGACAAGTGCTCGCTCGACTATCGTGCCAAAGGCGCACGCCGCAAGAAGTCTCCCCACGCCACGATGCTCGAATATCTCAATGCCACAGAAAATGTGTATGGCATTGTGAGCAATGGTGCCACCATCCGACTGCTACGCAATTCCGGGCAGCTCGTCAAACTCACCTACATCGAGTTCGACCTTCGCCGTATGCTCGAAGAGGATAAATACACGGAGTTCTGCCTGATGTTCCGTCTACTCCACGCCTCACGTTTCCGTGCCGATGGCGACGAGCCTTGCGTGATGGAACGTTGGTTCAACATGAGCATAGAGAGTGGCAACCGCATACGCAACGGGCTGTCGGCAGCTGTGCAGAAAGCCATGGAAACCATAGGTAATGCTGCCTGCCGGGAGGCAGGAGAAGGCAACGAGGCTCTTCGCAAGGCCTTGGCTGAAAGCTCGTTTCAAGCATCGGGGCTCAACAAGGAACTGATACATTTCATCTATCGCCTGCTGTTCCTGTTTATCATCGAAGACCGCAACTTAGTCTATCAGATACCCGACGATGCCGACGGGGAAGAGTACAAAAGGATTTGCCGATGGCAGGAGATATACAAGCATAACTATGCCGCCTCGCGTTTTCGCCACCTGTCTGAGTTGGCATACCTGCGCCAAAGGCAATACCACGACCTTTGGCAAAGCCTGATGGACACGTTCCGCCTCTTTGAGGATGGCAGCTTTGGAGGCAAGATGGGCATCAGTCCTCTTGGTGGCATCTTGTTCAATAAGGACACGTTACATTATCTTAAGTCATGCCGCATCAGCAACCGCACGTTGCTTGAGGCTTTTGCCGCCCTCAATGAGTTTACCGACGAGCGTGGCATGACAGTGAAAATCAATTATTCTTCGCTCGATGTCGAGGAGTTTGGCTCTGTTTATGAGGGCATCCTTGAGATGCGCCCCTTCGTGCAACCTGCTGTCGATGCCTCGCAGTGGCAATTCGGTTATGTGGGTGGTCTCGACCGACAGAGCACCTCGTCCTACTATACCCGTCCCGACCTTGTGCAGAATCTTATCCGCACTACACTCGAACCGGTCATCAAGGAACGCATAGCCAAGCTCTCAACTCCCGAAGAGAAGGTGAAGTCGCTGCTGTCCATGAAGGTGTGTGATGCAGCCAGTGGCTCTGGGCATATCGTCCTTGCCATGGCTCGCACCATTGCCTGGTATGTATGTTCCATACGCACTGGTGAGGACAATCCCGCTTCGCAGGACTATCGTCAGGCATTGCGAGAGGTCATCCAGCGATGCGTCTATGCCGTTGACTACAATCCCGACGCAGTGGAACTGTGCAAGGTGGTACTGTGGATAGAGGGTTACTGTGCCGGCAAACCTTTGTCATTCCTCGACCATCATATACGTTGTGGCAACTCTGTAGTGGGTGTCAGCAATTTGCAGATGCTTATCGACGGAGTGCCCGACAAGGCACTTACGGCTGAGGACCGTGATGCACTCCGGGCCATCAAGAAACTGAATGCCAGTGCCATTGAGGCTCTGCATGGCAATGGAGAAAATGATCTCGGACTGGAGAACTCGTTCGGTGTGGAGAAGATGAATACCAGCCAGATTGATCTTGGCGAGAAGGCTATGATTATATCATATCTGCCCGAAGATACTCTTGAACAGGAGCAGGTGAAGCAGTCGATGTGGGCAGAACTGATGTCTTCCGCCCGAATGGACTGTCTGCGCCGCGCATGCGATATCTACACCTATGCCTTCTACCGCAGTGTTAAGCACGATGAGGTGCTCTATCGTTTGAGACCTTATTCTGATGAGAAACTGCAGTTGGAGGCTGAGGTGCCTTATACCAAGACCGTGGTCAGGGCATTGCAGGAAATGATAGTCATGGACGGTGTGGAAAAGGGCAAGCCTGTCCCTACCTATTATAAAGAGCTGTCCAAGGATTTTAAGTCTGAAGTGCTGCGTGCATCCATGGAACACCGTTTCTTCCATTGGGCAATAGAGTTTCCTGAGGTGTTTGCAGCAAACAAAGGCTTTGACGTGATGTGTGGCAATCCGCCTTGGGATAAACTTCAGATGGAGGAAGAAAAATGGTTTGCGGGTAAGGATGAGGATATAGTGAATGCAGCTAATCAAAATGAAAGAAAGAAAAAGATTGCAGCACTTGCTGACACTAATCCTATATTGTATGATGAATTCATTGCGGCAGGAAATGCTATTGCCTGCCAAAGTTCATTTGTCAAGAACTCAAATAGATTCCCATTGACAGCAGTCGGGAAATTAGAGCTTTCTTCTTTGTTTGCCGAACTATGTCTCACGTTCTCAAAGGAGGCATGGGGATTGGTGTTGCCTACAGGTATTGCAGTCAACGACAGCAACAAGGCTTTCTTCTCCAAACTAATTGACGAGAACAGGTTGGTGTCACTGTATGATTTTGAGAATAGAGAAAAGTTGTTTGACATTGATAGCAGATTCAAATTCTGCCTGCTGACAGCAGGAAAGCCTCAGACAGAACCACGTACTGTGAGTGGAGGTTTCTACCTCACTCGCATTGACCATCTTCTTGACCCTCGACGCATCTATACCTTGCAGACATCAGACTTTGCACGGTTTAATCCGAATACAAAACTTTGTCCTATATTCAGGACATCAAAAGATGCTTTACTGACTTCAAAAATATATCGTCATGCACCAATTCTTTTCAATGAAGAAACGAGTGAAGACCCATGGGGAATTCGTTTTATGATGATGTTTAATATGGCATCTGCAAGCTCGTTATTTCAGACGAGAAGACAACTTGACGAAATGGGTGGAATACAAACAGGCAGTTCATATTTTGTCAATGATGAAGAATACGTTCCATTATATGAAGGCAAAATGATTTGGTTCTACAACCATCATTACGGTTCTTTCCCTAATGAATATGAAGTCACCACTCGACCAAATTCCATCGAAGGGACAGATGTATCCAAATTACAAGAAACGTCATCTACGATATCACCATGGTATTGGGTGAAAAAAACATTGGTTGATAACCGATTAGTGGATATGGATAAAAAAGGTAACATAAGATGGCAATGGAATGATAGCTATTACATTGCTTTCCGCGATGTTGCAAGAGCAGCTGATGCGAGAACTTGCGTAGCAAGCCTTATGCCCAGCGGCATGGCCGCTGGGCATAAGGCCCCGCTCGTTTTCACTTCGCGGGGCCTTATCCCCAGTGCGTGTTTCGCCGCGCTGTTATCCTCTTTGGTATTTGATTATGTGGCAAAACAAAAAGTAGGTGGTTCAAGTATGGGGTTGTTTATAATGAAACAAATGCCCGTCCTCACTCCCGAGCAAATCCCATCCCCCATGCAATGGCAGATTGTTAAGCGAGTAGCCGAGCTCTGTTATTTCAACCACGACCTCGATGGCTGGGCTACAGAGTTATGGGAAGAGATGAACGAAGAGCAACGCGCTGAACTGCCGCAGTTAGGCGACAAACAGCCGTGGATATTCAATCCCGACCGTCGTGCCCTGCTGCAAGCTGAGCTGGATGCCATCTTTGCCCACCTCTACGGACTCACCACCGAAGACCTCCGCTACATCCTCGACCCCGAAGACGTATGCGGCGAAGGTTGCATCAACGAAACCTTCCGAGTGCTCAAAGACAACGAACTCCGCCAATACGGCGAGTACCGCACCAAACGCCTCGTCCTTGATGCCTGGAACAGATTTGGATATGACAATTATTTAATATCATAGAATTATGCAACAAAACGATAATAAAATACTCATCTATCAAGATGACAACGGCATCACCAAGGTAAACGTACGGTTTTCAG